>NZ_JZKF01000026.1 GCF_000962825.1 Actinoplanes rectilineatus
CGCCAACCCGCGCCCGTTCATCTGGACCAAGACCGCCGAGGAGATCCTCGAATCAATCGCCAGATTTTGTGACCGAATTTCCGGCGCAGGACACTAGCCACGTTTCGTCATCGGGGTCTGCGTGGTGACAGCCACCCATCCCGCCCGAAAACACCACACCCCACCACGGGCGTGGTGACTTGGGGCGTTCAGCCCGCCCGTATTCACCACACCCCCACCGGTGTGGTGATTACGGGCGTCCAGCGCGCCCGAAATCACCACGCGGACGGGCTTCGCACCCTGACCACGAAACGTGTTCAGGCGAACTGGGCGGTTCGCCACGCGTCGTAGTCGGCGTCGGACTGCCGGCGGGCGGCGGCGCCGTCCAGGGTGTCGCCGCCGACCCGGAAACGGGTCAGGCCGCTCTCGTCGGTGGCCGCGGTGAACACGGTCGCGGCCACGTCGTCCTCGGTGGCGAGATATCCGGCCGGCGGCTGGACGTCGAAGGCGGCGATCTGCTTCTGGATGTACGGCAGGTACGCCTCCGGCGCCGGGATGCTCGCGAACCGCGCACTGGTCTGCGTGAAGAATCCGGTCGTCGGCACGAATCCCGGCTCGACCGTCCGGACCTGGATGTTCTGATCGGCCAACTCGTATTCGAGCCCCTCGGAGAACACCGTCAGCGCCGCCTTCGACGCGCCATAGGCCGCCTGCAACGGGGTCGGAACGGTCGCACTGCTGGAGGTCACGTTCACGATCCGGCCACCACCCTGGGCCTGGAACACGGGCAGCACGGCACGGATGACGCGCATCGGCCCGTACACATTGGTCTGGAAAAGGTCGTCGATGACGCTCTGCGGGGTCGTCTCGAAAACCGAGAACAGTCCCATCCCGGCGTTGTTGACCACCGCGTCCAGGTGCCCGAAACGCTGGGTCGCGGCGGTCACCGCCGTATCGATCGAGGATTCATCGCGTACGTCCAAAGCCCGCACCAGCAGTCGGTCGGATGCCTCACCGTCCCAGGCGGCCGGGTCGCGCAGTGTCGCGACGACGTTCCACCCCTGGGCGAGGAACGTGCGCACCGTGGCGCGGCCGAAGCCGGACGAGCTGCCGGTGACGAGAACGGTCCGTGTCATGTCGACCCCTTAACTATATGCCGTAAATTTACGGCGTATAGCGACCGTAGTCGGAGCCGGGAACGATCGTCAACGGCCCAGCTATACGAGATATAGTGAACCGCATGGCACCCCGACCACCGGCCTCCGAACGCCTCGACCGCACCGACGTGCTGGCCGCCGCCCTCGCCATCGCCGACACCGACGGCCTCGACGCGGTCACCCTGCGCCGGGTCGCCACCGCGTTCGGTGTCACGCCGATGGCCCTCTACTGGCATTTCAAGGACAAGGACGCCCTGCTCGACGCCCTCGTCGAACGGGTCCTCGGCGAGATCGACCTGAGCGACGGCCCCAGCCGGGGCGACGGTTCCGCTCCGGGCGACGGCCCCGAGCTGCGGGCGGTGATGACGGCGGTGCTGCGCGTCCTACGCGCCCACCCGGCGCTCGCCGAGATCATGCCGATCCGGCTCATGCGGACGCCCGCCGGCCTCGACCTGGGCGAACGCGTCCTCGGTCTGCTCCGCGCCGACGGCCACCCCCCGGTGGCGGCGGCCCAGCTGAGCATCCTGATCCTCACCACCCTGATCGGCCTGGTGACCAACCAGCCCGGCGACGTCGCGGTGCCCGACCCGGCCCTGCGCGCGAAGCTGCTCGCCGACAAGCGCGCGAAGCTGAAGTCCCTGCCGTCGCAGGACTATCCGCACCTGACCGAGACCGCCGACTTCTTCCTGGAGGTCCCGGACGAGCAGGACTACTACGAGCGGGGCCTGACCCTGCTGATCAATGGAGTCCGCCACGGCTGACCGGTGAGCGGCGGCGGACTCAGCGGCGGCGAAGGCGGGGAATGCCGCACAGGGTCACCGGGACGTCGAGGACGGCCGGGCTTCCCGAACTCTTGATGAAGTCGTCCTGGTAGATAGTGCGGCCGATGTCGATCCTGGTCTCGATCGCGGCGGACGCAGGGAGGGCCGAGGTCGCCAGTGCGGCCGTCAGCAGTCCGAGCGCCGCGCCGATCGCGGTGAACTATCGCGATCGTCGCCTGATTCACCCCGGCACTGTATGCGGCTCACCGGCGTGGTCCTCGACGACTGCGGGCGCTACACGGCCCGTTTCACCGAGGCCCTCGACGACTTACTCCGGCCCGCAGGTCAGCAGCCGCCGCCGGGGTAGCTGCTGTAACCACCCGGCGGCGTGGCGGACGGCATCGCGGACGCGCTCACACCGGTCCACCTGCCCTGCGGTTGCGCGTTTGCGGGGCTCGCCACCACCACCTCGCTGGGCAACCGGGCGAGCTCGCCGTGCCGGTCCTGGCCGGCGAGCAGTCGGCGCAGCGCGGCCAGGGCGTGGGCGTCCTTGCCCTTCGTCCACCGCAGCCGGGCATCCTCCTCCAGTTCGGCCACCAGGCCGTGCTCCAGCAAGAACTCCTCGGCCTCCGGGAAGGCCGGCCGGGTGCCGGGGTCCCCGTCCCGGATCAGAGCGACGGCCTCGGCGAACCGGCCGCTCCCGGCCAGATGCCGCGCCAACCGCAGGTGGAAGCCCTTCGCCCTGGCCCCGACCAGAGCACGCCACACCTCCGGATCGGGGCGGCCCGCCGCCGTCAGCAGAACATCGAGGCTGCGCAGGGCGGCGGAGGGCTCGGTGAGCACATGCCGCTCCCGGTCGGCGACGGCCAGCAGCGCCTCCCCGTCGATGCCCGGCCAGGGCGTGCCGAGCGGGTCGTCCGGGCGCAGACCACCGCCCCGGCTCACGACGCGGCACCGCAGATCCGTCACGTCGGACGGTTCGCCGTGCTCGGTGAGCGTCGCCAGCAGCATCCGGTAGCCGTCCCGGTCGCCGCAGTCCACCGCCCGGCGCAGCAGCCAGATCTGCTCGTCGTGGTCACCATCGGCCGCCCGCCGAGCGGCGAGCTTCACGTACAGCGGACCCGCCTCCGCGGACCCGGCGTCGGCGATCTGTGCCCGCAGTGACGTCTCCGAGATCGGCAGGACCAGGAAGAGGAGGATCCCCAGCGGATACACCACGATCACCGCGATGGCCAGGGCGATGCCGGCGGCCCACGGCACGCGGCCCTGCATCAACGCCCAGGAGATCAAGAACCCTCCGACGACCACACCCAGCACAGCGAGCCAGGAGGTGCGCACCGCTTCCTTCAGCTTCCGCTCGTACCTGATGGACTGCCCCATCCCTCCAGAGTGCCCCACCTCGCAACCACCCGGAAGATGTCAGGACGGCGGCCATCGGGTGGTCCAGGCAGAATGACGACACCGGCCAGCAGGACGACGACGAGCGGCAGCGCCCCCGCGCCGATCCCCGAGCCGGCCTGACCGCACGCGTACGCGGCCCACATCAGGCGCAGCGCCCGGCCCGCACCCTCGTCCACAGTGTCCTCCACGAGCGCGCCGGGAATTGAGGGTCGAACACCCCTGGCATAACAGAAAGAATTGTGATGTGCATTCGATAAGGCTTTACTTAACCATTTACGAATTCGCTAATTTGCCATTCATGCCTTACGATCTTGCCGACCGGACGCCCGAACCGGGAGCGACGGCAAATCATGGGGAATCGCATGGGGAAAGCAACCCACCACACTCGACGATGGCTTTCGGCCGTTCTGGTGGCCTTGATGGCGACGATCGGCCTGAGTGTCGTGTCGCCCGGCGCGGCCGGGGCGGTCCCGCCGGACTGCGCCGAGTTCGCCACCACGACCAACGGCAACGGCAGCGCTCTGATGCTCGACACGTACCCGCTGAAGACCGGCCCGTACGGTGACTGCGCCAAGACCTCCACGGACGGGGTGAAGGCGGGAACCCGCCTCTACTTCTGGTGCTACACGATGAATTCGTACGACAACAAATGGTGGTACGCCCGGGTCGACGGCACCACCGACTACGGCTGGATCTACGAGACGCACCTGACGTCGGTGAATCTCTCCTCGGATGCTGACACGAGCACCCCGGTCAAGGAGTGCGTCTTCACCGGGCAGCCCGCGGTCGGCGCCCGGTCCAGTGTCCCGGCGACCACCTGCGTCACGTCCGGCTCCGGACCGGTGCTCGCCACCACCCGGCCGTCGTTCTCCGCGGTGGTCACCGACCCGCAGGGCGATCCGGCCCGGGCCGAGTTCGAGTGGTGGACCGCCGACGGCGCCACCCTGGTCGGCGGCGGGATCAGCGCCACGGTGGCGTCCGGCGGCACCGGCTCGGTGACCGTCCCGGCCGGCGCGCTGGCGAACGGCACCGGATATTCCTGGCGGGCCCGCGCCACCGACGGGGCGACGCTGTGGAGCCCGTGGAGCGGCCTGTGCCGGTTCACCGTCGACACCGGTGTCACCGCGGCCGCGACCGCGACGTCGGCGACCTACCCGCGGGACACCTGGTCGGGGGCGGCCGGCACGGCGGGCACGTTCACGCTGTCGCCGCCGCCCGGGCAGACCGCCACGGCGTACCTGTACGCGCTCAACAACACGTCACCCACGTCCAAGGTGGCCGCGGCCGCCGACGGCACCGCCACCGTCACGCTCACCCCGGGCCGGGGTGGCATGAACCGTCTCTACGTGCGGGCGTTCGACGCCGCGGGCAACCTGACCTCGGCGCTCGGCTACCACCAGTTCGGTGTGGGCCGCGGCGCGGAGGACGTGGCCGAGCAGCCCGACCGGGCGATGACCGCGGCCGAGACGACCGCGATGGCCACTCTGGAACCGCTGGCCCTGACCTTCCTGAAGAACCGGGCCGCGGCCATCACCGGCGAGAACCCGTCCGGCACGGTCCCGCTGTGGACCGGCATGGCCGCGCAGGAGGCGACCGGCGCGGGCGAGCTGGCCCAGGCCCGGGCGGCGCTCGCCGCCGACGGCCTGTCGTACGTGTCCTCCACCGTCACCGTGGACGAGGGCATGGTGCAGCTCAGCGGCAGCGGCAACGAGGCGTACTACTGGACGGTCGAGTCGGCGGCCCTGACCCCGGCCGCGGGCAGCGACGAACCCGCCAACGAGTACCAGGCGAACCGGGTCTTCGTCTTCGTCCGGGACGGCTCGGCGTACAAGCTCGCGGACGAGTCCCTGACATACGGCGCGCACCTGCCGCCGGTCACCGAACCGGCCGGCCGGATCAGCACGGTGATCCCGCCGTCCGTCGAGGAGGCGACCGCGGCGACCGACGACGAGGCGCTCTACGACAGCGACCCGTCGGAGAGCTACAACGCGGCGGACGGAATGATCTACCCGGATGCGGTGCAGGCCACGGTCGCCGGCAGCGACCCGGTGGGCACGGTGGAGAAGGTCGACGACACCACGGCCGAGGGGACCTTCTCGGCCCAGGCCATCCCGAAGGGCCTGTGTTACAGCTGCATCGTCAAGTACGCCCGGAAATACGCGAAGAACCGCAACAAGGACTACCGCGATTTCACCAAGAAGGGCGGCGACTGCACCAACTTCGTGTCCCAGGCGCTGCGGGCCGGCGGCTGGAAGAACGACACCGGCTGGTACCGCAGTGACAAGAACTGGTGGTACAACTGGGCCAACCAGACGTACACCTGGACCTCGGCCGAGCGCTGGTCCCGCTTCGCGCCCCGCCGCACCAAGGCCCTGACCAACGTGTGGCAGCTGAGCCTGGCCGACGTCCTGCAGGTCGACTTCAACCGGGACGGCCGGATCGACCACACCACCATCGTCACCAAGGTGACCAAGAAAGAGATCTATCTCAGCTATCACACCAACAACACCTTGGACAAGCCGCTCAGCTCGTTCCTGAAGGCTTATCCGAACGGCTGGTTCTACGCCTACCGCACGTAGGGAACCGGACGGCGGGCCCGGCCGCAACGGCCGGGCCCGCGTCGGGGTCAGGCGACGTCGATCGCGTCCAGCTCGGCGAAATTCGTCCCCTTCGCGTACGCGACGAGATTGTCCCCTGCCTTGAGCGTGATCGACCGCTCGCTGATCTGCCAGTTGTCCCAGCCCGTCACGGGATAGTCCACGGTGCCGGCGTCGACCCCGTTCACGGTCAGGGTGTGGCCGGCCGCACCGGCGTCCGAACCGTTCGCGTACCGGCTGAAGAGCCGGTAGGTGCCGGCCCGCGGCACATGCACGGTGAACGTGATCCGGCTGTCGGCGAAATCGATGCCGCCGACGACGACGCCGTTGCTCGCCCCGCCCGCCGCGTAGCGCGCGTTGGCACGGGTGAAAGCGGCGTCCTCGGCCTCGTAACGGATCTTCGCCCCGGCCACGATCGGCCGGCTGCCCTGCCAGTCGAGCCGCTGCGAATACACCGCCCGGTAGGTGAAGTCCGCGTTCCAGCCGTGGAACACGATCCGGTCCCGGCCGTCCGGTCCGGTCACGATGTCCTGGCCGCCGGGACCGCGCACGTCACCGGCGAAGGCATCGGTGGTCATCAGGGGCTTCTCCGCTTTCGTGTACGGTCCGCGCAGACTGGCCGAGGTGGCGTAGCCGCTCACGTAGCTGCCGTTGCCGAAGAAGTTCGCCGAGTAGAACAGCACGTACGTGCCGGCGTGCTTCCACAGTGTCGGCGCCTCCACGAGGGTGCCCTCGAACGGCTTGCTCTGCTTGATCAGCTGAGTCACCGGCCCGGTGCGGCGCAACCCGTCCGCGCTGACCTGCTGCAGGTGCAGCCAGGTGTCCTGGGAGCAGCAGTTGCCGTCGTTCTTCCACAGCAGGTAACGGCGGCCGTTCTCGGCGTACGAGGACGCGTCGATCGCGCCACCGATCTCCGGCGTACAGACGAGGGAGGTGTCCTGTGGTTGGAACGGCCCGCCCGGCGCGGTGGCGGTGGCCGCACCGATGCACTGCTTGCCGGAGGCCCGGTCGTGCGCGGTGTACCACATGACGAAACTGCGCGGCCCGGTCGCGAACACCTCCGGCGCCCAGACGCCGTGGTCGCCGGACCCGCCGGGCGGGAACGACCAGTCCGGATCCACCCAGGCGCCCAGGGCGGGCAGCGCGTCGCTCTCCCGCACCTGCCAGGTGACCAGGTCGGTGGAGGTCGCCCACTTGATGTTCCGGCCGTCGCTGTTGGTCGCGTACGCGTAGTAGGTGCCGCCGACCTTCATGACGTCCGGGTCCGCGAAGTTCTGATCGATGACCGGCCTGATGACGGCCGGGGCCACCGCCGCCGTGCGCAGACCCGCCGCCGACGACAACGCGCCGGCGACCAAACCCGGGACCAGCATCACCGAGGCGACGGCGACGGCGACGGCCGCCGAACCCGTCGATCCGAACCGGGCACGGAACTGAATCATGAAGTCTCCCGCCATCGATGGATCTTCATCATGGTCATTTCCGCGGGATTTCTGTCAAGAGAAGTTTGTCGATCAGCGATGATCGGGGGGTGGAGCTCACGACCTGGTACCTGGAACAGACCGACCCGTCCCGGATCCACCCCGCGCGACAGCCGGAGGTCCCGGTGGAGATCCGGCGCGCCGAGGTGCCCAGCGTCGAACTCAACCGCTACCTCTACACCGCGGTCGGCGGCGGCTGGCACTGGACCGACCGTCTGGGCTGGGACTGGCAGCAGTGGCAGGACTGGGTGACGGCGCCCGGCGTGGAGACCTGGATGGTGTCGGTCCGGGGCACTCCCGCCGGGTATGCCGAACTGGACGGCCGCACCCCCGGCGAGGTCGAGATCGCCTATTTCGGTCTGCTCCCCCAGTTCGCCGGGCAGCGGATCGGCGGCCACCTGCTCACCACCACCCTGACCGAGGCGTGGCGGCTGCCCGGCCGCTGGCCGGACCGGCCCCCGGTCGGCCGGGTGTGGGTGCACACCTGTAGCTGGGACGGCCCGGCCGCGCTGGCCAACTATCAGGCGCGGGGTATGGAGCTGTATCGCACCGACGTGACCTCAGTCGACGAGCCCGCCGCCACCCCCGGCCCCTGGCCCGGGGCGAACCGCCCCTGACGCGAACCGCACGACCCGGTCGGCGCGCTCGCCGGGCTCCCACATCACCAGGTCGTGAGCGGCACCGGGGACGATCTCGGCGACCGCGTGCGGCATGTGGGCGGTGACCCGCGCGGCGACCTGCCGGGCATCGTAGAGCTGACTGTGCCCGCCGACCACCAGCAGCGTCGGCGCGGTGATCCGGGCCAGGTCGCCGTCGGTGAGCGGCGTCGGCAGGATGTGCCGGCGCCGGAACCCGAACGTCGCCTTGACCAGCCGCACCGCGTCGTCGTCGCGCAGGGTCACGTTCCGCAGGGTACGAGCCAGCGCGTGCCGCACCGGCCGGGGCGTGAACGTGGTCAGCCCGCCCGCGATCATCCAGACGATGAACCCGCGGCTGACCTCCCCGAACCCGCCCGGGTCGAACAGCGACAGACTCGCGACGGACTCCGGCGCGTGCAGCGAGTGACAGAGGGCGACCCAGCCGCCGTAGGAGGTCCCGACCAGGTGGGCCTGCCGGACGCCCAGCCCGGACAGCACCTCGCCGAGCCACCGCGACCAGTCCGCGCCACTGTCGATCGCGCGGGTCTGCACGGACGGCCCCGGCTCGCCGACCGGGTCGACGGCGATCACCGGGCGGGACGCGGCGAGCCGCCGCACGTAGGCGTGCCACATCAGCGACGGCCCGCCCGAGCCCGGGAGCAGCACGAACGGCACACCGTCGCCGGCACCCCCGCCCAGCCGGTGCACGCGGGTGGTGCCGAAACCGGTGTCCACGTCGGAGGGGACCGACTCGGGCGGCCAGAGCCGGTCCATCAGCTCCTGGTGGACGGCGTGGAATCGGTCGCGGGCCTGGTCGTTGCGGAACTCACCGACGGGCATCAGGGCCTCCTCATCGATTCTAAGCGATGCGCGCCGCCCCCACGTGGGTCGCGGACCGCCACACTTGCCGGGCCCAGGCCAGGTCGTCCTCGTCGTCGTGGAGGCAGGTCACGCAGAGGACCCCGGTGGCCGTCGCGGCGTACCCGTAGAACTCGTGGTGTGCCGTCGTCAGCCAGAAGGCCGCACGCAGAAGGTCACCGTCGTTCTCGGTCAGGCGGCCCGCGCAGCGCTCGGCGAGACCCGCGCTCAGCGCCGCGACGGCAGACGCGGCCGTCTCCCCCGCCGGCATGGCGAACACCTCGACCCGCACCGTCCGTCCCGGACCGGCGAACACCGTGACACCGTCGTCGTCACGCGGACCGAGACCGGCCGTACGCTCGAGCGACCACTCGGCGGTCACCGGCTGCCGCACGCTCATCGGCAGCGGATGCGCGATCCGGCTGAGCACCAGGTCCCGGTCCCACTCCTCGCCGAGCACCCGCGCCAGCAGACTCCCGTCGACGCCGGCCAGGTAGGGCAGCTCCGTCTCCCCGCGAACCTCAGCGGTGGCCGACTCCCCGATCAGTTCCGGCCACGGCTTGATCGCGTTGGCGACCTCACCGGTCAGCCGCAGCGCGGTGTACTCGGGCTTCGTCCACACCGCGTTGGCGTGCCGCAGCTGATCGTCGTCGACCTTCAGCCACACCGAGTACGTCACGCTGCCCCCACCGGCCAGCCGCACCGGCATCAGGCACCGCACGAACCCGCCGATCTCCGGGAGCCGCTTGAGGTCGTTGCCGCCCCAGGCCTGGTCCCGCCGCTCCGGCGTCAGCGCGAGGAACGCGTCCGGCACCCCGGACCGCACGTCGAGGTCGGTCGCATCCAGAGGCTCCCCGCAGCACGAACATCCCGGCACATGATCAACCATCCGGAAACCCTCTCACGGGTACGCCCGGGCACGTGAGAGGGTCCGATGATGACCTTCACTGACGTCGTCACCGCACCACAGTCGGGAACCTGGCAGCTGGGGGACCTGACGGTCAACAGGCTCGGCTTCGGGGCGATGCGACTGACCGCGAACGCCGACGGCAGCCCGAGCGACCGGGACCGGGCGGTCGCGGTGTTGCGCCGCGCGGTGGAACTCGGCGTGAACCACATCGATACCGCAGCCTTCTACTTCTCCGCGCGGCGCTCTGCCAACGAGTTGATCAACCGGGCTCTGGCGCCCTACCCGGACGACCTGGTCATCACCACGAAGGTCGGCCCCGGCCGGGACCCGTCCGGTAATTGGCTGCCGCTGGCCCGGCCCGAACAACTGCGCGGCCAGGTCGAGGAGAACCTGCGCCAGCTCGGCCGCGACCACCTCGACGTCGTCAACCTGCGGCAGAAGGGGCTCGACTCGATCACCGACCATGTCGGGGCGTTGGCCGAGCTGCGGGACGCCGGCCTGATCCGGCACCTGGGCGTCTCCAACGTCGAGGCCCGCCATCTCGCGCAGGCCCAGGCGCTCGCGCCGGTGGTCTGCGTGCAGAACTCGTACGGCCTCGGCCACCATCGGGCCGCGCAGGACGATCTGGTCCGTTCCTGCGGCGAGCAGGGCATCGCCTTCGTGCCGTTCTTCGCCATCGCCGCCGCCGGACGCGAGGCGGGGGCCCACGACACCGACGCCGCTGTCCTCGCCGTAGCCCGCGCGCACGGCGCGACTCCGGCGCAGGTACGCATCGCCTGGACATTGCACCGGGGTCCGCACGTGCTGGCCATCCCCGGCACCGGCGACCCGGAGCACCTGGCCCAGAACGTGGCCGCCGGCGCTCTGCGCCTGTCCGAGGAGGAGATGTCGCTGCTCGACGCCGCGGCGTAGAACCGGAACGCCCTTCGGTAGCGCGTTCGCCTTGCGTCGCCGTCGTAGCGTGACGGGATGGCTGCGGACGGGAATCGCGAGCGCGTGGTGCGGGCGGTCATACCGCTCATGGGTGACTACCAGTCGTTGACGATGGCGCGGATCGCCGAGGCGGCCGGGATCGACGAGCTGTTCCTGCTCGGCGGCCGGCTTTAGCGATCGGCCTGCTCGCCCCCGGCCTCACCCCGCGTCATCCGCTCGGTCTGTGAAGATCGGTGTTCTGCCGTACGCCGAGCTGGAGGTCCCCATGCTGACGCCCTACGTGACCGTCGACGCCGACGTGCTCGACGCCAACCTGCGGAGCATGGCCGAGCGCGCCGCCGCCCGCGGCCTGGCACTGCGTCCGCACGCCAAGACCCACAAGTCGCCGGAGATCGCCCGCCGTCAGTTGGCGCTGGGGGCGACCGGGCTGACCGTGGCGACGGTGAGTGAGGCCGAGGTGTTCCGGGACGCCGGGGACGTCTTCATCGCGTACCCCATCTGGCCCTCGCCGGAGCAGACCGCCCGGCTCCGCGCCCTGACCGGACAGGTGAACCTGCGGGTCGGCGTGGACTCGGCGGAGAGCGCGGAAGCCCTGGGCCGCGCGGTGCCGGGGCTGGAGGTGCTGGTCGAGGTGGACAGTGGCCACCATCGCAGCGGCGTCGCCCCGGAGGCCGCCGGCGCGGTCGCGGTCGCCGCGGACAAGGCAGGCTTGACGGTACGCGGTGTGTTCACGTTCCCCGGTCACGCCTACGGTCCGGGCCGCCAGTCACTCGCCGTGGCGGACGAGTCCGCGGCGCTGTCCGAGGCCGCCGCCGCCCTGACCGCGCACGGCCTGGACGCCTCGGTACGCAGCGGCGGCTCCACTCCCACCGCGGGCCTGGCCGGCGGCACCCTGACCGAGATGCGCCCCGGCGTGTACGTGTTCGGCGACGCCCAGCAGGTCGAGTTGGGCACCTGCGGCTGGGACCAGGTGGCGCTGACCGTGACGGCGACCGTGGTGAGCCGCTCCGGGCAGCGGTTCATCGTGGACGCCGGCAGCAAGGTCCTCGGCGCCGACCAGCAGGCGTGGGCGACCGGCGGCGGCCGCCTGCTCGACTGTCCGGAGGCCCGGATCACCGCCCTGTCCGAGCATCACGCCACGGTCGTGCTGCCCGACGGCCACGACGTCCCGAGCTTGGGCGAGCGCCTCCGGGTCGTCCCCAACCACGTCTGCGCCACCGTCAACCTCGCCGACGAACTGATCGTCGTCACCGGCGGCGAGGTGGTGGACCGCTGGCCGGTGACCGCCCGCGGCGCCAACACCTGACCGTCCATCAGGGTCCGTGTGGTGACTTCGGGCGCACTGAACGCCCGAAAACACCACACCCACCACGGGTGTATTGACTTGAGGCGTCCAGCCCGCCCGTAATCACCACGCCCCCATGCGTGTGTTGACTTCGGGCGCTCTGGACGCCAGAAGTCAACACACGGATGGCTTCGCACGCTGACCACGAAAGACGTCTAGCGCGTTACTGACCGTAGGCGCGGACGAAGGCGTCCACGCCGTCGACGAAGATCTCGTCCATCGCGCTCTCCTCCAGGTGGGGCTGGTTGAGCGCGAGCATGAACGTCAGGGCCCCGAAGTGTTCGGCGGTGCGTTGTGCCTTTCCCTGCCGGACGAGCCCAGCCTCGGCCAGGACGCTGAGCTGGGACGCGAGGATCCGCTCGGGCTCGCCGGCCAGGTCGGGACTGACCCCGGTCAGATCGCCGTGGTCCATCAGTGTCCGGACCACGGCGTAATCGGAGGACCGGAAGGTGCCGGTGGCGATGCGGCGGGCGAAGGCCAGCGCCCCCTCCCGCAGATCGCGGTCCACGCGTAGCTCCTCACCGGCGGCTCGGCGCACCGTGTCCAGGAGCGTGGTCGCGGCGGTCTGGAACACGGCTCGGCACAGCCCGTCCTTGTCCGTGAAGTGGTCGTAGACCGTTCGTTTGGACACGCCGGCCGCGGCTGCCACGGCGTCCACCGAGGTTCGGTCGTATCCGTCGGCCAGAAATCGCTCGCGCGCCGCGTCGAGGATCGCGGCCCGTTTGCGTACTGAGCTCGGCCGCAGCGGTTGATCAGGCACCAGCGCATCCTAACGTCGACTTTTCACACTGCACGGTGTAGTTTTGTTTCTCGAGAGAGACGAACAAGGAGGTACCACCATGTCCACCGTTGCCGTGACGGACGTTCTGGTCGTCGGCGCCGGGCCGACAGGGCTCACGCTCGCCTGCGACCTGGCGCGCCGGGGTGTCGGCGTCCGGGTGATCGAGCGCTTCGACGCCCCGAGCATCACCTCGCGGGGCAAGGGGCTGCAGCCACGCAGCCTGGAGATCTTCGACGACCTCGGCGTCGCGGACGAGATCCTGACCCGGGGCGCGATCCGGATTCCGGTCCGCATGATCACCGCCGACGGGACGGTCACCGACCGCGGGCCGATCACCGTCCCCGCTCCCGACCCCACGGCGACCCCGTACCGGGAGACGCTCTGGATCGCCGAGTTCGACGTCGAGGGACCGCTGCGCGATCGGCTCGCCCTCGACGGCGTACCGGTGGAGTTCGGCACCCGGGCGGTCGGCCTGGAGCAGGGCGACGACCACGTGACGGTCGCCGTCGAGAGTCCACGCGGCCCGGAGACCATCCGCGCCCGCTGGGTGGTCGGCGCGGACGGCGGCCGCAGCACGATCCGGCGCGCACTCCAGGTCCCCTTCGAGGGTTTCACCGTGGAGGAACTCTGGTACCTGGGTGATGTCCGCCTGGAAGGTCTCGATCACGGCCGCCAGTACATCCTGCCCACCGCGAGCGGCGCGCTCGGCCTGACCCCGCTGCCGACCACGGATCTGTGGCAATGGCAGTCGATGATCACGCCCGGCGACGACGCTCCGGAGGAGCCGTCTCTGCAGCTGTATCAGCGCCTGCTCGACGAACACCTCGGCGCCGGACGGGTGGTCCTCACCGAGGCGACCTGGCTGTCGCTCTATCGCGCGAACGTACGCCTGGCCGCCCGGTACCGCGCCGGCCGGGTCCTGCTGGCCGGTGACGCCGCCCACGCCCACACCCCGGCCGGCGGTCAGGGCATGAACACCGGAGTCCAGGACGCCTTCAACCTCGCCTGGAAACTGGACGCCGTCCTGGCCGGGGCCGGTGAATCCCTGCTGGACAGCTACGAGCAGGAGCGCCGCCCGGTCGCCGCCGCCGTGCTCGCCTCCAGCACCGCGAAGATCCGCAAGTTCGAGACCAACGCCGTCCACGGCGTCGACGGGGTGAACAAGGGCTTCGAAGGGATGGGCGCCGACACGAGTGGGCTGTCCATCGCCTACCCGGACAGCCCTCTGTCCCTCGACGGCATCCGGGCCGAGCGTGCTCCGTACGCCACCGGGCTGCGCGGCGCCGGGTTCGCCGGCAGCACCTTCGACCTCTTCCGCGGCCCGCATTGGACGGTGCTGCTGTTCTCCGACGACAGTGCCGACGCCGAGCTGCTCACCGGGCTGCCCGCTGACGTCCACGTCCATCGCATCGGCTCCGGGGCGATCCAGGACGCTCAGGGACAGGCGGCCGAACGGTTCCGCGCCGCACCGGGCACGATCGTCCTGGTCCGCCCGGACGGCTACCTCGCCGCCCGGATCCCCGCCACCCGATCGGAGTGGCTGCGCAAGCACCTCGGCTCCCTCGTCTCCTGAGCCTGCACCCTCACGCCGAGACCGCCGAAGGCGCTGAAGGTCCCGAAGGCAGCGCCGGGTAGTCGGTGTAGCCGGTCTCGCCGCCGACGTACATCAGGTGGCGGTTGCGGACCTGGTTGACCGGCGCGCCGGTGCGCAGACGCTCGACCAGGTCGGGGTTGGCCAGGAACGGTCGGCCCAGGGCGGTCAGGTCGGCGCCCTCGGTGAGCAACCGCCCGGCCGCGGCCAGGCCCCCGTCCGCCGGGATGTGGTCGGCGGGCAGGAACTGGTGCAGCAGGTGGCCGTTGGCGCTGTGCACCTCGACCCCGGCGAAGCCCGCGTCGACGGCACGCCGGGCGGTGGTGGCGAACTCGGCGACCGTGGCCCGGATGTCCGCGCCGGTCATCTCCCGCGGCACCACCGGCGACGGCGGGCTCGAACAGGCCGGCGACGGAATTCATGCCGCCACCATAGGAGTTGACACCAGTGTCAGCTTCAAGTCCCGATGGCCGCGATCCTCGCGGCAGCATCTCCCGTCACACGTCCGTGAGCGACGGTGTGAACAGGAGATTTCCGGATTGTGGATGACGGAACCCGGGCCGCCTCTCCCCACTAGCCTTATGCGCAATAAAGGGCTTATGTCAGGGGAGGTGGAGGATGCGACGGCTCGCGGCGATCCCCGTCGCTCTGCTGGCCTTCCTCCTGCTGCTCCTGCACATGTCCATGCCGCACCACGGGCAGCCCCGGGCCACGGCCGGACGGGTCTCCACGGTGTGTACCGGCCGGGTCGGCTACCAACCGCAGCCGCCCGCGCCGGAGATGCACGAGCCCGCGACCGAACGGGTGAACCTGCCCGACCGCCAGGCTCCGGCAGCGGTCAGCGACGTGGAGTCCGAGGTCGTCTGCGAGGTCTCGGCCCCCACGCCCCGCGGGCACCGCGGCACCACCCGGCCGGCGACGACCGGCCGGCAGCCCGCATTACACGTCGTCCTTCAGGTGTTCCGGTGCTGACAGGTTCCCGGCACGACCGCTGATCGCTGACGCCGCCGCCACGGGCCGCGGGTCATGGCGATGCGTGCCGTCCCGCCACCGTCAGTCTCGTTCCCGGGCATCGAAGGAATCCACCATGCGCATTTTCGGTCTCCCCGCACCACCCCGTGCCGACCTCACCGCCTCCCTCGTCGTCTTCCTGGTCGCGCTGCCGCTGTGTGTCGGCGTCGCCGTGGCCTCCGGCGTCCCCGCCGAACTCGGCCTGGTCACCGGAATCGTCGGCGGTCTCGTCGTCGGCGTCCTGCCGGGCAGCACCCTGCAGGTCTCCGGCCCGACCGCCGGACTGGCCGTGCTGGTCGCCGAGGCCGTCGGCACCTACGGGCTGCCCGCTCTCGGCACGATCGTGCTGGCCACCGGTCTGGTGCAGGCCGCCCTCGGCGTCGCCCGTCTGGGCCGCTGGTTCCGGGCGACGTCGGTGGCCGTCGTCGAGGGCACGCTCACCGGCATCGGCCTGATCATCATCGCCGGTCAGGCGTACGCGATGGCCGGTCTGACCGCGCCCACCAGCGGCTGGGACAAGATCCGGGGGTTGGCCGTGCTCCCGGCCCGGATCGCCGCGTCGCCCACCGCCCCGGCCACGTTCGCGGTCGGCGCCGGAACGCTCCTGCTGCTTCTCGCCTGGCGGCACCTGCCGTCGCGGATCAGGTCGGTCCCCGGCCCGCTGGCAGCGGTCGCCGCCGCGACCCTGGCCACCAGGATCGGCGACCTGCCCGTCGCCCGCATCGAGATCCGCGGCCTGCTGGACGCCGTCCAGCCCCTCGGCAGCGGCTCGATCGCCGTGCTCGGCACCACCGGATTCGCCGGGACGGTGGTCGCGTTCACCCTGATCGCCTCGGCGGAGAGCCTGTTCAGCGCCGCGGCCGTCGACCGGTTGCACAACGGTCCGCGTACCGACTACGACCGGGAACTCATCGCCCAGGGCGCCGGGAACGCGGTGTGCGGTCTGCTCGGCGCGCTGCCGATGGCCGCGGTGATCGTCCGTAGTGCCGCCAACGTGCAGGCCGGGGCGCGTACCCGAGCATCCCGCGTGATGCACGGCGCCTGGCTGCTGCTGTTCGCCGCACTGCTGCCGGCCGTCCTCGCCCAGCTCCCGGTGGCTGCGCTGGCGGCGGTCCTGGTCCACTCCGGCGGAAAACTCATGCCGGTCGGTTTCCTGCCCGGCCTGTGGCGCGAGCACCGCGGCGAAGCGGTGATCCTGATGTCCACCGCCGGCACGGTCGTGCTGTTCAGCCTCTTCGAAGGTGTCCTCGCCGGCCTGCTCCTGGCGATCACCAAAACGGCGTGGCAGTCTTCGATGCTGTCGGTCGTCACCCACGACACCGGCAGCGGCCCGGTCCGGGTGCGTGTCGCCGGAACCGCCACGTTCCTGCGGCTCCCGGTGCTGCTCGACGCGCTGGAGGCGGTCCCGGCGGACCGGCCCGTCCTGCTGGATCTGACCGCGAGCCGCCTCGACCACGCCTGCCGCAGCGCGGTCACCGGCTGGTTGGAACAGCACGGCAACCGCTGCGAACAACCACCGGGCACACCTTCTCCGGCCTGACGGTCACTCTCCTTCTCTCGTACGCGTAAAAGCACGCCGCCGTGGTCAGCCGGCCTCCTGGATCAGTCGAGTCCGCACGGCGGTCACGTCCTCCGGTGACAGGCCGGCCGCGACCAGCACGACCTGCGCGTCGAGTCCGGCGAGCAGGTCGTGCAGGACCGCCGCGATCGTGGTGCCCCGCTCGGCCAGCCGGTCCGCCACCGGATCAGCCACCGTCGGATGCGCGAAATAGGCCCGCAGCCGTTCCCCGCTCGCCGCATAGTCCTCGACGATCGCACCCGGCTCCACCCCGGCCAGCGCCAGCAGGAGCAGGGCGACCAACCCGGTCCGGTCCCGGCCGATCCCGCAGTGGATCACCACGCCGCCGGGGCCGGCCCGGGCCACGGCGCGGACCGCGGCCACACACCGCTGCGCCTTGTGCTCCAGGAACGGCCGGTAGATGAGCGGCGTGCCGTCGATGTCCTCGTCGATCCAGCGGTACCAGAACGCCGTGTCGTCGTTGTCATCCAGCGGCACCGGGACCACGGTGATCCCTTCCGGACGGGACACCGCCTCGGCACGCTCGTCGTCCTCCCGCAGGTCGACCACGGTGCGGATGCCGTGCGCGTACAGCTGAAGCCATCCCTGCGGCGTCAGCCGATCCAGGCTGTCCGTGCGCACCACCGCGCCCCACCGCGTGGCCCGGCCGTCCGAGGTGGGGAGTCCGCCCAGGTCACGGGCGTTGTAGCAGCCCGCCCAGTCGAGATGTCGATCGACGTTCATGCACCGACCCTAGACACGTTTCGTGGTCAGGGTGCGAACCCCATCCGTGTGTTGATTTGGGGCGCGCTGGACGCCCGAAGTCCACACACCCATGCGGGGTGTGGTGAATACGGGCGCGCTGCACGCCCCAAATCAACACACCCGTGGGGGCGTGGTGAATACGGGCGGGATGGGCGGGCTGAAGTCACCACGCAGGCAGACCCTGATGGCGAAAGGTGTCCAGCGGCGGCAGCCAACAGCGCACGACGTGCGACGGCAGCCTCGGGATAGTCCGTCGTCGCGCACTCTCCTTATCGGTGGGTGCTGGAGACCGCGGGCAGGATCACGTTTCGGTACGTCCGGTGTCTTCGGAACGTGTCTCCAGGCGTTCGTACCTCTGCTTGGCCGCCTGCGGTGTATTGAGTCCCAGGCCGAAGGCGATGTCCTGCCACGTCATGCCTCTGCTCCGGGCAATCCTCAGCAGGGCCAGCTCGGTGGAGTCAAGGTCGGCCCGGACGCTGGGCAGCAGGGTCAGCGCCGCGACGACGTCGTCGTGATCTACATCCTGCTCACCCGGCTCCGGGATGATCGAGCCGCTGGCAAGTCCCGCTACGAGTCGAATCACCTCATGTGGAGCGGGCATGGTGGGATGCGCCTGCCGTGATCGGCGGGCGGGACTGTCGGCGTGCCGGTCGATCAGATGCGTCAGGGATCGGTAGGTGCGCGACGCGCGCTGCGCCGCAGAGTCAGGTCGAGCAAAGAGGTCGGACACGCGTTGAAGCATGACTTATCAACGCCACGTTTTCAACTATCTGTTGAAAAAAGAATCGCTGACCTTGATGTGAAGCACGGCAAAGCGGTCGGGCCCCTTCGATGAGGATGAGCAGACCGATCCCGATCAACAGGACGTGTCTTTGCACCTTCGCGACGACCCGTCGGGCGTCGAAGACCGGCATGTCAGGTCACCACCAGAACGGCCGGTCACCAATAGAAGAAGAACGCTCTGGCCAACGTGGGCCCCAGGGTCCAGAACGGCGGGAACGGCTCCTCGGGGTCGCCGGAGAGGAGAGCCGCCAGGATGAGGACCGTGAAGGGAACGAGGACGAGCGCCGGTGGGGTGAGGACGACGATCAGCGGCACCGGGTGGCGGCGCCAGGCGTGTCCGGCCGCCGCTCCGGCCAACGCGCCGAACAGGGCGCCGATCAGCGCTCCGGCGGTCGGCCCGATGGTGGCGCGGTAGAACGTCAGCTCCGGCCCGAGCCCGTAGTTGACGTAGACCACGACCAGGTCGTCCTTCTGCGCGCGCCAGCTCGCACAGGTGTACCCGGTGATCTCGGCGAAACCCGCCCAGCCGTGCCGTTCCGCGCTGTCCCGGGCGAGCCCGTCCAGGCTGCAGTCGCGGGCTTCGTCGAGGGTGGCCTCGTCGTCCTCGGAGGCGTACAGGATCTCGACGTACCCCTGGCCGGACTCCTCGTCGCCCAGCCGCGAACCGTAGACGTAGTCGCGCCGGTCGAGCTCACCGGCCGGGACGACACCCGGCACGATGTCCGCGGCCATCCGCAGTGCCTCCACGTTGTCCGGCAGGGGCCCCGGGTTGAGGCTGCCGATCCACGAACCCGCGGTCGCGCCGATGATCCCGAACACCACCGCACCGAGGACCACCGCCACCGCGCGCGCGAACCGCTCGCTTTCCGCCACTGTCGTCCGGCCCCTCTCCACGGCTCCGCCGGCCGGGACCAGACCATAGACGATCTTGTTATATCTCGGGTACGCGCCGCCGCAACAGGCAGAACTCGTTGCCCTCCGGGTCGGCGAGCACGTGCCACGTCTCGTCGCCGGTCTGCCCGACGTCGGCGGGGCGGGCGCCGGCCGCGAGCAACCGGTCCAGCTCCTCGGCCTGATCGCGGTCGGTGGCGTTCACGTCGAAGTGCAGGCGCAGCTTGCCGGTCCTGGGCTCGTCCGTGCGGCTGAGCACGATCGTCGGCTGCGGCCCGCCGAACCCGGCACCGGGCGGGCCGATCTCGATGTCGTCGCCGTCCCGGCCGAGTTCCACATAGCCCAGCACCTCGCACCAGAACCGGGCCAGCAGCTCCGGATCGCGGGCGTCCAGGACGAGTTCGGTGATACGCGCTGCCACGCCGCCACGATACGCCGCGATCACCCGTCGCAGCGGGACCAGCGCAGCGCGTACCCGAGCAAGGGCGCCTCAGGGCAGCGTGGCGCATTAGGATCGCGGCATGGCTCGGACGGATACGGCTTCCCGGACGATCGTGGCACCGCTCGACCGGGTCTATGCGGCCCTCGTCGACCCCGCGGCGCTGACCAGGTGGCTGCCGCCGGAGGGGATGAGCGGCCGGTTCGAGCGGTTCGACCTGCGGCCCGGCGGGTCGTACCGGCTGGTGCTCACCTACGCCGACGCCTCGGCCGCGCCGGGCAAGACCACCGCGGACTCGGACGTCGTCGAGGCCCGGTTCGTGGACGTCGTCGACGGTGTGCGGGTGGTGCAGGCGGTCGACTTCGTCTCGGACGACCCGGACCAGGCCGGCACCATGACGATGACGTGGGAGGTCACCGCGGTGCCGGACGGCACCCGGGTGGACATCCGGGCCGACGACGTTCCGGCCGGCGTCTCCGCCGCCGATCACGCCGCCGGCATGAACTCCTCGCTGGCGAACCTCGCCGCGCATCTCGAGGACTGAAGAACGGGATTCAGGACAGGCCGGCCGCGGTGTCGTAGCGGCGGCGCAGGTCGGCCATCTCCGTCTCGGTCAGCGCCTCGGTCCGGGCCACCTCGGCGTACTTCGGCGGGAACATCTGCCGGAGCCGGTCGGCGTACCGGATCTGCTCGGTCGCCTCGACCACCTGGATCCCGGTGGGGTCGGTGGACATGTCGAGGATGACCGGGCCGGCCAGTTTGACCGCGATGTCCCACGGGCTGTTCGGCTCGGCGACGCCGCAGAGGTGGAAGCCGTAGACCGTGCGAACCTCGGCGACGCCGGCCGCCCCGGACGGCTCGTAGCCGTAGACGCGGACGCCGCAGATCACCGGCGCGGATCCGGCCTGGTAACCGGCGTGCTGATGCTGGTCGGGACTCGACTGTTCGAGCGTGTCCCGCATCCGGGCGGTCAACAGCTCGTCCAGGTCGGGTGTGCCGCCGGCCCGGGTCAGGACGACCGTGCCCGCCGCGACGACCAGCAGGACCAGTGCCGCCCACAGATAACGCCACCGCATGACATCACCCCTGCCCGAGGAGAGAACATCCGGTCCGGGACGCCGGTGGGACGTCCCGGACCGGTGACGCCGGTCAGGCGAAGGTCACGTCGCTGCACCACATGTAGGCCTGGTCCAGGTGCGAGGCCTGCCAGATGACGAACAGGACGTGGTGGCCGGTGTAGCCGGAGGTGGTGATCGGGAACGAGATGTTGTTGGCCGGCGCGTACTTGCCGGTCTGCGTGATGAAGTCGAGGTTGCCCCAGCCGAGGGTCTGGGTGGTCGGGTCGAACCCCTGCTTGCTGACGTAGACCTTGAAGTAGTCGGCGCCGTGGCTGGCCTGGTCGTACAGGTTGACGGTGAAGTTGCTGGTCACCGTGGTGGACTTCCAGTTGCCGGCCTTGTTGAGGCTGGCGTTGCGGGACAGGTTGTTGCTGCACAGGGTCCCGTCCGGGGTCTGTGCCTGGAACTGTCCACCGAGGCCGTCGCGCAGGGCGCTCATCCAGTTCCACATGGTGTCGGGGTTGGCCTGGAACGCCTGGTAGCACGTCGGGTCCTGCGTCTGCATGAGCGGGTCGGTGTGGTGGGTGCCCCAGTCCTGCCAGCACTGATAGGCGCGGCTGGCCGGGTTGACGATGGTGCCGTGGGCCTGCGCGGCGCCCGCCGACTGCAGGGTGCCCACCACGAGCGCCACGAGCAGGACCAGGATTTTGAGGGTACGCGGAAGAGCTGAGCGACGAGACGTGTGAGGACGCACGGTTCGACCTCCCAGAGGGGGTTTCGGGGGATACGGGGATTGGGAGCGCTCCCAGGTAGGATTCCACCCCACTGTCCGAATATCAACCCAGATCTATGCCTAAAGTCGCGACGGCCCCTCCGCGCCACGGGCGTGCTTCACCTCGTACCCGATAAGGGGATTTTGATCTCTTTCGGTACTCTGGGCGTCCCCCGCGGCCATGGAGCTGAATGTGATCGAGCAAGGCAGGCCCGGACACGGCCCGCTGCAACCGGACGACCCCCGCTTCCTCGGCGACTACGAGGTGGTCGGCCGACTCGGAGCCGGCGGGATGGGCGTCGTCTACCTCGCACGCGGCACCAACGGCCGGCTCGTCGCCGTCAAGGTCGTACACGCCGCGGTCGCCGACGACCCCGAGTTCCGCAGCCGGTTCCGCGACGAGGTGGCCCGAGCCCGGCAGGTGCCGCCGTTCTGCACCGCCGAAGTCCTCGACGCCGACCCGGACGCCTACCGCCCCTACCTCGTCGTCGAATACGTGGACGGGCCGACACTGGGCCACGAGGTCCGCTCGAAGGGCCCGCTGTCCCCGTCCAACCTGCACGGCGTCGCGATCGGGGTGGCCACCGCACTGGCCGCGATCCACGGCGCCGGAGTCATCCACCGCGACCTGAAACCGGGAAACGTCCTGCTCGCGCCGGGCAGCCCCAAGGTGATCGACTTCGGCATCGCGCGAGCGCTGGAGGACACCCAGAGCCGGCTCACCCGCACCGGCGTCTACATGGGCACGGTCAGCTACATGGCGCCGGAACGGTTCGACGAGCCCGCCACTCCCCTGACACCGGCGGCCGACATCTTCGCCTGGGGCTGCGTGATCGCCTTCGCCGGGACCGGGAACCCGCCGTTCGACGGCGGCACCCCGATGGCCACCATGGCACAGATCATCAACGGCAAGCCGCGGCTGGACGGCATGCCGGACGGTCCGCTGCGGCAACTGGTCGAGGAGGCGCTGGCCACCGACCCGCGACGGCGGCCGACGGCGGAGCAGTTACTGGCGCGGCTGCTCAACGGCCGTCCGGCGGCGGCAGCGCCCGCGTCCGGCCCCTCTTCCACCTCCGGCTCCTCTTTCACCTCGGCTTTCTCCTCCCTGGAGCATCCGACGCGGCTCCTGGGTGACCCGGCGTCACCCCGTCCCCAGCGGCGGCGCCTGGTGCTCGGCGCGGTGGCCGCCGTGGTGCTGGCGGCCGCGGCGGTCGGCGGGGTCATCGCCGCCACCTCGTCGTCATCCTCCTCCGCAGAACCCGTCGCCTCGCCGACGACACCCTCCCCGACGCCCACGGTGGAGGAACGCGACCAGCCGCCGATCAACGCGGTCGACGTCGCCGAGGGCACCGCGGACTACGGGCCGTACTTCGTGCACAACATGGCCACCGGCCTGTGCGTCGACATCCCCGGCGAGGGCCCCGGCCAACCGAACGGTCCCGTGCTGCAGGACCTCTGCAAGAAGCTGACCGAAGACAACCAGGAGTTCCTCTTCGTCCCGAACGGCGAGGACGAAGACGGCAACCAGCTCTACTGGATCCGCAACACCGACGACGACATGTGCCTGGACGTGCCGGGCGCGGAGGCGGTCGACGCCGGCACCGACGTCAGCGAGGTGCAGTGCTTCGCCGACGACAACCAGGACTACCGCCTGGAGAAGCAGCTGACGTCCCGGGGCTGGGACTACTACCGCCTGGTCAACGCCTCCTCCGGCCTGTGCCTGGACGTGTCCGGCGTGGGGGACGGCGGCCAGGGCGCCCGCCTGACCCTGACCACCTGCACCTCCGGCGACGACCACGAGTGGGCCCTGGTGAAGAAGTCCGAGTGGTGACGGCGTCCACAGCGACGTCACGCCGCCAGGTATCTGTTCCCGTGCGGCATCGTGCCATCGACATGCCGATCGCGGGCTGACCGTCGACCGGAGACTCCACCCGTGATCGGCGGCGTCCACCAGGCGTGCCGTGGGGCCACGTACAGTGATGGGGCACAACGAAGGAGATCCACGGTGACCGACATTTCCCCTGAAGACTGGCAGATGCTGCGCACTCGCGCCCGCGAGGCGATGGCCAAGGCCTACGCGCCGTATTCGAAGTTCCCGGTCGGGGTGGCCGCCCTGGTCGACGACGGACGGGTGGTCACCGGCGCGAACGTCGAGAACGCGTCGTACGGTCTCGGCCTGTGCGCCGAATGCTCCCTGGTCACCGACCTCATCATGACCGGCGGCGGCAGCCTGACCGCGTTCGTCTGCGTGGACGGCGACGGCAACACGCTGATGCCGTGCGGGCGGTGCCGTCAGCTGCTCTACGAACACTCGGCCGAAGGCATGCTCCTGGAGACCCTGACCGGCATCAAGACCATCGACGAGGTCCTGCCGGACGCGTTCGGGCCGCGTACGCTACGCGCCTACCAGGACAGCCACTGATCAGTCCGGGTCGTCGGGCGGGTCGAACGTCAGCGTGAGCGTGCTGCGGTAGGCGCCGCCACCCGCAGACCGGGTCCGCTCGACGGGTTCCGTTCCGTGCCGCCACAGCCGGGTCGCGCGGAACGCCCAACCGTCCTGGCGCGCCGCCTCCCACTCCAGCATCACCTGGTCACCGGCGTCGAGGGCGGCGTACCCGGCGACCGCCACCGCGCTGAAACCCGCCCAGCAGCCGCCCGGCGTCTCCGGCGAGTCGACGACTCCCCAGCCCTCGTCCGCGTCCCACAACCGCACCGTCCCCCGAACCGCCATCCCCGACATCATCCCTCACCCCGCCGCGGCAGACCGGGTCCATCAGCCGACGCCAGCCGCTTGCCACTGGACACGTTCAGTCGTCGGGGCCAGCGTGGTGACTTCGGGCGCCCAGCACACCCGAACTCACCACACCCACAACAGCGTGGTGATTTGGGGCGTCCAGCACACCCGAACTCACCACACCCACAACAGCGTGGTGATTTGGGGCGTCCAGCGCGCCCGTAATCACCACACCACCAGGGGTGTGGTGAATTGGGGCGTCCAGCGCGCCCGTAATCACCACACCGCCACGGGTGTGGTGAATTGGGGCGTCCAGCGCGCCCGTAATCACCACGCGGACGGGCTTCGCATCCTGACCGCGACTCGGCGACTCGGCGACTCGGCGATTTTGGTGCGGAGACCACCGCATGAGGTGGCCGTCGCACCAAGATCGCCAACGAGGCGCGGGCGGGCGAGCGGGGGCGGGCGAGCAAGTGCTCAGGGACGGCTGGGCTCCGCGAAGCGGGCCTGCGCGTCGGTGACCACGTCGGCGTAGCGGGTGGCCCAGTCGCCCATCGCCTGCATCGGTTCCAGCAGGGCCGCGCCGGCCTCCGTCAGCGCATAGTCGACCCGCGGCGGCGCCTCCCGGTAGGCGCGCCGCTCCACCAGCCCGTTGCGTTCCAGGCGGCGCAGCGCGTCGTTGAGGGACTTCGGGCTGATGCCGCCGATCCGGGTGAGCAGCGTCGCCGGGCGGGCCGGGCCGTGTGCGTCGATCGTCAGCACGACGACGCTGTCCCAGCGGTTGGCCAGCACCTCGAACGCCACCCGGGCCTGGCAGTCGGCCGTGAATCCGGATCTCATCGGACCATCCTGCCCGACCCCACGCACACCGTTCGGTGCGTATCGGCCTGCCTACCGTTTCCCCGCACAACCGTTGCAGCATCAAGGGGACACAAAACATGAAGATCGGCATTTGGGGTACGGGGACGATGGCCGCCAACCTGGGCGGCGCCTGGGTCGCGGCCGGCCACGACGTGGTGATCGGTGGCCGGGACGAGCGGCGGGCGGCGCGGACCGCCGAACGGATCGGCGCCACCGGGCACGGGAGTCTCCGGGACGCCGCCGTTCACGGTGAGGCGATCCTGCTCGCGGTGCCCGCAGGCGAGGCGCCGGCGCTGGTGCACGGTCTCGCCGGGGAGGTGGCCGGGCGCACCCTGATCGACTGCACCAATCCGCTCGAGCACACACCCGACGGCCTCATGCTCGGTGCGGGCGGGGCCGCCGCGGTGGCGGCGAGCGCGACGGAGGCGTACACCGTGAAGGCTTTCCATCTCTGTCATGCCAGCATCTGGACCTTGCGGCCGCTGGTGTTCGAGGGTGTGCCGCTGGCCGTCCCCTACTGCACCGACCATGCCGGGGCCGCGGCCGTGACCGAATCGCTGATCACGTCGCTGGGCTGCACCCCGGCCGCGTGCGGCGGGCTGGCCCGGGCCGGTTACCTGGAGGCGGCGTCGGCGGTGGCGATCGGCCTGTGGTTCAGCGGCGCCCAGCCGCGGGCGGCGTTCCCCTCCCCCGCCGAGGCCTGACAGCGCAGGCCGGTGATGATTAGGCGTGTCGTTGTACTGGGATCCGACGGGCGCCCTGACGCCCGAACAGCGTGAAGACTTCCGGGGCCGTTGGGAGGATCTCCTGTGGCTCAACGTTCCCGGGCCGTTCTGGACCGGCGAGACCGACAACGGCTGGACCGGCCGGCTGTACGCGCCCGGCCACGTTCTCTACGGCGGCGAACACTTCACCGAGTTCGTGTTCCGGCAGCCACGAACGACGGCCGAGGTGGCTGCGGTCGTCGCCGCAGCCGGGGATGATCCCTTTGGCGGGTACGGCTGCGACGGCGACGACCGGTGGACGCCGGAGACCGTCCGCGCGTGGTGGCAGGACCGCGACCGGGCCGTCGAGCACGTCGAGGGATTGCGCCGGCAGTGGACCGACGGTGAGCGTGCGGACGAGCGGGAGGCCGCGGACGGGCTGGCCGACTTCGCCTCCTATCTCGACGGGTCGCTGCGGGAGGATCTCCGGATCTACCTGTTCTGGTTGATCGAGCGCCGGTCGCCCCGTCCCGGGGAGCCGCTGCCGGCCCTGTGAGCCGCTCAGCGGGATCCGGCGGCGACCAGCTTCGCGGTGATCGGCTGCAGGAGGGTGATCAGTTCGTCGAGCTCGGCGGGGGTGAGGGTCTCGTAGGGCGCCTCGGCCAGCTCGTCGGTGGACGCCTCGATCGCCTGCCGGGTGGCGCGGCCGGCGTCGGTGAACCGGCCGTCCGCGTCGACGAGACCGCGGGTGCGCAGGCCGTCCAGCACCGCGGCCAGGCGCTTCTTCGGCAGGTGGTGGATGCGCCCGAACGTCTCCGGCGGGTGGATGCCCATGGCCAGCGCGCTGAGCACGTGTGCCTCGGTGCCGCCGATCCGCGCGCCGACGAGCGCCGCGATGTGCCCGTCGGCGCGGTGTTCGCGCAGCATGGTCGCCGCGTGCCACAGGCGGGCCACCGGGTCGGCGGGGATCGGGAGGGTGCGCATGCCCGCGTACATCATCCGGCCCGCGGTGGGCGCGCCGGTCGCGGCCCGGGTGGTCAGGTCGGCGGCCCGGGACAGGCCTGGTGAGCCGGCGAGTTCGGCGCCGAGGATCCGGCGCAGCGAGTTCGCGCTGCCCCGTTGCCGCGCCGCGACGGACTCCTCGGGCGGGATCGTCTCCCAGGCGCTCGGGATGTGCCGGGCGGCCTCCCCGTCGGCGAAGCTGTAGAACGCCGCGTGCACCACCTCGGCCGGCACCCGGCCCAGCGGGGCGGCCCGGCTGGCGAAGTAGCCGTCCCAGTAGGTGCGGTGGCCGAGGGCGGCCAGTTCCGCATTGCACTCGTCGGCGAAGAAGGTGACCAGGCAGATCGGTTCGAGCAGCTCGTACATCCGGCGCGCGGTGGTGGGCATGGCCGCCATCATCGCCCGGCACGGCGGTGGGCAGCCGCGACACTCCCCCGGCCGGGTGAGGAATCACCCCGGCACCGGCATAGGCGCCTAGCGTTGTGATCATGAAGAAGGGGTCAGACAGCGACTCGGACATGCGGGCGTCCGACGCCCGCGGCGACAACAAGGCGATGATCCTGACGGGTGTCGGGGTCGGGCTGGTCGGCTTGACGATGGCGAACTTCCCCGCACACGACTGGGCCGTCCTCCTCGGCACCGCCGCGGTCGCGTTGACCTACGTCGCGATCGGCATCCTGATCTGGGCGCTGCGGTCGAACATCGGACCGGGCAGCGGACTGGGCGGCACGTCGTGGTCGCGGCTGAAGGACGCCGAGGACGTCGACGAGGTGCTGGCCATGACGACCCACGAGTCGCCGGAGGCGCGGCAGCGACGTGAGGCCGAACTCCAGTGGCTGCTGGCCCGCCGGGTGTGGCGCAAGCACCGCCTGATCGTGACCGCCGTCCAGCTCATGCTGGTGGCCGTGGGCATGTTGACCGTCGCCCAGATCCCCGACGGCCTGGATCGCCTTCACCACTCGGTGACGTCGACGGTGACCGGCGAGGTGGGACGGGTGACGCAGGACGGCACCAGCCCGGCCTCCCGCTGACGGGGCGTCAGACAGTTCGGCTCGCTCGTCACCACCGTGCCGGAACGCAACTTCACCAGGCACTCGCCGCAGTTGCCGACCGTGCACGAGTAGGGCATCGTCACCCCGGCGGCCAGGCCCGCGTCGAGCAGGGTCGTTCCGGGGTCGACGACGACCGTGGTGACCGGTTCGCCGTCCTGTTCGACGGTCATCGGGTGTGGTCCGGTCGCCGGGACGTCCCCGTCGAGCGCGCTGGCGTAACTCTCCACATGGATCCGCTGCGCCGGCACGCCCCGCGCGGTGAGCACGGCCCGCGCCGCCTCGAGCACCCCGTCCGGGCCGCACACGAGGTATTGCGCCGACTCGGCGGGGGCGATCGCGTCCAGCCAGGCGGTGATGGCCGGCCCGTCGAGGCGTCCCCGGTCGCCGGTCCAGCCGGGTGCGGGCCGGGTCAGCCGGTGCGTCACCGACAGGCGACCGCGGCGCTTGCGGGTCAGGCGGGCCAGTTCCGCGGCGAACAGTGTGCCGCCCTCGTCCCGGTTGCCGTAGAGAAGGGCCATCCGCCCGGGCGCGCCGCCGCGGATCATGCTCATCATCGGGGTGACCCCGCTGCCCGCGGCGATCATGACGAGATCGGTGGCGTCGGGACCGCTGTGGAACGTACCCGATGGTCCCTTGACCTCGAAGTGATCTCCGGGGCGGATGCTCTGGCTCGCGTGGGTGGAGAACAGCCCGCCGGGAACCCGTTTGACGGTGACCTCCAGGTTTCGTGAGCCGGGCGCCGACGACGCCGAGTAGGCGCGCCGGACCGGACGACCGTCCACCTCGGTGACCAGGGTGAAGAACTGTCCGGGCCGGAAGTCGATCGGCCGGCGTGACGCGGTGTCGCGCAGCACGACGGTGACCGCGTCCGGTGTCTCCCGGCGCACCCGCACGACCCGCATCCGCCGTGTCCCGCTCACCGGCTTGTCCGATGCCGCATAGCCCTCGTCGGCCAGCGCCTTGCGGTAGGAGAGGTCCATCACCCGGCGCAACACCCCGGACAACGCGGTGACCGGCCGCAACAGCACGCCTGCGGGGATCCCGGCGATCCGGTCGGCGCCGCCGGTGGCATGCCGGGCGCCGATCGTCACCATGTTCGGTGTCCGCGACGGATCAGCTCGCTGCGCGGCCCGCCACAACCGCGACCCGGTCACGGCCGCGTTCTTGCGCAGCGACGCATCGTGTACGCGAAAAAGCAGCGCCGCCTGCGGTGCGACGTCCCGCAGTCGCATCGTGTCCAGCAGTTCCGGATCGACGGTGATCGTGGCGGTGCCGTGCACGTGCAGGACGTCGGCGCTGCCCGGGCGCAACGCGGCGAAGGAGATCCGGTCGTCGTCGAGCAGGTTGTGGAAGGTGTCGGCCCGCTGGTTGCCGCGGCGGTCCGGGATGATCAGGGTGTGCCCGTCGAGCACCCGCACGAAGCCGGGCTGGTCGCCGCGCGGGCTGGTGTCGTCACCGGTGCTCAGCACCAGGAACGGGCTGACCTGCAGGAACTCCCGGACCAGCCGGTCACCGAGCGGGCCGCCCATCTCCGGCACGTCCCGGAATTCCCGGTCGACGGCAGGCTGCCACAGCCGGGACCGCAGCACCGCCCGGGCACAGTGGATGTACGTCTCCCGGACGTCGACCGTCAGCCGCCCGTCGCGGAATCCGGCCGCCACCCCGTTGAGCCGCAGCGTCTCCCCGACCCCGGGCAGCAGGAACAGCATCGACACGCCCGCACCCACCACCGGTCCGTCCCCCGCCACTTCGAAGGAGATCCGCTCCGGTGACTGGACCCGGGCGAACCCGGCTGCCCCACCGACGTACGTCGACCGGCGGTTGCCGTCACCATCGAGATAGCCGAGACCGGCGATCGGGGAGAACTCCAGCACCTGCACGCAGCCGTCGTCGAGCCGGTCGAGCTGCTTCCTCATGACGATCGCGGCGGGCCGCCCGATGGTGGCCTCCAGCCGCTCCACGGTCTGCACGGTGTTGGCATTTTCCCAGCTCATGACACTATTCTGAGCTGTTGCTCACCTTTCGGCTACTCGCTTTTGCGGCCCTCGAGGAGGACCCCTGTGCCCCGCGACAACAGCCCACGTCGCAAGCCCCGGCAGGTACGCGCGGAACTCACCCGCGACCGCATCCTGACCGCCGCTGCTCACATTTTCACCGAGCACGGGTACGCCGCCGGCACCACCAACCGCATCGCCGAACGGGCCCGCGTCTCGATCGGCTCGGTGTACCAGTACTTCCCCAACAAGGAGTCGATCCTCGCCGCGCTCCTCGTCGACCACATCGAACGCGACGCCGCGGCCGCCCTGAACCTGGACGGTCTGCCCCTGCCGGAGGCGCTGCGCCTGTTCGCCCGCCGCACCATCGACAACCACCAGCACGACCCACGGCTGCTCCGCATGATGATCGAGGAGGCCCCGATCGACGCGGACTTCATCGGCAAGGTCCTCGCGTACGAGCAGGAACGCGTCGCCCAGGTCCGCGCGCTGCTCGCCGGCCACCCGCAGATCCGCGTCGACGACCTGGACACCGCCGCCCTGATGATCGTCAACACGGTCGAGATGCTGCCGCACAAACTGCTCGCCACCCGGCAACTCGACCCGCGCCGGCTGGAGGACGAGCTCGTCACCATGCTCACGCGCTACCTGACAGCGTCTGACCAGACCGCGGGGTGACCGGCTGGGATCGACTCGCACGGGGCCGGCCGCCGGCATCGCCCGTCTCGGCGGCGAGCTGCGAACGGACGACGCCGGCCCCGCCGTATCAGGGACGGCACTTCCGCGCGTACCAGAAAATCACGCCGCACCGGACACGCGGTCGCGACCCTCGCGTTTTGCCTGGTAAAGGCGGGAGTCGGCGGCCCGCAGCAGCGCCTCGACCGGAGTGCCGGGACCGGCGGGGGCGGTGGCCACGCCGATGCTGACCGTGACGTGGCCGCGAGGGGCGGCGGCGTGTGGTTCGCCGAGGGCGTGGACGGCGGCGCGGATGCGTTCGGCGACCTGCAGGGCGATGTGTTCGTCGGCGTCGGCGAGCAGGACCGCGAACTCCTCGCCGCCGTAGCGGATCACCACGTCGGTCTGGCGCACGGCCGCGCCGATGGCGGACGCGACCCGGCGCAGGCATTCGTCGCCGGCCTGGTGGCCGTAATGGTCGTTGTACGGCTTGAACCAGTCGATGTCGATCATGGCGACGGCGACCGTGTCGTGGGCGTCGTCGAGGCGGCGCCGGTTCGGCAGTCCGGTCAGGGCGTCGGTGCCGGCCTGCCGGGCGAGCTGGGCGTTGGCGTCGGCGAGTTCCCGGGTCCGGTCGGCGACCTTGCGTTCCAGGGCGGCGTACAGCAGCGCGTTGTTGACCGACACGCTGAGCTGGCCGGTCAGCAGGCTCACCGTGTCGAGCCGGTGAGTGGCGAACGCGCCCCGGCTGTCGGTGTTCTCCAGGATCAGCACCGCGGTCGGCAGGCCCCCGTTGAGGACCGGCACCGCCAGCAGCGAGCACTGTTCGAGCGGCCGCAGGAACGGATCGTGGGCGAACCGGTCGTCGGCGGTGGCGTCCACGACGATCAGCGGCTCCCGGGTCCGGGCGGCGTAACGGGCGACCGTCACCGGCAGCAGCGCCCCGGCGGCCGGGTCGGCGAGCGGCAGCAGGTCCCCGCCCGCGGTCGCCACCGTCCACGCCTCGGCCCGGTCCGGGTCGTGGATCACCAGGTGGGCGGCGGTCGCCCCGGTCAGCGCGCACAGCACCTGGCTGAGCTGGGGGACGAGCCGGTCGAGGCGGGTCTCCGAACTGATCGCCTGACTGGACCGCAGCACGGCCAGCAGGTCCACCGACTGCGCCGTCACCCGCCCGGGACCGGCCGGGGCGTCCTCGTCCGGCAGCCGGAACTCGGCCCGCAGGTCGGCGGCCTTGCGGTGCGCACCCCACGCGGCATAGCGGCGGCAAGCGTCACCCAGGGTCTGCTTTCCCAGGTGTACGGCCTGCTGCTCGACCAGGTACCGGCCGTACCGTTCGGCGATCAGCGCCTGGTGCCACGGCCGCTGCACCCCGTCGGCGTCACGTTGCGCCCGGTCGAAGGCGCGGACCACCTCCGGGAGGTCCCCGATGCCGCGGGCCCGTTCCGCGCGCAGCCACGACGCGAGGTGCGCGAAGTTGCCCGGTGTCTCGGCGGCCCGCTGCTCGAACCACGCCAGATGCTCCGCGAACGCGGTAGTGCCGGCCCGCCCGGTGTCGCCGAGCGCCAGGGCGTGCACGAGGTGCGCGGTGACGACCGTCGGGAGGCCGCTGAACGCCGGGATCAGCGCGGCGGCCCGGTCCGCCTGCCGGACCAGGGTGGCGCGGTCACCGAGCAGCAGGGCGGCCAGCGCGTGGTAGACGTGATCGCCGAACACCGCGGTTCCGGTCCCGGCGTACAGGCGCTCCGCGTCGATGGCGTCCCGGGTCCCGGACAGCACCGCGACGAACTGACGATGGATCTCCAGGTTCTGGGCACCGGTGCGGTTGTGGGTCGCGGCGGCGAAGGCCATCCCCCGTTCCGCCTCGGCCCGGGCGTCGTCGAGGTCGGCGGCACAGTCGAGCATCAGCGGGGTGGTGGCGGCGAACGTGAACGCCGCGTCGTAGGAACCGCCCACCCGGATGAGACGCTCGTGCATCTCATGGCCGAGGGCGATCACCGCCCGCAGTGGTTCGAAGAAGGCCGCGGCGCTGACACTGTGCAGGAACCGGGCGAAGGTGGCGTCCGGTTCGACGCCGGCCAGCTCGGCGAACCGCATCATCCGGCGCAGGATCCGGTGACCGGTGACGTAGTCCTGGTTCCAGCGTGCCAGCACCAGGTACCCGTTGGCGAGCGGCCCGGTCAGCGGGGTCGACGGGCCGTCGGTGGTCCACCGGTGTGCCGCGACCCGGATCAGCCAGGGATACAACGGGTCGTCCGCCAGGTAGGCGGCCTGCAGGAACCGGTTGACGACCCGGTCGACGGCGTCGGCGAGGGCGTCGGCGGCGCGCGGGTGGGCGGCGTCCTGCTCCGCGGAACCGGTGGCCGCCCACCCGGTCAGCTCCCGCACGGCCCGGGCCGCCTCGTCGGCGCGTACCGGGTCGGCGGGCACCGGCATGCCGCAGGCGGCGAGCGTGTCCCGGCCGACCCGCAGCGCCTCGTCCAGCCGGTTCTGGCAGGTCAACGCGATCAGGTGCAGTTCCGCGGCGGCCAGCCTCACCGGCAGCGCGGCACGGCTCAGGTCGGCGCTGTGGTAGAGGTCCGCGGCCTGCTCGAACCGGCCGGTCGCCAGCAGCACCGCCTGCCGTTCCAGGGTCGTCCGCAGCACCAGGTCCGGGTCGGTGGTCAGGCCGGGCACCGCGATCAGCATCTGCTCGGCGAGCCGGTAGTTGACCGACCGCCGGGCGTCCGCGGCCGCCGCGCACAGCAGCGCGGCGACATGGGCGCGTTCGTCCGGGGAGCCGAGCCGGTCGAGAGCCAGAAGGTACTGCTCGGCGACGATGAGCTGATGCCCGGACTGGGACTCCAGGGCGCGGGCGATGGCGAGATGGTGGTCTCCGCGGCGGCCGGCCGGCATGCCGTCGTTGACGACCTGGCGGATCCGGTCATGCCGGAAGGCGTACGTCTCCAGGGTCCGGTCGATGACCACCAGACCGGATTCGATCGCCTCCTGCAGCCCCGGGCCGAGCAGCGCCACCGCGGGAAACCCGGCCGCGGCGCTCAGCGAGTCGGCGGCGACGTCCCCGCCCAGGCAGCAGAGCACCTCGACCAGGTGCCGGGCCGGTCCGGGCAGCGCCTCCAACTGGTCGGCGATGACGTCGGCGCCCGCACTGATCGACCGGCCCCGCCGGTCGTCGTAGGCCCAGCCGTCCTCGGCGGGACGCAGCGCCCCGCCCCGGCGCAACGCGTTGATCAGTTCGATCGTCTCGAACGGGTTGCCGCCGCCGCGTTCGGCCACCGTGGCCAGCAGCTCGCCGACCCGGTCCACCGGCAGCCGCAGCATCTCCCGTATCAGCGCGGACGTCTCCGCATCCGGCAGGTTCGCCAGCGGCAGCCGGGTCGGGGCGTTGACCGCACGCGGCCAGCGGGCCAGGGCCGTGGCCAACGGGTGGATCGCGGGCAGCGGGTCGTCGCGGTGCGACCCGACGAACAGGAAACCCGGGATCGCCCCGGCGTCGATCACACCGTCCACGAAGTCGATCGCCGGCCCGTGCGACCACTGCAGGTCGTCCACCACCATGACCAGGGGCCGGGCCGCGGCGACGATCCGCACGATCTCGATGCCGGTCAGGCGCAGCCGGTCCAGGGCGTGCACCGGGTCACCCATGTCGGTCTCGGGTTCGATGTCCAGGGCGGTAGCGAGTTCCGGGACGACCGCGGCGATGATCCCGGCCCCGGCGGCCAGCCCGGCCGTGAGCAGAGCGCGGATCCGGCACAGCTCCGCGGGCGGTTCGGCGAGCAGCATCTGCCCCAGAGCCCGGAACACCTGCCGGACCCCGTCCGCGTCCGGGCCACGCCGGAACTGGTCGAACTTGCCGGCGACGAACCACCCGCCGGCGGTGGCGACCAGCGGGCGGAGCTGATCGATCAGGGCGCTCTTACCGGCCCCGGACGGCCCGCTGACCAGGATGACGTTGCCGGTGCCGCGCAGCGCCGCGGTGAGGGCCGCCTCCAGCGTCGTGATCTCGGCGTCCCGGCCGATCACCCGGGACGGGGCGGTCAGCTCCCACGGGAAGTCCCGCTCCCCCAGCGCGAAATCGGCGGCCGGGAACTCCGCCGCCAGCCGGCGCAGATCGTGGAGCAGGCCGTCGGCACTCTGGTAGCGGCGGTCCGGGTCCTTGGCCAGCAGACGCGCCACCATCGCCGCGAACAGCGGCGGCACGTGCGGCGCGGGGCCGGTGAGCGGTTCCGGGGTACGCGTGAGATGGTCGTGCAGCAGTTGCAGCGGATCGCCGGTGGTGAACGGCGGGCGGCCGGCCGCCAGTTCGTACAGGGTGGCGCCCAGCGAATACAGGTCGGACCGCTGGTCGACGGGGCGCCCGGTCCGCCCGGTCTGCTCCGGCGACAGGTACGCGAGTGTCCCGCTGATCTCGCTGTGGTGGGTGAACCGGGGCCGTTCCAGCGGGTACGTGGTGGCCAGCTCGAACCCGTCCAGACGCGGCGTGCCGGACGCGTCCCGGCGAACCGCCGCGGGGGTGATGTTGCGGTGCAGCACGCCGCGCTCGTGCAGCCCGGCGAGCACCGACGCCACCGCCGTGGCGACCGCGACCAGTTCGGCCGGATCCTCGACCGGGCAGCCGAGGTCCCGCTCACCGTGGTCGGCGAGCTCCAGCTGCCGGGCTTCGGCGTCGACGCCGAGCAGCACCGGCACCCCGGGCAGGCCGGCGAGCCGGCGCAGCACGAGCGCTTCCTGATGCAGCCGGATCTCAGCGTCCGCCCCGGTGAACGCCTTCCGCACAGCACTCACCCTAGGCCCGGGCCGCCGCCCGGTGCCGACGAACGATCAGGCTTTCTCGAGCGCGGACGCGGGCGCCATCACGATGCGCGGTTTCCTGGCCGGTTTGAGCCACGTCAGCAACCGGACCATGTTCGCCCGGCTGACCGACACGCATCCGGCCGTCGAGCCCTTGCCGCTGGCGTGCAGGAAGATGGCCGAGCCGCGTTTCGTGTTCGCCTTCGTCGACGCGACGTATTGACCGCGCTCGGCGTTCCAGGTGACGCCGCTCGCCCGGTTGAAATCGATGACCGCGACGTGCGCGTACTGTTTCGGATAGGCGGCGAGCCGCTCGGCCTGCGACTTACGCCAGGTCCGTTTCGCCGACGCCGACGGCTGGAACAGGTTGTAGGTCTTCGCGTCCTTGTTGTCGCCGACCCAGTAGTCGTTGCCGTCCACCTTCCGGTACGGCAACGCGGTGCCCGGATCGGCGCGCACCCCGAAGGCCTCGGTGATGGTGAACGTTCCGGCCGGCGTCTTCCCGGTGTCCTGCACCCGTTTCGACGCCCACACCCATCCGCCGTACCCGATGCGTGCTGCCATCGCCGGAAAGGCGAGCCGCCATTTCCCGTCGGAACCGCGCTGATAGGCCCGCACGGTGGCGTGGGTCGACGTCCAGCTCTTACCGCTGACCACGATGACCTGCTTGGATTTGCCCAGGTGGGTCAGGCCGTCGGGCAGTGCCGCCTCAGCGGGCGACGACGGCACCATCAGCCCGGCCAGCACCATCGCCACCACCGCCGCCGATCTGCGCACAGCCTTCTTATCGCCCGGCCGGCGGGCGGGTTTCTCTTTCCGGGACAGGCGCATCGTCATCGGCCCTCGACCGTGCACAGCGGCGGGGCGGACTGCAGCGCGTCGACGAGCCCGGTGGCCGCCTTAGTGTGCTTCGCGTACGCCTCCGGATAGGCGGAGATCTGCACCGCCTGGGCGGCCTCGGTCAGCCGCATCTTCTCCCAGCCCTTGACCTTGGCGAGTTTGTCGTAGAACTTCTTCGTCTGGTACGCCGGGTCGGACAGCTGTTTCGGCGTGCCCCATCCCTGGCTGGGCCGCTGCTGGAACAGGCCGATCGAGTCCCGGTCGCCGCCGCGCAGGTTCCGCAGACTCGACTCCTGCAGCGCGGTCGCCACCGCGATGACGAGGCCCTTCTCGGGTACGCCACGCTCCTCGCCGATACTGACGATGACCTTCGCATTGGCCACCTGGGCCTTGCTCCAGTCCTTCAGCGCGGTGTCGGGTGTGGATGCCGCCGGAGTGGGTACGCAGGAGGCGTCGGCCCGCAGAAGGGGACTGAGCACGAAACCGGCGAGCACGGCGGCAGCGATGACGAACAACAGGCGCACAGTGGGGAATGCCCTTTCGCAGCGGAAACCGACGGCCACCATCCTGTCCACAACCGTCGATCCAGGACGGTAGCAGGATCTTGCCCCGGTGATCATCGGCCGACCGGCTTCGATGCCTCCTGACCGCCTGCTGGGCACCGCGGGGTCAGCCCCACCCAGTTCCAGCCCGCACGCTCAGCCCAGCCCGCACCCGGCCGCGCACCCGGACCCACACTCCAGCCGTCACCCGGCCGGCTAACGACAGCCGGGCACCACAAACGATGGCCGGGGCCGCCGACGACAGCCGTGACCGCCAACGACGGCTGGGTACCTCGAGCCGTCGCTGGCGGCCGATTCCCGCCTACGGGGCAGCCGTCAGCGACGGCTCAGCCAGCCCAGCCGTCAGTAGCGGTCCAACCGTGGACCACAAACGACCGCGGACGACGGCTGGGCACCCCGAGCCGTCGCACACGGTCCCTACAGGAGCCGACAACAACCCTGAACGACGGCAAGGCACCCCGAGCCGTCGGGCACGGTCACGCCACGGCGCCGCACCAGCCGCGGACGACGGCGGGACGGAACGAGCCGTCGCCGACTGCTGATGCGGCCGTCTCGGATCAGCCATGGACGACGGCTGGCGCGGGCGGTACAACGTCCTCTCAACGTTCCGGGGCCAGTGACCGCCGAAGAACCGTGCCCGTGATGCGGCCTTCGGTCAGGATCGCCACCCGGATTCGCCACGACGGCGCCCGGCCGTACACCGAACTGTCCGGGTCGGCGCCGACGATCGTCACCCCGCCGGCCACGGCAGATCCACCTCGACCGGCACGGAGTAGTCGACACCCGGCACGTCGAAGCCGTACAGGGCCCGGAACCGGGTGCGGAACCACTCCAGGTCGGCGACCTCGCCGATCGTCTCCGGGGTCGCCGCCTTCCACCGCCGGACCACCGCGGCCTGCACGTCCGGGTCCAGCTCCCACCGGTCCAGTCGGATCCGGCCCTGCTCGTCGAGGTCGAACGGGCGGTCACCGGTCAACTGCTCCCACAGATGGACCGACTGCTGCACGGGTGTCCGCATCCGGTCACCGAGTTCCGCCCGGACCAGGGCCAGATAGAGGGCCAGCCCCGGGATCGCCATCGACGCCTGGGTCACCGCGGCGCCGTTGACCGACGTGAACGCCCGCCCCGCCCAGGGCGCCAGCCTGGTGGTCAGCGCGGCGGCGGTCGCGTCGACGTGCGCCTTCGCCGCGCCGATCGTCCCGTCCCGGTAGACGGCGTCGGTCAGCGACGAGCCGATGTAGGACAGCGCGACCGTCCGGAAACCCTGGTTGACGAGGCCCCGCCCGGCCAGCGCATCGATCCACAGCGCCCAGTCGTCGCCGCCCATCACGCGTACCGTCGCGGTGGTCTCCGACGCGCTCGCCGGTTCCGCGGTCACCTGCAGCAGGCCGGGCCTGCCGTCGCTGTCGAACTCCAGGTTGCGGATGGTGTGCGCGGCCCCGATCGGTTTGATCACCGACTGGTGGACCTCGCCGGTGCCCGGATCGGTGCGCCGCGGCGCCGCCACGCTGTAGATCAGCACGTCCAGGCCGCCGAACTGTTCCTCGAGCAGGCCGAGCACCGCATCCTTGGTCGCGCCGGTGAAGGCGTCCCCGTTGACGAAGGTGAAGTCACCGCCCGTCTCGGCCACCATCGTGGCGGTCGCGATCGTCCGGTACCACCCGGCCGTCGCGGATCGCCGCGCCGCGGGACGCTCGAACCCGACACCGACACCGCGGATCCCGTGCCGTGCCAGGCCGGCGATCGTCGCCGCCAGGCCGTACCCGGCGCTGGATCCGATCACCAGCGCCACCGGCCCGTCCACCCGTCCGTTCGCCTGCCCGTTCGCCCGTTCGTTCGCCTTCATGTCCGCGCCGGTCACCGCCTCGGCACGCATCTGCTCGACCACGGCGAAACACCCGGCCGGGTGCGCGTCGAGAAGCAGAAACCCACGCCCCGCCGGATCCACCACACGCACGACCACGGGAAGCCCTCCACCTCACCATCATCAAAATTCCATTTAAGGGTACGTTTCGGAGCATTCGTCCCGTTATTCCCCTCGGACCACTCGGTCCCCGAGCCGGACACGTACGCGGAACTATCGGGACCGGCGCCGACGCTGCTCCAGCCCGGAGGCGGCGACCGCGAGCAGGATCGACGCGGCGGCCAGGGTGAGCGGCAGGTACAGCGCCGCCGCGACGATCGCGCCGGCCAGGGCGGTGCCGGCCGAGTTCGCGGCGATCTTCAGGGCGCCGATCCAGACGAAGACCTGACCACGGGCGGCCGCCGGGGCGTACTCGCTGCGGGCCGCCAGTGTCGCCGCGAAGAAGAACGAATTGCAGATCCCCGCCATCGTGTACGCGGCGAGAGCCCACCAGAACCGCTCGGTCACCGCCACCAGGATCATCGCCGACGCCACCGTGGTGGCCAGCACGGTCATCGCCCGGTCGGCGTCGCCGGGCAGCGGGCGGACCATGATGGCCGCCGAGGCGAGCAGGCCGCCCAGGCCGTACCCCGCGGTCAGAAGACCGGCCGCCGCGGGATCGACCCCCAGACGGCCGGTGGACGCGACCGCGGTGATCGGCAGGGCGGCCACGGCGAGGGCCACGGTGACGGTCAGGTACAGGGTCCGGCGCAACGGCCCGATCGCCAGCATGATGCCGAGCGTGCGCACCGGGCGAGGCACCTCGTCGGCCTCCGCGGCGGGCGGCGCGTAGGGCAGCACCCGGACCAGCGCGGCCGCCAGCACGGTGGCGCCGGCCAGGATCAGCGCCGCCACGGTAGGGCTCGCCCACGCCGACACGGCGGCGACGATCGTCGGCCCGACGGTGCCGCTGATGCCGTAGGTGGCGACGTCCCACCCTTGCGCCCGCCGCTGCCGGTGCCGCTCCGGCCCGGCGATGGCCGGCAGCCGGCTGCTGATCCCACCGGTGAGCAGCGGACCGGCCAGTCCGGAAACGATCAGCAGCACGGCTGCCGCCCACACCACCGGATAGACGAGGACCGCCGCCGCCAGTGTCACCCCGTGCACCAGACAGGCGACAGCGATCACGGTCCGCCCGTCCCGCGCCGTGTCCAGCCGCCGGGCCAGGAACGGCCCGGCCAGGTGCGGCGCGGTGATCGCCGCCCCGAGCAGCCCGGCCACCCACCCGGGCGCGCCCCCGGCGGTGGCCAGCAGCACGATCGCCACCACCGCTCCCCCGTCGGCGCTGCGGGCCAGCGTGGCCGCCACGACATACCGGGCAAGCCCACCCCGCCGCTCGCGCACCGCCCCGACGGTCACCAGGCCGCATCCCGCACGCGCGGCCCCTCAACCACACCGACCGCCCGCACTCCCGGCAGCCCAGGTCCCGGCAGCCCCGGCAGTCCCGGTGCGACCGCCCTCAGGTAGGCACTGAGCCCGGTAAACATGCTGACTCCTTGAGGACGACACGGTTGACCATGTGGATGTCACGTTCCGCCGGGCGATGAGGCTAGCCGCTCCCCTATCAACGGGGCACATGCAGGCCCACGGCAGCTCGACCAATCGGGCCGTGCGACTTGCGGTCCGCCCGTCCGCCGCCTGCGCGACTGCTCTCGAGTCGAGTCATAGTCAACTTTTTTGGATACACCCGTGGTGGGTGTGGCCACACCCACCACGGGTGTATCCGCCAACCAGATGTGATGGCCTCGACCCCATCCGGCAGAACGGTCTGAGGGCAACCGCGATCCGCCGCCACCGCCCCCACTGGCCACCGTCGTTGTCCAGCACCCGCCCGGTGTCCGGCAGTTGCGGCGTGACCAGGCGGGTGGTCATCGCGAACTCGAGGCGTCCCTCGACGGTGTCGAGGCGGTCGAGTCCCTGCCGGCGGAAGGACGCGTGATAGTCGGTCACCGCGGAGTCAGTCACCCACTGATCCTATCGATGGAGTCGGTTATCGGACTCGGCGAGCGGTATGCGGGAGAAGTGCCGGTGAAGTGCGTGGGGCGTTCGTGGATCCACCGGGCCGGGGCGGACAGGGCGGAAGACGGGACCGATACCGAACACCATTTGCGAGGAGGCGCGATGAGAACCGGTGTAGCACTGACCACATCGACAACCCTCGTCACGTCGGCGCTGCTGGCCGCGTGGTGACTTCGGGCACCCAGCACGGCCAAATTCACGACGCCCACAACGGGTGTGGTGAATACGGGTGCCCAGCACGCCTGAAGTCACCACGCGGACGGGCTTCACACCCCCGAACGCGGAACGCGTCTCGCACCCGGCACGCCAGCCGTCTCAGCCGCCGGACGAGGTGCCCTTGACTACGGACGAGCCGCCGCTGCTGCGGCCCACCACGTTGGTCTTGACGGCGCCGTTGGCGACGTGGCCGGTGGCGGGCAGGCTGAAGGCGCGGCGGCTGGACCTGTCGGTCGCGGGGAAACTGTCGCCGCCGTCGAGGGACATGCCCGGTGACATCCCGCGGGCGTAACCGGTCGAGTGCCACAGGAAGACCGGGGTGACGGGATCGGGGTCGTCGCAGAGGTCCTCGTCGACGATCTCACCGTCCTCGTCGGCGCAGTAGAAGATCTCGTCGCCCGACTCGCCGAACTCGTCCGACTCATCCGAACCGCCTAACTCACCCATATCGTCGTCTACATAACCGTCGCCGTCGAAGGATTCCGAATAGTCCGATGAATCGGACTCGGCGGAACTCTCGTAGACATATGTCGACGAATCCCCGGACGACTCCCACTCCTCCGAATCGGATGCGTCACAGGCCGCGACCCCGCCCGACGCCAGCGCCAGGAATGTTGCCGTCAGAACCACGCTACGGGAACTGATCCGGCGGTTCACCGAACGACCAAGCTCATCATTCCGGCAGCGTAGATCACCACATCCACCCTGTTCAGGCTGGACATTCCACGCGCATACCCCAGAACGGCAGCGCCTGCCGCACAGTGATGGGGCCTTTTGCGCGTACCCCACAAAGGAGAGTGCGGGGAACGGCCTGTGCGGCGGCTGTGAACCATGGGCGGGGCGGTGATCGCGCTCTAGATCATTAGGTTAGCCTTACCTGCATGGACAACATGCAGTGGCCGGGCCGTGTCTGAGAGAGACGCATTCCGGAGAGACGCGCTCACCGGCGACGACCTCACCCTGGCCTACGACGGGCGCACCGTCGTGCACGGCGCGCACCTCGCGCTGCGGCCCGGCGCCGTGGTCGCCCTCGTCGGTCCCAACGGGTCCGGCAAGTCCACACTGCTGCGTACGCTGGCGCGGCTGCACACGCCGACCGCCGGTTCGGTCACGCTGAGCGACCGTGACAGCGACAGCGACCACGACGGCATCGACGCCCTCGCGCTGCGGCCGAAGGATTTCGCGCGGCAGGTCACGCTGCTCACCCAGTCGCGGCCCACGCCCGGTGGGGTCCGTGTCCGGGAGGTCGTCGCGTACGGCCGGCACCCCTACCGGGGGCGGTTCGGCGGCGGTGACCCGGACGGGCACGAGCACGTCGAGCGGGCGATGCGCCTGACCGGTGTGCACGCGATGGCGGACCGGCCCGTCGACGAGTTGTCCGGCGGCGAACTGCAGCGGGTGTGGCTGGCGACCTGCCTCGCCCAGGACACCCGGGTGGTGCTGCTCGACGAGCCGACCACCTATCTCGACCTGCGGTACCAGGTGGAGACCCTGGACACCATCCGTGACCTGGCCGACGAGCACGACGTCGCGGTCGGTGTCGTGCTGCACGACCTGGACCAGGCGGCCGCGGTCGCCGACCACATCGTGCTGCTGCACGCCGGGCGCGTCCGGGCGGCCGGCACCCCCGCCGAGGTGCTCACCGCCGAGCTCCTCACCGACGTCTACGGCCTGCGCATCGACGTCACCGTCGACGGCTCGGGGCGGGTGCACACCCGCCCGGTGGGCCGGCACAGCGACCGTTTCCTGCCGACCACCTGATTTCTGTCGAACACCCCCCGAAGGATATTCATGAGGACCAACCTGTCCCGCCGCGCCCTGGTGGGTGCGGTCACCGCCGCCGTCACCGCGGTCGCGCTGAGCGCCTGTGGCACCACCGAGGAGACCGCCGAGACCGAGGCCAGCACGGCCGTCTCGGCCGGCCCGGTCGACCTGACCGACGAGCGCGGCGCGGTGCACCTCGACGCCCCGGCCACCAAGGTCGTCTCCCTGGAGTGGGGCCCCACCGAGACGCTGCTCGCGCTCGGGGTGAAGCCGGTCGGTGCCGCCGACGTCAAGGGTTACAACACCTACGACACGCAGGCCCCGCTCGACGCGGCCACCGCCGACCTGGGCACCCGCGGTGAGCCCAGCCTGGACGCGATCATGGCGCTCACCCCGGACCTGGTCGTCACCACGGTCGACCTGCCGGAGAACGTCATCAAGCAGATCGCCGACCAGGTCCCGGTCATCGCGATCAAGGGCTCGGACGGCGCCGACCCGATCGGCTACATGCGCAAGACGGTGACGCTGCTGGCGCAGGCCACCGGTACCACCACGCAGGGTGAGAAGCTGCTCGCCGACTTCGACGCGAAGATCACCGAGGGCAAGGCTGCGCTCGCCACCGCGGGCAAGACCGGCGCGCCGTTCACCATGGCGGACGGGTGGCTGCAGGACGGCACCGTCGCGCTGCGCATGTACACGCCCGGCTCGTTCTTCGGCGCGGTCGCCAAGGAGCTGGGCCTTACGAACCAGTGGACCGAGGGCGGCGACAAGGACTACGGCCTGGCGCAGACCGACATCGAGGGCCTGACCAAGATCACGAACGCGGACAGCAAGTTCGTGTACGTCGCCAACCAGTCCGAGGGTGGCAAGGAATTCGAGGCGGCGCTGACCGGCAACGCGGTGTGGAAGACCACCCCGTTCGGCAAGGCCTCCAACACCGACCGGATCCCGGACGGCATCTGGATGTTCGGCAGCGTTCCGTCCGCGAACGCGTACGCCGACGCCCTGATCGCCGCCTTCACCGGCAAGTAACGATGGTCGTCACCTCCGTCGCGCCGCCCGGCGCGACGGGCACCTCCCGGGCCGGCCGTGTGGCCGGCCCGGTGGTCGCCTTCGGCGCCGCTCTCGCGCTGCTCCTGCTCCTGTCGGGCGTTCACCTCACCCAGGGTTCCGCCGACCTCGGCCTCGGCGAACTGGTCCGCGCGTTCCTGCCCGGCACCAGTGACGCCGGCGAACAGACCGTCGCCGTGATGGTCGCCAGCCGGGTGCCCCGCCTGTTCGCCGCCCTGCTGGTCGGCCTCGCCGTCGGTGTCGCCGGCGCGCTGCTGCAGTCGGTGGCCCGCAACCCGCTCGCCGCACCGGACACCCTGGCCGTCAACGCCGGCGCGTACGTGGCGGTCGTCGCCGTCGCGGCCTTCGGCGTGACGCTGCCGTTCGCCCTGGGCGGCCTGGTCGCCTTCGCCGGTGGCCTGCTGGCCGCGAGCCTGGTCCTGGTGGTGGCCCGCGGTGGCGCCGCCGGCCCGGCCCGGCTCGTGCTGGCCGGCTCGGCCGTCGCGCTGGCCCTCAACTCGTTCACGTCGGTGCTGCTGATGCTCTTCCAGCAGAACACCGTCGGTCTCTTCGCGTGGGGCGCGGGCAGCACCGTCCAGTCCGGCATGGCGAAGGTGCAGTTCGCGGCGCCGCTGGTCGCCGCCGGGCTGCTCGGCATGTGGCTGCTGGCGCACCGCCTCGACGTCCTCGGTCTCGGCGACGACACCGCCCGCGTGCTCGGCGTCGACGTGCGCAACACCCGCGTGCTGTCCGTCCTGCTCGCCGTGATGCTGGCCGCGACGGCCGTCACCGTCGCCGGGCCGATCGGCTTCGTCGGACTGTGCGGTCCGGTCATCGCCCGCATCGTGGCCCGCCGCATCCCCGGCATGGGACCGCACGCCCTGGTCGTCCCGTTCGCCGGTGTCGTCGGCGCGCTGGTGGTCGTCGCCGCCGACGTGCTGCTGCGGATGTTCGTCCCCAAGGACCTGTCCATCGCCGTCCCCACCGGGGTGATCACCTCGCTGGCCGGTGCGGTGCTGCTCGTCCAGCTGGCCCGCAAGCTGCGCGACGGCGGGCCGGCCGCCGGCGACGCGTCCCGCGGCACCCGCGGGACCGTCCGGTCCACCCGCTGGACCGCCGCGGTCGGCACCGTCCTCGGCGTCGCCCTGGTCGCCGCCACCGTCACCGCGCTGCTGCTCGGCGACCGGATGGTGCTGCTCGGCGACGTCGCGAACTGGATCAGCGGGGCGGCCGGGCGGCAGGTCACGTTCGTCCTGGACCAGCGCTGGCCGCGGGTTCTCGCCGCGCTGCTCGGCGGTGCCGCGCTGGCCCTGGCCGGGGGCATCGTGCAGGCCGTCTGCCGCAACCCGCTCGCCGAACCCGGCCTGCTCGGCGTGACCCCCGGGGCGAGCCTCGGCGCGGTCGCGGTGGTCCTGCTGGTCCCCGGCGTCGGTATCTGGCCGGTGATGGGTGTCGCCACCCTCGCCGCCCTGCTGACGTTCGCCCTGGTCACCCGGCTGGCGGCCCGCCGCGGTACCGCCTCGGACCGGATCGTCCTGGTGGGTGTCGGCGTCAGCGCCGCGGCGGCCGCCCTGACCACGCTGACCGTGGTGATCTCCTCGCCGTGGGACACCTCGCTGGCGCTGACCTGGCTCTCCGGTTCCACGTACGGCCGGTCGGCGTCCCAGCTGCTCCCGGTGACGATCGCGCTGCTGGTGGCGGTGCCGCTGGCCCTGGCCGGTTCCCGCACCCTCGACCTGGTCTCGCTCGACGAGGACGTCCCGCGGGTGCTCGGCGTGCCGCTCGACCGGGCCCGGTACGCGTTCCTGGGCCTGGCCGCGATCCTCACCGCCGCGGCGGCCTGCGCGGTCGGGGCGCTCGGCTTCGTCGGCCTGGTCGCCCCGCACGCGGCGCGCGCCCTGGTCGGCGCCCGGCACTCCCGGTCGCTGCCGGTGGCCGCCGGGCTGGGCGCGCTGCTGGTCGTGGTCGCCGACACGGTGGGCCGGACCGCGATCGCCCCGTCCCAGATCGCCGCCGGGCTGGTCACCGCGATGATCGGTGCGCCGTACTTCGTCTGGCTGCTGCGCCGTACCCGCGGCTGAACCGGGTGTCCGGACCGTCACGATCCGGACACCCGCGACGTCGTCTGGACGGCGGGACAGGAGCACTGCGCCGTGGCGCCCTCGTGAGGCGTCACCAGGCACACCGGTCCCATTCAGCGGCGATGCCGATGAAAGCACGCCGCGGCTTTGACGACCGTATGACCGGTTTGCGGCGGGGGATTTGCTGCCTGGCACGTTGGTGAGTCCATGACGTGAGCGCCGGGTGACGATCCGGTCGATACGGTCGGATCATCCCGCCGGGCCGCCTCCGCTCCGGCGCACTGACCATGGAGCCGCTCGATGACCATCAGTCAGCAGATCTTCCAGCCGGCCGGGGCCGGAGGCCCGGGCACGCCCGCCGGGGCCGCCTTCCTGACCGACCGGGAGCGTCAACTGATCGCGCTGCTGCGCGGTGGGCACACCGACGCGAGCGCGGCCGGACGCCTCGGGGTCAGCACCCGGACCGTCACGAACATCCTGCGTTCGGTCATGGACCGTCTCGGGGTGGCGAACCGTTTCCAGCTCGGGTTCGTGCTCGGCACACTGGCCCGGCCCGGCCGGTCGGCCGACAGCCGGACGCCGGGGCACCCACCCCGGGCCGTCAGGACAGGGCCGAACATCTGATCTTGCCGTTCAGGTCCGGGCCCGGGGCATCCGCCCCGGGCCGTCAGGCCAGAGCGGAACGTCTGATCTTGCCGCTCGGGGTCCGGGGCAGCGTTCCGGCCCGGGCAGCAACGATCTCCAGTCCGGGACGGCCCAGCTCGGCGCCGAGCCGGGCGATCCGGTCCGCGGGCACAGTTCCGTCCTGGCGGCCGTGTTCCACGTAGCAGCGACCGTCCACCACTGCCGCGTCGGCGACGCCGGGCAGCAGGCGGATCCGGTGCTCCAGCAGGGCCGAGGTGCCGTCGCCGTCCTCGTCCAGCCGGCCGAGCACGGTCAGGTAACCGTCGCTGTCGAGCATGCCCAGATCACCGGTCCGGATCGGCGGGGCCGCCGCGGAACCCCGGTCGGTGGCCCGGAGGCGGACCACCACCTCGCCGATCCCACCCGCCGGCAACTCCCGGCCGTCCCGCACGATCGTCAGCTGTACGCCCGGAAGCGGGCGCCCGACCGACCCGGGACGCCGCATCCACTCCGCGGCGCCGATCTCGGTCATCGTGCTGTGCGACGTGCCGTAGTACTCGTGCAGCACCGGGCCGAGTAGGTCGAGCGCGGCCCGTTTCACCCGGGGCGGGCACGCCGCACCACCGTGGAAGACCACCGCCAGGCGGCGGCGCGGGGCGATCCCCGACTCGGCGACGTCGAGCAGCCGGTCCGGGCTGAGCATCGCGCTGTCCGCGGCGTGCCGGTCGGCCAGCTCGGCGAACTCCCCCGGCGACCAGGACCGTTGCACGACCACGGCACTGCCGGCGTCCAGGGCGTACAGCGCCGGGCCCAGGGTGCCCAGGTGGTAGGTGGGGTTGGCCATCACGAACGGCCCGCGATGAAGGCCGGCGCCGTAACGCTCCTGGACGGCGACGCCGCGGTACGGTCGGCGCGGGCGGGCCCGGGCGACGGCCTGGGGTTCGCCGGTGGTGCCGGACGTGCTGAAGACCAGGTGACCGGCGCGGGCTGCGGGGGCGGGTGAACCGCCCGCGGCGGCGAGTTCGTGGTGGTCGAACCAGGTCGGTCCGCCGGTGGGGTGGCGGCGGGCGCCGTCGGTTATCCCGTACCCCGACGAGGCCTGATGTGCCATGGCCGCGCCGCCCGGTGTCGCGAGCCGGGACCGGGTGACCGGGAAGAGGCCGTAGCCGTAGCGCAGCGCGGCCAGCGCCACCGCGAAGAAGTCCGGTCCGGTGTCCAGGTCGCAGAGCAGGACGGCCCCCTCGGGGACGCCCCGGTCCTGCAGGCCGGCGGCGATCGCGTCGGCCCGGGTGGTCAGCTCGGCGAAGGTGGACCGTTCGTCGCCGGCGATCACGGCGATCCGGTCCGGCTGGGCGGCGGCGCTCGCCCAGGAACTCCAGACGTAGGGGCGGGCGCCGGTCACGGCAGGCTCCGGGCGAGCGCGGCCAGGGACCGGGCGGCCATCACGAGTTCCGGGTCGACCTCGTCGCCGCGCGCGTCCTCCAGCAGGGTCGCGAACTCCACCGCGGCGACGGAGTCACCACCCAGGTCGAAGAAGTTGTCGTCGGCGGTGACCGGCCCGCCGAACACCTCGCCGGCCGCTTGCAGCACCTGGGTGAGACGGGATTCTGACATCACACTCCGATCAGGGAACGGTCGAGATGGTCGAGTACGGCCGCCGCCTGGCTCAGGGGTGCCCGGCGGCCGTCGTTGACGAGGGTGAGGAAGACGTGGTCGCGGTACTCGTCGACGCGCAGTTGCAGCGCGGCCGAGTTGCTCCGGGTGATGCCGCGCATCGCGAACGCGTCGGTGGTGACCCGCAGGCCGTGCCGTTCGCGGGTGGCCCGGTGCCGGCCGGCCGCGAACTGCCGGATGTTGACGTAGACGTCCACCGGGGCGCCGGGGGTGACGCCGGTCTCGCGCATCACCGCGCTGCGCTGGGCCGCGGTGATCCGCGAGTACCGCAGCGCCTCGAGCAGCTGGGCCCGCACGTCGTCGACGGTCTCCCGCACGGTGGCGCCGGTGGTGCGGACCGGCACCGGGACCAGGCTGGTGAACATGCCGACGACGTCGCGCTGGGTGTGGGCGCGGCCGTCGATGGTGGTCCACAGCACCGGGTCGGCCCGCGGGGTGCACGCGGTCAGGGCGGTGGCGAAGGCGCCCAGCAGCCGGTGCACCAGCGTGCAGCCCCAGCGGTCGCACTCGCGGCGCAGCGCGGTGACCCGGTCGCCGTGCAGTTCCAGTCCGAGCACGGCCCGGTCGAGCGGGCCGTCCACCGGGGTGAGCGCCGCCGCGGCCGCGGCGGTGAGACGGGTCCGCCAGCTGCGCAGGATGCGGTCCCGCTGCGTGTCGGTGAGGGGCCGCCGCTGCTGGGCGGCCGCCTCGGCGAACGAGGAGCCCGGCAGGTCGGGAACCCCCGCGTACCCGTCCCACAGCTGACTCGCGAACAGGTCGTGGGCCCGGCCGTCGAAGACCAGGCTCGGGAACGTGGCGAGCAGCGCGTGATGCCCGTCGTCGCGGCTGAACAGCCGGATCGTGTACGGCGGGGTGCCCGGCTCCCACGGTGCCACGAAGTCGCGGGCGGCGATCAGCCCGGCGTACGCGTCGAACTGCTCCGCCGACCGGGCCTTCACCCGCTGCCGTACGAGGAGCGGACGGTCCACGGCTGCGGGTTCGACGTGCTGGCCGGTGGCGCCGACCCGCATCCGCAGCGCGTCGTGGCGGGTCACGAAACCGGCCGCGGAGTGTTCCAGCGCGTCCACGTCGAGGTCGCCCTCGATCCGGAACGAGATCCGGATGTGGTGGCCGGTCCCGGTGCCGGTGCGCTGCCCGCGGGCGTACCACTCCTGCTCGTACGTCAACGGGATCGTCAGGTCAGGCATGCGAACTCCGTACCGTCGGCATGCAGGCTCGCCGGGTCGCCGGCCTCCACGACCCGGCCGCCGCGCATGACGACGACCCGGTCGGCGTCGTCGAGGACGGTGAGCCGGTGGGCGATGACGACCACGGTGATGCCGGCCCGTAGCAGCCCCTGGAAGATCTCGCGTTCCAGTGCCGGGTCGAGCGCGCTGGTGGCCTCGTCGAAGATGATCAGCCGGGGCTCGCGGGCCAGCGTCCGGGCGAGGACGACCCGCTGGCGCTGACCGCCGGACAGGCCGTGCCCGTGCGGCCCGACGATGGTGTCGTACCCCATCGGCAGGGCGAGGATCTCCTGGTGCACCCGGGCGAGTTCGGCGTGGCGTACCAGATCGGGGTGACCGAATCCGTCGACGCCGAAGCCGATGTTCTCCCGGATGGTGCCGCTGAACAGCTGGGCGTCCTGGTTGACGTAGCCGATCTGCCGCCGGTAGGTGGGCCCGTCCAGGGTGGCGAGGTCGTGACCGTCCACCGTGATCCGGCCACCGGTCGGCGGCTGGAGACCGGCGAGGAGCAGGCCGAGGGTGGATTTTCCGGATCCGGACCGCCCGATCACGGCGACGAACTGTCCCGGTTCGACGGCCAGGTCGACGCCGGTGAGCGCGTCGGCGGTGGCGCCCGGGTAGCGGAAGGACAGGTCCTCGGCGGTGATCCGGCCCGGCTCGGCGACACCGGTGCCGGCCAGCAGGCCGCGCGGCTCCGGCCCGGTCCGCAGCACGTCGTCCAGTTTGACCAGCGCCGGGCGGACCGCGGCGAGCTGGGTGGCGCCGTCGAAGACCCGGCCGAGCGGCACGAACAGGGCGATGGTCAGGGTGGCGAACGCGAGAGCCCCGCCGAGGCCGGTGTCCCCGGCCAGCACCCGCGCGCCACCGGCCAGCAGCACGAGCAGTGGCGCGCTGAACTGGACGCCGCGGCTGAGCGAGGTCATCACCGACAGGCGGCGGCGCGCGTGCAGGCGCTTGTTCACCTCGCGGGCCAGGGTGTGCGACCAGCGTTCGGCGGCCAGGCCCTCGACGCCCGCGGCCTTCAGGGTGCCGATGCTGGTCAGCAACTCCATCAGCTCGTCCTGGGTGCGGGTCTGCCGTTCCAGGACCTCCTGGCTGAGCGCGGTCTGCTGCCGCCAGGTCAGGCCGAGCACGCCGACCTGGACGGCGATCAGTGTGACGACGACGGCGGCGAGCGCCGGGTCGATGACGATCAGGGCGAGCAGGTACGCGACGATCAGCACACTGTCCAGCGCCGATCCGATCGTGGTGAGGCTCAGCACCTGGTTGAGGGTGCTGCTGGTGCGGACGCGCATGGCCAGGTCGCCGGCCTGCCGGGTGACGAACCAGGGGTAGGGCAGGGCGACCAGGTGCGCCGCCGTGCCCCAGGTGAGTTTCTTGTCGGCGATCGCCTGACGGCGGGCCATCAGCAACGCCCGAGTCAGCTGGAGCACGACGAACAGCACGGTCACGCCGACGGCGGCGATCGCGGCGCCGGCCAGGGTCACCCCGTCTCCGGCGGGCAGGACCGTCTGCACCAGACTCGCGGTGCCCAGCGGCAGGGCGAGTTCCAGGCTCATCAGCAGGGTGGAGAGCCCGAGCAGACCGGTCAGCTCCCCGCGCGGAGGCAGTACGGCGCGCAGGCGCGACCAGGGTGCGGGGGTGTCGCCGGAGGCCTTCGCCGCGCGGGTCCCGTGCAGCGGCGCCTCGACCTCGAGGGCGACCCCGGTGAACGACTCGGAGAGAGTGGCAGCGGTGATCCGGCGCCGCCCGAACGCCGGGTCCACGATGTCGGCCCAGCCGTCGGACATCCGTTCCAGCACCACGAAGTGGTTGAAGTTCCAGAACAGGATCGCGCCCGGAGACAGGCGGGCGAGTCCCGCCAGGTCGGTGCGGACGCCCCGCGCGGTGAGGCCGTGCCCGCGCAGCAGGTCGAGCAGCGCGCGGGCCGAGGAGCCGCTGCGGCCGGGGTCGACCCGGGAGCGGATCTCGTCGAGGGTGACCTCGATCCCGTGCAAGCGCAGCGTCATCACGACGCAGGCCGGGCCGCAGTCGCTGATCTGGGTCTGCAGGCACACCGGCACCCGCGGACCGGCGCGGCGCAGCAGCCGGAACCGTCTCCGGGTCTCGGGCGCCGCCGGTTCCTCGGGCTCGTGCCCGAAGACCGCGCCCAGGCCGTCGGTGTTGCGATGGTGTTCGACCGCGCGTTCGCGGAACCGGGTTCTCGGGGCCATCAGGTATCCCTCTCGCACGGGGCGCCTAGGTGCCCCGGGAGCACGCGGCTCCCGGGGCACCTATCGGCGGGGATCAGGAAGCCGGGCAGCCGTCGGGGGTGACGGTGCCGGCGCCGCCGACGATGTCGTCGAGCTGCTCGTCGGACAGGTTGGTGATGTCGAGCTCGTTCATTTCCACTCCTCAAGTGGTGTGCCGGAACCGCATTGACGCACCGGATCCTCTGTGTTGCGGCTCCGTTCTCCGGTGCCCCAAAAACGTATTCCGAACGGTGCACCGGCGTCAATGAACGCTTCCGTTTCCCGCAATCGCGATGCCCTCACCTGCGGTTTTGCGCGGTTCAGCATTTCCCTTTCACGCAATACCGTTCCACCCGCGCCATTTCCTCGTTACGTTCGCTCATGTTCACCCGAGACATTCACGCACGTAAGGAGAGGGAAATGACGGGCACCGGGACCTTCCCGCTCTCCGCGGAACAGCGGACGGTCTGGCTGCACAGCCAGACGCACGAGGACCCGTGCGCGTACATGCTCTCGGTGGCGCACCGGCTGACCGGCCCGCTGGACCCGGCCGCGCTGCGGATCGCCCTCGACGCGGTGATCGCCCGGAACGAGGCGCTGCGCACCGGATTCCGGCTCACCGCCGGCGGGCCGGTCCGGGAGGTACGGCCACCGGTGCCCTGCCCGGTGACGATCGACGAGGCACACGACGGCGAGGACCACGACGGCTGGATGCAACGGGTGTCCGCCGCGCCCTTCGACCTCGGACGGCCGCCGCTGCTGCGCGCCCACGTCCGCCTCGAGGGCCCGGACCGCGCGGTCCTGCTGATCCTCGTGCACCACCTGGTGTTCGACGGATGGTCCGTCGGGGTGCTCCTGGCGGAGCTGTCCGGCGCGTACCGATCGGCTACCGGCGGCGGTACCAGGGCGCTGCCGCCGCCGGTCCCCTCCCGGCGGCACACCGGCGAGCCGGACCCGGCCGTCCGGGACGCCAACGCACGCTACTGGGCCGGAACCCTGCTGTCCGGCCGCGACGCCGCGTTCGCCTTCGACGGCGCGCACACCGCCCCGGCCCGGCTGCCCGCCACGCCGTTCGCCCTCGGCACCGAGGCCACGGAGGCGGTGACCCGGCTGGCGGAGCTCCTCGACACCACCCGGTTCGTGGTGGTGGCCGCCCTGGTCACACTCGCCCTGTCCCGCCTGCACGGTGCCCGGCGGGTCGTTCTCGGCTATCCGGTGGCGGACCGCGGGCCCGAGGCAGAACACACCATCGGGCTGTTCCTGAACACCCTGGCGCTGGCCGTCGACGTCCGCGACGACATGTCGTTCGGCGAGCTGGCCGAGGCGGTCGAGGACGCCCACTTCGACGCGCTGGAGCACAGCCCGCTGGAGGGGGACCGGGTGGTGGCCGCGTCCGCCACGCCACGCGACCGGGCCGGGACGCCGCTGTTCAGCGTCCTGCTGGCCTTCCAGAACGTGCCGCCGGGCGCCCTGGACCTGCCGGGTGTCACCGCCCGCCGCATCCCGGGACCGCCGCGGCCCGCCGAGTTCGACCTGACCCTGGCGGTGGAGGCCACCGAGCCCCGGCTGGCCGGGCAGGTCGAACGCGACGGCCGCGCGGTGGGCGCCGGTGACGTGCGGCGGCTGCTCTCCGCCGTCGAGGTGCTGGCCGCGCGGGCCCTCGACGACCCGAAGCGGGCGGTCGGTGAGCTGTCGCCGCTCAGCGCCGCCGACCGGCGCCTCATCGGCACCGAGGTCCCGGCCGCTGCCGGCGGCGGCCTGCTGCACGCGCTGGTGGAACACCGGGCAGCCGTGGCCGGTGACGGCGTCGCCCTGATCGGCGGCGGACGGCGGCTGTCGCTGACCGACGTGGACACGGCGGCCTCCGCGCTGGCCGCCCGCCTGGCCGCCGCCGGGATCGGCCGCGGTCGCCTGGTCGGGGTGGCGATGGGCCGCTCCCCGGAGATGGTGGTGGCGCTGCTCGGCGTGCTGAAGGCCGGGGCCGCGTACGTCCCGCTGGACCCCGCCTACCCGGCCGACCGGCTGCGCCTGATGGTCGAGGACTGCCGCCCGGCCGTGATCCTCGCGGACACGCCGGTGGACTGGCCGGACGTGCCGCTGTGGACCGTGGACCTCGACACGACGGGGCCGGCGGACGTCCCGGATCCCGGCACCGGGCCGGACGATCCGGCATACGTGATCTACACGTCCGGGTCGACCGGCCGCCCCAAGGGGGTGGTGATCCCGCACCGCGCGGCCGTCAACGTGGTCCGGGCCTTCGGCACCCTGATCGGGTGCGGGCCGGAGGACGTCTTCCACGCGGTCACCAGCATCTCGTTCGACATCGCGCTGCTCGAACTCTTCTGGCCGCTGTCGGCCGGCGCCCAGGTCCGGCTGGGTTCCCCGCACACGCCGGGCGTCGACGGGACGACGGCCGGCGATCGTCCGGTCACCCACTTCCAGTGCACGCCGAGCCTGGCCACCTCGATCGCCGCCGACCCCGCCTGGCGCGAGCGCCTGCGCGGGCTCAAGCACTTCCTGCTCGGCGGCGAACCGGTACGCCCCGACCTGGTCCGCGATCTCCGCGACGCCGTCGGCGGCGAGATCTACAACGTGTACGGTCCGACCGAGGCCACCGTCTGGTCGAACGCCCGCCGGATCGAGGCCGTCGACGACGCCGCGCTGATCGGGCGGCCACTGCCCGGCTGTGCCGCGTACGTGCTGGACAGCGCGGGACGACTGGTGCCGCCGGGGGTGCGCGGCGAACTCTGCCTCGGCGGTGTCCAGCTGGCCACCGGCTACCTGGACCGGCCCGAGCTGACCGCGGAACGCTTCGTCACCGGCTGGTCCGCCGACCTTCCCGGGGTCCGCCTGTACCGCACCGGCGACGTGGTCTCGCTCGGCGGCGACGGCCTGTTCCGCTTCCACGGCCGCTCGGACGACCAGGTGAAACTGCGCGGCCACCGGATCGAGCTGGGCGAGGTCGAGGCGGCGCTGGCGGCACACCCGCAGGTCACCGCGGCGGCGGTGACCGTGGCCGGCACCCGGCTGGCCGCGTTCGTCACCGGCACCCCCGCGGACCTGCTCCCCTTCCTCCGGGAGCGGCTGCCCGCCGTGATGGTGCCCGCCACCGTGACCGTGCTGGACGCGCTGCCGCTCACCCCCAACGGCAAGGTGGACCGCCGGCGCCTCACCGCGCCCGTGGCCCGCGCCGAACCCAGCGGACCGGTCGCCACCGGCCCGCTGGCCCGGATCTGGAGTGCGGTGCTGAACGTGCCCGGCATCGACCCGCGGGCCACCTTCCCCGGATTGGGCGGTGACTCGCTCTCCGCCATCCGCGCGGTGGCCCAGGCCCGCGCCGAGGGCATCACGGTGTCCGCCGCCGACCTGCTGCGCGGTGTCCCCCTCGCCGACCTGGTGATCAGCCCGTCCGCCGCCCCGACGGCACCGGCCGCCGCCGGGCAGGACGTGCCGCTGCTGCCGATGCAGCACGACTTCTTCGCCCGTCCCCGGCCCGACCAGAACTGGGCGAACCTGGCGAGTCTGCACACCGTGGACGACCCGGACGCCGTCGCGGACGCGTTCCTCGCCGCCGCCGCACGCCACGACGCGCTGCGCCTGTCCTTCCACCTTGCGCACGGCTCCTGGCGGCAGTCGATGGGCGACCACCCCCGGGTGGAGGTCGCGACCGTGGCCGTCACCACGACGCTCACCGACGAGATCCGCCGGCAGCAGCGCACGCTCGACATCACCACCGGACCGCTCGCCAAGGCGGTGATCCTCCGGCCGCCGGGCGGCGCACCGGCCCGCGTCCTGCTGCTGGCCCACCACCTGGTGATGGACGCCTGGTCGTTCCGGTCGCTGCAGCGCGAGACCACCGACGGCCCCACGCCGGCGGGCGCCCCGGTCAGTGCCTGGGCCCGTCAGGTCGCCGCAGCAGCCGGGGATGCCGCGGTGACCGGCGGCGTGGAGTTCTGGGAGTCACTGGGCCTGCCGGACGTGCCACCGGTGCCGGCGGACGCCCCGCGCGGGCCGAACCTGGCCTCGTCGGCCCGGACCCTGGAGTACGTCCTGAACGCGGAGCACGTCCGGCCCAGCCGGGAACTGCTGCTCACCGCGTTCGCCGCGGCGTACCACGAGTGGAGTTCGCTGCCCGCCGTCGCGGTCCGGCTGCTGGACCACGGCCGGCACGGGCTGCCGGGGCACGGACCGCAGCACGGCACGGATCTGCACGGCACGGATCTGCACGGCACCGTCGGCTGGCTGTCCATCGACCACCCGGTGGTCCTGCCGACCCGTGCCCGCACCCGGGCGGCGCTGCTCGACACGGTCCACGAACGACTGCGGGACGTGCCGGGCCACGGGTACGGCTGGGGCATGCTGCGGCACCTCGCCGCGCCGGACGCCCGCCGCCGGATGCACGCGCTGCCCGCACCCGGGATCAGCGTCAACTACCTCGGCGCTCTCGACGGCGGCGGCGAGATCCCGGACGGCCGGTTCAGCCCGGACGAGGCACGCGGTGAGGCGTTCCAGGTCATCGCGTACGTGCGCGACGGCCGTCTCACGGTCACCCTGCGCTACAGCCACCACCTGCACCGCGAGCCGGACGCCCGGGCCCTCGGCGACGCGTTCGCCCGTCACCTGCGCTCGATGAGCTGAAGGGCACCACCATGGAACCCCGTACCTTCACCGCGTACCTCGCCGGGAACGGCCCGCTCGCCCGCGCCTGCGCCGAACACCTGCTGGACCACGGCCACACTCTGACCGGTCTGCTCACCGAGGACCCGGCACTGCACGAGTGGGCGTCGGCCCGCGGCCTGCCGGTCACCCGGTGGCGCGACTACCGGGCGGGCACCGGGGCGCCCCGGCACGACTACCTGTTCAACATCGTCAACTTCCGGATGATCCCCCGGCAGGTCCGCGCGGCCACCACCACGATGGCGATCAACTATCACGACTCGCTGCTCCCGGCGTACGCCGGCTATCACACCACCACCTGGTCGATCGCCGCCGGCGCCGCGACGCACGGCGTGACCTGGCACGACCTGGCCGGTCGGCTGGACGCCGGTGACGTGCTCGTGCAGCACCCCGTGCCGGTCACGGGCGACGACACCGCGTTCACGCTGAACACCCGCTGCTTCGAGGCCTCGGTCGCCTCGTTCGCCGAGCTCACCGGCCGGCTGGTGGACGGCACCGTCCGCCCCCGGCCCCAGGACCTGACCGCCCGGACGTTCACCAGCCTGCAGGAGCGCCCGGCCGGGGGTGGTGTCGTCGACTGGACCCGCGACGCCGCGACCGTCGACCGGTTCGTCCGGTCGCTGACCTTCGGTCCGACACTCAACCCGGTTGCCGCCCCGATGGCCCTCACCACCGGCGGGCAGCTGTTCGCCGTGGCGGATCCGCGCGTCACGGACACGCCGTCGGTGGCCGCGCCCGGAACGGTGCGGGCGGCCGACGGCGACCGGTTGATCGTCGCCACCGCCGACCGGGACGTGTCGGTGGTCCTGCGGCCGCTCACCGCCCTGACCGGGACCGTGCGGCCACCGGGCCGCCTTCCGGAGACCGGGGACCGGTTGCGCTCGCTGACCGGGACCGAGGCGGCGGGGGTACGCGACGCGCGCCGCGCCGTCGCACCGGGTGAACGCCGTGCCCTCGCCGGGCTGCTCACCAGCCTGCGTACGCTCACCGCCGGTCTCCCGGAACGCGCGGAGTTCCGGGCCGGCGGCCCCCGCGGCACGGCACTCACCCTGGAACCGGAGCTGCTCGCCGCGATCACCGGGCACGGATGGCACCCCGGCCACGCGGTGGCGACCGCCCTGCAGGTGGTGGCGGAGGGCTCCGGATGCGGGCCGGCCGAGCTGTGGTGGAGCACCCCCGGACTGCGCGCCCGGGCCGCGGGCAGCCACGGTGTCCTCGACGGACGGCTGATGACCGCGCTGCGGACGGATCTCGCGGACACCGCCGGCGCCGCGGTCCGCCGCACCACCGCACTCGTCGGCGGGCGGACCGCGCTGGGACCGCAGAGCCGGGACCTGGCGGACCGCAGCCCCGAACTGGCGGTCCTCGCGGGTCACGACCGCGCGAGCGTACCCCTGCTGGTCCTCGATCCCGGCCACGAAGCGCGAGCGGCGGCAGCGGGGCGGCGTCTCGCCCTGATCGCCGAGCCCGGTGATCCGGCCCGGTTCGCCTGGTGGACCGACGGCACCGCCGGCGCCGGACGCGACGCCGACCGGCTCGATGACCGCATCCGGCACTGGCTGCGCGCGGCGGTGGCCGCACCGGACGCCCCACTGACCGCCCTGCCGCTGCTCAGCGACGCCGACCGGCGGTTCGTCGACAGCGCCGCCGGCGCGGTCGTGGACACCCGCGGCACGAGCGCGGACGGCGGCGGTCTGCTGCACGGGCTGGTGGAACAGCAACGGGACGCGCACGGGCACCGGATCGCCGTGGTGGGCGCGGGCCGGGAACTCACCCTGGACGCCGTCGACGCGGCCGCCTCGGCGCTCGCCGCCCGCCTGGCCGCCGCCGGGATCGGCCGGGGCAGCCTGGTCGGCGTCGCGGTACGCCGGTCCCCCGAGCTGGTGGTGGCCCTGCTGGGCGTGCTCAAGGCGGGCGCGGCGTACGTGCCGCTGGACACCGGCTACCCGGCCGAACGGCTGCGGCTGATGGTCGAGGACTGCCGTCCGGCCGTGCTCCTGGCGGACACGCCCGTGGACCGGCTGGGCGTCCCGGTATGGACGGTGGACCTGGACACGACCGGTCCGGTCACCGTCCCGGATCCCGGTGTCACCCCGGACGACCCGGCCTACGTGATCTACACGTCCGGGTCGACCGGCCGGCCCAAGGGTGTGGTGATCCCGCACCGGGCCGCCGTCAACCACATGGTCTGGATGCGGGACGCGTTCGGCGTCGGGCCGGGCGACAGGGTGCTGCAGAAGACCCCGATCAGTTTCGACGCGTCGGTGTGGGAGTTCTTCGTCCCGCTCGCCGCGGGCGCCACCCTGGTCTGCGCCGGGGAGGACGAGCACCGCGACCCGGGACGGCTGCTGGCCCGGCTGCGCGACGCGCGCATCACCGTCGTGCAGCTCGTCCCGACCCTGCTGCGCGCCCTGCTCGACGAGGGCGGCCTGGACACCTGCACCGGGCTGCGGGAGGTGTTCGCCGGCGGCGAGCGGCTCGGCGCGGACCTGGCCCGCCGGTTCGCCGCCGTCTCGGGCGCCCGGCTGACCAACCTGTACGGCCCGACCGAGGCCACCATCGACGCGCTGTCCTGGAGTGTCACCGCGGACGACGGCCCCGGGGACCCGCCGATCGGACGGCCGGTGGCGAACGGTCTGGCGTACGTGGTGGACGCCGCGGGCCGGCTGGCACCGCCCGGGGTTCCGGGCGAACTGTGCCTCGGCGGCGCCGGTCTCGCCCTGGGCTACCTGAACCGGCCGGACCTGACCGAGGAACGGTTCGTCACCGCAGGGGTGGCCGAACTGCCCGGGGTGCGTCTCTACCGCACCGGCGACCGGGCCTCGCTCGGCGCGGACCGGTCGTTCCGCTTCCACGGACGCCTCGACGACCAGGTGAAGGTCCGCGGGCACCGGGTCGAGCTGGGTGACGTCGAGGCGGCGCTGCTGGCCTGCCCGGGTGTACGAACGGCGGCGGCGGTCGTCGAGGACGGCGCCCGGCTCGCCGCGTTCGTGACCGGCACCGGCCCCGGCCTGGCCGACGTGGTGCTGCGGTTCGTCCGCAACCTGCTGCCCCCGGTGATGGTCCCGTCGACGGTGACCGTCCTGGACGCGCTGCCGCTGGCCCCGAACGGCAAGGTCGACCGGCTGCGGCTGCGGGCACCCGCCGTCACCCCGGCCGCCGGTGACGGTCTGGCCCGGATCTGGAGCGAGGTGCTCGGCGTCGCGGCGATCGACCCGGCGGCCTCCCTGCACGACCTCGGTGCCGACTCGCTGCACCTGCTGCGGGTCCGCACCCTGGTCCGGCAGCGTCTCGGCGTCGACCTGCCGGTGGCCGAGTACTTCCGGCACCCGACGATCGCCGCCCAGACGGCGCTGCTGGATCGCCGCCGCCCGGCACCCCCGGCACCGCGGCCCCGCGCACAGCGGGATCACCACGGGGAGCCGATCGCCATCGTCGGGATGGCCAGCCGACTGCCCCGGGCCCGCACGACCGCGGACTTCTGGCAGGGCCTGCTGGACGGCACCGAACTGCTCTCCCCCGCCCCGGAACCCGCGAACGCCACCGCGGCCGGGGTCACCTACGTCGCGGCGCACGGCGAGGTGCCCGGGCACGACCGGTTCGACGCCGCGTTCTTCGGGTTCAGCACCGCCGAGGCCCGCCTGCTCGACCCGCAGCACCGGGTGTTCCTGGAGACCGCGTGGGAGGCGTTCGAGGACGCCGCGATCGACCCGGGCAGCGGTGCCGGACCGATCGGTGTCTTCGCCGGGAGCGGGCACAACGCGTACCTGCTGAACAACCTGCTGCCGGACCGGCTCCGCCTCGACCCGGCGTCCGGTCTCGCCCCGATGCTGGGCGGCACCCTGGAGGCGCTGCAGGTGCTCATCGCCGCGGAGAAGGACTTCCTCGCCCCGCGGGTCTCCTACAAGCTCGACCTGACCGGGCCCAGCATCACCGTGCAGACCGGGTGTTCCACCTCCCTGGTCGCCGCGCACCTGGCGGTCCGCAGCCTCCGGGCAGGCGAATGCGACACCGCCCTGGCCGGTGCGGTGTCGCTGCGGGTCCCCCAGGAGGACGGCTACCTGCACGAGAAGGGCGGGGTGGTCGCCGCCGACGGCCACTGCCGGCCGTTCGACGCGGCCGGTGACGGCACCGTGTTCACCGGTGGCGCCGGCTGCGTGGTGCTCAAACGTCTGCGGGACGCGGTCCGCGACGGCGACCGGATCCACGCCGTCATCCGGGGCAGCGCGGTCAACAACGACGGCGCCGAGAAGGTCGGCTTCTCCGCCCCGGGACTGCGCGGACAGTCCGCGGTCGTCCGCGCGGCCCTCGCCGACGCCGGGCTGACCCCGGCCGACATCGGGTACGTCGAGGCGCACGGCACCGCCACCCGGCTCGGCGACCCGATCGAGGTGGCGGCGCTGACCGAGGCGTACGACGCGCTGGCGCCGGACCTGCCCCGCGGGCGCATCCCGCTCGGTTCGGTCAAGGGCAACACCGGGCACACCGACACCGTCGCCGGGGTGATCGGGCTGATCAAGGCGGCCCTGATCGTCCGGACCGGTGACGTCCCCGCCACGATCAATTTCCGGCGGGCGAACCCGGCGATCGGGATCACCCGGACACCGTTCACGGTGGCGGCCCGGCGCCGGCGCTGGCGGTCCCCGGTGCGCCGGGCGGCGGTCTCCTCGCTCGGGGTCGGCGGCACCAACGCGCACATGGTCATCGAGCAGCCGCCGGTCCCGGCCGCGCACCGGCCGGTTCCCGGGCCGTACCTGCTGACCGCTTCGGCGCGTACCCCGCAGCAGCGTGCCGAACTCACCCGGCGGCTCGACGCGGTCCTGCGGGACGCGCCGTCCCCGACGGTCGCGGACGCCGCACACACCCTGCGCGCCGGGCGCCGCGGGTTCCCGCAGCGGGCCTACCGCCTCTCCGCCGACCACGACTGGATCACCGGCACGGCGGCGGCCGGCACCGGGACGGTGTTCCTGTTCCCCGGGCAGGGCGTGCAGTACCCGGGGATGGGACACGCGCTCTACCGGGACGAGCCGGTGTTCCGGCGCACGGTCGACCGGTGCGCCGCGATCCTGGAGCCGCTGACCGGCGTCGACGTGCGCCGGGCCATGGTTCCCGGCGCCGAAGGCCGTCGCCTGCTGGGGTCCACCCGGTACGCCCAGCCGGCCCTGTTCACCGTGATGTACGCCCTGGCCACCACCCTGCGGGACTGGGGTGTGCGGCCGGCCGCGACGATCGGCCACAGTGTCGGCGAGATCGTCGCGGCGACGGTCGCCGGGGTCTTCTCGGTGGAGGACGCCCTGCGGTTCACGGCGGTCCGCGGCCGGGCCATGCAGGACTGCCCGCCCGGCGCCATGCTGGCCCTGCGCGTGCCGGCCGCCGAGGTCCGGGCGGGCCTGCCCGCCCGGTTGTCGGTCGCCGCCGTCAACGGCCCGCGGGACACCGTCGTCGCCGGCCCCGCCGCGGAGCTGGCCCGGTACGCCCGGCGCTGCCGGGACCGCGGCTGGGCGGTGCACCGGCTGGCCGCCCGGCGGGCCTTCCACACCGCCGCGATGGCCCCCGCCGCCGCCGAACTGGCGGAACTGGCCGCCGGGATGAACCTGTCGGCGCCGGGCATCCCGGTGATCTCGACGGTCACCGGCCTGCCGCTGGGCGACGAGGCGGCCACCCCCGCGTACTGGGCCGGTCAGGCCGTCGCCCCGGTCCACTTCGACGCCGCGCTCGACCGCTGCCCGCCCGGCGCCGTCCTCGTCGAGGCCGGCCCCGGCCAGGTGCTGACCCGGCTGGCCGCCGCCCGGCGCACCGGCGGCGCCCGGGCGACGCTGATGGCCGGCGGCCCGAAGGACGAGCGGGCCGCCCTGCTCGACGGGCTCGGCAGCCTGTGGACCGCCGGGGCGCCGATCGCCTGGGACCGGGTCGCGAGTCTCGGCGGCGGCCGGGTGGTCTCGCTGCCCGGCTACCCGTTCGCCCAGGACCGGCACTGGCACGAGCCCTCGCGGGTGACCGGCGGCAGTGCCACGCTCGGCCTGCGGGTGTGGACCAGGACGGCCGTTCCCGAGGTCGCGTCCCCGCCGGACCTCTGCTTCACCGACGGTCGCCTGCCCGTCGGCGAGCGGACCGTCGTCGTCCGCCCCGGCAACGGTTTCCGCCGGACCGGGGACCGGAGCTTCGAGATCGACCCCGGCAGCGCGGACGACCACCGGCGGCTGTTCCGCAGCGTGCCGGCCCGGTCGGTGATGCACGGGTGGACGACCCCGGAGGCGCTGACCCTGGCGTACCAGGCCTGGCGCGACACCGCTCCGGCAGCGGAGAAGACGCTGGTCACGGTGGGCCGGGGAGCCTTCGCCGTGACCGGCACCGAGCGTCTCGAACCCATCGGCGCGGCGGTGGCCGCCCTGGCCACCGTGATCGGGCAGGAGGATCCGCTCACCCGCTGCGTCCATGTGGACCTGGACGACACCGCCGACACCGGCCTGCTCGGCCGGTTGACCGGCGGCACGGTGACCGGCCAGGTCGCCCTGCGCGGGCGGTTCCTCTGGGCACCGGAGGTACGGCCTGAGAACGTCCCGCCCGCTCCGGCCGCGGCCACCGGCGGCACCCACGTGATCCTCGGCGGTGGCGGACGGCTCGGGCTCCTCCTGGCCGAGGAGCTCGCCCGCCCGGGTGACGCGCGGATCGTCCTGGCCGGACGGTCCCTGCACACCGGGGAGCACCTGCGGGACGCGCTGGACCGGATCCGGGCCACCGGCAGCACGGTGCTCACCGCCGCGGTCGACGTCACCCGGCTCGACAGCCTCACCGCGCTGCTGGACGCGACGGTGTCCCGGTGGGGGCGGTTGGACACCGTCGTGCACGCGGCCGGGGTGACCGGGGCGGCCGCGACCACAGCGGTGGCGGAGACCGCTCCGGCGCGTACCGCCGAGATCCTCCGGCCGAAGGTCGACGGGGTGCGCAACCTGGCGACGGCCCTGAGCGGGCACGAGGCCGGCCGGGTCGTGCTGTTCTCCTCGACGTCGGCGGTGCTCGGCGGCCTGGGGCTGGGCGCCTACGCGGCGGCCAACGCCTATCTGGACGCTCTGGCGACCGACCTGTCCCAGCGGGGTGACACCCGGTGGCTGAGCCTGGGCTGGGACACCTGGCACGACGGCGGCGACCGGCCCTGCGAACCGCACGAACTCGCCGTGGAGCGGGCCCTCGCGGCCTTCCGCGCGGCGCTGGGCAGCACCGAACCGCACCTGCTGGTGACCGCCGCCGACTTCGGCGACCGCCGGCTTCGCTGGACCGCACCGGACGCCGCCCCGGCACCCGCACCCGCACCCGCACCGGCACCGGCACCGGCACCGGCGGACGGCGACGACATCACCCGGGTCCTCACCCACGTCTGGAGCGAGATCCTCGGCCACCCGGACATCGGTCCCCAGGACCGGTTCCGCGACCTCGGCGGCGACTCGCTCGCCGCCACCCGGATCGCCGCGCGCCTGCGGGTCCGCCTCGGGCACGACGTGCCGCTGCGCGCGGTGCTCAAGGCCAAGACCCTCACCGACATGGCCGACGCGGTGCGCGCCTGCGCACCCGCCCACTGAGATCGAAGGAGATCGTCATGAACACGACCGTCGTCATCGGGTACGACCCCATGGGAGAACACCTGCTGCAGGCCGTCGTCGACGCGCTGACCGCGGCCGGCCACCCGTACGAGGTGACCCCCGGATCCGGTGTGGAGAACTACCCGGACGTCGCGTGGCAGACCGCCGTCAAGGTCGCCGACGGCGGGTACCACTCCGGGGTGCTGATGTGCGGCACCGGCCTCGGCATGAGCATCACCGCCAACAAGGTCCCGGGGATCCGGGCCGCCCGCTGCGGTGACACCTACAGCGTCGAGAAGGCCCGCCGGAACTCCGCGGCGAACGTCCTCACCCTGGGCGCCGAACTGACTCCGCCCGCCCTGGCGGCGACCCTGATGCGGACCTGGCTGGCGTACGACTTCGACTCGGCCCGTTCGGTGCCGAAGATCAAGCGCATCGACGAGCTGGCCGGGTTCGCCGGCGCCCGCCGATGACGGTTCCCCCCGCCGCCGCGCCCGCCGCGTGGATCGTCGGTGCCGGTGGCATCGGTGCCGCGATCCGCGACCGGCTCGCCGGGGAGTACCGCACGGTCACCTTCGACCGGGCCGGCGAACCGGACCACATGGTCGACGTCCGTGACCGGTCGGCGCTGAGTAAGGCAACCCGGGACGCGGCGGACCGGTACGGCCCGCCGCGGGTCGTGGTGCTCGCGTTCGGCACGGTCTCCCCGGCCACCGTGGAGGACGCCGGCCCGGACGAGGTCGCCGACGTGGTCGGCGACAACCTGATCGGCTGCGTGAACGTGCTGCACGCCGTCCACCACACGCCCCGCGCGCAGACCTGCACCGCGGTCGTCGTCTCCTCGAACGCCGCGCACCTCGCCCGCCCCCGGCAGCCGCTGTACGCCGCGACCAAGGCCGCCGTGACGAGCCTGGTCCGCAGCCTGGCCGTGGGCTGGGCGCCGGAGGGCATCCGCCTGATCGGGGTGCTCCCCGGCACGGTGACCGTGCCCCGCAACGCGGACCGGGTGGCCGGCCAGTACCCGGACGCGCCCCGGGACCCGTCACGCCCCGGCGGCCGTCTGGTCCAGCCGGCCGAGCTGGCCGGATTCGTCGCCGGGCTGCTGCCGTACGCCGGCCACCTCACCGGACAGTCGCTGACCTTCGACGGCGGCAGCACGCTGGGAGCCGCCCGGTGATCACCACCGCCGTACGCCGGGACACCCCGGCCGCGGTCCAGGCACTCGCCGCGGTCCCCGGGGTGCTGGTCGCCACCTGGGGCAGCACCGCCCGCGACGAGGAGACGCCGCTCAGCGACGTGGACCTGCTGTGCTGGAACCCCACCGGCGCCGCACTGCCCGAGGTCACCGTGGCCGGCGGCTACCTCGACCTGGTGGTCTGCACCGGTGACGCCGCCGCGCTGGCGTCCTGGGCCCGGGCGAACGCCACCGACCTGCACGCGGTGATGTTCAGCCGGCCGGCCGGCGGCGACCCCCGGTTGCTGCCCGCCTTCCAGGAGGTCGTCGCCGGGCTGTGGAACGACACGGCACTGCGTGCCCGCGAGGTCCTGCACCTGCTGGCGACCACGACCGCGCTGCCCCGGGTGCACGGCTCGGCGCTGCTGCGCCCGGAGAAGTTCGGGCCGGGCGGCACGCGCGGCTGGTCGGCGCTCGGGGAGTGCGCGTCCCTGCTGGACGGCCGGGTACGGCACCGGTCGACGGCGACCGCGCTGGCGGCCCTCGCGGCGGCCGGCGACGTGGACGGCGACGCCGCGGACTCCTTCGCGGCGGCGATGCGGCTACGCCGGGAGTGCGAGGCCGGCACGCGGTCCTTCCACGGGGTCTCGGCGGAGGCGTACCTGTCGTCGGCCCGCCGGCTGCTGCACCGCCACGACGACTGGCTGCGCACCCACGCCGGGGACGAGACCCGGGTCATGCGGAGCGTCTTCGCCGCCCGGTCCGGCGCCGAGGTCGCCGGACTCCTCGACACCGCGCACGGCGGCAGCTGGTGGGTGCGCCACGCCGCCCTGATGAACGCGCACACCGGCGACGCCACGCTGCGCCGGATCATCCGCGACACCCGGCACTCCGGCGCCTGGTGGGCGGACCGCAACCTCGTGCTGTACGCCGTCCGGCACCCGAACGCGTCGGCCGCGCTGCTCGACGACGTCGTCCGGGCCTGCCCCGAACTGCGGCTCATGGACCTGGAGGCGGTCCGGCAGCGCCGGGCGACCCTCGCCTTCACCGATCACCACACCCCCTCCGTTCAAGGAAAGCAGGAAGTCCGATGACCATCCGTCTGTTCTGTCCCCAGTGCCCGGACCGCACCCCGGCGACCGACGACCTCGTCCGCTACGCCTGCGGTGACTGCGGCGGCCGCCTGGAGCTGCGTCTGCCCGCCCCCGGCCCGTTCCGCGACCTGGTCGACGAGAGCCGCGGCCTGCCGTGGCGCTACCCGGACCTGATCCCGGTCGACTACGAGCCGGCCCTGGACGACGGCGTCGCGCCGCGTGTGGTCCGCAGCACGCTGATGGAGTCGCACCTGGGCGTCGAGGAGGTGTGGCTCGTCGACTGCACCCTCCTCGGCACCGGCACCTTCAAGGACCTGGAGGCGGCCGTCGTGCTCGCCGCCGCCAAGCAGCTCGGCCTGCACGACGTGTCGGTGCACTCCACCGGCAACACCGCCCTGGCCTACCGGCACTACGCCATCCGCGCCGGGGTGTCCTGCGCCAGTTACATCCCCGAACTCAACCTCGGCAAGCTCGGCGACATCGAAGCCGACCCGGAGCAGCCGATCTACACGCTGACCTGCGACTACGCGCACCTGTCCGGGGAGGCCAAGAAGGCCGCCGCGGCGGCCGGGCGCCACCACCTGGCCCCGATCGACTGGAAACTGGAGGGCAAGGCGGCGCTGGCGTCGGTCATCTACGAGGCCGCGCCGCGCACCGACACGATCGTGCAGACCGTCGCCGGCGGATACGGCCCGCTCGGCTACGAGGTCGGTTTCCACCGGCTGGCCCGCATCGTCGAGGAACCGTCCGGGGTGCTGACCGACCGGCGCTACCTGATGTACCAGCCGGGCGACGCGGACACCCTCACCTGGGCGTGGCAGAACGACGTGACCGAGGTGACCCAGGACGAGCTGCGCCTGCCGGACGAGCCGTACGAACCGACCCTCCAGTCGACGAACCCGGTGGCCACCCTGCCGCAGCTGCGCCGCGAACTGCCCGAGGGCACCGAACTGCACTCGGTCGACGCCGAGGACGTCGAGGGCCTGCGCCCGGTCGTCGACGAGATCCTCGCCGACGCGGGCATCGCCCTCGACTACACCCGGGAGAAGTCGGCGTACATCTCCCTGGCCGGCATGCTCAAGTCCCGGCTCGACCCGGGCGCGCGGGTCGCGGTGATCGTCTCCGGTTCCCGGGCGTTCCAGGCCCCGGCCGGTCTCGAGGTGACCCAGCGGCTGGAATCGTGAGGACCGCCGAGCATCCGATCTTCGCCGACTACCGCGACAGCGACCCCCGCGCGGCACTACGGGAGATGACCGCGCGGCCGGTGTCGGTGGAACCGCGGACCGGCGCCCTGATCGTCACCGCCCATCCCCTGGTCCAGCGGCTGCTGCTGGATCCGGGGCTGACGAACATGCCGCAGCGGGATCCCCTCGACGGGTTGCCGCCGGAGCGGATCGCCCTGCACCGGCCGGTCACCGACTTCTTCCGCGCCTGGGGCGGGCACCACGCCGAGGTACGCCGCCGTCTGCTCCCGATCTTCGGCCGCCACCATCTGAACCCGTTGCTGCCCCGGTTGCGCGAGACCGCCGGGGAACTCCTGCGAGGGCTGCGGGCGACGGCGGAACCGGCCGACTGGGTGCGCGACTTCTGCCGGCCGTACTGCCTGGCCGTGCTCGGGGCGGTGTTCGGTGCCTCGGACCACGACATGGACGTCCTGGCCCGGTCCACCGACGGCCTGATGGCGTACGTGGCGAAGTCCGGCTCGGCCCGCGACGACGACCTGGCCGTCCGGGCCCGGGCGTCGATCGAGCAGGCGGGCGCCGCGGTCCGGGCGATCGTCCTGGACGCGCCGGCCTCCGAACTCGCGGTGGCCCTGCGGTCGATCGCCGACGACCCGGCGCTGGGCCGCCCGGTGGCCGTCGCGGTCGCCGTGCAGATCATCACCGGGACGATGGATCCGCTGACGACGGCGCTCACCGAGACACTGCTGCACCGGGCGGACCCGGGTGCCGGCTTCACCGACGAGGTGCTGCGCCTGAGCTGCCCGTTCCGGTTCGCGGTCCGGTACGCGACCCGGGACATGGAGGTCGAGGGGCACCGGGTCCGGGCCGGGCAGCGGGTGCTGCTCGTGCTCGGCGCCGCCAACCTCGACGAGGACGTCTTCCCGGAACCGCTGGAGTTCCGGCCGGACGGGCGGGAGAACCGGCATCTCGCGTTCGGCCGGGGCGCCCACATGTGCATCGGCTCGGGCCTGGCCCGCGCCGCGATCGGTGTGGCGGCCGACGCCCTCGCCACGGCGGACGTCACGGTCGAGGCGGACCCGGCCACCCTGCGCCGGGCCGGGCACCTCGGCGCCGACCAGATCCTGGGCCTGACGGTCCGGGCCCGTTGACCCGGCCGCTCCCCGCGCCGCGGGAGGCCCGCCCTCCCGCGGCCGGTGCCGTCGTGGTGTTCGACCTGATGGGCACCCTGCTGCACGATCCCTACCGGACCGCGTACGCCGAGGCGGCCGGCCGTACGTTCGAGGAGTTCGACCGGGCCCGCTCCCCCGCGTTGTACGACCGGTTCGAACGCGGGGTCATCGACGAGGACGAGTACTGGCGGGGGCTGCGCGCCGCCGGGGTCGACCTCGACGTGCCCCGTTTCCACGCCCTGCGCCGGGGCGGGTACCACTGGCTCGACGGGATGCGATCGGTGCTCGACGGTTGTTGCGCCGTCCGGCGTACGGTGGTCGGCTCGAATTATCCGGTGTGGATAAAGGATGTTCTGCCGCTTCTGCCGGACCGGGTCGCGGGCGTCTTCGCCTCCTGCGATCTCGGGGCCCGCAAGCCCGATCCCCGCTTCTACCTGCGACTCGCCCGACGGGTCGGCTGCTCGCCCGCCGACCTGGTGCTCGTCGACGACAAACCCGAGAATGTGCGGGCGCTCCGGGAAATGGGAGGAGAGGGAATACATCACGTTTCCGCCGGGAACACGATAATGGCCCTCGAAATGATTTTCGATTTCCCTGAATGAATGGATGGGAGGACTGTAAGAATCTCGTGAAGTCACCGCGCCGACGTTGACACGGCGATCGGGGTGGCGGCACCATGATCACTCGATTCGGCCCCACACCCGGGGCGCGGAAGCGTGAGGAGCTGATCAGCCGGTGCACGCTGGCTCGCGTGAGCAGGACCTCGCTCCGACGCCCGGTCAGGTGTCCGTCTACCGATGGCTCGCCCTCAACGACTGGCAGTGGGATCCCGTCCGAGCATGCTCGGACCTCGAGATGTCAGCCGACGAGGCGCAGGCCGGCCTGCGCCGATGCGTCGACGCCGGCCTGCTCCGGGAGGACCCCACCATCCCCGGCCGGCACGTCGCCGTCGACCCCGACCTGGTGGCCACCGTGATGGCCACACCGATCGAACAGGAGATCCGCGAACGCCAGGAACGGCTGCGCTCCCTGCGCGAGGGCCTCGGCGCCCTGCGCCTGGACTACCTGGACAGTCGGCGGCGCAGCAGCGGCCTGGTCGAACACATCCCCGGCATCGCCGGCGTCCGGGCGTTCATCGAACAGGCCTCCGAGGAGTGCCGCAGCGAGATCCTGTCCAGCCAGCCCGGCGGCAACCGGGTGCCCGAGGCCATGCAGGAGGCGATGGCCCGGGACATCCGGCAGGTCAAACGGGGCATCCGGATAAGGACGCTGTACCACCACACCGCCCGCTTCGACGGGCCGAGCCAGGCGTACGTGGCCGCGATGTCCGGCCTCGGCGCGGAATACCGCACCGTCCACAAACTGTTCGGCCGGCTGATCATCTTCGACCACGAGTCGGTGCTGCTGCCCGACATCCACGGCTCGGGCGGCGCCGTCCTGGCCCGGGAGACGTCGATCGTCCACTACCTGCGTGAGGTCTTCGAACAGACCTGGGAAGACGCCAAACCCTTCTCCGACGCGGCGTCCGACGGCCTGCAACGGGTCGCCGAGGAGATCGACAGCACGATCGTCGGGCTCCTCGGCGCCGGGCTGAAGGACGAGACCATCGGCCGGCGGCTCGGCATGTCACTGCGGACCGTCCGCCGGCACGTCGCCGACATCATGCAGGAACTGGGCGCGGAGAGCCGCTTCCAGGCCGGCGTCCGCGCCGCGCAGACCGGGATGCTGGCCGCCGGGGACCTCGCCGGGACGGACACCATCAAGCTGCCAGACAGTTAACTGACGGGACCGCGGGCAGCGCCGGGGACGATCATGGCGCCAGCATGTCCTGAGCCCCGCCAGCCCGAGGAGATGGTCCCGCCGTGTCAGCCCCCACCGTCCCCGGCCCGCCCGGCCGCCTCAAGCCGCTCACCGCGACGGAGCTGCGCGTCCTCGAGGCGCTGGCGGGCGGGGCCACCAGCCTGCAGATCGGCCTGCGACTGCATCTGAGCCGGCAGGGCGTCGACTACCACGTCAACCGGCTGCAGCGGTCACTGCGGGCGCGCAACCGTGCCTCGCTCATCTCACGCGCGTACGTGCTCGGCGTGCTGCGCGCCGATGCCTGGCCGCCCCGGGCGTCCGGCGGCTCTCACCAGCGCGGACCAGCCTGAAACCGCCCGGCTCACCAGCACGGACCGGCCGGAGACCACTCGGCACACCAGCACGGACCGGCCTGGAACCGCTCGGCTCTCACCAGCGTGGACCGGCCTGGAACTGTTCGGCCAGCGCACACAGGCGGTGGATCCCCCGCTCGGTCGCCTCCGCGTCCACCCCGAAGTCGACCAGGCAGGCCACCTCGCCGACCCCGCGGGCGGCGAGGGCGTCGAGCCGGGCGTGCAGGGTCGCGGCGCCGCCGATCAGCCCGTGCCGTGCCTGCACGTCCCGCACCGCCCGCTCTACCGCGGCCTCGGACCGCACCGCCCGCCCGGTCGTCGCCGCGGACCGCATCGCACCTTCGACACTCGCCCCGGACCGCATCGCACCCTCGACACTCGCCCCGGACCGCGCCGCATCCTCGGACCGCACCGCACCCTGGGCACAAGCCCCGGACCGCGCCGCGCCCTCGGACCGCACCGCACCCTCGGCACACGCCCCGGACCGCACACCGCGACGCAGATGCCGGCGCAGCGGCTCCGTGGTCGCCGCGACCGCCTCCCGGTCACTGGCGCCGGCGAACGCGTACATGAGGACGGCAGGACCCGGCCGGTCACCGCGCAGTGCGCTCCAGCGGGTGAACGCGGCACTGCCCACCTGGCCCGGCGTGGTCAGCACCCGCGCGGACGACCGGTCCAGCTGCCGCCACTGCGCCGCGGTCCGCGCGACCATCCAGACCGGCAGCTCGGCCGGCCCGGGCCACTGGCGGCACACCTCGTCGACGTCGCGCAGACCGGTGGCCCCGGCCGCGGCGAAGGCCAGCTCGACCCGCCCGCCGGAGAGACCGTCCACGACGGACCAGTTGCCGACCAGGCGTTCCCGGCTGGGCACCGGGGTCTGGATGCCGTACCCGCGGATCCCGACGGTCGCGGTGTGCACCGCGACGGCCGCGGCGAACACCGCCGGATCGGCGGACGGGCACCCGGTGCCGTCCGGTATCCAGATCGCCCGGATCGGGCTGTCGTCGACGAGCCGGGCCAGGTCCAGCAACATCCGTAAGCCGTCCTCGCCGAGGCCGCCCCGGGCGGCGAGATCGAAGACCAGGCTGAATCGCATCGACGTTCGGGTCCCTCCGGGCATGCGGTCGTCCCTCCCGGCAAGGGCCCCGCGGTGGCGGGCCGGGAAGGTGAGACCCCGACGATGGCACACCCGGCGCTGGCCTAGGGCAAGAGAGTGCGGCCACCCGCGACACCAAAGATGATCAATGCCCTTTTCGCCCCCGATGTGGTAGCTCACCTTCATGCTTGACCGTTTGGTGACGCCGCCCACCCCTCACCCCCGGCCCCCGATCCTTGCGAATCTTGTCGGGCACCACCGAACGCCCGATCAACCAGGGAGTCACCGATGAAACGACTGATCGCCGCAGCCTTCTTCCTCGCACTGGTGGGCGGCGCGGTCCTCACGGGAACGGCACAGCCCGCCGCCACCGACGTCCCCACGGTGTCGACCGGAGAGCTCGTTCCCAACCCCGGCACCACGACCGACACCAGCTGGGGCGGCTGACCGGCGAGCCCGCCGGGGCATCGACCACAGCTGATCACGAAGGCGGCGCCCACCGGGTGCCGCCTTCACCTTTCCGGCCCTCTCCGATCAGTCCCCAAAGTGACATCAGTCTATTTTTCGACGGAGCGGCGCTCTACTTTCCCCATAGGAAACTTCCACACGTCCACGGGGAGAGAGAAATGGCCGTACCACTGACAGGATTCGAAGCGATCACCTCCCGGCAGCGCGACGAATTCCAGCGCTGGGGGATCCTGCTGATCCGGCAGGCGATCACCGAGACGCAGCGGGCCCGCCTGGAAGCCGCCGTCGACCGGGTCTACGACGAGGAACGCACCGCCGGCAACCTCCGCGCCGACGGCACCCTGCACCTGCGCGGGTTCCTGCCCCGCGACGAGGCGTTCGGCGAACTCCTCACCACGCCCGGCACCTTCCCGTACGTGTGGGGCCTGGCCGGATGGAACATCTATTCTCACCACAACCACCTCGACGTCACCCCGCCGAACCCGGACGACACCCTGCCCGCCTGGGGATGGCACCAGGACGGATTCCGGCAGAACTCCGACCCCGAGGTGTACGGCCAGCCGCGCCCGATGATGTCGCTGAAGGTCGCGTACGTGCTGTCCGACCTGTCGCAGCCCGGCCGCGGCGCGACCAGGGTGATCCCCGGCAGCCACCTGAACAACACCCTGGAACGCACCGACGACGAGCCGCACGGCGCCATCGAGATCACCGCGAACCCGGGCGACGCGTTCATCTTCGACCGCCGGCTGTGGCACTCCCGCTCCGTCAACCGCAGCACCGTCACCCGCAAGATCCTGTTCGTCGGGTACACGTACCGCTGGGTCCGGCCCCTGGACGACATGCCGATCGACCGCAACAGCCCGTGGTGGCGCAACCGCACCCCGCTGCAGCGGCAGTTGGCCGGCGACTCACCGAACGCCGCGAACCACTGGGGCATCGGCGGCGACGGCTACGTCGACGAGCGGATCCCCCTGCGCCACGAACTCTCCGCGCGAGGCCTGCTGGACCGCTCGGTCCCCTGGCTACGCTGACCACGCGACACGCCCTGCCCGCTCGGACCGCTCCGGCGCCTCGAGATCATCGGCCGGGTTGCGGGCGGGTCCGACGAGACGCCCGCGTTCCCCTCGGAACGGCTACCGCAGGTGCAGGGTCCGGGCGGGGGCGGCGTCGCGACGGGGGCGCAGCAGCAGGGTGTCGCCGTCACGAACGACGATCGGGTCGGTCCAGCGCTCGGCGGGGCCCGGCTCGAACAGGTGCGTGCGGGCGTGGGCGGCGTCGTACACCAGCAAGGATCTGATCTGGTGAACCAGGGTGCCCATCGCGTAGGACTGGGCCGGATGATCGTCCGGCCCGGCGGCCTGGACGGCGTAGAAACGGTCGTCGAGCCAGCGGCCGCAACCGTCCAGGGTGTGGTCCGCGCCGACCCGCACGCCGTCGACCCAGAGCATGCCGCCCGCCGGGCTCTCCCACCACAACACGGCCCGGTGCCGGTCGCCGGCGCTGAAGTCGACCCAGGCGAAGCCGCCGGGATGCGTCAGGTGGTACGCGTCGCAACCACCGGGCAGCGGGCCCTCCCGGCGGACCCGGCGGTCAGTGTCGCCGGTGCGGGGCCGGGAGCAGATCTCCGGGCCGCGACAGGCCCGGTCGATGCGGCGGGTGCAGCCGAACCCGGCGGCGGCGAAGTCGCGGGGTTCGGCCCGCACGGACGCCGCGACCAGTTCGTCCCGACCGAGGTGAGGGTGCAACTCCACCGGCCGAGTATCCCACCGCCGATCATCCGGCTCCACTGACCGAAAAGGAGGGTGACGTGCACTCACCGTCACCGATATCTTGCCCGGATGGACGCGCCGCTGCTGAGCATGCCCGCCTACATGCCGGGCACCACGTTGAACGACACCACCCGCCAGTTGTGCGCGGCGCCGTACCTGAATCCCGGCTTCGGCAACGCGGTGATCCGGGAGGTGGTCGAGTCGGAGTGCAAGGCCGTGCCACCCTCCTACGGCTTCGACCTGGACCCGGTGGTCCGGCACTGCCTGCGCGCCCGGCGTCTGATGCTTCTCCGGTACGGCCTGGTCACCGCACTCCTGATCATCGGCCTGTGTGTGAACCCGCTGGCCACCATCGGCTGGCTGCTCGTCTGCGCGGTCGTCGTCGGCGCCCGGTCCGCGCTGCTGCGGGAGTTGCCGCCGGCAGTCCGGCTGGCCGTCGTCACCGGGCTCGTCGGGGTGCTGTCCTGCTTTGCTGGTTACCTGGTCCTCTCGTACGTGGCGAGCAGCCTGGTCGGCTCGTTCAGCGACGACTTCGGGTACCCCACCGACAGCGTGCCGGTGAGCGGCAGCCTGGTCAGCGCCGGTTTCCTGCTCGCCCCGGTGCTGCTGACCGGGGCCATGTTCCTGACGCTGTTCCTGTCCCGCCGGCACGTCTACGGCGTCCTCGTCACCGAGCTGGCCCCCGGCATCGCCCCGGTCGTGCCGCGCAGCAACAATCCGCGGGTCGAGTGGCGGCTCGGCGTGGTCGCCGCCATGCAACGCGGCAACATCTGCGTGCAGGACATCGACCCGTTCGCCGGCGCCGGGTGGAACGAGCACAGCTGGTCGTTCGCCACGTCGCTGAAGGCCCGGGACGGCGGCGCGCCGGTGCAGATCGACAGCGCCGCCCTGAACCAGCGGGTCCACGACGTGATCATCGCGTTGCGGCATCCATCGCTGCGGGAGGGCGAGCGGATCCCGAACATCTACGTGGTTCCGTACGTGGCGGCGGACGGCAACCGACGACGCGACGATCCGCTGATCGACCCGCAGACCCGCACCCCGCGCACGCTGGCGTCCCCGGAGACCATCGCGGCGATCATGACCAATCCGCAGGGTGGGCTGCGGCACTACCTGCGGGCCGTCGTCCCCGCCAACGGCAAGGAGATCCGCACGCCGGACGGCCGGCTCGTCCTGCCGGCGCAGGACTCCGGGATCGGCGTCACCGCGTTCGTGCACCTGGCCGTCGAGGGCGGCATGCTGTACACCGAGTTCGTCTGCACCGTGATGCCGCAGGTGCACCCGCTCTACCAACTGGTCGACAACCTGCGCGCGGAACGCATCCCGGTGCACGCCGCCTGGGACACCCTGCTCACGTTCGCCCACGACAACCTGCTCGGGCCACGCTATCTGGCCACGCTCGCCTGGGACATGATCTGGCTGCCCGGCCGGATGGCCCGGCACGGACGACGGGCCGACCACTACAAGTTCTACGACTACGGGGCGCATTTCAGCGTACGCGAGCTCGCCGCGCAGCGGCCCACGGTGAAGTTCATGCAGCACCTGGACGCGGAGAAGTACATCAAGTTGCTCGACCGCACGGTCAGCGAGACCGTGCTCGACTTCCTCGACGAGCAGGGCGTCGACACCACCGAACTGCGTCAGGCGGTCACGATGGTGTCCATCGACAACATGACCATCCACGGCGGACAGCAGAGTTTCGGCGGCACCAACACCAACATCCAGAACAACCGCCCGGGCGCCACCCGGGCCCGCCCCACCGGAGGACCCCGTGCCTGACCAGCACCTGAACATCGGCAGCATGAACATCAGCGGCGGCCAGCAGTCCCTCGGCGGCCGGAACACCAACATCCAGAACAACTACGCCGCACCGGCCGACCAGGTCCGCGACCTGCTCGCCGCGATCCGCGACCACCACCCCGACCCGGTCTATGCCGGCGCTCAGGTCGCCGCCATCACCGAGGACATCAGGGAGGGTACGCCGGAAGCCCGCACCCGCGTCCAGGACCGCCTGCGGGCCCTCGCCTCCAGCGCCGCCGACGTCCAGGAGGTGACGACGGCCGGTCTCGTCCTCGGCGGTCTGATCGCCGCGAACTGGCCGTTCTAGACATGTTTCGTGGTCAGGGTGCGAAGCCCATCCGCGTGGTGACTTCGGGCGCGCTGAACACCCCAATTCACCACACCCCTGGTGGTGTGGTGAATACGGGCGTGCTGAGCGCCCGAAATCACCACGCTGTTGTGGGTGTGGTGACTTCGGGCGTCCAGCGCGCCCGTATTCACCACAGAGGCAGACCCTGACTGCGAAAGTGCCTAGATGTCGTCGCGGGTGTGGGACGGCAGGCCCAGTTCGGCGGCGACCGGGTTCCACCGGTCCAGGAACGCCTGTTTGGCGGTGCCGGCACGTTTCGACGCGGACTGGCCGCGGGAGTAATCGGCCCGCCGTGCGGCGCTGTCGGTGCAACTGCCGGCGGCGGCCGGTTCGGCCCAGTCGACGAACGCCGCGTCCGCGTCCAGCGAGTGCTGCAGGGCGGTGACCAGCGCCGACCGGATGCCCTCGCCGTCGCTCAGCGCGGACAGGTCGGCGGCGCCGGCCTCGCCGATCTGGTCGCGGCGTTCCTCGCCCACCTCGCGCATGTCGGCGAGCGCCCCGGACAGTCCCGTGCAACGGTGCACCCGGTCGATGGCCTCGTTGAGTTTGTCCCGGGTGACGCCGCTGCGCCGGAGCAGCCCGTCGACAGCCCGGCCCTGCGCCACCGGATCGGCGGTCTCCTGCGCGAGGGTCTCGGTCACCTCAGGCGAGGGCGAGAACGAGGACGAAGGCGGGGACACCACCGACGGCTCCACCGGCGGCACCACGGTGACCGTGGCGACCGGGTTGTCCTGGTCACCGGCGACCGGCGCGTCCGGCTCCCCCGGCTCGCGGACGACCAGCCCGATGATCACCGCGATCAACACGGCCACCGTCACCCCGGCCACGATCGGGAGCAGACGACCCCGGGGCCGGCGCAGGTCGGGCCCGAACCGCGGATCGGGTCCGGACCGCGGGTCCGGCGTGGACCGCGGATCGGGCCCTGATCGCGGATGCGGCGCAACCATCGGCACGGTCGCCGCGTCCAGCACGCTGTTGCACCGGGCGCACACCGCCGCGGCGGGATCGTTCTCTAGGCCACAGGTGAGACACACCATCGGGCAACCCTATCGATGGATCATGATGCCGGACACACCCGCAGGACTGATCCAGGCTGGCCTTTCGGTGTGAATCCCGCGCCTCAGCGGGCGACCGGCACGACAGTCGGCGGGCTGTCGTCCGCCTCTCAGCGGGCGACAGGCGCAACCGGTGCCACCGTCAGTGTTCCGGTATCCGCGTCGAGGACGGCCGGCACACCCAGTCCCAGGGCGATCTGCTGCTCGCCGTGTCCGAACGGGAGGCCACCGAGTAGCGGAACGCCGAACGCCCCGAGCTGCTCGGACAGCACCTGCGGGTCCCGGAACGCGTCGTCGAGGTCGGCGAGCCGCTCCTCATCGGTCCCGGCCGGGTAGAAGTGCCTGCGCAGCACGTTGTCACCGGCCCGGACCCGCAAACCCCAGCCGGTCAGGGTGCGGGTGGCCGCCTCGACCAGTTCCGGCGGCACCCATCCACACGGCGCGACCAGCGCCACCACGTCACCGGGTCACAGCGGCTGAGGAGAAGTCATGACGTGATTCGATCACGGTCGTAGCCGGCGCGGGCCTGCTGGATCCGGGGCAGGTTGGTGGTGCTCCACACCATCAGCGGGGCCGCGGCCGCCAGCATCTCGCTGCCCAGCGGGCTCAGCGCGTAGCTGACGTTCGGCGGCATCACGGCGTGGACGGTCCGGGTCACCAGGCCGTCGCGTTCCAGGCCGCGCAGCGTCGCCGTCAGCATGCGCTGGCTGATGCCGTCCAGGCCCCGTTTGATCTCGGTGAACCGGCGCGGGCCCGGCATCAGCGAGTGCAGCACGACCAGCGTCCATTTGTCGGCGACGATGGCCTTGCATCCGCCTTCGCGGGACGGCTCGCTCATGCTGGTTACCTCCAGGGAACCGGGGCAGAAAAAAGTGCCTGATTGCCGGAGGAACCCTCTCCGGCCGAGGATCATTCCTGCGGCGCCGCATCTCCGCACGTTCCGAATCCCACAGGGAGATGCTTTTCCATGGGCAAGACCTATCTTCTGGTGCACGGCGCCTGGCACTGCGGGCAGGCCTGGGCGCGGGTGGTTCCGCTTCTGGGCCGGTCCGGCCACCGCGTTCTCACACCCACCCTTTCCGGGTACGGGGAGAAGACGCACCTGTTCGGCCCGGAGGTCGGCCTCGGCACCCACACCGACGACATCGTCGACCTGATCCTCGCCGAGGACCTGACCGAGGTGATCCTGGTCGGTCACAGCTACGCGGGGATGGTCATCGCCAACGTGGCGAACCGGGTACCGGAGCGGATCGCCGAACTGGTCTTCCTGGACGCCATGGTGCCGGTGCACGGCGAGACGGCCGCCGACGTCATGCCGATCACGAAGGCGCTGATCGACGCGGCGGCCGGAACCCGCGAGCCGTGGCGGATCCCGCCGCTGCCGGAGATGCCGGGGCACGGGTTGTTCGGCGTGACCGATCCGGCCGACGTCGCCTGGGTTCGGACCATGCTCGGCGACCAGCCGGTCCGCTGCCTCACCGAGCCCGTCCGGCTGGACGATCCGGCGGCGGATGCGGTTCCGCGTACCCATATCCACTGTGTCGGCAGTGAGCCGGAAGGGTTCGCACGGCGCCCGGCCACCTCAGGGCGGGTCTGGGAGCTGACGTCCGGGCACGACTGCATGATCACGGTGCCGGCCGAGTTGGCCGCGCTGCTGCTGCGGGTGGCAGGCTGATCCGGGACGGACCACCCCGGCCGTCACGTTCCGCGGCCAGGGCGCGAACCCCGTCCGCGTGGTGACTTCGGGCGCGCTGAGCGCACCGTCGTAAAGCGTGGTGACTTCGGGCGCGCTGAGCGCCCCAAATCACCACACCGTCGTAAAGCGTGGTGACTTCGGGCGCGCTGGGCGCCCGAAGTCACCACGCGGAGGCTGAACCACGAAACGTGTCTATGAGGCGTCCAGGGCCACCGCGATGTCCGAGACGTCCAGCGGGAAGACACCGACGCTCGACGCTGTGCCGGTCAGCGGGTCCACCATGTACAGCGTCTGGTAACCGCCGACCGTCAGCACCGCGAACGCCGTGTTCGACACGGTCTTGCCGCCGCTCAGGTCGCTGAAGATGTCGATGCCGGCGTCCAGTGCCGCGTCGACGCCCAGGTTACCGGTGGGGGCCAGGAAGCCGTTGTTGGCCGGGGACTGGATGACCAGCTGGTCGGTGGTGGTGTTGATGTCGAACAGGGTGGTGGCGGTACTGCCGTCCAGGTCGTTGTTGGTGTACGCCGCCGCCGTCACCCCCTTGGCCGGACCGGTGGCCGGCGGCGTGGTCAGGGTGGTGTCCTCCAGGGTGGTGTGGTCGGCCAGGTTGTGCCGCAGGTTCTGCCCGTTGTCGCTGATCACCCGGAGCCGGTCGGCGGCCGGGTTGAAGTCCACCCCGAACCTGGTGCCGTAGAGCGCCACCTGCAGCTGGGACACCTTGGTGGCGGCGGTGCTCGTCAGGCTGATGACGTAGATGCCGCCCTGGTTGCCGACGGCGTACACCTTGCCGTCCTGGACGCGGATGTCGATGCCGATGACCGCGGTGTCGCCGGCGAGTCCGGTGATCCGGCGTACCCAGTCGTTGCGGTCCGGCGTGTTCGTCCAGAACGCCAGCATCAGGGTGCCGTTGCCGGCGATGCCGAACGCCTGCAGGGACGGCGCGGTGGCGGCCGCGCTGCTGCCGGGCTGCCCGGCGATCACGGCCCCGGTGGTGGTGACGAGGACGGCTGCGGAGGCGGCAAGCTTGCGGAAACGCGTTGAACGATTCATGCATCGAAAACTAGGAATGCGGAATGGACCGGGACTGGACGCGGAATGGAGCGGTCACCAGCCGGGCGCGCCGATCGCCGCATACCCGCTGCGGGCCTGTTCCCGGTGATGCTCGGCGGCGCCCGGGTCGCCGAGCGCCTCGGCGGCCCGGGCCAGGCCGGCGTGGGCGCGGGCCGTCTCGTAACGGTCGCCGGTGCCGGTGGCCAGGGCGAGGGCCGCCCGGTGGTGGTCGCGGCCGTCGGCGGGCTGCCCGGTGACGGTGAGGACCTCGCCGAGGCTGTTGGTGACGCGGGCCTCGCCGGCGCGTTCACCGAGCCGCTGGAAGATCTCCAGGGCCTCGCGGAGGAAGACGGTGTCCTGGGTGACCGCGCCCAGACCGTCCAGGGCCAGGGCGGTTCCGGCGCGCTCGTTCGTCCGCCGGAAGATCGCCAGCGCTTCGCGGTGCACCCGGGCCGCGCGCCGGGTGTCGCGTTGCCGCGCGGCGATGTCACCGAGGCTGACCAGGGCGTACCCCTCGCCGACCGCGTCACCGATGTCGCGGCAGATCCGGGCGGACTCGCTGAGATAGGCGGCGGCCTGCTCGTCGTGGCCCTGCCGCCTGAACACCTGGCCGAGGTTGCCGAGCGCCCGTGCCTCGGCCGCCCGGTCGCCGGTGAGACGGCACAGGGCCAGTGATTCGCGCAGCCGGTCGGCGGCGTCGTCGTACCGGCCCCGCCACTGGTCAACGTGTCCGAGATTGCCCAGCGCACGGGCCTGCGCCGCATGGTCGCCGCAGGCTCGGGCCAGGGTGACCGCGCGCCGCAACACCGTTTCCGCGCGCTCGTAGTGTCCCTGCTGGACGTCCATCACCGCGAGGTTGGTCAGCAGTTGCGCCTCCGCGGCGGCGTCACCGGTCAGCCGGGCCGCGCGGACCGCGTGCTCGTGCATCACGACCGCTTCCGGATAGTGCCCGCCGCTCTCCAGGTAACGCAGCAGCGTCAGGGTGAGACCGACGGCGTGCCCGGGGCGGCCGTGGACCGCGGTGTGCGCCACCAGCGCCACCAGGTTGTCGCGTTCCCGGTCGAGCCAGGCCTGCGCCCCGGCGGTGTCACCGACCGGTGGGACCGGCGCGTCCGGCTGCTCGACACGGGGCCGCCGGTGCTGCTCGGCCGGGTGGAGGGTGTCCATCGCCCTGGTCGCGGTGTACAGCACGGCGTCGGCGTGCCGGCCGAGTGCCTGGTCGCCCTCACCCCTTTCCCGATCTTTGGCGTACGCGCGGAGCAGGTCGTGCTGGGTGTACCGGCCGGCGGTCACCGGCTGGACCAGATGTGCCCGGGCCAGTACCTCCAGCAGCGCGGCCGCCTCGGGGACGTCGGTGCCCAGCAGGGCCGCGGCGGCGTACCCGCCGGTGTCCGGTCCGGGCACCAGTCCGAGCAGCCGGAACGCGCGGGCCGCGGCCGGTGGGAGTTGCCGGTAGGACCAGGAGAACACGGCCCCGACCCCGGTGTACGGGTCACCGTCCGCGTTCAGCAGTTCCAGGCGGCGGCTCTCGTCGGCGAGTTCGGCGACCAGGTCCCGCAGCGGCGTCTCCGGTCGCCCGGCCGCCCGCTCCGCGGCGATCCGCAACGCCAGTGGCAGCCGCGCGCACCGGCCGATCAGGTCGGACGCGGCCGCCGGGTCGTCACGCACCCGGTCACCGATCAGCCGGGTGATCAGGGTCAGCGCCTCACCACCGGGCAACAGCGGCACGACCAGGCGGCCCGCGCCGTGCCGGGCGACCAGTCCGGGCAGCATGTCGCGGCTGGTCACCACGACCGCGCAGGACGCGGTGCCGGGCAGCAGCGGGCGGACCTGCTCGACGGTGGCGGCGTTGTCCAGCACGACGAGCATGCGACGGCCGTCGAGCAGGCTCCGGTACGCGGCCGCGCGGTCGTCGCGTCCGGGCGGGATGTCGCCGCCGGGCATGCCGAGCGCGCGGAGGAACCCGGCGAGGGCGTCCTCCGGGCTCATCGGGGCCTCGGTGTCGTAGCCGCGCAGGTTGACGTGCAGCTGACCGTCCGGGAACCGGGCCCGGGCCCGGTGCGCCCAGCGGACGGCGAGCGCGGTCTTCCCCACGCCCGCGGTGCCGCAGACCGTCACGATGACCTGGTCGCCGCCGGTGACCAGGCGATCCAGGGCGGCGAGTTCACCGTCGCGTCCGGTGAACCCGGCGACGACCGCGGGGAGTTGAGCGGGCTTCGGGCGTACCCCCTCATCGGTGGTGATCGTGGGGGCCGGCGGGGATTCCCCGGTGGTCGCGGCCGGTTCGCGCAGCAGGGCCGTGTGGGCGGCGGCCAGCTCCGGCCCGGGGTCGACGCCCAGTTCGTCGGCGAGGCGGTGCCGGATGTCGTGGAAGGTCGCGAACGCCTTGGCCCGCCGCCCGGCCGCCGTGTAGGCGCGGATCAGCCGGGCCTGGCCGGCCTCGTCGAGCGGCTGGGCCGCGGCCGCCTCCTCCAGCGCGGGCAGCACCTCGGACACCGCGCCCAGCGCGATCATCAACTCGCCGTAGCGGCCCACCGCGACGTGCCGTTCCTCGGCCAGCGCAAGGATCTTGGGGTGTCCGGCGAGGGCCGGCACGTCCATCAGCGGCGCACCCCGCCACTGGGCCAGCGCCTCGGCCAGCATCCGGGCCGCGGTGCGCAACTCGCCGGTACGCTGCGCGGCCGCCGCCTCGGCCAGCAGCCGCCGGAAGCACAGCAGGTCCAGGTTGGCGTCCGAGACGCGCAGGGCGTAGCCGTCGCCGACCCGGGGCAGCACGGCGCTGTGCGAGCGGAACGCCCGGCCCGGCTCCAACAGCCGGCGCAGATGCTTGACGTGGGTCTGGATCACGTTGGCGGCACTCGGTGGCGGCCGGTCACCCCACAGCGCCCCGATCAGCTCGGCCTGGCCCAGCGGCTGACCACCCGCCACCGCGAGCAGGCCCAGCACCGCGCGCCGGCCGGCCGAGGTGAGCTCCACCGGCGCGTCGCCGAGCCAGGCGCGGACCGGGCCCAGCACCTGAATCCGCACGCTCCCACCCCCGGCGCACGACCCCACCCCCGGCGCCCAGCGCAGTCCAGCCACCGTCCAGTGAGGATCCAGTCCCCCTGACGAACCTTAGGCAGGCTCGAACCGATACCACAAGCACGGGAGACCATCGTGATGCGTCGATTCTTCACCCTTGCCGCCGGCCTGTCCGCGGCCCTGCTCGGCCCGGCCGTCCCGGCGCTCGCCGCCGAGCCCGCGAGCTGCCACGTCGGTTACCTGACCTACGGCGACGCGGTGTCGTTCACCGGTCAGGTCACCATCACCAACACCGGCACGGTCATCCTGTACGGCTGGACACTGCGGTTCGCGTTGCCGGTCGCGCAGACGTTCCGCAACGGCTGGGAGGCGACCTTCACGGTGGACGGCCAGAACGTCACCGGGACCAGCTACGAGTACAACGCCAAGGTCGAGCCCGGCCGGTCGGTGCAGGTCGGCTTCAACGCCACCGGTGACGTGAAGGGACCGCGCCCCGCCGAGTTCCGCATCAACGACAGCCTGTGCACGACCTCATGAGTCGACGCCTCCACGGCCCGCGCCCCGTGGCAGATCCGGGGCGCCGGCACGGTCACCACGGTTCCGGCTGCACCTTCCGTCCGGCCGGCGGCTGGTGGGCCAGGCTGGCCACCAGCCGGTCCCGGCCGGCCGTGTCCAGCCGGGACAGGGCCGGGTGCGGCGGCTGCTCCGCGCAGTACTCCCGGAACAGGTACCGGCGGCGCGGCCACCGCCCGCTGACCGTCCAGCCGACCGGGACGACGACCAGCAACCACAGCACCGCGAACGGCACGATCAGCGTCTCGCCGAAGTAGGTGAGCTGCACCGTGTAGAACAGCGACAACCCCACCACGATTACCATCGCCGTCCACGCGACACCGTCGGCCCGTTGCCGGGCACCACGGGGCAGGAGCTCCACGCGTACCCGGAAGAAGGCGTCCCGGCGGGCCCGCCACTCGCCCGCCGACCGGATCTCGGCCAGGGTGACCGGCCGCCCGGCCCGGTAGAGACAGCCCAGCAGGGCGGCCTCAAGCGGATGCCGCGGCGCGGAACCCCGATCGGTCACCCGCACCACCCCGTCCGGGCCGACGGTGATCAGACCGGCCCCGAGCAGCGCGGCGGCCGCCGCGGCGAGAACACCGTCATCGGTTCGCGACCACACCGTGGCGATCACCAGGTAGGGGTCCGGCGCGATCCGGGGAAACCGCCGGGCCGCCCGATGGTCGAGGAAACGCCGCAGGTGCCAATAGGGAACGAGGGAGACCAGCACCACGGCCGCGGAAGCCGTCACCACACCCGCGAGGAACAGTCGGGTCATGGCTCATCGTGGCATTGTGACGCCATCCTGCAGAAGACGCCGGTTCAGAAGGTGATGACGATGCCGACGATCGGCTTCCGCTTCACCCGGAACGCCTTGGCGAACCAGTTCCCCACCCGCGACATGAGGTAGCGGCGGGCGATCCGGTCCCGCGCGGCGAGGCTCTCCCGCTCGTCGAGCACCCGGGCGGTCCCGTCGACCGGGGTCGCCCCATCGGCCACCTTGCCCCGGATGTCGCAGACCGTCACCCGCACCCGCGGGTTGTTGCGGATCCGCTTGACCTTCCAGGCGTCCGCCTCCGAGATGATCGTCATCGTGTCACCCTCGACGACGTGCCAGACGGGCGTGGCGACGGGAGTGCCGTCCTTGCGGTAGGTGGTCAGGCTGATCTGCTTGGTTGCGGCGAACTGCGCCCCGGCACTCATGCTGTTGACCTTAGCGGGCCGCTCGGTCCGCCCGGGTAGGCGTCGGCCCCGGAACGATCGGTCCGTGCGGCGGCGGACTGATCGTTCCGCCGGCATCGCGTGGCCCGGTCGGCCCCGGGCCACCCACCGGACCGGCCGCTCCGGCCGGGAGGGCATGATGGGAAGGTTAAGAAATCGGCAGTTTGGGGAGCGGGATCGTGAGTCAGAACGTGGCGTCGGCGACGGGGGTCGCCGCGGAGGCGGCCCGGAGGCGTACGTTCGCGGTGATCTCGCACCCGGACGCCGGCAAGTCGACGATGACCGAGGCCCTGGCCCTGCACGCGCGAGTGATCGGGCAGGCCGGTGCGGTGCACGGCAAGGGTGACCGCAAGGGCGTGGTGTCCGACTGGATGGCGATGGAGCAGGAGCGCGGCATCTCGGTGACATCCGCCGCGCTGCAGTTCTCGTACCAGGACACCGTGATCAACCTGCTGGACACGCCCGGTCACGCCGATTTCTCCGAGGACACCTACCGGGTGATCACGGCGGTGGACAGCGCGGTCATGCTGCTCGACTCGGCGAAGGGCCTGGAGCCGCAGACGCTGAAGCTCTTCGAGGTGTGCCGCCAGCGCGGCATCCCGGTGATCACCTTCATCAACAAGTGGGACCGGCCGGGCCTGGACGCCCTGGCGCTGATGGACGAGATCGAGCAGCGGATCGGGCTGAAGCCGACCCCGCTGACCTGGCCGGTCGGCATCGCCGGGCACTTCCAGGGCGTCATCGACCGGCGGACCGGCCGGTTCACCCGGATGGAACGCTCCCCCGGCGGCGCGGATCTCGCCATCGAGGAGGAGATGTCCGCCGAGGAGGCCGCCGAGCGGTTCGGCGCGGACTGGACCACCGCGACCGAGGAACTGGAGCTTCTCGAGCTGACCGGCGCCGACTACGACGAGAAGGAGTTCCTGGCGGCGAAGAGCACGCCCGTCCTCTTCGGCGCGGCGGTCGCCAATCTGGGCGTACGCCAGCTGTTGAACGTTCTTCTGGAACTCGCGCCGCCGCCGTCCGCACGGCCCACGCTGGCCGGTCCGGAACACCCGGTCGACGGCTCGTTCTCCGGATTCGTCTTCAAGATCCAGGCGAACATGAACCGGTCGCACCGCGACCAGGTCGCCTTCATGCGGATCTGCTCCGGCAAGTTCGAACGCGGCATGATCGTCACGCACTCCGGCACCGGCAAGCCGTTCGCCACCAAGTACGCGCAGCAGATCTTCGGCCAGGGCCGGGACACCATCGACGAGGCGTTCCCCGGTGACGTGGTCGGCCTGGTCAACGCCACCGCGCTGGGCATCGGCGACACCCTCTACGCGGGTACGGCGGTGCAGTTCCCGCCGCTGCCGTCGTTCCCGCCGGAGCACTTCGCCGCGGTGCGCGCCAACGACACCGGCGCGTTCAAGCGGTTCCGGCGCGGCATCGAACAGCTCGACGGTGAGGGTGTCGTCCAGGTGCTGCGGTCCGAGCAGCGCGGCGACGGCACCCCGGTGTTCGCCGCGGTCGGCCCCATGCAGTTCGAGGTGGCCACCCACCGCCTCGAGGCCGAGTTCGGCGTCAAGGTGCATCTCGACTTCCTGCCGTACGAGCTGGCGATGCGCACCGACGCGGCCGGCCGCGAGATCCTCAAGGCCGAGTCGAACGTCGAGGTGATGACCCGGGTCCGCGACGGCGCCCTGCTCGCGGTCTTCCCGCACAAGTGGCGGATGCGTTCGATCGCCGGCCGCTACCCGGACCTCAACCTGGAGTAGGCGACCGTTGCCGACACGCCCGCCGGAGTTCCGGTCTAATCACGGCATGCCGCATGCGTTGTTGACCGATCTGATCGGGCGGTATCTGCCGCCGGCCACTGAGGCGTGCCCGACGTTCACCGAGAACTCACGGTTTGCACCGATCATCGACGGTGCGTCGTACTTCGCCGAGTTGGCCGGGCACATGGCGGCGCTGGCGCCCGGCGACGCCGTCTACATCGCCGGATATCAGGCCGACCCGCACCTCGATCTGACCGGGCGTACGGTCGGGGAGGCCGGGTACCGGTCGTTCACCGACGTGCTCGCCGAGAAGGCCGCCGACGGTGTCGACGTGCGGATCGTGTTGAGCGCGGCCGAGTACTCCGGTGGTGTGCCGTGGCTGCCGGTCGGGCCGTTCCTGGCGAACACGCTGGCCGCGCGGGTGATCCGGGCGTGGAAGCCGTCGACGCGGGACAGCGGGCCGACCCTGGAGAACCGGGTGCTGCTGGACTGGTCCGGTCCGGCGCTGGGATCCAACCATCAGAAACTGGTGGTGTTCAACCACGGCGGGGTGCTGACCGCCTACGTCGGCGGTCTCGACCTGTCGCCCACCCGCTTCGACCACGCGCCGCACCGGCGGCTCCGGCTCGGCCTGCACCGTTGGGGCTGGCACGACGCGGCGGCCCGGCTGCACGGCCCGGCGGCCGTCCGGGTGCGGGAGACGTTCCAGTTCCGGTGGCAGAACACCACAGCCCTGCCGCCGCGGTTCCTCGCCAGCAACCTGCCACCGGAGTACTTCCACCTCTACAGCGGCGAACGGGTCGTGATCAACCCGCCGGACGCGCCGCTCGACCTGCCGCCGGTCGCGGAACAGCCGTCGCATCCGGCGGAGGGCACCGCGGTGCAGGTGGTGCGCTCCTACCGGCCGTGGAGTCTGTACCGGCGGCGCGGATGGCACCGGATGCGGCGGGCGAACGTGGTCCGGGCCGGGATCCAGGAGGTCTACCACGCGATGGCCACCGCCATCGGCGCCGCCGAACGCTACATCTACCTCGAGGACCAGTACTTTCACGAGGCGCCCGGCGGGGATCCCCGATTCCAGCTGTACGACGCCCTGCGGTCCGCCGCCCGCCGTGGCGTCAAGGTGATCCTCGTCGGTTCGGGCCGCAAGGATCCCGCCGACGGGGGCAGCAGCACCGTCGCCCCGGTGATCACCCATGACCTGCGGCGGCGGGTACTGGACCGGCTTCCGGACGCGGCTCGCCGCAACGTGGTGATGTACCGGATCGACAACCTGACCGTCCACACCAAGCTGATGCTGGTCGACGACGTGTTCGCCAGCATCGGCTCGGCGAACTTCTTCAGCCGCTCGATGGTCGGCACCGACAGCGAGATCACCTCCACGCTGGTGACTACCGGCGGCCTCGTCCGCGACCTGCGGGTCACGCTGTGGGGCGAACATCTGCGGACACCGGTCGGCGAACAGCTCGCCCCGGCGCTCGCCGACCTGGACACCGCCCTGGGGATCTGGCGCCGGGAATGGCTGCCGGACGGTCAGCCGCCGCAGACGTGGCGGAGGGCGGGGGCGCCGGCCGGGTTCGCTCCCACCGAGTGGGTGCTGACGCCGGCCCGCTACTCGCCGGCGGTGCTGCGGCGGGAGGGACGGCGGCGCCCGGGCCTTCTCCGCGCTGAGCGTGGGATTTCACGTTGACGTGCGCGTCTTCCGGCGCTTGATCAGCGCGAGGAACCCGGCCAGCGCGGCGACGAAGAGCAACACGGCACTGCCGAGATAGACCGGCGGAGGTGTACGCGTACTCGGAGCGTGCGTCGCGTGGGTCCAGGTGGTGCAGGGTCTGCCAGAGGGCCTGAGCCGCGGTTCCCACGGCGAGGCAGGTCCACGCGACGAGGGCGGTCACCGGCACGGCAGCGGATCAGTGGGGCAGGGTGACGGTGACGCGCAGGCCGTCGGCTCCGGTCGAGGACGCCTCGATCACACCACCGTGGGCCGCGACGATCGAGCGGGCGATCGCCAGGCCGAGCCCCGCGCCGCCGCTGTGGTCGATGCGCGTACCCGTGCGGCGCCGGAACGGCTCGAACAGGGCCGGCACCTCCTCGGGTGGCACGTCGTCACCGGTGTTGGTGACGACCAGCGCCGGGTCCTCGCCGACCCGCACGTCGATCGTGCCGTCCCGGCGGTTGTACTTGATCGCGTTCTGGACCAGGTTGGTGACCAGTCGTTCCAGCAGGACCTGTTCGCCGGGCACGATCCGCGGCCGCAGGTCGGTGGTGACCGTCACGCCGGCCTCGGCCGCCCGTTTGTGATGCGCGCCGACCACGGCCTCGGCGATCCGGTCCAGCCTTTGCGGGGTACGCGACGCGAGTCCCCGGTCGCTCTCGGCGAGCACCAGCAGCCCCTCGACCAGGCGTTCGTTGCGTTCGTTGGTGGTCAACAGCTGGTCGGTCAACAGTTCGAGCTGTTCCTGGGTGAGTTCGTCGGACATGCTGACCTCGATCAGCGTCCGCTGGACGGCCAGCGGGGTGCGCAGTTCGTGGGAGGCGTCGGCGGCGAACCGGCGCTGCGCCTCGTAACCGACGGCGATGCGGTCCATCATGTCGTCGATCGCACGGCCCAGCACCGCCAGCTCGCTGGAGCCCGGCCCGGGCCGCAGCCGGTATCCCAGGTTCTGCGGTCCGGCGCCGCCGACCACGTCGGCCATGTCCCGCAGCGGGCGCAGGCACCAGTGCACCGCTGGCCGGCAGGCGGCCACCGTAGCGGCCAGCACGGCCAGCAGGGTCACACCGTGCGACAGCGTGCCGGGCAGGTTCGGCCAGTGGAACAGCAGCGTGCAGGTAACCGACGTGTCGGCGTCCGGGGCCCGGTCGGTGCTCGGCGTACACAGGGTGGGGGTGAATGTGTCGACCAGAAGGTAGGCCCGGGTCAGCACCCACGGCAGGAACTGGGCCACCACCAGGACCGCCGCGCAGAGCAGCAGGATCCGCCGGGCCGGCGAACGGCCGGTCACGAGCCGATCCGGTAACCGGCCCGGCGCACGGTCCGCAGCACCGGCGGGTCGCCCAGTTTGCGGCGCAGGGTCATCACCGTCATCCGCACGGTGTTGGTGAACGGGTCGGCGTGCTCGTCCCACGCCTGCTCGAGCAGTTCCTCGGTGCTGACCACCCGGCCCTCGGCCCGCATCAGCACGTGCAGGACGGCGAACTCCTTCGACGACAGGTCGAGCATCCGCCCGTCCCGCAACGCCGTGTACCGGGTGCTGTCCAGCACGATCCCGTTCTGCTCGAGGACCGGTGGTAGGGCGGCTCCGGACCGCCGGGACAGCGCCTGCACCCGCGCGGCCAGTTCGGCGAACGCGAACGGCTTGGTCAGGTAGTCGTCGGCGCCCAGGCCCAGCCCCTCGACCCGGTCCCGGATGCCGGCCGCGGCGGTGAGCAGCAGCACCTTCGTCCCGTCGCCGGTGCCGACCAGGTGCCGGCACACCTCGTCGCCGGTGCGGCCGGGCATGTCCCGGTCGAGGACGGCGACGTCGTACCGGTTGACGGTGAGACGTTCCAGCGCGCTGTCACCGTCGTAGACCACGTCGACGGCCATCGACAGTTTGCGCAGCCCGACGGCGACCGTGTCGGCCAGCACCCGCTCGTCGTCCGCCACCAGCACCCGCACCCGTGCCCCCCGCCGTCCGGTTTCCGCCCGCCAACCCCGCAGGACCGAACGACCGTCCGGTTCCCGTCAGCCAGCCTCGCAGACCGAACGTAAGCCGGGGATAAGAGTGCCGCTGACGGCACGCCGACGGCCCGGTCACCACCATCGTGGCCGTGAACAAGCTGATCAGAAGTGCCGTCGCGGTCCTCGCGGCCTGCGCGGTGATCGTGCCCTGGTCGCCGTCACCGGCGGCGGCGATCGCGTACGGCGAGAACGCCCCGGACGGCGCCTACCGTTTCGCGGTACGGCTGGTGATGACCGGCCTGCCCGCCGACGGCGGCGGTACCCGGGACAGTTCCTGCTCCGGAGCCCTGATCGCGCCGCTGTGGGTGATCACCGCCGGACACTGCTTCCGCGACGGCGAGCGCCGGGTCAGCCGTACCGTGGCCGACCGAACCACCGTGGTCGCCGGCCGCACCGACCTGAGCAGCGGCGAAGGCCGGGAGGTCGAGGTGACCGACGTCCACCAGGCCGACAGCGCCGACGTCGCCCTGGTCCGGCTGGCCGAGCCGGTCACCGGCATCACGCCGCTGCGGATCGGCGCCCGCCCGCCGGTGCCCGGCGAGGTGCTCCGGCTGACCGGGTACGGGCTCACCTACGACGGCCGGAACACCACACCGGCCACCCGGATGCAGACCGGGCTGTTCACCGTCGCCGCGTTCGGCGACACCCTCATCGAGACGACCGGCCGGTCACCGGCGGCGGAGACCAGCCCGTGCCCGCACGACTCCGGTGGGCCGTACTTCCGGGAGGACCCGGACGGTACCCCCACCCTGGTGGCGGTGGTCAGTTCCGGACCGGGCTGCCCGCATACCGGGCCCGACTTCAGCGCCCGCACCGACAACCTGGCCGGCTGGATCGACGACACGATGGCCGCGCCGCCGCGCTCGTACCGGATGCTCGCCGCCGCCGGCGCGACCGGCGGTGTCGTGACGGCCGTCCTGCTCCTGCTGATCGTCAGGCGGCGAGTTCGTCCAGGGCCGCCTGGGTCTGCAGGGTGATGAGGCGGGAGTTCTGGGAGGCGGCCACCTCCCAGCGCCCGTTCTGCCACACCAGGGCGAACAGCTGCATCGAGTCACGGCTGGCCAGCGGCTGGTCGTCGCCGGGCATCACGACGCGGACCCGGTGGTGCACCACGCCGTAGCCGGGCGCCACGACCCGGGCGAACGGCGTCTCACCGTCCACCAGCCGCGAGCCTTTCAGCAGGGTGTCGAAGAGCGGCTGGTGGAACGCGACGATCGCGGCACGTCCCCGCAGCACGGTGCCCTCGAACGCCACGAACTCGGCGTCCTCGGCGAAGTCGGCGGCGAATCCGGCGGCGTCGCCTCGGTTCCAGGCCTCGTTCATGCGGGACGGGACGGCAGCCATCGCTTCGACAGTCTGTTCCATCATCAAAAACCTTCCGGGGGTACGCAGCAAAGCCCCCCAATCCTGCCGAACCGTCCCCACCAATCCGTTGATCGTCAGTGCACGATCGTTGGCGACGAGTGCAGTCTTCGATGCTCACCGGCGGTCAGTCCGTAAGCCGCCTTGAACTGCCGGCTGAACGACGCCGGATCGGGGAACCCCCACCCGGCGGCGATCGCGGCCACCGTCCGCCCACCCTGGACCGGGTCGGCCAGGTCGGCGTGACAGCGTTCCAGCCGGCGCCGCCGGATCAGCGCGGCCACCGTCTCCGGGCCGTCCTCGAACAGCTGATGCAGCCGGCGTACGGAGATGTGGTGCGCGGCAGCGATCAACGCCGGCGCCAGAGCCCGGTCCGGCAGCCGCGCCTCGATGAACGCCACGATCCGGCCCCGCTGGTCCCCCACGGCCGGCATTCCTCGGGAAACGCTGCTGCCACGGCCGCGCCGCGCGGACAGCGCCACCGCGATCACCTCGATCAGTGCCGCACCCAGCCGGGCCCGCTCCCCCGGCGTGTACCGCCCCGCCGCTTGCAGAAGGCTCCCGGCCAGCGACGACACCGGGGCACCCGAGTCCGCGCCGAGACGGACCGCGGACAGCCCGGCCAGCTCGCCGTCGGGCAGGCGCAACAGGTGCCGGGGCACCATCATGGTCACGTTCGTGCTGGCGGTGCTGGTGATCCGTACACGATGGGCCGGATCGAGGAGCACCAGATCGGCCGGGCCCAGCTCGGCCCGGTTGCCGTGCTGCTCGACCAGCACCTCACCCCGGCGAACCCACTCGACCTGCACGAACCGCCGGTCCCGTTCCCGCACCAGAGTCTCGTCCCGCACGCACAGCCCGGCCGGGGTGACCGCTTCGCTGACCCGCAGCGCGCCGAAGGCGTACCCGATGAGGCTGGCCCGAAAGTCCTCGCCGCCGGAAAGCCGGCTGCGCAGCGGCGGCAGACCGGCCTCCCCGACCGCCCGCAGCCACGCCTCCGCACTGTTCACTCGCATCGCTGCAACCTATGCCGGTCGACGCCTGTCACCGTCGAAAGGGACGGCGGCGGCGAACACCTCCCGGTCGCTGCTTCCGTCGCGCAGCAGCTGTCCGGTGTGGTGGACGATCGCAGTCGGCGACCCGTCGAACCGGCCGGTGCGCTGCCAGACTTCGACCCCGGCGTCACGGACGGCGGCGATCAGCTCCGGCACCCGCCGGTGCGGCAGGTCCGGGTCGGTACGGGCCAGCGCGTGCACAGCGGCCAGCACGACCTGACGGTCCTCGCTGTCCAGCAGGCCGTCGAGCAGGGTGCGGAGGTCACCGGGACGCCGCGCCAGGAGGTCACCGAAGACCAGGATCAGGTTGAGACGGGCGGCCGGGTCGGTCTCGACCTGCCAGCGCCGAAGCAGCGCGGCTTCGGCCTGCTCGTGGGGCAGTCCGCCGACGCCGGCCAGTTCGACGGCCAGGCACCGCAACCGCACGTCGGGGTCGTCGAGCAGTCCCAGCAACCGCGGAACCTGCCCGGCCAGGGTCTCCACCGACTGCTGACTTTCCCAGGCGTCGCCAAGGATCCGGGTGATCGTCACGATGAGGTCGTCACGACCGTGGACGGCGGTCCCTGCCGCCAGGTCCACCAGGTAAGGCAGCGCCGCGACGGCGACCGGGCTCACCCCGCCACCGATGTAGTAGACGTTGATGTCAAACTGGAACTGGGCTTCCATGGCTTCTGCGAGGACCGGGCTAGCACTGGCTCGCAGCCAGCCCGGCACGTCGGTGGCACGTCCGAACTCATGCCGCATCTTCCGCCAGGGAATCTCATCGAGCTCGGCCCACATGCGAAAGATCATCCCAATCGAGGCGCGGATACGGCCCTCGTATCGACAGGCTATGAGGAAACCACCGGGGTGGCACACCAGGATGTCACCACGCCGCACACCCTGGATTGATCTCCTTCGCAGTTGTGGCCTTCGGGCATGATGCGGGCATGTCTGTTGAACCGGTCACGGGTCCGCAAACGGGCGTCCCGGATCGCCTGCGGTGGCCGTGGTACCTGTCCGGCTGGTTGACCGTGGCCAGCACCGCGACGTTCGTGGCGGCCGGCGGCGGCATCACGGCGTTCCTGTGGCATCTCGCCGGGACCGCCCCGGCCGACGAGCAGGTGGGGAGGTACTTCGACGCGGTCACGTTCGGGGCCACGGCAGCCGCGGGTGCCGGTGTTGTCGCTGGACTGATTCTGCAGTTCCGCCGCCAGCGGATGGCTGAGCACACCCACGTCCAGGAGGACCGGAAGTTCGATGCCGCCGTGCAGGCCCAGCGGCACACCGAAGCCGACGCGTCCGCCCGCCGGCTCACCGAAACCCTGACCAGGGCGACTGAACAGTTCGCCGCAGACAACACCGTCGTGCGGCTTGCCGGTCTCTACGCTTTCGAACGCCTCGCGCAGGAGAACCCCGACCAGCGGCAGATGATCGTCAACCTTCTCTGCGCCTTTCTACGGGCACCGGTGAGCGAGGAACCAGCTGGCTTCGGGTTTGTCACCTTCCATCGCCGTGCCATCTTCGCCGAGGCGTCGTTCTCCGATGAGAACGCCTACCTCGCCGGTGCCCGCCAGGTTGCGCCGCGTGGATCCACGCCATCGCAGATGGGCAGTGTGTGGCCGGACGGATGGGCGATGGGTGACGACGGCGTCCTCACCGCCGTTCCGGACGGGCCTGACGGAACCTGGCTTCCGCTGCCGCGTCTGCCCGAGTCGGCCGGTTCGCCGCCGGCCTGGATGTTGCCGTAGGTGGCGGCCTGCCGGGGATAGGGTCGGAGCTGTGATCGACGCCGTGGCGCAGCTCAATACCCTGGTCGACTTCTGTGCGCTGCGGGACGTCGACGCTCTGCACCGGGACGCGGTCGATGAGGCGGCGGGTGGGCGGGTCGACGTCGCCGTCCTCTACGGCGGCAGCATCCTCGCCGGGGGTGACCTGTTCGCCGCGGCGATCAAGGACGACCTAGCCGACCGGTTCGTGATCTCCGGCGGGCAGGGGCACTCCACCGACGCGCTGCGGGACTCCCTGCGACAGTGCATGGGCTGGGACGATGTGGCGGATCAGACGGAGGCTGCGCTCTTCGACCGCTACCTGCGGGAACGGCACGGGGTGCGCGCCGACCTGTTGGAGTATGAGTCGACGAACTGTGGCAGCAACGTCCGCAATGTTCTGGCGATGCTCGGGCCGGAGCAGCGGCGGCGGATTCTGATCATTCAGGACGCGTCGATGCAACGGCGGATGGATGCCGGTTTCCGGCTGTACGCGCCGGACGCGCGGATCGTCAACTTCGCGGCGCACCGGACGCCGGTCGCGCTCGTCGGCGGGGCGTTCGGGTTCCGGGAGCCGCCGGAGGGGATGTGGCCGGTGGAACGGTACGTCTCCCTGCTGATGGGTGAGATTCCGCGTTTCCGGGACTACGGGCCGGACGGTCGTGGATTCATCGCCGCTGTCGACGTTCCGGACGAGGTCACCCGGGCATTCGCAACGTTGGCGGAAACGGGGATGGCCGCGCCCCGGGTCGCCGATCAGCAGTGGGCGGATTCCGCGACGAGGTCCAGCAGCCGCAGTGAGTCGGCGGCCAGCCACCAGTTCGGCCAGTCGTAGTCGGGCTGGCCGGAATCCCGCTGCAGCCTGTCGAAACGGCGTCGCAGCTCCGGCAGGAGTTCCTGCTCGGTGCGGCTCAGACGGCCGTCGTTCGCCACACAGGACTCGGCCACCGCGAAACCTCCTTGTGGGCGCGGCCGCCGCGAGCCGGACGCTTTTTCTCGGTACGCCGAAGCACCACCCCGAGGGTGAACAGTGCTGCCCGCCGCCGATCGCCGTGCCAGACCGACCATCGCGGCCGGGCCTCGGCGGATCGGGGTGTCCGCTCGCCCCGTGCCTTGGCGGCCTTGCGCAGTTTCGCCCACGCCTCGGCCTCCGCCAAGCACACGACACGGCTGGCGGTGAGCGCGTCCAACGCCCGCAGAAGCGCCCGCTCGTCGTGGTGGAAGTCGCTGGCGACGATAGGCGAACGTGGTGACGTATCCGAGCGGCGCATAACGCTCCACACAGCCGGCCAACGCGTTGATGCGGCGCCCGTAGGCGAGCGACGGATCGCTGACCTTCCGCGTTCCCGGCTCTGCACGACTTTGACGCCGCCGCCGTAGACGAAGAAGGCCGCGAGCAGCCCGGCGACGATCCAGTACCCGATGTTCATGGTTCCCCCTGACGAAGTGCAGCCATCATGGGCCGTTCGCGGGGGCCTTACAAAAGGCACACCGGTGTGCCTATGGAACCGCGGCAGTAAACATCGACCTCCGAGGTGCTATCTCGCTGATAGCATGGTCGCATGCTGTACGCGATGCCGGAGTTGAGTGCCGCGGACCTTCGCGTGCTGGACGAACTGAAGACGATGCGTGCCGAGCTGGGTATGCATCTGCGGTCCAAGCCGCGATGGGAAGGGCAACTGCGACGGAGTCTGTTCGCGGCGGCCATCCAGGGCTCGAACACCATCGAGAACATCACGATCAGCAACTCAGACGCCCGCGCACTTGTGGAACACGCGCCGCTTTCCGCGGCCGCCAGTGATGAGACGCAGCAGGCGGTTGTCGGGTATCGGGACGCGATGACCTATGTGCAGCAGGCGCCGCTCATGGATTTCTTCGAGTATTCGGAGACGGCGCTCTCCGCGATTCACTTCATGATTACGAGATATCAGCCGGCCAAGTGGCCCGGCCGCTACCGGCCCGGCGGCATTTTCGTGTCGAGTTCCGATCCGCTCGAGCCGATGTACACCGGACCCGACGCCGACCGTGTGCCTGGCCTGATGGGTGAACTCGTCGACTGGCTCCGTGACGGAGATCGGGACGCTCCGGCCTATGCGCGGGCCGCGATGGCGCACCTCAACCTCGTCGCGATCCACCCCTGGCGGGACGGCAACGGGCGGACTGCGCGGGCGCTGCACACGCTGGTTCTGGCGCGCACCGGCGAGCCCGCGCCCGAATTCTCGTCCATCGAGGAATGGCTGGGCGAGCAGATCAACACCTTGCAGTACTACCAGGCGTTGCGGGTCACCCAGGGCGGCAGTTTCCAGCCGGAGCGGGATGCCCGGCCGTGGCTCACGTTCGCGCTCACCGCGCATCACCGGCAGGCGCAGCGCGTGCAACGCCGGTACGAGTGGACCGTGCGGCTGTGGACGGATCTGGCCCGTCTCGCCGAGGATCGTGGGCTGGCCGAGCGTACGGTCTCCGCCCTGTACGCGGCGGCGATCGGCGAGTTGCGGCGCACCACCTACCAGCGGGACGAGGACCTCAGCCGGGACCGTGCGATCCGGGACGTTCAGGCGCTGACTCGGGCCGGACTGTTGACGCCGCACGGGCATGCGACCGGCCGGGTCTACGTGCTGGGTGGGGTCGCCGCCGAGATCGCGGAGGCCGCCGCGGCCGCCGTGCGGGGACCGGGGCGGGACCCGTACGCCTGAGTGTTTCGGTTCGTGGATTCTTCGGGGGTTATGCGGCCGCCCGGTCGGCCTTTCCGCGTCGCCGGCTCCGGTAGGGCAGGACCCACAGGTAGGCGCCGGTCAGGAAGAGCACCGCCAGCGGCAGCAATGGCAGGTACGAGACCCACAGGACCGGTTCCTCCTGGGCGAGGGCGACGATCGTGGCGATGACGGTGGCCGTGAAGGCGACCGCCGTCCAGCGGTGGAACTGCCGGATCGACTTGTTCATGGAAACCTCCGACGTCGACGAGGATCAGCGAACCCGATGACGATCACGTTAGGCATCACCTGGCCCGCATCGCTTCTCCGAACCTGACCAGTTCAGCGCGACGGTCGGGGCGCGGAGGGACACGGTCATCCCTGCCTCCGCCAAGACGTCAAACCCCGGAGAACTGAAGCATTAAGACATTGAAGGTCTTGACAGAAAATCCGCCGCGGGCTTACGTTTCCGAAAACGCTTTCGGCCGGAAGGTGCGTGTCCCGCATGGCCGCATTCCCGATCTCCCGGCGTCAGTTGATGCAGTCGGCGGCAGCGGTCGCTGGCGCAGCGCTCACAGGTCCCGCACTGAAAAGAGAAGACCGGCCGCGAGTCAACGGCCTGCCGGTCCCCGCGAGCTGGCAGGCCGTTCCCTTCGGCCTCGACCAGGTCGATCTCGGCGACAGTGTCTTCACCGCGAAACGGAACCGGATGCTCGCCTACGCCCGGGCCTATCCCGCCGACCGGATCCTCAGCAATTTCCGGGCCGCCGCCGGCCTGGACACGTTCGGCGCGGAACCGCCCGGCGGCTGGGACGACGCGACCGGGAATCTGCGCGGCCATTACAGCGGCCATTTCCTGTCGCTGCTCGCGCAGGCGTGGGCCGGCACCGGCGACACCGCATTCAAGGACAAGCTGGACCAGATCGTCCATGGCCTCGATGAATGCCAAACCGCCTGGGACGCCCGGGTCGGCCTGCCCGGCACGCCGCCGCCCGCGCCGAGCTGGACCGGTGGTGGTCTCACGCTGACCGGCGACGGCCAGTACGTCGGCCTGCCGGACGGCACGGTCGACGGCCTGACCGATTTCACCATCACCGTCCGGGTGCGGATCACCGAGCGCCGCACCTGGTCGCGGGTGTTCGACTTCGGCACCGGGACGGGCGTCAACATGTTCCTGACCGCGGACGCCGGCAGCGGGCCGCGGTTCGCGATCACCACCACCGGCAGTGCGGGCGAGCAGCGGATCACCGGCTCCGCGCCCCTGCCCCTTGATCAGTGGGTGCACCTGGCGGTCACGCGGAAGGGCAGTACCGGCAGCCTGTACGTGAACGGCACCGTCGCCGGAACCAACCCGGGGATGACGTTGTCCCCGGCCGACCTCGGCGCGCCGAAGAACAACTGGATCGGCCGTTCGCAATACGGCGACGCTTACTTCACGGGTGTGCTCGACGACTTTCAGCTGTTCGATCGGGCGCTGTCCGCCGATGAGCTGACGACCGCGACCGGCAATCTGGTGTCCTACCGGTTCGACGAGACGGCGGGGACCACGGTCGCCGACTCGTCCGGCCGGTCCTGGGACGCGGCGGTGATCACCGGTGCGGGTGGGGCGCCCGGCCCGAGTCACGCCGGGTTCCTCGCCGCCTATCCGGAGACGCAGTTCATCCAGCTGGAACAATACGTGACGTATCCGGCTATCTGGGCGCCCTACTACACCTGCCACAAGATCATGCGGGGGCTGCTGGACGCGTACACGCTGGCGGGCAACGGGACGGCGCTCAGAATCGTACAAAATATGGGGCTGTGGGTTCATAGCCGGCTGAGCGTGCTGCCACGCGAACAACTTGACCGGATGTGGTCGCTCTACATCGCGGGCGAGTACGGCGGCATGAACGAGGTGATGGCCGACCTCTTCGCGCTGACCGGCGACGACCGGTTCCTGGTCACCGCCCGCTGTTTCGACAACACCGCCCTGCTCGCCGCCTGCGTGTCCGGAACCGACACGCTCGACGGTAGGCACGCCAACCAGCACATCCCGCAGTTCCTCGGCTACCTGCGGATGTTCGAGAACGGTCAAGGCCCCGACTACCGGACCGCCGCCGCGAACTTTTTCGACATGGTCGTGCCGCACCGCACCTATGTGCACGGCGGCACCGGCCAGGGCGAGGTGTTCCGCAAGCGCGACGCGATCGCCGCCAGCATCGTCACGACGACGAACGCCGAATCGTGCGCCGCCTACAACATGCTCAAGGTCGCCCGGAACCTCTTCCTGCACGCACCGGACGCGGCGTTCTTCGACTACTACGAGAAGACCCTGGTCAACCAGATCCTCGGCTCCCGCCGGGACGCCGACAGCACCGAGGATCCGCTGGTCACCTACATGGTCCCGGTCGGCCCGGGCGTGCGCCGCGACTACGGCAACATCGGCACCTGCTGCGGCGGCACCGGCCTGGAGAACCACACCAAATACCAGGATTCCATCTATTTCCGGTCGGCCCGCGGTGACGTCCTCTACGTCAACCTGTTCCTGCCGTCGACACTGCGCTGGACCGCCCGGGGCCTCACGATCACCCAGACCGGCAGCTGGCCGAGTCCGGGAGCGACCACCCTGACAGTGACCGGAAACGGTCTCCTGGATCTGCGCCTGCGGATCCCGTCGTGGGCGCGCGACGACTTCTCGGTCACCCTCAACGACAAGGTCCAGCGGGTACGCGTGGACGCCACCGGTTACGTCAGCCTCCGGCGACAGTGGCGTTCCGGCGACCGGGTCGGGCTGACCCTGCCGTTCCGCCTCCGCATCGAACGCGCCCTGGACGACCCGTCGCTGCAGGCCCTGCTCTACGGCCCGCTGGCCCTGATCGCCAAGTCCGCACAGTCGTCCTACCTGCCGATGTCGTGGTACGGAAGTCTGCCGCTGACCGGCGATCTCGCCGAGGTGGTGAAGCCCGGAACCGCACCGCTGACGTTCCGTGCCGGTGAGGTCGAGTTCGGTCCGTTCCACATCGGCGACACCGCCGCGTACCACGCCTATTTCCGCCGTGACGAGCCCCGCATCGTCTTCTTCGGCGTCGACTCGGGTGTCCCGAACCGTCCCGACCCCACCGGCACCACATTCCTGGACCGGTTGTGGTCGAGCGCGCCGTTCGCCGGCCGCCGCACGTTCCAGCGCGCGGTGACCGGCTTGACGCGCGACTGGCAGGCCGCCGGTCTACTGACGGAGGCGGAGGTCACCGCGGTCCGTGCGGTCGCCTGACGGGCCCGCGCCGTTTACCCGGATCGCGGCCAGTTGAGCGCGCTGACGTTGTCGTCGGGTGCTGTTTCGCGGTCCGGCTAGCGTTCAGCGTTGTCCAGCCCGTGGTGAAGCAGCGCCGGGTGCTAGCTCGAGGGGTGCGGGCACGGTGACGTCTCGGACTCAGCTGTTCGCGGGGTGTCGTGCGTGTCCCCGCGCTGCGACTGGTCAGGGGCCCGGCCGCCTCTCCGGTTCCTGTTCTCCCAGGGGCGCGCCGACTACTCAACCGGCGGCTGGACTTCACCGCGGCACGGACTGAACCGCTCAGTGGTCGAAGATCTCCCAGTCGAGGGTTTGCGGTCCATCAGGTCGGCCAGCACCTCCGGGTTCCGGCCGGCCGTCACCCGGGTCGAGGCCGCCCATCCACTCGTCCATGAAGTCCCGGCACAGGTCGATCGCCCGCGTCGGCGGCCAGGATCTCGCCGACAGGCTGTCCACCAGGGCTGTCACGACACACCTTTGGACGCGGGATACGGGCGTATGCCCCGGCCGCCATCCGGGGCATATCAGGCTCAGGCTGTGGTCATCTTTCGCAGGCCGACGGCGAGGTTGCAGTTGTAGACCTTGTCCGGCACGGCACCGGATGCGCCCGCCGAGTAGCGGCAGACGCGGATCTCCACCACGGTGCCCTCGTGGAAGTTCTGGTTGCAGCCGCCGAAGTAGCCCTCGCCGCGCTTCTCGACGCACACGCCGCGCCGGTACAGCTCGTTCGGGTCGTTCTGCGAATAGTTCCACCAGACGATGGCGGCGGAGTAGCCGTCCACGGCGGCGTCCTTGATGACGAACCAGTCGCCGTCGCTTTCGAAGCAGCCGAAGGCTTCGAGGCCGCCCGACGACTGGCACACTCCGCCGGTGGTCTTGTCGGAGTGGTTGCCGGAGGCGAACACCTCCTCCCAGGCGGGGGCGGCGGAGGCGGGCGGTTGGAGGCAGAGGGCGGCGAGGATTCCGGTGAGGGCGGCGGCAAAAACCTTGAGTTTCATGCGGCTCCTTCGAAGATCACCGATCTTCAACCGACCGTACATTGTGGATCTACGATCCGTCACCGGGCTGTTCGCCGCTCGGCGCTTGACTAGAGCTGAGCCGGCGATCGAACCAGTCCCGGGTCCGGTGCAGCAGATCGATCCGGTGTGCCCGCTCCCGGATGCGGTGGCCCTCCCTCGGATAGACGACCAGCTCATGGGGTACGCCGTGATGCCGCAACGCCCGATGCAGGTACACGGCCTGGCCCAGCGGCACGTTGGTGTCCTCGGCGCCGTGCACGATGAGCACGGGCGTCCGGATCCGGCTCGCGTACGAGATCGGGCTGACCGCGTCGTGCGGGTGCGGGCCGATGCCCGACCAGCCGGTGCTCCCGCCGAGGGCCGCCTCGAACTGGCCGTTCTCGCCGGTCGCCGCGAGCATCCCCCAGTCCACGATGCCCGCGCCGACCAGTGCGGCCCGGAATCGGCCGGTCTGGCTCACCGCCCACGCGGCCAGGTATCCGCCGTGGCTCCAGCCGGCGATGCCCAGCCGATCGGGGTCGGCGACGCCCCGGTCGATCAGTAGGTCGACGCCGGCCAGGATGTCGGTCCACTCCTCCTTCCCGACCCGGCCGGCGACCGCCGCCGCGAAGTCGTGGCCGTGTCCCTGGCCGCCGCGCGGGTTGGGCAGGAACACCGCGTACCCGGCGGCGGCAAGCCACTGCCCGCTCGGCGCCCAGGACAGCTGAAGCCGGTCGGCGTAGCGTTCGTACGGCCCGCCGTGTGCGATCGTGATCAGCGGGAACGGCCCGTCGGACACGTCCCGGCCGGGCGGGAGCACGAGCAGTCCGTCCAGGTCGAGACCGTCGGTCGCCCGATAGTGGAGCGGTTCCTGGCGGCCGAACGTGATTCCGGCGAGTTCCGGCTGGGTGTCGGTGATCGGTGACAGTGGCCCGCCGGGCGGCCCCACATGCACCTCGGCGGACCGGTACCGCCCACCGGTCAGGGCCGCGATCAGGGAACCGTCCGCCGAGACGGTCAGGTCGTCGAGGCGCCCCGGGTGCCGCGCCACCACCTCGAGGCCGTCCGGGGTGAGCCGGCCGACCGCCGCGTCGAGTCCGTCCGCGAGGACGACCAGCGGATCACTATCGGTCTCGCACAGGGCGGTCGGACACATCGGCAGACGTTCGGTGCGGTTGCGCAGCGTACCCGCGGAAGGGGTCAGGTCGAAGACCGCGGTCCCGGCCTGGAGCCCGGGCGGGGTGAGGGCGACGAGTCCGATGTGCCAGCCGCCGGCGTCCTGCCACCAGGCCAGGGACCGCGCGTCCGCCGCGACCGGGAACGACACGCCCTGGCCGGTCAGGTGCAGCCGCACGCTGCGCGGCCCACGGTCGAGGTCCGGGGATTCCCAGGTCAGAACGGCCAACGGGCCACCGTCCGGCCGCTGCCGCACCTCCACGACGTGCCGTCCGCCGAGGTCCACGTCGCGCACCCCGCCGTCCGGGGTCAACAGGCACAGTCGGTTCCGCGGCTCGTCCACGCCGACCACGATCGGGTCTGCCACCGCCGGGTCCGCGACGATCAGGGCGATCGCCGCGGACCCGAGGAGCGGCAGGTGGTCGACCACACACAGTGATTCGTCGGTCAGCTCGGTCACCGTGTCGTCAGCGATCGTCAGCCGAAACAGCTGTGCCGCATCGGTCAGGAAGAACACCGCGTTCGAGTCGGCCGACCAACGCGGCCGGGTTCCTTCAGCGACCCGACGGGGTTCGCCGCCGTCCGTCGCCACGATCCACAGCCCGCCGTCCAGCAGGTAGCAGACCCACCGCCCGTCCGGCGCGAGGACCGGGCTCTGCGGGGTCCGGCCGTCCACCACCAGATCGGCATTGATCAACATGCTGTCATCGTACGAACAGAGCTCAGTCGAGCGTGCCCAGTGCGGCCGGGGTGAACGTGGTGATGTCGCCCGCCCGCCCGGACAGGGTCTTGGCGGCCCACTGCGGGTCGGCGAGCTGGGCCCGGCCCACCGCGACCAGGTCGAACTCGTCGGCCTCCATCCGGTCGAGCAGCCGGTCGATGCCGGTGGCCGTGGCGGTGCCGCCCGCCATGCTGGTCATGAATTCGCCGTCCAGGCCGACCGATCCGACGGTGATCGCCGGTTTGCCGGTGATCTTCTTGGCCCAGCCCGCCAGGTTCAGGTCGGAGCCCGCGAAGGCCGGCTCCCAGTAGCGGCGGGTCGACGCGTGGAAGGCGTCCGCCCCCGCGTCGGCGAGCGTGCCGAGGATGTCCCCGAACTCCTCGGGTGTCTCGGCGATCCGGGCGTCGTAGTCGTTCATCTTCCACTGCGACAGGCGCACCACGATCGGGAAGCCGGGCGCCACCCGCTCCCGGATCGCCGCGACGATCTCCGCTGCGAACCGGGCCCGGGACCGCGCGTCCCCGCCGTAGCCGTCGGTGCGCCGGTTGGTGACCGGCCACAGGAACTGGTCGATGAGGTATCCGTGCCCGCCGTGCAGTTCGACCCCGTCGAAACCGAGGCGTTCCGCGTCCGCGGCCGCCTGCGCGAACGCCGCCACCACCGCGTCGATGTCCTGGCGGGTCATCGTCTCGCCCGGAGTCTCGGTGCCGAACAGTGCCGCGCCGACCCGGGTCAGCGGCACGCCGGACGGCCCGATCGCCGGCGCTTCCGGATGCGGCTGGTCTCCGGCGTTGCGGGCCATGCCGATGTGCTGCAGCTGCACGAGGATCCGGCCGCCGGCCCGGTGGACGGCGTCGGTGACCTGCGCCCAGCCGGCCTGCGGGGCGTCGCCGTAGATCCGGGGCACCAGGTGGTGCTGCCCGGCGGACGGGTGCCCGATGTAGGTGCTCTCCGTGATGATCAGCCCGGCGCCGCCGGCCGCGCGGCGGGCGTAGTAGGCGGCCATGTCCTCGCCGGGTACCCCGTCCGGCGCGAAGCCGCGGGCCATGGCCGGCATGACGATCCGGTTCGGGAGGGTGAGCCCGCCGACGGTGATCGGCCGGGACAGGGTCTGAGCTGCGCGTTCGTTCATGCCGAGTACGCTAGAACCTGACGTTCACGTGAGATTCAAGTCCGTGTGAGGGAGACCACCATGCGCATCGGCGACCTGGCCGTCCAGACCGGGGTGAGCGTACGGGCGCTGCGCTACTACGAGGAGCAGGGTCTGCTCGTGCCGCAGCGAAGCTCCGGCGGCCACCGGCACTACCCGGAGAGCGCCGTCGGGCACGTCCGGATCATCCAGCAGTTCTACGCCGCCGGGGTGCCCAGCCGGACGATCGCGGCGATGCTGACCGACGCCGAGACCGGCACCGCGACGCCCGAGGTGATCGCCCTGCTCACCGCCGAACGCGAGCGCATCGAACAGCGCTACGCCGAGATCGTCGCCGCCCGCGACCGGCTCGACGTCATCATCGCCGGCGCGTCCGCGACCCTGCGCAGCGGCCGCTCCTGCCGGGTCGCGGACGGCTTCGAAAAAGAGCAGAACTAGACACGTTTCGTGGTCAGGCTGCAAAGCCCACCCCCGTGGTGACTTCGGGCGCGCCGAACACCCGAACTCACCACACCCCCACGGGCGTGTTGAATACGGGCGCGCTGGACACCCCAAATCAACACACCCGCGGGGGTGTGGTGAATACGGGCGCGCTGGACGCCACAAGTCAACACGCGGGCCCTGGTGGCGAAACGTGTCTAGGGCAGGACGACCACGCCGTCGTCGTCGCTGACCACCACGGCGCCCGGGGTGAAGCGGCAGTTGCCGAACTCCAGGATGACGTCCCGCTCCCCCGCGCCGGTCTTGCCGCTCTTGCGCGGGTTCGAGCCGAGCGCCTTGATGCCGACCGGCAGTTCGCGCAGCGCGGCCACGTCCCGGACCGCGCCGTTGATGACCGCTCCGGACCATCCGTTGTCGACGGCCAGGCCGGCGATGATGTCACCCATCAGCGCGGTGTGCACCGACCCGCCGCCGTCGACCACGAGCACCCGCCCGTCGCCGGGCTCGCCGAGCACCGACTTGAGCAGGGCGTTGTCCTGGAAGCAGGACACCGTGACGGCCGGACCGCTGAAGTGGGCCACCCCACCGAACTGCCGCAGCTGGGTGTCGCAGGACGCCAGTTTGTCCCCGTACTCGTCATAGAGGTCTGCGGTCTTCTTCATCTGATCTTCTCCTTGCGCAAGACGGCCACCGTCGATCATGCGGTACGCGCAGCGACTCCTCGCCGGACCGAGACCGTGAGACCGATCATGACGCCGGCGGCCACCACCCAGCCGACGCCGTCACCGAGCGCGTAGTCACCGGCGAAACCGCCGTCCGGGGCACCGCCCGCGACGAGCGCGACCAGGCAGACCGCCGCGAACAGCATGGGGGCGACCACAGTGACCCGCTCGGCCGGAGTGTCGTCCCGGCGGCGTCGCACGAGGGCGGCCAGGGCGTCCGGCGAGCACACGTTCGGATCGCGGCAGTCCGGCGTCCCGGCGTCGTCCAGCCATCCTTGCACCGTGGTCGCCGCGGTGATGAGGTAGCCGGTCGCTGCGGCGGCGATCAGTCCGGTTCCGATCAGGTACGGCCATAGTCCACGCTCGATCACGCCGCCACCGTAGCGAAACCCGGCAAACAGGTCAGAGCGTGACGGCGGCGCCGGACCGGATCGCCTCGGTGAGCGGGCCGGACGCCAGGGGGAACTCCAGCCGGGTGGCTCCGGCGTCGACGATCAGCAGGTGGACGTCGCGGTAGCGGGGGTGCGGGCCGAGCCGGATGTCGGTGATCCGTGCCCGGGGCAGGACGGTGCGGGCCGTCGACAGGTCGTCGCCGCCGCCGGTGAACCAGTCCCGGCGGTGCAGGATCTGGATCTCCCGGTCGTCGGCGGCGACGATCGAGGCGTGCAGGGTCGTCGGCCACACGAGGCGGTAGAGCCGTTCGAGCGGCGCGAGCGGGACGGCCACGCGGCGCGGGGAGGCGTTGACCAGGCGCATCGCCGGTTCCTCGGCGGTCAGCCGGCGATAGTCGGTCACCAGTCCGGTGTCCTCCCGGCCCAGGCGGACCTCGCCGGCCGGCTGTTCCACCCCGGTCGAACCGGTGACGTCCGCGGGCAGATAGTGGCTTCGCAGCAGCCGGACGAGGTCGCGGATCGGGGCGTTGGCCGAGCCGTTGTACGCCACCGCCACCGTCTGCCCGTCCACGGTGTGGACGAGCAGACGGCCGTTGAGCAGGCGCACACTGTCCGCGATCGCCGCGATGCCGTCGAGGGGCACCCGGATCGTGTCGTACGCGTCGTCGCGCCGCCGCAGCACGGTCAGGTGTTCCGGGTCCACGGCGAGGACGTAGTCGTACAGGTGCATGCCGGGGTGGGCGTTGCGGCGTTCGATGTCGCGGGGCACCTTGAGCACGAGCCGGTAGGCGGCCGGGTCGAGCGCTCCCTGGTAGAGGCGGGGCAGGTCACCGGCGTCGTGGACCTCGTCGATCCAGGGTCCGAAGCGGTCGAACTCAGGGGTGCTGGTCACAGCGACGAGCCTAACCGGAGATGATCACTCAACTTAACGGCACCATAAGTGCGGAAAAAAGCGGACAGATTGTCCGTTGCGGACCGGCTGCTCCCGAGTGACAGTGAGATCCACTTCGGGAGGTGTCCGACATGCGGGTGGGTGTCCGAACCTGGCTGCGCCCCATTCTGTGGGTCGTCGTCATGGCCGTGCTGGTCACCGCGGTTTCCGTGCTCGTCCTGCGGCGGCAACCCCCGACCGAGGACGAGCTGCTCCGGCAGGCCGGCGTGGGCGACACCCTGTACGTCGGCGCCACCGGCACCCAGCCCGGCATCAGCGACCGCAACCCGAGGACCAGCCGCTGGTCCGGATTCGACGTCGACATCGCGCTGATGATCGCCGGGGCGCTGCGGATCCCCCGCGACGACGTGAAGTTCTGCCGGATCCGGGTCGAGGACCGGGGCCGGGGCACGTCCGCCGACCCGGACTGCGGCGGACATCCGCTGCACATGGTGGTCGCCGCGTACAGCATGACGCCGGACCGGGTGAAGGCCCACGCGCTGGCCGGGCCCTACCTGGTGACCACGTCCTCGGTGCTCACCCGCCGCGGGCATCCGACGGTCAAGACCCTGCGGGACCTCAAGGGCCAGTCGGTCTGCATGGCCGGCACCGCCACGTCGCAGTCCCTGCTGGAACGGGCCGGTGCCGACGTGCGGGCCACCGAGGACACCGTCGCCTGCGTCCGGCAACTGCTGGCCGGCGACGTCGACGCGGTCAGCACCGACACCGCGATCCTGGCCGGTTTCCTGCGGCAGCACCGCGGCAGGCTGGCCATCCACAACATCAGCTCGGACGTCGACGAGAGGTGGGGCGTCAACGTCCTCGGCAACGATCCGCTGCGGACGCTGGTGGATCTCGCCCTGGAGCAGGCCCGGGCCTCCGGCGCCTGGAGGCAGGTGTTCCGGCGATGGTTCGGCGAGAAGACCACGACCCTGGTCGGCCAGCAGGTGGCCGAACCGGTCCAGCCGAAGGTGTTCGAGCCGCCCCGGGTCCGGCGACTCCCCTGGGACCGCCGGACCTGCTGAGCCGGCCGGCCGGCGACCGGCAGTGGCTGCTCGCCGCGCTGCCGGCGCTGCCGATCCTGCTGCTGGCGTTGCGCCTGTGGTTCCTCAGCCAGCGTGACGGGCCGACCATGCTGCTCCTGCTGCAGTACGTCAGCCCGCTCGGCCTGTTCACGTCGTTGCTCGGTGCGGTGTTCTGGGCGCTGCCGGCGACCCTGCTGATCGGGCGGCTGCTGGGCCTGCTGCTGCTGGCGAGCGCCCGCCCCGGCGAGCCGCCGCGGATGTCGGCGCCACTGCGGCTGGCCACCCGGGCACCCGGGTGGCTGGTGGCGACGGCCGTGCTGCTGGCCGCGCTGACCTGGCAGTTGCGGTTCCTGCCGATCCTGGCGATGACGGCGCTGCTCGGGTTCGCCCTCCAGGAGCGGGGCCGGCGGCCGGTCCTGGCCACGATCCTACCGCTGGCCTGCGCGGCGGCACTGACCGTCGTGTTCGGCCCGGTCGCGGTCCGGGCCTGGCACACCGACCCGATGCTGGAGTGCCGGCTCACCGCGGTCCTGCTGCTGCTCCCGCCGCTGGTGACGCCGGTGCTGGCCGGTCCGGTCGCGGCCGCGTTCGCCGGGCGGGTGGTGCGCTACCTCAGCGCCACCCTGATGGTGCTGCTGCCGGTGTTCGTCGCGGCGGTCTTCATCCGGGTGCCGGTGCTGCCCACCATCGCGGTGCAGGTCCTCGGTCCGGAGCCGGCGACGGTGCACGGTTCGGTCCTGGACATCGACGAGCAGGGCATGGTCCTGCTGGACGTGCAGGGCCGGGTGCGGTTCATCAGCAACGACGAGGTGGGCGCGCGGACGCTGTGCCCGGACTCCTCGCACGTCGTCACCACGAACCTCGCGCTCGACGTCTGGCCGGTCGAGTACACCGCCCTCGAACAGCTGCTCCCCCGCGCACTGACCTCAGACCCCTGCTAGCGCCATCGGGCCCCGCGTGGTGATTTCGGGCGTCCAGCGCGCCTGAAATCACCACGCGGACAGGCTTCGCGCTCTGACCGCGGAACGTGTCAAGAGTGGCCCCCGCCGAACGGCGGGGGCCAACATGTACCACCTGGCGGATCAGAGGAGGCTCTGGTCCTTCAGCCACTGCTTGGCGACCTGCTCGGGGCGCGCGCCGTCCACCGAGACCTGCTTGTTCAGCTCGGTCATCACGTCCTGGGTGAGGGCCGCCGCGATCGGGTCGAAGATCGTCTTCAGGGCCGCGGCGTTGGCGTCGTAGTACTCCGAGCGGAACACCGGCGCCGCGTTGTAGAGCGGGAAGAAGTTCTTGTCGTCCTGGAGGACCACCAGGTCGAGGGCCTTGATCCGGCCGTCGGTGGTGAACACCTCGCCGAAGTTGCAGGGGTCCTGTTTGTCGGTCGAGGTGTAGACGATGCCGGTGTCCAGGACGGTCACGTTGGCCGCCGGGACCTCGAAGCCGTACTTCTTCTGCAGGCCGGGCAGACCGTCGTCACGGGTGGAGAACTCGCTCTCCACGCACATCGTCGCGGCGGCCGGGTTCGCTGCCAGGTCGGAGATCGTGGTGGGGCTGCCCAGCTTCTCCGCGGCCTTGCGGCTGTACGCCAGACCGTACGTGTTGTTGAAGGTGGCCGGGGTCATCCAGACCAGCTTGTTGTCGGCCAGGTCCTTCTCGGACACCTTCTGCCACTGTTCGGCGGAGTCCGCGATCGGCTCGGTGTTCTGGAAGAAGCTGATCCAGGCGGTGCCGGTGTACTCCCAGTAGACGTCGACCTGGCCCGCGGTCAACGCCGCCCGTGCTGCGTTCGTACCCCCGAGATTGGTCTCGTCCTTGACCTTGGCCCCGGCGTTCTCCAGGGCGAGCTTGGTGATCTGGCCGAGGACGAGCTGCTCGTCGAAGTCCTTGGAGCCGACGGTGACCGAGGTGCCGGCCAGCGGGCCGTCACCGCCGGAGCTCTCGTCCGATCCGCATGCGGCGCTCGAGAACACGAGGCCGAGGCCGGCGGCGAGCACAGTGGTCTTGCGGAAGATGTTCACGAGAAAACCTTTCTAGAGCCCACGAGGGGTGAGCAGTTCTTCGACGGCGGCGGCGAGCCAGTCCACGAGCAGCGCGAGGCCGGAGGCCAGGACCGCGCCGACGATCAGGACCGGGGTGCGGTCCAGCTGGATTCCCTGGAAGATGACGTAGCCCAGGGCCTGGACGCCGAAGAAGGTCGCCAGGGTGGCGGTGCCGATGTTGAGGATCAGGGCGGTGCGGATGCCGGCCAGCACGACCGGGACCGCGAGCGGGAGCTCGATGCGCAGCAGGGTCTGCATCGGCGACATGCCCATCCCGCGGGCCGATTTGACCAGGGTCTGGTCGACCTGCTGCAGGCCCACCATGGTGTTGCGCAGGATCGGCAGCGCGGAGTACGCGACCAGGCCGAAGACGACCGACTCGAAGCCCACGCCGGCCAGCAGCACGACCAGGGTGATCAGGCCGAGTGACGGGATCGCCTGTCCGAGGTTGCCCAGCACCAGCACGACCGGCGCGACGAACCGCGCGGATCGCCGGGTGGCCAGGATGCCGAGCGGGACGGCCACCGCGATCACGATGACCGTGGACACCGCGGCGAGCTGCAGGTGTTCGATCACCCGTTTGGTCAGTTCACCGGCGTTCAGGGTGCGCTGCTCGATGCTGTCCAGCTCCTGCGCGGAGACCCAGGCGTAGAGCGCCGTGCCCACCACGGCCAGGAAGAGCGGCATCCCCAGCCACTGCCGCAGGGTCCATCTCCCCCGCGGGGCACGCTTCGCCTCGAATTCAAGCTCATGGGGTACGCGTGAAGCGGTCGTCACCATCAGCCGGCCACCTTCGCCGCCCGGTAGAACTCGCTGCTGTCGCGCTGGACCGACCGGGTCGCCACCATGACCGTCTCGAAGTCGAGAAGGCCCTGGAAACCGCCGTCGCCGTCGACCACGAGCGCGACGCCCGCGTTCGAGGTGAGCATCTCGTTGAGCGCGTACGACAGTGTCGCGGCGCTCTCCACCAGGGCGCTCACCGGCTGACCGGCCCGGTGCAGGTCGCCGTCGGCCCGTTCCAGGTCGGCGGCGTCCACCCACCGCTGCGGGCGCCCCTGACCGTCGAGCAGCAGCAGCGCCGACCGTTCCGACTTCGCCAGCCGGTCGCGCGCCTCGGCGGCCGTGCCGTCGATCCGCGCGGTCACCGCGCCGGTGTCCAGCGCGACGTCGCCGACCAGGCTGAGGTTGAGCCGCTTCAGCGACGCGCCGGCGCCGATGAAGTCCTCGACGTACGTGCTGGCCGGGTTGCTGAGGATGTTCGCCGGGGTGTCGTACTGCGCGATCCGGGACCGCTCCCCCAGGATGGCGATCCGGTCGCCCAGCTTGATCGCCTCGTCGATGTCGTGTGTGACGAAGACGATGGTCTTCCTGACGGTCTGCTGCAGGCGCAGGAACTCGTTCTGCAGCCGGTCCCGGGTGATCGGGTCGATCGCGCCGAACGGCTCGTCCATCAGCATCACCGGCGGGTCGGCGGCCAGGGCCCGGGCCACGCCGATGCGCTGGCGCTGGCCACCGGACAGCTCCTTCGGGTACCGCTTGCGGAACACGCCCGGCTCCAGGCCGACCAGGTCGAGCAGCTCGTCCACCCGGCCGTCGATCTTCGTCTTGTTCCAGCCGAGCAGCCTGGGCACGGTGCCGATGTTCTCGGCGACGGTGTGGTGCGGGAACAGGCCGATCTGCTGGATCACGTACCCGATCCGGCGGCGCAGCGTGTCCGGGTCGGCGGTGGTGACGTCCTCGCCGTCCAGGTGGATGCGCCCGGAGCTCGGCTCGATCAGCCGGTTGATCAGCTCCATCGTGGTGGTCTTGCCGCAACCGGACGGGCCGACCAGCACGACGATCTCGCCGCGCGGCATGTCCATGGTGACCCGGTCCACGGCCGGGAGCTGCTGACCGCGGTACTTCTTGGTCAGCTCCTCGAGCCGGATCATCGGCTCTTCCTTGGGGGCGATCTTGTCGGTGACGGTCATCGGATCCCCCTGGCGGTGGTGAGACGGCGGAGCAGGACGAAGACGGCGTCGAACAGCAGCGCCACCACGACGATGGCGAGCGTGCCGCCGAGCACGAAGTTCAGCGCGAACGGGCTGCCCAGCGAACGCAGCCCACGGAAGATCTCGTTGCCCAGCCCGGGCCCGTTGACCAGGGCGGCGATCGCCGCGATACCCACCACGACCTGGGTGGAGACCCGGACGCCGGTGAGCACGACCGGCCAGGCCAGCGGCAGCTCGATGCTGGTGAAGCGACGCCACGAGCCCATGCCCATGCCACGCGCCGCCCGCAGCACGAACTGGTCGACCGAACCGAGGCCGACGACGGTGTTACGGACGATGGGCAGCAGAGCATAGAGAACGAGTGCCGTCACGGCCGGCGGTGTGCCGAGCCCCAGCAACGGGATGAAGATCGCGAACAGTGCGAGCGACGGGATCGTCAGCAGCGTGGACGACACGGCGAGGATCACCGGGCGCAGCCGCGCCGAGCGGTGCGCGAGGACGCCGAGGGCGCAGCCCAGGACGAGGGCGATACCAATCGAGAGGGCGACGACGACGACATGGTCGACGGCATCACTGAATAGGAACTCCGCGTTATCGACGAGATATTCGTAGAAATCCATAGGCTTTCTTCGGGCCGGGGACAATTAAATGCGCGCCATCAGGGCGGCACGCAGGCGATCCAGCACGTCCAAGGAGTGTGGAACAGCCGTGCAGTACAAGTTGATCATTCAACTCGAACAACCGTAGAGCAATGTCCAGAGGCCTGACATGACAGTTCCATGACTTTTTACGGCGCAACGTGATAGTCGCAACAATAAATGTGCGAGGTTGCTTTCCTCGAGTTGCGAAGAGATAACGATGCATTTATGGTCCGACGCCGCCACCCGCCGCGCCGGATCGGCCGTTACCTTTTCGTGACGAATATGGATGGTGGGCCACTCCCGGGAGTGGCCCACCATCCATATTCGTCACGATCACACCGCCACGAGGCAGTGCCCGTCCTCACATCGGAGCGAGCTTGCGGACGGCAGCACCGGCGGCCTCGGCCAGGGTGAGCTCGTGGGTGCGGTAGTAACCGGTCAGGACCACGGCCACCGCGACGCGGCCGGACGCCACCACCCCGGCCTCGGCGAACAGGGCGTCCACGTAGGCGTTCGGGTCACTGACCGCCTTGACGGCGATCTCGATGCCGACCGCGCCGGTGGCGTCACCCAGCGACGGGAGGGCGGCCGGCGTGAACTTGATCGTGTAGCGGGGCGTCTCGACCCGTGGGCAGCGGTCGGGCAAGGCGGCGAGAGTGGCCGCGGACCGGCGGGCCGCGGACGCGCCGGGGGCGGAGAGCACCTCGGTCAGGGTCTCCACCTCGAGGGCCTGCCGGTCCCGGGTGACGAAGACGGCCTTCACCGCGTGCGCGGGCCGGGTGTCGACCGGGAGGCGGCACAGGTCGCCGCGTTTCAGCAGTTCCCCGAGCAGATCGGTGTACGGGTCGGGCCACGACGAGGTGTATCGGGGCGGCAGGTCCTTCGCCACGAGCAGCTTCCCGGTCAGGTCGGCCGGAGGTTCGGCAACGGCCGGTGCGGGGTGGACGACGAGCAGCACGGCCGCGATGCAGGCGTGGACGACAGAGCGCACGGTCTCCCCCTCGAGTGGATCTCTCCTCGGAAAGATAGGGCGATCCGGGCGCCTCCCCTACGCAGAGGCGCGATGACATCACGGAAAGCATCACTTGGGGTGACCCGTCCGGCGCGCCTGCGGTGGTCTCTTTCGGTGCCTCTTCGCCGGAACCCCGACAACGGGGCATCGATCATGGGCTGCGGCGGCGTACCGTGCCGGGCGTGCGCCGAAGCGTGATGGCCGGAGTCGTCCTGCTGCTCCTCGCCCTGTTCGGACTGACGGTCACCCTGCGCGGCACGGTGACGACCGCCCGCGCGATGAGCCTGCGCAACTGGCACGACGACGCGGTGACCCTGCTGACCTCGCAGGCCGAGGACCTGGTGGCCCGCGGGCAGACCGAGGCCGCTGCGCAGCTGCTCGACGAGGCACGGCAGCGGCGGGAGTCCGCCGCGCGCTTCGACAGCGACGTCCGTGAGGGGACGATCGCCACCACGGTGATCGCGCTCGTCACGGCACTGCTGGCCGTCCTCGGGGCACGGCCGGTGCTGCGCCACCGGCGGGACTCGCTCTACCGCGACGTGGTGACCGGGCCGCCACCGGTGACCACCGCTGCCGCCGCGGGGCCGTCGACGGTCTTCCTCTCGTACTCCAGAAAAGACGCGGCAACCGTGCGGCCGCTGCACGACGCCCTGGTGGCACGGGGCCGCGAGATGTGGGTCGACTGGACCGGCATCGCACCGACCGCCGACTGGATGCAGGAGATCGTCCGGGCGATCGAACGCGCGGACGCGGTGCTGTTCGTGGTCAGCCCCGACTCGCTGGACTCGCGGACCTGCCGGGAGGAACTCGCCCACGCGGTCGCCGCCGGCAAGCGGATCATCCCGGTGCTGGTCCGCGACGTCGACGGCGCCGGCGTGCCCGAACACCTGGGACGCCTGCACTGGGTGACGTGCCGGGCCGGCGAACCGCTGGACACCGCCGTCGACGACATCGTCGAGGCGATCGACCTGGACTTCTCCTGGGTGCAACTGCACACCTGGCTGTACGTGCGGGCCCGCGAATGGGACGCGAACGGGCGCGACCCGGGATCGCTGCTCGGCGGCGCCGACCTGAACCGGGCCCGGTCGGCGGTGCTGGTGGCGAACGGCCGCCATCCCGCCCTGACCGAGCTGCACCAGGAGTACGTGGCGGCGGCCGAGCAGAACGCGGTGGCCCGCACCCGCAAGGAACGCGGCGGCGCCTACCTGGCATCGCTGGCGTTCGGGGTGCTGTTCCCGGCGATCATCTACTCGGTGGCGTTCGACGAGATCAGCGAGAGCGGGCTGGTCATGCTCACCCCGGTGTGGGTGATGGCCCTGGTCTTCGGCATCACCGGCCTGACCGCGCGGCGGGCGACGTGGCGGCGGCCGGTGCTGGCGGTGGTCGCCGGGCTGGGCGCCCTGGCCGTCTTCTTCGAGGCCGTCTTCCCCGTCCTCTGACCGGTGGCGTGGTCACCTCACCATGGCCACGATCAGGGTGGCCGCGCCGACGGCGAGCACGATGTCGATCAGCGTCGCGTGGGTGCGGACGCCGATCCGTTCGACGACGCGCCGCGCGATCACCGAACCGGCCAGGAGCGCGCCGCCGACCAGCAGACCCCGCACGACCACCACGGCGGGAAGCGCCCCGGCCGCACCGAAGGTGGCGAGTTTCCCGGCGTAGATCAGCAGCGACGCGGCGGCCTCACTGCCCAGGAAGGCGCCACCGCCGAGCCCGTAACCGGTGAACACCGGAACACTCAGCGGCCCGGTCGAGAACAGCATGCCGGTGAGGAACCCGACGACCGCCCCGGCCACGATCATGTGCCGGACGCGGAACCGCCACCGCGCGGCCACCCCGGTCCGCCGCGCGACGATCATCGCCAGGAAGAACGCGGCGATCACCCCGTCCGCCACCGCCTGCGGAATCGTCAACAGCACCCGCGCGCCGAGGACCGCGGCCGGGACACCCCCTGCGGCGTACGCGACGGTGGGCCGCCACGCGATCACCCGCCACCAGGCGACGACCCGCCCGAGGTTCCCCAGCACCGCGGCGATCGCCATGACCGGCACGGCTACGCGCGGCCCGTACGCCCAGAGCAGCGCCGGCAGCAGCACCAGCGAGGCCCCGGTCCCGACCACGCCACTGAGCACCCCGGCCACGACCGCAAGCAGCACCAGCAGAAGGACGGTCAGCATCGGACGTCCGACCCCGCCACCACCAGGCCGCACCGCTCACCACGACGACGAAAACGGCCAAGCCGGGGCTCAGGGGCCACCGCCGCTTCATGACCGGCAGTAGACCACGCCCCGGCCGGCACGGTCAGGCGAAACCGCGGAAGATGCCGTCGCCCTCGACGTTGTCGGCGAAGTCGTCCCAGTCCATGTTCGCGAGCGACAGGTTGTTCTCCACCGACCACAGCTCGGCGGCGACGACACGGAACGTGGTGCCGTAACGCGAGCCGGGGCCCTGCTCCTCGTCGTCGCCGTCCTCGTCCTCGTCGTCGTCGTCGTCCTCGTCGTCGTCGAGGTTGACGACGAGGATCGGGAACTCCGGGTGGGCCAGCGCCAACTCGTCCGCGACGAGCACGAACGACTGCTTCGGATCGGCGGGGACCAGCGTGAGCAGCCGGGCCGGGGTCACGCCGTCGTAGGCCGGGTCGTCGACGACCTCGAAGGAGGCGGTGAACCCGTCCCTGGCACTCGGCGCGGCGGCCGCCTTCACGAGAGCGGCCCATTCCTCGGGGTACGCGAAATTGGTGCGGACCAGCAGGGGCGAGTCCACGTCAGGCAGGTTCAGTTCCGTCACAGCGACGAGGATAGGCCGCCCCGGCGGACGGGTGGTCCGCCGGGGCGTACCCCTCAGAGGGTCTCGCCCTTGATCTTGATGATCTCGGTCTCGCTGACGCTGGCCGGCTCCAGGACCCGGTGCAGGAACTCGCGGGTCCGGTCCTCGCGCGGGTTGCCGAACACCTCGGCGGGCGGGCCCTGTTCGACGATCACGCCGCCGTCCATGAAGACCACCCGGGAGGCGACCTCGCGGGCGAACGCCATCTCGTGCGTGACCACCAGCATCGTCATGCCCTCGGCGGCCAGGCCCCGCATGACCGCCAGCACCTCACCCACCAGCTCCGGATCGAGGGCACTGGTCGGCTCGTCGAAGAGCATCAGCTGCGGATCCATCGCCAGGGCACGGGCGATGGCGACACGCTGCTGCTGGCCGCCGGAGAGCTGTGCCGGGTACGCCTTCGCCTTCTCGCTCAGGCCGACCCGGCCCAGGTTCGCCGCCGCGATCCGGTCCGCCTCGGCCTTGCCGCGTTTCAGGACACGGCGCTGGGCGATCGTCACGTTCTCCCGCACGGTCAGGTGACCGAACAGGTTGAACTGCTGGAACACCATGCCGATGCCGCGCCGGACCTCGTCGATGTCGCAGTCCGGGTCGGTCACCTCGACGCCGGCCACCCGGATCGAACCGGACGTCGGCTCCTCCAGCAGGTTCACGCAGCGCAGCAGCGTGGACTTGCCGGAACCGGACGGGCCGATGACGCACACGACCTCGCCCGGCTCGACCGTCAGGTCGATGCCGCGCAGCACCTCCAGGCTGCCGAAGGACTTGTGCAGGTCACTGATCTCGATGGTGGACATCGTGCTCACCTCTCCCTTCCGGCCCGGCGTTCCAGCCCGCGGACCAGCTGCGACAACGGCAGCGTGATCACCAGGTAGAGCAGGCCCGCCACGACCAGAGGCGTCGGGTTGACCAGCGTGTTCAGCGTGTCCCCGGCGAACTTCGTCAGTTCGATCGTCGTCGACGTGACGCCGAGGACGTACACCAGGGAGGTGTCCTTGGTCAGCAGGATGATCTCGTTGGTGAGCGGCGGGATGACGATCCGGAACGCCTGCGGCAGCACGATCGAGATCATCGCCCGGGTGTGCGACATGCCCAGCGTCCGGGCCGCCTCCAGCTGCCCCTTCGGGACCGCCTGGATGCCGGCCCGGATCGTCTCCGCCATGTACGCCGCAGCGGTCAGACCCAGACCGACCGTCACCGAACCGTAGACGCCGCCGGGGATCTCCCGGTCCGGGAACGCCAGCGGCACGCCGTACCCGACCATGAACAGCACCAGCAGCGCCGGCAGCCCACGGAACAGTTCGATGTACGCCGTGGCGAACCACCGGTACGGCAGGACCGACGACAGCCGCATCAGCGCGAGCACCAGCCCGAGCGTCAGACCGAACACGAACGCCATCAGGGTGTAGAGGATCGTGTTGCGCAGGGCGATCGTGATCGCCTCGGGGAACATCCCGGTGGCGACGTCACGCCGGAAGAACGCCTCGGACAGGCGGGCCCAGTCCGCGGCACCCACCACGGCCAGGATCGCCAGCCCGAAGACGACATAACCGGCGACGCGCGCGATGCGCCGCCGGCGTCGGGGACTCAGCTTCATAGGATCAGCTGGCCGGCTTCTCGCCGATCCATTCCGCGTAGATCTTGTCGTACGTGCCGTCGGAACGGGCCGCGGTGAGCGCCTCGTTGATCGCCTTCAGCAGCTCGGTGTTGCCCTTCTTGACGGCGAAACCGTACTGCTCACCGGTGTCGAAGCCGGTGGCGACGGCGACCTTGCCGGGGTTGGCCTTGATGTACTCGTTCCAGACCGGCAGGTCGTTGACGGCGGCGTCGACCTGGTTGGTGGTCAGCGCCTGCTGCAACGCGGCGAGGTCCTTGTAGGAGACGACGGTGATGTCGAGCTTCTTCTCCGCGACCTGGCCCTTGACGTAGTCCTCGCCGGTGGTGCCGCCCTGCGTGCCGACCCGCTTGCCGGCGAGCTCCTCGAGGGTCTTGACCTCCTTGCCGGGTACGACCGCGAGCGCCTGGGTGGCGTCGAAGTACGGGTCGGCGAAGTCGAGCACCTTCTTGCGCTCGTCGGTGATGGTCATGCCGGCCGCGGCCACGTCACACTTGCCCGCGTTGAGGTCGGAACCCGACTTGATGCCCTCGAACGGCGTGTCGACGATCTCCTGGGTGACGCTGAGCCTGGTGGCGACCAGGTCGATCAGCGCCACGTCGAAGCCGACGACCTTGCCGCTGGTGTCCTTGGACTGGAACGGCGCGTACGGCAGGTGGGTGCACGTGGTCAGCGCCCCCGCCTTGATCAGCTTCACCCCGGTGTCGGTGGTGACGCTGGTGTCCTCCTTGGCGCAGCCCGCCACGCCGCTGACCGCCAGAATCGTGGCGGCTGCCAGTCCGGCCGCTCTATGAATGCCCCGCATGTTCATATGTCACTCCCTGTGATAACCCACACCCGCAGTGGGTTATCACAGGCTAATCCACGGCTGTCGACGTGCTGATCCCGCCATGGCCGGAACGCCCCCGGGCGGCCTCGGCCGACCAGCCGGCACACCCGGGCTGACCGGCGGCCGGGGACTCACGGGCGGCTCCTGCCCGTCCGGCGAGGGCGCTCCGAAGAGCACCTTCTACGCCGACACGGCGCGGCGGATCTCCCCGATCGACAAGGTCGCCGCCGGGGCGGCCGTTAAAGTCGGCGGCCATGGGAGTCCTCACCTTCAGCCTCAACGTCACCCTGGACGGTTGCGTCGACCACCAGGAGGGCATCGCCGACGACGAGACGCACGCCCACTTCACCCGGCTCCTGCACGAGGGCGGCGCGATGCTGTGGGGCCGGATCACCTACGAGATGATGGAAGGCTACTGGCCGGCCGTCGCCCGCGGCGACGTGGACGCGCCGCCGGCCATCCGCGAGTGGGCGGTCGCCCTGGAGGCGAAACCGAAGTACGTGGTGTCGTCGACCCGCACCGACTTCCCGTGGACCAACAGCCACCACGTCACCGGCGACCTGCGCGAGGCCGTGCAGAAGCTCAAGGACGCCACCCCGGCCGGGGTCCTGCTCGGCAGCGGCACACTGGCGACGGAGCTCGACCGTCTCGACCTGATCGACGAGTACCAGCTGCTCGTCCACCCGATGATCACCGGCCACGGCCCGAAGCTGTACCAGGGCGGCCTGCCCAGCACCCGCCGGCTCGAGCTGATCGCCGCCCGGCCACTCAGCAACGGCGCGGTCGCCATGCACTACCGCCGCGCGCGCTGATTACCTGAGCAAGGCCGCAAAGGACCAGCTCACCGGCCGGAAGGAGGCGAGTTGCCGACCGGACCAACCCCACGAAACCATGACATCATGACCTTCCTTTCGTACGCCGACCCGAAAACCGATCGACGGCCTGCGGCACATCGTCGAGACCGGCCTCGTTCGACCGGGACATCAGGACCGTTCCCCGACCGAACGGTTTCGGCGAATGGCTACCACGAGTTTCCAGCCTAGACACGTTTCGTGGTCAGGGTGCGAAGCCCATCCGCGTGGTGACTTCGGGCGCGCTGGACGCCCCAATTCACCACGCTGTTGTGGGTGTGGTGAATACGGGCGCGCTGGACGCCCGAAATCACCACGCTGTTGTGGGTGTGGTGAATACGGGCGCGCTGGACGCCCG
>NZ_JZKF01000260.1 GCF_000962825.1 Actinoplanes rectilineatus
CGCCCCGCTGACGGAGAACAAGGCACTGACCGCCGCGGCCCGCACCCACAGCGCGTGGATGGCGCAGACCGGCACCTTCTCCCACACCGGCAACGCCGGATCGAACTTCGTGGCCCGGGCCAAGGCCGCCGGCTACGCGAAGCCGTCGGCGGAGAACATCGCCTACGGCTACCGCACCGCCGACACAGTGGTGCAGGGCTGGATGAACAGCACCGGCCACCGCACCAACATCCTCAACTGCAAATCCACGACCGTCGGTGTCGGCGTGGTCTTCTCCGCCAGCGGCACCCCGTACTACACCCAGGACTTCGGCTTCTGACGGTCCCCCCGCCGTCGAAGCCGGAAAGC
>NZ_JZKF01000261.1 GCF_000962825.1 Actinoplanes rectilineatus
CTGGCCGTCCTGCCGGCTGTCTCGCGGGCTTGTTGTTGCCGACGTTGTGCCTGGTGGGTGCTCTCGCCGTCTGGTTGTGTGGGTTCGAGTCGTGGGTGCACCCGATCACGGGTTCGGGTGTGCTTGCATGTGTTGTTCGGTGGGTGGTGGCACCCGATCACGTGATCGGGTGCGCCTGTCTCGAGTTCTTGGGTGCGCCTGCCGTCCTGCCGTCGCCGCTGTCGTGCTGATTGGTGCGCCTGCCGTCCCGCCGTCGCCGGTCGTTGTTGCCGCTGTCGTGCTGATCGGGTGCGCCTGCCGTCTGGCCGTCCTGCCGGCTGTCTCGCGGGCTTGTTGTTGCCGACGTTG
>NZ_JZKF01000262.1 GCF_000962825.1 Actinoplanes rectilineatus
CTTGGCCGCCGTCTCTTGGCCGCCGTCTCTTGGCCGCCGTCTCTTGGCCGCCGTCTCTTGGCCGCCGTCTCTTGGCCGCCGTCTCTTGGCCGCCGTCTCCTGGCCGCCGTCTCTTGGCCGTCGCCTCTCGGCCATCAGCTCGAGTCGGCGGCCGCTGTCACCAACCGGGCCCGGCAGCCCTGTTCTGTGTCTCCATAGGCCGCCCTGTCGCGTACGGTTCGTCTCAAAGCCGAACAAACCGTGGGTGACGGCTGAGCCGTGTCGGGCCGTCGTCCGCGGCTCGTTCGGCGGGGAAAGACGACCGTGGGTGACGGCTGAGCCGTGTCGGGCCGTCGT
>NZ_JZKF01000263.1 GCF_000962825.1 Actinoplanes rectilineatus
CCGCCACGCCACGTCACGTGGACCTTGGTGCGCCAACCATCGCGGGCGGCGGTCGACGCACCAAGATCGGCGCACCGAACCGAACCGCACGGGACGGGACAGGACTGGACTGGACTGGACTGGACGAGACGGGACAGGACGGGACGAGACGGGACGAGACGGGACGAGACGGGACGGGACGAGACGGGACGGGACGAGACGGGCCCACCCTGACGAAGTCCGCTCAGTCGGCGAGGACCGCCACGCCACGTCACGTGGACCTTGGTGCGCCAACCATCGCGGGCGGCGGTCGACGCACCAAGATCGGCGCACCGAACCGAACCGCACGGGACGGGA
>NZ_JZKF01000264.1 GCF_000962825.1 Actinoplanes rectilineatus
TCGCGTCCACTGTGCAATTCTCAACCAACGACCAACCCACAACCCACACAGAACACCACCAGACACCGCCCTACAGGGCAATCGGTATGGGGTTCCAGGCCGTGCCTGGCATTGAAAAACAATCCATCCGGTTCTCACCAGGCATGGTTGTTCTTTCAGATACCCAACAGGGTGCTTATCACCGGGATTCCAGCCGCACCAGCCCTGTTCCACGCCCCCCGAAGGAAGCTGTACTAGGAGGCCGGCCGTTGCCAGACCCGATTAACCAGTGTCTCCGCCTTTGAGCACCCCGGTCGAACGTTTGTCGACCGCGGGCCACTGTCCGCTTTCGCGGAT
>NZ_JZKF01000265.1 GCF_000962825.1 Actinoplanes rectilineatus
GTAGTGCATGACCTCGTGGACGAGGACGGCCGGGTTGTCGTTGGTGTTCCAGCGGGCCTGGTGGGTGGTGTCGTCGGGATTGCCGGTGATCTCGACGGGGACGCCGTTGGTGTCGACGGTGAGTTCGACGTGCAGTTCGCGGCCGCCGGGGAGGGTGTACTGGCCGTTGACCCGCTGGTCGATGGTGTTCTGGATGTTGTTCGCGAAGTCCCGGAGCTGGTCCGGTGTCATCCGGTCGTTGCGGGAGGTGAGGTCGAGTTTGACCTCGAGGGAGCGGTAGTCCTTGCCGTCGGCGGTGAAGTCGCGGCTGGTGAAGTCGATGGTGGTGATCTCGCC
>NZ_JZKF01000266.1 GCF_000962825.1 Actinoplanes rectilineatus
CTGGGTGTCGTCGTCGGCGCTGTCGGCGGGATCTACGGCATCGGTGGCGGTTCTCTGCCCGGTCCGATCCTCGCCGGACGCGGCACCACGATGACCCGCATCGCGCCCGACGCGCTGCCCGTCTTCGCCGGCGTGCCGCTTTCGGTCGAGGACGGCGTCCTCGAGCTTCTCGCCAACTCCCTTTTCCGACTCACGAAGGCGGAGATCACCCTCCCCGAACCCCGCCGTGCACCGGGCCGAACCCGCGTCCGAACGGGGCTCCCGCGCCCGGTGCGCGGGCCCGCCCCCGCCGCAACGCCGCGCTCACCGGCCCAGTGACTCGGCTGC
>NZ_JZKF01000267.1 GCF_000962825.1 Actinoplanes rectilineatus
CGGCGCCACCCCCGGCTCCGGCGGCAGCGGTCTCCAGGCGCCGATGATGCCGGGCATGCCCGGTGCCGGTTCGCCCGGCGCGGGTGCGGGCAGTGGCGGGTTCCGGGGGGCGGGGGCCCCCGCCGCCGAGGGGGTGGGGGGGGGGGGCGGCGCCCGCCAGCCGCCCCCCCGCCCGCCGCCCCCCCTCCCCCCAGCCCTTCGGAGCCAGGCCCCCCCGACACACCGAAACCGCCACTGCCCGCACCCGCGCCGGGCGAACCGGCACCCGGCATGCCCGGGATCTGCGGCGACTGGAAACCACCGGTGCCCGGGGTGGCGCCCGTCG
>NZ_JZKF01000268.1 GCF_000962825.1 Actinoplanes rectilineatus
CGGTACTAGTCCGCTATCGGTCACCAGGAAGTATTCAGCCTTACCAGGTGGTCCTGGCAGATTCACAGCAGATTCTAGGAGTCCGCTGCTACTCGGGAAAATCTTTAAGGAGGTCACACATTTTCGTCTACCGGGCTCTCACCGTCTACGGCCGACTTTCCCACGTCGTTCGACTAACATGCAACTTTGTAACTCCTCGAGAAGTCGTCAGCCCTCTCACAAGAAATCCCACAACCCCGAATACGCAACCCCTGACAGGTATCACACGTATAAGGTTTAGGCTACGTCCGCTTTCGCTCGCCACTACTCACGGAATCACGTTTGT
>NZ_JZKF01000269.1 GCF_000962825.1 Actinoplanes rectilineatus
TGGCGCCCCGCGTCGAAGTCATTGCGCGGCCCCGCCACCTCCCGGCCGTTCGGCAGCCAGGTGAAGAACTATCCGGCCGGGCAGTCCGGAACGATGTCGTGATCGGCTAACGCGCGGCCCACAGTCGTGTCCACGAGGGCGAGCCGGCCTCTGGGCCCCAGCACCGCGATCGTCCGGCCGTCCGGTGCGTGTCTCAGGACCGGGTCGCTGACGTCGAGCTGGCGGTATGTTCCGGTGGTCCGGTCCAGTGCCACGTATCCGGGGTCGCCCGTCGCGATGGTGTCGTCGACCTCCTGTACCTCCACCTCTTTGTTCACCATGGAGA
>NZ_JZKF01000027.1 GCF_000962825.1 Actinoplanes rectilineatus
ACGCCGTGATGGGTGTGGTGATTTGGGGTGTCGAGCGCGCCCGTATTCGTCACGCCGTGATGGGTGTGGTGATTTGGGGTGTCGAGCGCGCCCGTATTCATCACACCGTCATGGGTGTGGTGACTTCGGGCGTCCAGCGCGCCCGAAATCACCACGCGGATGGGTTTCTCGCCCTGACCACGACACGGGTCTAGGCCGCGACAGGCGTGCTGTCCCCGGTGGTGATCCGGGGGACCAGCCGGATCAGGACCACCATGGCGATCAGCTCCACCAGGGTCTGGGTGACCACCGCCAGCGCCGCGATGCGCAGCTCCGGCGGCAGGGCCAGCGCCAGTGGCAGCACGACGAGCGAGTTGCGGGTCGCGGCCGAGAACATCACCGCCCGGGTGGCCGGGACGTCCAGCCGGGCCACCCGCGCGGCCACCCGGCCGGCCAGGACCGCGGCACCGGTGAACACCGCGTACAACGGCACCACCCGCAGCAGGACGGTGGCCTCGGCGCCGACCGCGGCGATCTGCGAGCCGACCACCACGGCCAGGGTGAGCATCATCAGCGGCACCATCGCGGCGGCCATCGCCTGCTCGACCCGCCGCGCCCGCCGGGCCTGCACGATCGCGGCGGCGGCCAGCGGCAGCACGATCAGGACCAGGAACGCCTCGGTGAACGGTCCCGGCTCGACCGCGGCCAGCGCGTCCTGTCCGGCGAACAGAACCAGGTAGACCGGCAGCAGCAGGGTCTGCGCCGCCATCAGCAGCGGCGTCGCGGCGAGCAGCCGGGCCCGGGCGCCGCCGGCCAGGCCGGTGAACACGATCACGTAGTCGATGCACGGGGTCAGCAGGACCAGCAGCACCCCCAGCATCAGAGCGCGGTCGTCGGCGACGAACCGGGACAGCCCGGCCGCGAGCAGCGGGACGGCCAGGAAGTTCACGCCCAGCACCGTGCCGAGGAACCGCACGTCGCGCACCGACCGGCCGATCTCGGCCAGCGGCACCCCCAGGAACGTGGCGAACAGCAGCAACGCCAGCACCGGGGTGACCGCGTGGCCGAGAGCCGGGGCGGCCTGCGGGACGACGAGACCGGTGACCGCGCCGGCGGCGATGGCGACCAGATAGAGGGGGATCTGTCGCCGTTCCATACCTACTCCTCGATACCTACTCCTCGATGGCGTCGTTGGCGGCCGACTGTGCCCGCCGCAGACCCTCCTCGACGCCCAACTGCCCCAGGAAGACCTGCTCCAGTACGCTACCCGCCGCGGTTGTGCCGGCCCCGGCCCGAGGACCCACCGGAGCGGGGAACGTGGTGCCCCGGGCCGCGTCCAGGAACGGCCGCAGATCGACACCCTGCTTCTTCCAGTACGCGGTGAACGCCGGCTCGGCCGCGGTGACGCCGGGGAACGCGTACCCGCCCTCGGCGATCGGCCGGACGCCTTCCGCGGAGCCCAGCCACCGCAGCACCTGGCCGGTGGCGTCCCGGTTGCGGGTTGCGGCCGACGCCGCCGCGGCGACACCGTGCACCACGCTGACCCGCCCGGCCGGCCCGGCGAGCATCGGCGCGATCCCCCACGGGAACGACGCGCCCTCGTGGATGGCCCGCAGGTGGTAGGGGCCGGACTGGAACAGCGCGAGCCGGCCCTGGGTGAACAGTTGCAGCGTCTTGTCGCCGTTGGTGGTGGTGTCCGCGGCGGGCGGCGCGACGTGCTCCTCGCCGATCAGGTCGACCAGGTACTGGACCGCCTCGACGGTCTTCGGCCGGTCGGCGAAGACGAACGCGTCACCGTCCTGCCAGGCGCCGCCGTTGGAACCGACGAAGTCCCAGAGCACGCCCTGGTTGTCCAGTGAGGCGTTGAAGCCGTACACGTTGCCGGTGGTCAGCGCGCGGGCCGCGGGCAGGAAGGTGTCTCCGGTGCCGGCCGGGTTCCAGGTCAGGTCCGCCGGGTCGACGCCGGCCTTCGTGACCAGGTCCTTGTTGTAGTACAGGGCGATCGTGTCCCACAGTTGCGGGACGCCCCACAGCTTCCCGCCGCGGGTGTACAGGTCGACGACCGAGGGCGTCCAGCCGGCCCGCTGCGGATCCTCGATCGGGAGCAGCGCCCCGTTGTCGGCGTACAGGCCGAAGTTGCTGGTGTTGGTCCAGAGGACGTCCGGGGCGGTTCCCGAACCGATGTCGGTGGCGAGTTTCGTCCAGTAGTCCGCCCACGGCACCACCTCGACGGTCACCGTGATCCCCGGATTCTGCTTCGTGAACGCGGCGAACGACTCCTCGTAGGCCCGGGCGACCTGTTCGTCCCAGAGCCGGAAGGTGACCGTGCCGGTGTCCTTCTCCGGCGTGACCGAACAACCGCCGAGCAGGACCAGCACGGCGAACAGACGCAGCAGGACGCGCATGTCATCTCATCCCGGTGATCGTGATGGACCGGACGATGTGCTTCTGGAACACCAGGAAGAGCACGAGCAGCGGCAGGGTGGCGAGCGTGGTGGCGGCCGTCACCAGCGTCCAGTTCCCGGCGAACTGGCTCTGCAGCGCCGCCACCGCCACGGTCAGCACCCGCCAGCGTTCACCGCTGGTCACCACGAGCGGCCACAGGAAGTCGTTCCAGTGCGTCACCGCCGTGATGATCACCAGGGTGGCGAGGACCGGCCGGCTCAGCGGCAGCACCACGTGCCACAGCACCCGCGGATGCCCGGCGCCGTCGAGGCACGCGGCGTCGACGAGCTCACCCGGGATGCCGCGGAAGAACTGACGGAGCAGGAAGACGGCGTACGGGCTGCCGAACAGTGCCGGGAGGACCAGCCCGGCGAACGTGTCACGGAGGCCGAGTTCGCTGACGATGACGAACCGCGGCACGACCGTCGCCACCACCGGCACCATCAGCGTGGCGAGGTAGAGCCGGAACACCGCGTCGCGCCCGGGGAACTCCAGCCGGGCGAAGGCGTACGCGGCGAGCACCGAGCAGGTCAGCTGGCCGACGACCACCAGGATCACCACCTGCACCGTGATGACCAGCGGCGGGATCAGCGAGTGACCGCCGACGACGAGTTCCGCGTACGCCGCCGTGCTCACCGGCGACGGCGGCGCGAGTGGCGACTCCGCGGCGAACTGGGCCGGCGTCTTCACCGAGGTCTGCACGCTGAGCAGGTACGGGGCGAGCGTCAGCACCGCACCGGCGACGAGCGTCAGATAGGTGATCGTGGTGCGCACCATCAGGCCACCTCATAGGTCGTACGCCGCCGGAAGTACCGCTGCTGTGCCACCGTCACCGTGATCAACAGCAGGAACAGCAGGACCGACATGGCCGCGGCCCGGCCCATCCGGAAACTCGTGAACGCCTCCCGGTAGATCAGCGAGGCGATCACGTCGGTCCGCCCGCCGGGCCCGCCCCGCGTCATCGCATAGACCGTGTCGAACGTCTGGAACGCCGCGATCAGCCCGGTGGTGAGCACGAAGAACGTCGTCGGGCGCAGCAGCGGCAGCGTGACCAGCCGCAGCGTCTGCCAGCTGCCGGCGCCGTCGATCCGGGCGGCCTCCCGGTACTGCCCCGGGATCCCGGCCAGCCCGGCCAGGAAGAACAGCGCCACATAGCCGACGTTGGTCCAGACCGTCACCGCGGCGACGGCGGGCAGTGCCAGGCCGGGGCTGGTCAGCCACTCCACCCGTTGCCCGAGCAGCGCGTCGAGAGCGCCGTCTGACGGGTCGAGGATCCACCGCCACACCACGCCGAGGGCCAGCGGCGCGCTGATCCACGGCACCACGAAGATCGCCCGGAACACCACGCTGCCGGGCAGCCGCCGGTCCAGCAACAGGGCGGTGCACAGCCCGAGACCGGTCTGCGCCGGGACCACGATCACCACGAACAGGGCGGTGACCGCGAGCGACCGGATCAACGCCGGATCGGTGAGCACCACCCGGTAGTTGGCCGTGCCCACCCACCGTGCCGGGCTGACGAGATCCCAGCGGTAGAGGCTCATCACGGCGACCACGACGACGGGCGCGACGAGGAAACCGACGACGCCGACGAGGCTGGGCGCGAGGAACGCGTACCCGACCCAGGGCCGTTTCTCTGCATCACCCATAGGCCTACGAGGCTAAGTGATCGCGACCTCCGCGTCGGTGAACCGCGCGCGTAGGACGGGTTCATGCGGCGCTGATCACCCGGCCGGGTCGCGTGCCCACGACCCGGCCGTCCGCCATGGCACAGTGAAATGATGAGACCCGAGGAGGAAATGGTCGCGCTGGCGCTCGATGTCGCCGAGGACGGGATGCGGGCCGGTGAACTGCCCATCGGGGCGGTGGTCGTGATGGGCGACGAGATCATCGGGCGGGCCTACACCCAGGAACGCACCCTGGGCCGGCGGCTCGTGCACGCCGAACTCCTCGCCATGGAACAGGCCGACCGGCGACTCGGCTGGACCCGCCGCGACGGGCCGGTCACCCTGGCGGTCACCCTCGAACCGTGCCTGATGTGTCTCGGCGCGGCGATGGCCTTCGGGGTGCGGCGGGTGTACTACGGCCTCGAAGCCCCGGACGACGGCGCCGCGGGCGTGCCGGCGGTGTGGCGGCCCGCGAGTCAGGACATGTCCTTCTCCCACCTGCCGACAGTGACCGGCGGCTACCTGCGCAAGGAATGCCGCGACCAGTTCGCCCGATATGCGGCGGCGGCGCCGGACGGCTCGTTCCAGCGGTACGCCGAGCGGATGGCGGCCCTGCCCGACTACCGCATCGACTGAACCGTCGACACGCCGGCCTCAGCTCTCCGCCGGCCTCGTCGGCGGCCACGTCAGGGAATCATCCGGGATGTCGGTCCGGTGCAGCGCCCGCGGATCGCTCAACGGCAACTCCCGGGCCACCAGTCGCGCCACCTCGATCGCGCCGTGCGCGTGGAAGTGCGTGTTGTCGGAGACCCCGTCCGGATAGTTCGGCGACACCCCGGCCGCGAGCCACAGGAAATACTCCTTCGTCGCCTCCGGCCCCAGCTTCGTCCACAATGCGAACGACAACGCGGTCAGATCGATCAGTGGCGTGCCGGTCTCGGCGGCCAGGGCCCGCATCGAATCCGGGTACTCCCCGTGCGACGGATAAGGCGTGCCGTCCGCGGTGAACCGCCGCCGCTCCACCGGCGTGACCAGGATCGGCGTGGCCCGCCTGGCCCGAGCCCCGTCGATGAACAGGCTGAGGTACTCCGGGAAGGTGCCCCACGGTGAGGTGTACCGCGCCGGATCCTCGATCTTCTCGTCGTTGTGACCGAACGAGATCAGCAGCACGTCGTGCGGCCGCAGCGCCGTCAGGATCCGGTCCAGCCGCCCGAGATCCACGAAACTCTTCGAGCTCGCCCCGGACAGCGCCTCGTTCGTCACGCCGATCCCACGCCGCAGGAACACCGGCAGGGCCTGCCCCCAGCCCGCGCGGGGGTGGTCGGCGGTGGCATAGGTGGCGGCTGTGGAATCCCCCGCCACGAACACCGTCGGCCGCCGCTGGGGATGCGCCTGGGCTGGTCCGGTCAGTGCTCCGGTGCCCGCGATCGCACCACCGAGAACGGTTTGCAGCAGCACTCTACGGTTCAGGTCCATGCGCCCATGTAATCAACGATCGTCTATGCATGGCAAGGGTTGAGGCAAGCGCTTTCCCGCTGCAGAACCGCATTATGTGTACGCTGTGGAGTCTGCCCGAATCCGCGGCGCCCGACGGGCTGTGCCGTTCGTGGGAGCAGTCACCTCCCGCGGCTCCGTTCCCCAGCCCCAGGTTCCAGTCTCAGGTCTCGCTCCCTGATTCCCGGTCCGCGGCTGCCCGGCTGCCCGGCTGCATCCCCGGTGATCCGGTGCGCCGGATCCAGACACGTTCCGCGGTCAGGGTGCGAAACCCGTCCGCGTGATGACTTCAAGCGCACAGGGCACCCGAAGTCACCACGCTCGTGCTGGGGTGTGGTGACTTCAGGCGTGCTGGGCGGTCGAATTCACCACGCTCGTGCTGGTGCGTGGTGATTACGGGTGTGCTGGGCGGCTGAAGTCACCACGCGGACCCCGATGACGAAACGTGTCTCGTGTTCCCGGGCGTGATCACTGTTGGTGCCGCTGTTCCGCTCGCGGACCCGGCCGCGGCGCGAACGTCCCGAACGGGGATGCCCGCGCCGCGCCACGGCTCACTCGTCCCGTTCCTCCAGGACGCGATGTCGTTGATCAGCTGGTGGTGACGGTCAATTCGACACGGCGGTTGACGGCCCGGTGAGCAGCGGTGTCGTTGGGGACCTTCGGGTGGGCCTCGCCGTACCCGACGACCGTGAGCCGCTCCCGATCCACCCCGAGTTTGCGCAGGCCGGCCGCCACCGACTCGGCACGCTTCTCACTGAGCGCCTTGTTCATGGCCGCGGCCCCCCGGGAATCGGTATGCCCCCCGATCCGAATCCGCGCGTCCGGATTGGCCTCAAGCAGGTCAGCGAGTTCCCGAAGCCCGTCCCGAGACTCGGGCGTCAACGCCGAACTGTTGGTGCGGAAAGCCGGCGCGGGCACACTGTCGAACTGCGTCTGCAGGTCAGCCACCGTCATGGCGTCGACAACCGTCACCCCGGACTTCGCGGCGGCCTCAGCGAGCGCCGCGTGCGCCGCTGCCGTAGGAGCCACCCCCGCCAGCAACACGACGTTGTTCTCCAGGCGTACCGAAAGCCCGTCGCCGCCATCGGGCAGAGCCCGCAGAATGGCAGGCAGCCGGTCAAGCGCAGATCCGCCGCTGAGGTCCTTCGCCACGGCGACCCGATCGTCGACAGCCCGCGCTCCGAGCGCTGCCGTCACTGCAGCCGCCATTGCCGCCCGATCCGCCGAGGACGGCACGACACCCGTCATGACGGCCCGCCCACCGCGGACCTCGACCACCAGAGACGAAGCGGGCCCTGGCGCAGGCAGTTCCCCAGCAGATTCCCCACCATCCACGTCTTCACCGGCGCCATCGTCCGTACTGTTCCCGGCATCCGTGTTGTTGTCCGTGTTGTTGTCAATGTTCGCGTCGCCGTTTGCACCGTCGTCCGTGCCGTCGTCGGTGTTGTCCTGGCCGGTTCCGACGCGGATATCGACGGTCCGGACTCCGGTCACGTCCTCGACGATCTCCCGCGCCCGCTCGGCGTCCGCAGAGGTTCCCGCGACGACCAGCCCATCCCGTCCCGTGAACGAAACTGTGCTGCCGCTCTGCCCCGCGGTGGCCAGGGCGGCACTTGCTCGGCTGGTCAGGTCATCCTCGATGCGGTGCCGGTTGGGCACCAGCTGAAGTCCGAGGATCAACGCCAACCCGATCACGATGGCCACCAGCGAACCCCAGCGCCGCTTCCCCCGAACCGCCACCCCAGGCCCAGCCGTAGCAGCCTTGCCGGAGTTCTTCGAGGTCAGCCCACCGCCCAGGCTGCCTTCGTAGCCCTTTCCACCAACAAACCGCGTGCTGCTCGTGCCGTTCGTGCTGCTCGTGCTGCTCGTGCCGTTCGTGCCGCTCGTGTTGACTGCGCCAGTCATGTTGACGCTATCGGTCATGTTGACGGCATCGATCGTGTTGACAGAATCAGTCGTGTTGACGCTGTCGCTCACGGAGCTGCCAGCACCCTTTGCGACCTTCGTTGAGTCGACAGGAGCTGACTGATCAACCTCGGGTCCAGCGTTCGCCGAAGAGTCGTGGCTTCCGGAGGCGATGATCGAGCGGGTCGTGATGCGTCGGCGATTGCGTGCACCGACGATGTGGCCTGCACCGCGAATCAGGCCGGTCATCGGACAGTCTCGGTTCCGCGAACAGTGTTGACGCCGTGAGCAACAGCGTCGGCACCAACCGCCGGTGATCCGCTAACGGCCGGTGATCCGCCAACGGCCGGGGACCCGCTACTCGCGTCGGATTCGCCTGCGGCCTCGGAGGCGTGAGGGTCCTCGCCACCGCGAGCCGCCTCGCCACCGCGAACGGTCTCGGTTCTGCGAACGTCCTCGGTCCCATGAACAGGCTCGGCTTTGTGAGTGGTATCCGCGCTGCGGCCGGCTTCAGGGTTGCGGGAGATCCGAGGGTTGCGAGAGATCCGAGGGTTGCGAGAGGTTTCGGGGTCACGGGACTGGCCGGGGGTGGGGGACGGCTTGGGGGCGTGGAGGGCCTCGGTGTCGCGGCCGGCGATCAGGCGGGCTGTCAGTTCGGCGAACGCGTCCTCGTCGCCGTCAGCCAGCAGCTGGGCCTGGCGGCTCCACGTGACCAGGCTCGGGGCGAAAGAGAGACCGGCGGCTTTGATGGCGGCGCGCTTCGTGTCGTCGTCGGTGTCGGCGAGCTTGCTGAACGTGCGGATGCCCGCCACGCGCAGGGCCGCGGCCATCACCGGGCCGATACCTTCGATGCGTTCGAGTTCGTCGTCGTGAACGTGTGGTTCCGGAGCGGGGTCAATGGTTGGCGCCGAAGGTTCCGCGGACTTTTCGGAAATGGGTTCGGAAGGTGCTTTCGCGGGTCGCGTGGAAAGTCTTCCAGCCAATAGTCCGAGAAGAAATGCGAGAACGATGAAGACGATAGACTGGCCGATGAACCAGACCATTGTTACCTCCGGGTGCGGACGCGCTGAAGCGCCGTGAACAGGGTGTATCGCACTTCACGCCCGCATGCAAAGGCGTTCCTGGGTAGGGTGCGATGACGGATTCCCGCGTCCGGGCCCGCTACTGCCCAATGAGGATATACGGTTGATCAACCATTCTCAAAATGCGCACTAATGCGCCGTGAGTGAGTGTTCGGCTACGGATTGGGCGCCGCTTCCGGATGCCGGGAAGGGCTGGAAATAACGCGGCTCACCATTTCCGAATGCACTCGACGGCCGCGCCCGCACTGAGCCGCCGCGACTTCAGCGCGTGGCACTCCCGTCCCCGCGCGACCAGTCCAGGACGGCGACGGAGCCGACGGCAGCGACGGCAGCGACGGCAGCGACGGCAGCGACGGCAGTGCCTGTGGTGTCAGCGGTGGCCACGACGGTGACGACGGCGGTGGTGGTGACGACGGCCACCGTCACGCTGCCGTAGTAGTCCGACCTGTGTCGCTGTCCAACCTGCCCGCCGTCACGCCAGTTGCTGGTGCAGGCAGCCGTAGGTGACGGCTGAGGCGGCCCTGCCGTCGATGACGGTTGAGTTTCGTCTCCTGGGCAGCCGTGGTGGACGGCTCGGTTGGTTCGGCCGTCAGTGGTGGCTCGTTCGGGGGTTGGATTCGACCGTGGTTGACGGCTGGTGACTCCAAGCCGTCGTCGGTGGTTGAGTTTCGCTCGCTGGGCTGCCGTAGCCGACGGCTCGGTCGAGCTGGCCGTTGGTGGTGGTTTGCCGGCGGGTTGTGGCCGACCGTGGTGGACGGCTCGGTCGGGCTGGCCGTTGGTGGTGGCTCGGTCGGGCTGGCCGTTGGTGGTGGCTCGTCGGCGGGTTGTGGCCGACCGTGGTGGACGGCTTGGTCGGGCCGGCCGTCAGGCACGGCTCGTCCGTGGCTCCCGGGCGGCGACCGTGGTCGACGGCTGGTGGCTCTGTGCGCCTGTTCGAGTGCTGTGGGCGTACCCCGGAAGGAGAGTGACCGGTCAGTTGGGGGTGACCAGGCCCTGCAGTCCGACGATGATGGCGATGACGCCGAAGATGCCGAGGGCCAGCCAGCGGCCGGTGGCGTCGGTGCCCGGTTCCGGGGCGATCGGGGTGCGGCCGGTGAGGCGTTCCCAGGCCAGGCAGATGCCGACCGCGATGCCGACGATCTCGAAGTGGAAGACGTTCGGGCCGGAGAACGCGTGCACGATCAGGAAGTAGCCGCCGGCGACCAGGGCGATGACGCCGATGATCCAGCGCCACGGTGCCATCTTCGCGGCGAATCTGCCCAGGTCGTGGCCGACCACCGGCGCGCGGCCGAGCAGTGGGATGGCGAGCAGGAGTCCGCCGAGGATGTTCACCAGGTCCAGCAGCAGGGACATGATCATGGCTGCGGTCCTTCCGGTCGGGGCGACGGGCTTGCTGATCATGAATGGTAGCGCTCCCAAATTGCCTCTGCCGGAAGCGGGGCTGGTTACGTTAACATCGCAATTCATGAATGTTACGAAGGCGTTCACGGCCGTCCTCGTGCTCGCCGCGGCGGTGCTGCTGCCCGCAGCGCCTGCCCAGGCCGCCCCGGTCACCGTCACCAACGGCATCCAGTTCACCGACACCAGCGGCGCCGGCCTGCACGCCCACGGGGGTGGCGTGCTCAAGGTCGGCGACTACTACTACTGGTTCGGCGAGAACCGCAACACCGACAACACGTTCAAAGCGGTCTCCGTCTACCGGTCCACCGACCTGAAGAACTGGGAGTTCCGCAACAACGTGCTCACCCCGTCCGCGGCCACCGAGCTGCAGGGCGCCAACATCGAGCGTCCGAAGGTCATCTACAACGCGTCGACCGGCCGGTTCGTGATGTGGATGCACAAGGAGAACGGCACCGACTACGGCGAGGCGCGCGCCGCGGTGGCGTCGTCGGCGACCGTCGACGGCACCTACACCTACCACGGGAGTTTCCGGCCGTTCGGCAGTTACATGTCGCGCGACATCACGCTCTACAACGACGGCGGAACCGCGTACATGATCTCGGCGGCCGACGAGAACTACGACCTGCACATCTACCGGCTCACCGCGGACTATCTGAACGTCGACACGCTCGTCGGCAATTTCTGGAACGACGCGCACCGCGAGGCCCCGGCGATGTTCAAACGCGGCAGCACGTATTTCCTGCTCACCTCCGGCGCCACCGGGTGGAGCCCGAACCAGGCCAAGTACGCGACCGCCTCGAGCATCAGCGGCCCGTGGACCAGCTGGACGAATGTGGGCGACGGCAGCACCTTCCGGTCACAGCCGACCTACGTGCTGCCCATTCAGGGGACGAGCACGACGAGTTACCTCTACATGGGTGACCGCTGGGCCGGGGCGTGGAGCGGGCCGGTCAACGACTCGCAGTACGTCTGGCTGCCGATCACGTTCCCGAGCAGCACGAGCATGAGTCTGGCGTGGTATCCGACCTTGACGATCGACGCGGCCGCGGGCACCGTCACCGGCAATCCGCCGTCCTATTTTCAGGTCACCAACCGTAACAGCGGCAAGGTCATGGACGTGATCAGCTCCTCCACCGCGGACAGCGCCGAGATCAAGCAGTGGACCTGGAACGGTGGCGTCAACCAGCGCTGGGAATTCCGCGAGGCGGGCGGCGGATACGTCAACGTCGTCAACCAGAACAGCGGGAAATGCCTCGACGTGGCCTCGTCCTCCACCGCCGACGGGGCGAACGTCATCCAGTACACCTGCGGCGCCGGAACCAACCAGCAATGGCAGTGGCAGGCCTACGGCAGCTATTTCCGGCTGGTCGCCCGGCACAGCGGGAAATGCCTCGACGTCGTCTCCTCCGGAACCACCGACGGCACCGACATCCAGCAGTACACCTGCGGCAGCGGCAACAACCAGCAGTGGTCCCGCACGGCGCTCTAGCTTCCTCTCTCCTTTTCTCGTACGCGTGACCGGAGGCACCGGGGCTACCTTCGCGGCCCCGGTGCCTCCCCAGGTCGTAGCGCGGGCGCCGGGGCATGCCCGGGTGGTTGCTCCCGTCCGGTGAGTGGGGGCGCTTCCGGGTAAAAGTGTCGTACCCGCGGTCTAGTGTTCGGGCACCGGTTCGTTGTGGAGCCGGTTCGGGCGCCGGTTCCATGCCGGGGCCGGTCCGGGCACCGTGAGAGAGGAATCCCGCTGTGGCGAAGGTTGTCTCCACCCTGTTCATCTCGGCCGACGGTGTCGCCGAGATCGACCCTGCCTGGCACTTCGTCTACTTCGACGAGAACATGGGCCGGGCCGTCACCGAGGACTACGAGACCGCCGACGTGCTGCTGATCGGCCGCGAGACCTACGGCAGCTTCGCCGGGGCCTGGCCGGAGCGGGAGGCCGCCGGTGGTGAGGACGCGTCGTTCGCCAAGCAGCTCGGCGACATCCGCAAGATCGTGGTCACCCGGCAGTCGCCGGAGTTCACGTGGCGCAACTCCGAGGCGATCACCGGTGAGCTGACCGAGGCGGTCACCGCGCTCAAGGCCGACCCGGCGATCAAGGGCATCCTGGTGCCCGGCTCGATCTCGGTGGTGCAGCAGCTGCTCGCCGCCGGCCTGGTCGACGAGCTGCGCCTGCTGGTGCACCCGGTGGCGGCTCGCAAGGGGCGCAAGCTGTTCGACGAGGGCGACCGGGCCTACCACCTGACGGTGACGGCCACCGAGGTCTTCCCGACCGGCGTGATCCGGGTGATCTATGCGCCGGGTGAGGCGCCGGCCGCGGTCGGCTACGACGAGGTCCGCGACGCCGGCGACGTCCCGAAGGGCGAGTGACCGCTCCCGCCGCTGGGCGGGCGTCAGCCGGCTGGGTGTGTCCGTCGGCGGTGCTGGCGTGTCCGTCGGTGGTGCTGGGCGTGTCCTTCGGCGGTGCTGGGCGTGTCCTTCGGCGGTGCCGGCGGTCGTGTTCCGGGGGTGCGCCGGTGCCTGGCCTGCGGAGACGGTCGGGGCGGGTCCTACGATGGCGGTCGTGATGCTGGTCTTCTCGGCGCTGTACTGGGCGTTCATCGTGGTCACCTGCCCCTTCTTCTTCGTGGGCGCGGTGCTGGTCTGGCTGGTGACGCTGCCGTTCGACCGGCGGAGAGTGGCGCTCCACCTGTATTCGTCGGCGTGGGCGTCGTTCTATGTCCGCGTCAACCCGTTGTGGCGGCTGCGTATCAGCGGGCGGGAGCACCTGCCGTGGCAGGGGGCGGCGGTCCTGGTCGCCAATCACGCCTCGCTCATCGACATCCTCGTGCTGTTCGGGTTGTTCCGGCCGTACAAGTGGGTGTCCAAGCAAGAGATCTTCAAGGTTCCTGTGCTCGGCTGGAACATGCGGCTCAACGATTACGTGCCGTTGGTGCGCGGATCGGGGGAGTCGGTGCGGCGGATGATGGCGCACTGTGACCGGCTGTTGAAGGCCGGATCCCCGGTGATGATCTTTCCGGAGGGCCGTCGGACCGCTGACGGTTCGCTGCAGTCGTTCAAGAACGGGGCGTTCGAACTCGCGGTCCGCAACGGCGTTCCGGTCATTCCGATCGCCGTGCACGGGACCCGGCGCGCCCTGCCGAAACACGGTCTGGTGCTGCGTGAGCAGGTCGACGCCCGGGTGGAGGTGTTGCCCCCGCTGGTTCCCGGCGACTATGCCGGTGACGTGACCGCGCTGCGGGAAGCGGCCCGGGACGTGATCGCTGCGGCGCTCGCCGCGCGCTGAACAACGCGGCGCAAACAGGTCACATCGGACGGTTTTGTCATCGCCGTTGTGTATTAACCTGACGGTCATGTCGACCTGCTGACCGATATCTATCATCGCTCTCCGCGTTCATCGAAAGGCCTCCCAGCTCGCATGTGCATGGAGTGAGCAAAAGCGGCGAGACGGTAACGATGGATCTAGATTTGGCGGTTAGTGGTCAGAAGTAAATAATCTTGGGCGCCGGACCCCCACCCGATGGTGCTCCCGCGGGATGCCGGTCGATGCCCGGCGGACCGCTCAGTGTGGCCACCCAACTCGGGCTCATCCCTGAGAGGACCTCTAACGCATGCGCAAGTCGCTGATATCTCTGGCCGCAATCGGTCTGCTGGCCACGGCCACCATGACGGCCTGTGACAGCGGTTCGGACCCGAGCGACAACGGCGGATCGACCACCACCGGCAGCAGTGGTGGCGGGACGGGCGGTACCAACGGCATCGGCGTGGTGCTTCCCGACACGACCACGGACCGGTGGGCCACCGCCGACGCCAAGTACCTCAAGTCCGCGTTCGACGCCAAGAAGATCCCCAGCCGGATCGTCAACGCCGAGGGCGACCGTGAGCAGTTCAAGCGGCTGGCCGGTGAGCTCCTGGACAGCGGTGTGAAGGTTCTGATCATCGCCAACCTGGACTCGGCCAGCGGCAAGGCGGTCATCGACGACGCCAAGGCGCACAACGTCCCGGTGATCGACTACGACCGTCTGACGCTCAACGGTGGAGCCGACTACTACGTCAGCTTCGACAACGAGCTCGTCGGCAAGCTGCAGGCCCAGCACCTGAAGACGTGCCTGGGCAAGAAGAACGTGGAGAACCCGCTCGTCGCGGAGCTCAACGGTTCGCCGACGGACAACAACGCCACCCTGTTCAAGACCGGCTACGACTCGGTCCTCCAGCCCCTGTACGACAGCGCCACGTTCACCAAGGGGCCGGACCAGTGGGTGCCGGACTGGAAAGAGGACGAGGCACGGGAGATCTTCTCCCAGATGCTCGGGCAGTACCCGAACATCGACGGTGTCCTCTCCGCCAACGACGGCATCGCGAACGCCATCATCGAGGTGCTGAAGGCCAAGAAGCTCAACGGCAAGGTCCCGGTCACCGGGCAGGACGCGAGCCTCGACGCCCTCCAGCACATCCTGATGGGCGACCAGTGCATGACGGTGTTCAAGGAGACGAAGCTGGAGGCCGACGCGGCCGCCGAGCTGGCGATCGGCCTGTACAACGATGTCAAGCCGCAGATCGCCGGCAAGCTGAAGGACCCGGAGTCGGGTGCGTACGTCCCGTTCCGTCAGGTGGAGCCGAAGGCGATCACCATCGACAACATCGGCGACGTCGTCGCCAGCGGTGCGGTCGATGTCGCCGAGCTGTGCGACGGCAGCTACGCCGGCAAGTGCCGTAAGGCCAAGCTGATCGACTGATTCTCCGGTAGTGCAGCGGACGGGCCGGCGTCCGGGGATCAGCCCACTGATCCCCGGACGCCGGCCCGGCGGCGTTCCGGCGCGGCGGGGTGGGCGCGACGAATGCGGATCTTGGGTGGGATAGTGGGGGCATGAAGCTTGCGGAGGCGCTGGCGCTGCGTGCGGACGCGACACGACGGGCGGAACAGCTGCGGTCGCGGGTGACCGCGAACGCGCGGTATCAGGAGGGCGAGCCGCCCGCCGAGGACGCGGCCGCGCTGCTCGCCGAGGCTGACGCGGTGCTCGCCGATTTGGAGACGCTGATCCGGCGGATCAACCGGACCAACGCCGCCACCCGCCTCGAGGACGGCACCACGCTGACCGACGCGCTGGCCCGCCGGGACGTCCTGCGGATGCGGCACGCGACGGTGAGCTCCGCCGCGGACGCCGCAGCGGGGGACGGGCACCGGGCGTACCGGCAGCTGAGGTCCGAGCTCAAGATGATCGCGGCGTTGCCGGTGGCCGAACTGCGGGTCCGCGCCGACGACCTGGCCCGGCAGATCCGCGAGGTGGACACCCTCGTCCAGCGGAGCAACTGGGAGGTCGACCTGCTGGACTGACGAGGCGGAGTAGCGGGTAGTCGCCGTGGGGGCGCGCACCGACCCGAGAGCCGGCGGGCATTTCCGGCTCATGCTGGCGCGCCGGGGGCGGGCGCAGGGGTTCGACTCCCCGTCTGACAACGCATGCCCAGCACACCGCACAGGTGACGGCGCACAGTGCACATCTCACCACCTGGTGTGGACCCACGACGGCGAGGGCGGGCAAGGGGTGTACTCCGCCTCGTTCGTGACATCGACGTGACCAGGTGAACTTTCCGGGGGAGGGGTCGACCCGGGGGTGCATCGTCCCTAACGTTGGCGCGATGACGGCCAGTACGGTCGACGTCAGTGTCGACCCCGACGGCACCCTCGTGATCCACCCGTACGGCACGCTGGACGCGGAGGACGCGCTCGGCCTGAGCCGCACCCTGGTGCGGGCGATCCGGCACACCCGCCCGGCGCGCCTGGTCCTCGACCTTGCCGACGTGCGACGGCTGGACCCGATCAACCTGGGTGCGCTGGCCGCGGCGTGCCGGCTCGGCGACGACCACCAGGTGACCGTCCTGATCGACCATCCGCCGCGTGCCCTGGCCGATCGGCTGACCGCGGCCGGCGTGCCCCGGGAGCGACTCCTGCACGTCGGGTGCCGGGGCCCGGAGCGGATCGGCGATCATTCGACGATGACGACGATCCGGGAACGGTGCGGGGGCGACCTGGACGACTGCGTGGCGGCCCTGCGCGCGGTGCACGAGGCGGACGGGTATCCACTGAACTGGCCCGCCGACCCGCGCGGCTGGCTCACCCCACCGGGGCTGCTGACCGCCTGGGTGGCCGTTGGGGCGGGCGCGACGATCGGCGGGCACGTCGCGGTCGAACGGCGGGACAGCGGTGACATCGAGGTGTGCCGCCTGTTCGTCGTTCCCGCGGCTCGTCGTGGATCGGTCGGGCGGTCGCTGCTGGACCGGGTCAGGGAGTGGGCCGCGGCGCAGGGGCACCCGCTGACCCTCGTCGTCACTGATCAGAAGCGGTCGGCGGCGGTGGCGTTCTATGAGGCGACCGGCTGGCGGTACGAGGGGACCACCGACGCGGACTGGACCGGCCCGCTCGGCGAGCCGGTCCGGTTGCGCCATTACCGGGGCTGAGCGGCGTGGTGCGTACCCCCGCAATCAGAGGGGGGTGACGGTGAGCCCGGCCAGGGCCGCCGGACTGGAGGCCGCAGTGAGCCCGAGGATCTGACCGTTTTTGATCTCCATGGCGACGGCCACGCGCAGTTCGCCGCCGATGAAGACCGCGAAGCCCCAGGCGCCGTCGACGAGGGCCGGCACCGCGGCCTGCGCCTTTCCGGCGAAGTAGCGCGCGACCACCTCGGCACCGCGTCTCTCGCCCTGCGCGTCCAGCCGGGCGGCCTCGCCGGTGGCGCGCAGCACCACGTCCGGGTCGAGAAGCTCCAGCAGAGCACCGAGATCGCCGCCGCGGGAGGCGGACAGGAAGGCGTCGACGACCGCGCGGCCCCGCGGTTCGGTGGCGGCCGGCGCGGCCGCCCGGACCCGGCGCCGGGCGCGGCTGGCGAGCTGGCGGGAGGCCTGCGGGGTACGCCCGACCACCACCGCGATCTCGTCGAAGGACACCGCGAAGAGGTCGTGGAGCACGAAGGCGAGCCGTTCCGCCGGGGCGAGGGTGCCGAGAACGATCAGTAGCGCGGCCTCGACCTCATCGGCAAGGACCGACTCGACCGCGGACGGTGGATCGTTGATCTCGGACAGCGGCTGTTCGCGGCGGGTCGTGCGGGACCGCAGCATGTCCAGGCAGATCCGGCCGCAGACGGTGGTCAGCCAGGCGGGCAGGTTGTCGACCTCGCCGGCCCCGGCCCGGTCCAGGCGCAGCCAGGTCTCCTGCACCGCGTCGTCGGCCTCGGCCGCCGAGCCCAGCGTGCGGTACGCCAGGGCCCGCAGCCGGGGCCGGTTCTCCTCGAACCGGTCGGCCAGCCCGTCGCGCGTCGTGTCGCTCATCGCATCCTCCCGTGTGACCGCGGTCACTTCGGTCACATCCGTGCGGAACCGTTCGTCACCTGTTCGACGAGCACCACCGGACGGATGTGACAGGAGACGACCATGGAAGAACGACTCGGCTTCGACCGGCTTCCCGCGGATCTGACCAAGGCGATCGGCCTGCTCTACAAGTCGGCGCACTCGGCGGGCGTGCCGACGGCCGTCCTCGAGCTGGTGCACCTGCGGGCCAGTCAGATCAACGGGTGCAGCGCCTGCGTGGACTCCGGCGCACGGTCGATGCGCAACAACGGCGAGAGCGACGAACGCCTGTTCGCGGTGGCGGCGTGGCGGGAGACGCCGTACTTCACCGATGCGGAACGGGCCGCGCTGGCGCTCGCCGAGGCGGCCACCCGGCTGGCGGACCGGTCCGACCCGGTCCCGGACGACGTCTGGGCCGCGGCCGCGAAGCACTTCGGCGAGAAGGAGCTGGGGGCGATCGTGCTGTGGATCGCCACCACCAACTTCTTCAACCGGATCAACGCGACCACCCGGCAGATGGCTCCGAAGAACTGGGGCTGATCCGTTCGACGATCGCCAGGAAGCGCGCGGCGGCCGGCCCCAGCGGCCGGTCGGCGCGCCAGGCCAGGCCGACCATCCGTTCCGCGCCCGCCGTGGTCAACGGGATGCCGATCGTGCCGGAGGCGCCGGCGAACGGCTCCGGCACGATCGCCACCCCGAGACCGGCGCCGACCAGGCCCTCGATGGTGGCCAGGTCACCGATCTCGAAGGCGATCCGCGGTGTCACCGCGGCGGCGGCGAACAGGTCGTCGACCAGGGCGCGGAACCCGAAACCGGCCGGGATGGTGACGAAGTCCTCGCCGTCCAGGTCGGCCAGTCCGGCCCGGCGGCGGGCGGCCAGGCGGTGGCCGGGCGGCACGATCAGGACCAGGCTCTGCCGTTGCAGGCCGAGCCAGTCGTACGGGCCGTCCGGCCGGGGTGAGGTCAGCGCGAGTTCGGCGACCCCGGCCGCGACGTCGCGCAGGATCTCGTGAGCCGGTTCCTGGCGCAGTTCGATCCGCATCCGCGGGGCGTGCTGCCGGACGTCGTGCAGCAGCCGCGGCACCAGCGAGGTGGCCATCGAGTCGAGGAAGGCGAGCCGGACCGTCCCGGACTCCGGATCGAGCATCCCGGCCAGGTCACGCCGCAGCCGGTCGTAGCGTCCGGTGATCTCGCGGGCCGCCTCCAGCGCGACGTCGCCGAGCGGATTGGGGTGTACGCCCCGGGCGTCGCGTTCGAACAGGCGCGCGCCGAGTTCGGCCTCGACCCGGGCCAGCAGCCGGGACAGGGTGGGCTGGCTGACACCGAGGGCGGCGGACGCGTCGGTGACGTGGCGGTGCTCACCCAGGGCGAGCAGGCCACGGAGATCGTCGAGCAGCACGACCCGCATCATACGTCCGGCGTATCGGATTCATGAGAGACATGCATTGGACGCATGATCGGAACCGGGCGGACAGTGTGCCGGTGAGCACCTACCGCGCCGGTGAGCCCGGCTACCGCCGGGTGTCCGTGGCGCTGTTCGCCGCCGGCGTCGCCACGTTCGCCCTGCTCTACAGCACCCAGGCGCTGCTGCCGGAGTTGTCCGCGGCGTTCGGCGTCACGCCCGCACAGAGCGCGTGGTCGCTGTCGCTGGCCACCATCGGACTCGGGGTGGCACTGCTGATCACCGGGCCGTTGTCGGAGCGCTTCGGGCGTACCCGTCTGATCCATCTGTCCCTGGGGTTGTCGTCCCTGGTCGGCCTGGCCTGCGCCGTGGCGCCCGGCTGGCACATGCTGCTCGGGCTCCGGCTGCTGCAGGGGATCACGCTCGCCGGGCTGCCGGCCGTGGCCACCGCCTATCTGCGCGAGGAACTGCACGAGTCGACGCACGCGCGGGCGGCCGGGCTCTACATCGGCGGGACGGCGCTCGGCGGGATGACCGGGCGGCTGCTGACCGGAACGGTCGCCGAGGCCTTCCACTGGCGGTGGGCGCTCGCCGCAGTTGCCGGCGTCGGGCTGCTCTGCGCGATCGCCGTAGCCCTGCTGCTCCCGGCCTCGCGGCACTTCGTGCCCCGGCCCGGCCACGCGGTCAGCCGGCGGGCCCTGACCGATCCGGCCCTGCTGCGCCTGTACGCGATCGGCGCCTGCGCGATGGGCGCGTTCGTCGCCGTCTACAACGCGATGGCGTTCCGGCTGACCAGTGAACCGTTCCTGCTCGGGGCGGGCGCGGCCGGCGCGGTGTTCCTGGTCTACCCGATGGGGTCGATCAGCTCGGCACTCTCCGGGCGGCTCGCCGACCGGTACGGGCGCCGCGCCGTGATGCCGGTCGGCGCGGCGGTCTTCGCGGCCGGGCTGTTGCTCACCGTGCCGGACAACCTGCCGCTGACGGTGGTGGGGCTGGCCGTGATGACCGCCGGATTCTTCTGCGTGCACGGGGTGGCCAGCGGCTGGGTGCCGGTCCGCGCCCACGCGGGTGGGGTGCCGGCGGCGCAGGCGGCCTCGCTCTACCTGTTCGCGTACTACGCCGGCTCGTCGGTCTTCGGCAGTCTCGCCGGCACCGCCTGGACCCTCGGGGCGTGGCCCGCGGTGGTGGCGATGAGCGCGGTGTTCGTCGCGATCAGTGGCCTGTTGGCGACCGGTCTGCGCCGGATCCCCGTGCTGGCGGCGGTGCCCGATCCGCAGCCGGCCACCCGGTGAGCAGCGGGGCGTATCCCGTTTGCGTGCCGACGTTCGCCCGGTGGACGCCGGCACTGACGGTTGCCGATACTGTCTCGGCCCATGATCAAGCTTTTGTCGGGGTTGTTCCGGCTGTGGTCGGCCCTCGTCCGGCTCGCTTTCGGTGCGGTGTTCGTCCTGGTCGGTGCCTTCGTGTTCTGGCAGTTCGGGTGGCCGTCGGCGGTCGCGTTCACCCAGCCCGAGGCGGTCGTCACCGTCCTCGGCGACTGCTACGACTCCAGCACCATCGAGGGGGAGATGACCTGCGCCGCCACCTGGACCCTGGACGGCGCCGAGGTGACCGGCACGATCACCGGGACCGGGTTGTCCGACGGCACCAGGATCGCCGGGCGGGTGGACGGCGACGAGGCGCGGGTCGACCCGGCCCCGATGGATCTGCTGTTCGCCGTCGTGCCCCTGCTGTTCGTCTTCTTCGGGCTCAAGGTGATGTTCACCCGGGGCGGCCGGGTCCGGTCCGGAGACGGCGACGACTCCGACTCGGACGGCGGCGACGGCGGCGGTGACGGTGGTGGTGGCGGCGACTAGGTTCAGCTCACCGCGACGGTCAGCACCGCCGGATCCCCGTCGGCCCAGATGCCGCGGATCCGGCGGTTGGTGATCTTCCAGCCGTCGGCGGTGCGGCGCAGCGTGTCGTCGTAGTTGCCGCCCATCAGGAAGTGGCCGCCGGCGCGGACGTGCTGGGCGATGAAGGTCGCGTGAGTGGTCGCCGTGTCGCCGTCCACGGTCACCTCGACGTTGCCGACCAGGTGCTGGGTGGCGTCGAGCGTTCCGAGGAAGCCCCGCGCCGAGGCGAGGATGGCGTCGCGGTCCTCGGCGACGGCATTGGTGTAGTCGCCGCGAGCGTCAGGGGCGTAGCAGTCGGCGAGCAGGTCCCAGTCCCGGCTGTCCATCGCCCGGGCTGCCCGGTAGAGCACCGCGGTGACGTCGGCCTGGTCCGTATTGATCATCATGGCGGCGAGCCTAAAACGGTATCGGCCAGTTCCGCAACTATCCAGTACCGGAACTATCTAGTACTGTTGCCGGGTGACTGTGGGGCGCAAACGCGATGAGACACGGGACGCGGACATCCTGCGTGCTGTCCTCGACGTGCTGGTGGAGACGAGCTACGCCGAGTTGACCATCGAGATGGTGGCGGCCCGGGCCGGTGCCGGGCGAGGGACCATCTACCGGCGATGGGCCGGCAAAGACGAGCTCATCCTCGCCGCCATCGCCTGCACCGACCGCACCGACCTGGAGACCGGCCGGCTCCCCGACACCGGCGCCCTTCGCGGTGACCTGCTGGCCATGCTCGACCCGGACTGGCTCGGCAGCGGTGACCGCCGGATGCGGATCCTCGCCAGTGTGACCGCGATGATGAGCCGCAACCCGGATGTCTCCGCCGCTGTCAGCGCGGCGATCGTCGAACCGTCGGTGGACGCCTACCGGCACCTCATCCAGCGGGCCGTCGACCGCGGCGAGGCGGATCCCGCCGCGGACGTGGCCGCGATGGCCCAGGTGATCCCGGCGATGGCCAGCCATCGGGCGCTGGTCCTGCGGCAGCCGGTGGACCTGGCGTTCTTCACCACGATCATCGACGGGGTGGTGCTGCCGGCGCTCGCCAGGCGGAGCTGACCAGGGTTCACCGGCAGTCGCTCAACCGTGGGCGACGGCTGGGTCAGGGAGGCCGTGGGCGACGGCTCAGCGGGGACGGCCTGGTGGGGACGGGCGGGACGTCCTTTTCGCGTACCCGGAAAGGGGTTAAAGAGCTTTTCCGGGGTTGAGGATGTCGCCGGGATCGAAGAGGGCCTTGATCTGCCGCTGCAGGGCGTGCTGCGGGCCGCCGAGCTCCTTGCCCAGCCACGCCTGCTTCAGGACCCCGATGCCGTGCTCGGCGGTCACCGTGCCGCCCAGGTCCAGCGCCAGCCCGAAGATCTCGTCGGCCGCCCGCTGCGCGGCCTCGGGGACCGGCGCGTCGTGGCGGCCGGCGACGATGATCGGGTGGATGTTGCCGTCGCCCGCGTGGGCCAGGGTGCAGATCGGCACGTCATGGCGGGCGGCGATCTCCTCGATGGCGCGGACCGCGTCGGCCATCCGGGACCGCGGAACGGCGATGTCCTCGATCAGCGGCCGGCCCAGCCTCTCGATCGCGGGCAGCGCCTGACGGCGGGTCTCCAGCAGGGCGGTCGGGTCGGTGGTGCTGCGGATCGAGGTCGACCCGGGGGTCAGGGCGGCGAGCGCGCGGTCGGTCGAGGCGGTGCCGTCGTCGAGCTGGACGATCAGCAGGGCGTCGCCGTCGATCGGATGCCCGTGGGCGGCCAGCGCCCGCAGCGTGGCCCGGTCGAGCAGTTCGGCGAGGACCGGCTGGACGCGGGCCTCGGCGAGGGCGACCGAGGCGGCCACGGCGGTGGCGAAGTCGGGGTAGGCGGCGGCGATCGTGGCGCTCGGCGGCGGCAGCGGGCGCAGGCGCAGGGTGGCCCCGACCACCACGCCGAGGGTGCCCTCGGAGCCGACGAACAGTCCGGTCAGGTCGTACCCGGCGACGCCTTTCAGGGTGGCCCGTCCGGTGCTGATCAGGGTGCCGTCGGCGAGGACCACGTCCAGTCCGAGGACCGAGTCGCGGGTCATGCCGTACTTGGCGCAGCGCAGACCGCCCGCGTTGGTGGCGATGTTGCCGCCGATCGTGGACAGTTCCAGGCTGGCCGGGTCGGGGGCGTAGCGCAGCCCGTGTCCGGCGGCGGCCCGGTCCAGGTCGGCGGTGATCACGCCGGGTTCGACGACGGCCACCCCGTCGGCGGGGCGGATGTCGACGATCCGGTTCATCCCGGACAGGTCCAGCACGATCGTGCCGGACCCCGCGGTGGTCGCCCCGGTCAGGGCGGTTCCGGCGCCGCGGGGCACCACGGGGGTACGCGACGCCGACGCCCCCTGCAGCACCCGTTGCACCTGCTCGACGCTGGTGGGCAGGACCACCGCCGACGGGCTGCCCTCGGGTTCCCAGCCGGACCGGTCCAGTCGCCGGGTCGCGAGGAAGGCCGGGTCGGTGCGGTAGTCGACGTCGAGTCCGGCCAGCCAGTCGACGGTCACGGCTGAGCGCCCGTGGCCACCGGGCGGGACGGGTCGTTGGACCACGCCGACCAGGATCCCGGGTAGAGCGCGGCGTCGATGCCCGCGACGGCGAGCGCGGCGATCTGGTGTGCCGCGGTCACCCCCGATCCGCAGTAGACGCCGACCGCCCCCTGCACCCCGTCGAACCGGTCGCCCAGTTCCTCCGCGGTCTTGAACAGCGGCACCCCGGCCCGCAGGTTCTCCCCGGTGGGCAGGTTCACCGCGCCGGGGATGTGCCCGGCCCGCGGATCGACCGGCTCGACCTCGCCGCGGTAGCGTTCGCCCGCCCGGGCGTCGAGCAGAGTGCCACCGTTGCCGGGCAGGGCCGCGGCCTCGTCGGCGGTCAGGGTCGGCAGGTGACCCGCGACCAGCACCACGTCGCCCGCGGGCCGGTCCGCGGCGATGCCGGTCTCCTCGGTGTGCCGCGCGGCCCGCCAGGCGGCGAGACCGCCGTCCAGGATCCGCACGTCCGGAACCCCGGCCCAGCGCAGCAGCCACCAGGCGCGGGACGCGGCGAGCCCACCGCTGTTGTCGTAGACCACCACGCCGCCCTCGCGGGTGATGCCCCAGCGGTGGGCGGCCTCCTGCAGCCGGGGGAGGGGCGGCAGCGGGTGCCGCCCCGCGGCGGGGTCGTCGGTGTGGGCGGCGAGTTCGGTGTCCAGGTCCACGTAGACCGCGCCGGGAATGTGTCCCTCCCGGTAGTGCAGTTCGCCGTCCGGGTCGCCGAGTGCCCAGCGGACGTCGAGCAGCACCGGCGCCCGTCCGCCGGCGATCCTCTGCTGCAGCGAGGCGACGTCGATGAGGACCGGCGGCCGGGCCGGGGCGAGGCCGGGCAGGGTCTGTGCCAGGTCGGCGTCGTCCAGCGACGCGGCCGGGGTGCCCTCGGCGACGGCCCGGTGCACCCGGGCCTGGATCGCCGCGGTGCGCGGGGTGTCCACCCCGTGCAGGCGGCCGAGCAGCACGATCTCGCCGTCCAGGTAGTCCGACTCGGGCGTGGTGGCGCGGGTCAGGCTCTGCCGGGTGGAGTTGCCCGACCGCACCTGGCCGGGTACTTCGACGACCCGGAAGCCGGCGCGTTCCAGGGGCGCCGGGGTGATGCCGGCGGCCGCGTACACCGCGTCGGCCTCGGCCCGCAGCGCCTTGAGGGCCGCGTCGCGCAGCGCGCTCGGCCGGTAGAGCGCGTCCAGGGTGTTGAACAGGTTGCCGCGCAGTTTGCTCGCCTTGTAGTCGCTGATGTTCTCGACCACGGTCACCGTGAAGCCGCCCTGCCGCAGGCCGGAGGCGACCGTGGCGAGGCCGTCGGTTGCGGGGCCGTCCGGGTAGTGGCCGAGCCACAGCACGGCCGGTACCGGCTCGGCGTGGTTGACCACGACGCCGGGCGTCACGTAACTGGCCGGGACCCAGACCACGGCGCCCACCACCCGGGCGAACGAGCGCAGCGCGATCCGTTCGGTGGCGAGCCCGTTCTGCAGGGTGACCAGCGGAATCGCGGTTGCGGCCGGGCCGTCGGCGCCCGCTACCGGCTGCCACGCCCAATCGCGGATCGCGGCTTCGGCGTCCGGGGTCTTGACGGTCAGCAGCAGCACGTCGTCGGTGGTGAGGGTGACCTCGGCCGGTCCGGCGGCCACCGGCACGGCGACGGTGTGCTCACCGTCCGGCCGGGCGTAGGTGAGGCCGCGGTCGCGGATCGCGGTGAGCTGCGCGCCGCGGGCGATCAGCAGCGTGTCCACGCCGGCGCGGTGCAGTTCGGCGGCGATGGTCGCGCCGACCGCGCCGCCGCCGATGATCACGTAACGGGTCATGGCGAGACCTGCCTCTGGAGTTCCTGAGCGATCACCGGGAGGTCGGCGCCGAGCCGCAGCCGCTCCAGGAACAGCACGACGGTGGCGGCGACCGTGCGGTGGGTGACGTCGTTGAGTATGTCGTGGCGTCCGCCGGCGACGGTCACCACCGTACCCGGGTACTCCGCCCACGCACCGGCGAGTGGGCTGACCGGGTCGGCGTCGCCGTGCAGGCCGAGCGTGGGGATCGTCACTTCACCGATCTCGCCGATGAATTCAGTAGGAATTGGGGCCGCGGAGAGCGCTCCGGGGGTCAGTGCGCCGCCGGACAGCACGCCGCGGTGGGTGGGGCACCCGGTCCGGGCCTCGAGCTCGTCCTCCGGAGTCACCTCCGGGAAGGACCCGGTGGGGACTCCGGCCAGGATCACCGCGTCCAGGCCGTCCGTTGCCGACCCCGCGAGGGTACGCGCGAAAAGCGCCCCCGCATCCGCCCCGACCAGCACTTTCGGACTCGGCAGCGTCTCGTCGCCGAGCAGTTTCGCGACCGCCGCGAAGCTGGCCGCCGGATCGGCCGCGACGTCCGGCAGAACCCGTACCCGGTAGCCGTCCGCCGCGATCCGCCGGCCGAACCGCCGGTAGGCGTCCGTGCTCTCGCCGCGCCCGGCGGCCACCACCACGGTGCCGCGGGGCGCGATGCCCTCGGGTTCGTCGTACGCGTTCGTCATGCCGGTCAGCATCGCGTGATCACCGCGCGGCTGTCCAACACCTAATTCCGATCGGAACTGAATGCAAAGACTTATCAATTCGCTGCTAGCGTCCGCGACATGGGACAGGTGCTCGACATTCTCGCGTTGCGCAGTCTCGTCGCGGTGGCCGACTGCGGCGGTTTCCACCGGGCCGCCGCGACCCTGCGGATCAGCCAGTCCGCGGTGAGCCAGCACGTCCGCCGGCTGGAGAAGGTGATCGGCCGGCCGGTGGTGGAGCGGCAGGGCCGGGGTGCCGCGTTCACCCCGGACGGTCAGGCGCTGCTGACCGAGTCCCGGCGGATCCTTGCCGCGCACGACGACGCACTGCGCCGGCTGGTCGGCCCGGAGCGTCCCACCGTGACGATCGGCACCACCGAGCACGCCGCCGACCTGATCCTGCCGGCGGTGACCGCGGCGCTGCCCGGCCATCAGGTGCGGTTCCGCATCGACCGGACCCGGCGTCTGGACGCGGCGGTGGACCGGGGCGTGCTCGACGTCGCGGTGCACCTGGCCGAGGCGTCGTCGGCCGAGGGCATCCCGGTCGGGACCCTGCCGCTGAGCTGGTACGCCGCCCCGGACTGGCGGCCTCCGGCGGGCCGTTCGTGGCCGCTGGTGGCGATCGAGGAACCGTGCGTGCTGCGCCGCCGGGCCCTGTCCGCGCTGGCCGGACGCGGTCTGGACGCCTACGTGGTGTGCGACAGCGGCTACGTGGCCGGGGTGGTGGACGCGGTGCGCAGCGGTCTCGGGGTGGCCCTGCTGGCCCGGGTGTCGAGCACCCCGGAGGGTCTGGCCGAGCGCTCCGATCTGCCGCCGGTGCCGCCCGCCGCGATGAGCCTGCGGGCCCGCTCCGGTGCCGATCCGGCGTTGGCCGCGGCGGTCGTCGCGGGGTTGCGCTCGGTGCTGGACCGATAAGCGTCCGTGATCGCCATGATCGCGGATCGTCGTTGGACAGCATGGCGCAATCCCTATTAGCTTGGTGGGAGTTCCGGGGATTGTGCCGTAGAGAGGACCCCGCATGAGCACCTTCGACGAGACCATCCCGCCCACCGCGTCACCCGAGGTGGAGTTCATCAGCCTCGCGCACCTCAACCCGTCGACCGAGCTCGCGCCGATCCCGACCCGCGGCATCGACCTGCCCTACTTCCGGCGCTACGTGGCCGCCCTCGAGGACGGCGGCTACGACTACACCCTGCTGCCCTACGGGTCGTCGAGCGCCGACTCGTTCGTCGTGGCCAGTGCGGTCGGCCAGCTCACCGAGCGCATCAAACCGATCGTGGCGCTGCGCCCGAACACGACCCCGCCGACCGTCGCCGCCCAGAAACTGGCCACCCTGGACCAGCTGACCGAGGGCCGCGCGGTCGTCCACCTGATCTCCGGCGGCAGCGACGCCGAACAGGCCCGGCAGGGCGACTACCTACCCAAGGACCGTCGGTACGCCCGTACCAGCGAATACGTCGACCTGCTGCGCCGCTCGTGGACCGAGCCGGCGGCGTTCGGCCACGACGGCGAGTTCTACAAGTTCGACGACTTCGGGCCGGGCTTCGCACCGTACGAGAGCCCGATCCCCATCTCGATCGGCGGCCAGTCCGACGAGGCGTTCGCGGTCGGCGGCGCGAAGGCCGACATCTTCAGCTTCTGGGGCGAGCCCCTCGACGACCTGAGCAGCGAGATCGACCGGGTGCACGCCATCGCCCGCGCCGCCGGCCGGACCACGCTGCCCCGGATCTGGGTGACGTTCCGCCCGATCATCGCGAAGACCGACGCGGAGGCGTGGCAGAAGGCGCACGTCTACGTCGACAGGATCGCGACGTCGTTCGGCAAACAGCCGTACCGCAAGGGCGTACCGCAGAACGTCGGCTCGCAGCGGGCCCTCACCTTCGCCGACCGGGCCGAACGCTACGACCGCGCGCTGTGGACCCGGACCGCCGCCGTCACCAACGCCGCCGGCGCCTCCACCGCCCTGGTCGGCTCACCGGAGACGGTGGCCGCCGCGATCCTGGACTACGTGGACCGGGGCGCGTCGCTGGTCTCCATCCGCGGGTACGACACCCTGGCCGACGCGGTCGACTACGGCGAGCACATCCTGCCGCTGGTCCGCCAGGAGATCGCGCACCGCCGGGCCACCGGCCGGCGCGGCACCCTGCAGGCCGAACACCTGGGCAACTACGCATGAGCCGGTTCCCCGTCCCGGACCTGTCGGCCGGCGCGCTCGCCAAGGTCACCGCGGAGATCGCCGCCACGGCCGGTGACTACGACCGGACCGGCGACCTCCCGATCGCGGGCCTCGCGGTCGCGCACCGCGCCGGTCTGCTGACCGCCACGGTCGGCGCCCGGTACGGCGGACCGGCGGCCGGACCCCGCGACACCGCCCGGATCCTGACCGCGCTCGGCGAGGGTGACGCCTCGGTCGGGCTGCTCGCGGCGAACCTGCTGAACACACACGCCGCCCAGGACACCCGCCCGTCCTGGCCCGCGTTCTCCTACGAGGACCTGCTGCGCCGGTCGCAGGACGGCCCGGCCCTGGCCAACGCGGTCCGCGCCGAACCCGAGCTGGGGGCCCCGGCCCGGGGCGGCCTGCCGAGGACCACCGTCGTCCGGGAGCCCGAAGGCTGGATCCTGAACGGGCACAAGGCGTACGCCACCGGCGGCGCCGGCCTGGCGTACCACGTGGTGTGGGTGCTCGCCGACGACGGCCGGGTCGGTCACGTGGTCGTTCCCGGCGACCTGCCCGGCATCACCTGGCAGCAGACCTGGGACCACCTGGGCCTGCGCGCCTCCAACACGCACGACGTCGTCTACGCCGACGTCCGGTTGCCACCGGAGGCCTTCACCGAGATCCCGCGCGGCGCGGACGGCGTCTACCGGGATCCCGCGGTCGCCACCGGGCCGGGCGGCTTCGGCCACCCGGCGCTCTACATCGGGGTGGCCCGGGCCGCCCGCGCGGCGTTCGTGGACTACGCCCGGACCCGGGTGCCGGCCGCCCTGGGGAAGCCGATCGCCGAGACCGAGCGGATCCAGGCGGTGGCCGGCGAGATCGACCTGCAGATCGTGCAGGCCGAGACGCTGCTGCACGGCGCGCTGCTGCGCCTGGAGGCCGGCGACACCACGCTGCTGCCGGAACTCTCCCTGATCAAGGTGGCCATCGCCCGCGCGGTGATCGCCGCGACCCAGACCGCGGTGGCCGCCCTCGGCAACCCCGGCCTGACCAGGTCCAACCCCCTGGAGCGTCACCTGCGCGACGCGCTGTGCATCCGCGTGCACCCGCCGCAGGAGGACGCCGCACTTCTTGCCGGCGGACGCCGGATCCTCTCCACCTCCTGAAGGAAAAGATCATGAAGCGCTTCAGACCAGCGATCGCGGCACTGGCGGGGCTCCTGGCCCTGTCCGCCTGCGCGGGCGGCACCGGCGACGACGCAGGCTCCGGCACCCCGCAGGACGGCGGCACGCTGAAGCTCTCGTTCTGGCCGGACAACGCCAACTTCTCCTGCATCGACCCGTTCCAGGTCTACTGGATCGAACACCGGTCGATCATCCGTAACTTCGCCGACTCGCTGACCGACCAGGACCCGCAGACCGGCAGGATCGTGCCGTGGCTCGCCGACAAGTGGGAGATCAGCCCGGACGGCCTGGCCTACACCTTCACCCTCAAGGACGGCGTCACCTTCGCCAACGGGGTGAAGCTCGACGCGCAGGCGGTCGCCGACAACGCCGAGGGCTGGATCGAGACGGTCGAGGCCACCAACGGCGCGGCGTACGGCGCCTCGTACATCCAGGGGCTGACCGGCGCCGAGGTGATCGACCCGCGGACCGTGAAACTGACCCTGAGCAAGCCGAACTCGTCGTTCCTGCAGGCCACCTCGACGACCAACCTGGCGATCATCGACCCGGCCGCGTTCGCGCGGACGCCCGCGGACCGGTGCCTCGGCACGGGCGTGGTCGGCTCCGGGCTGTTCCAGCTGGACCACTACACGCCCAAGGTGGAGACCGTCCTGACCAAGCGGGCCGGCTACACCTGGGGGTCGGAACTCGCCGCCAACCGCGGCGAGGCCCGGCTGGACCGGGTCGAGTTCAGCTACGTCGCCGAGGACAGCGTCCGGACGGGCAACCTGGTCAGCGGCGCCATCGACATCGCCTGGCCGCGCAACCCGTTCACCCCGCAGGACGAAACGCTGATCACCCGCTCCGGCGCGACCGTCGAGAAGCGCTCCCTGCCCGGCGTGGCCAGCACCCTGTTCAGCAACACCACCGCCGGCCGGCCGCTCGCCGACCCGCAGATCCGCCGGGCCCTCTCCAAGGCGATCGACACCCGCACGTACGCGACCACGATCTTCGGCGCGGACTATCCCGAGGTGCAGGGGCCGTTCAACGCGACCACCCCGTACTTCAAGTCGGAGGCCGCCAAGGTCGCCCACGACCTGGCCGGCGCCCGGCAGATCCTGGACGCGGCCGGCTGGACCGTCGGACCGGACGGCTACCGGGTCAAGGACGGCAAACAGCTGGTGATCGACTACCCGCTGCCGTCCACCGCCACCGGCCCCGGCCCCGAACTGCTGCAGGCCCAGGTCAAGGAGGCCGGCATCAAACTGGAACTGCGCACCCTCACCACCGCGCAGTCGGCGACCTACCTGGCCGAGGGCTCGTACGACCTGACCGGCACCTACTTCACCCGGGCGGACCCGGGCGCCCTGCAGTTCATCATCAACCCCGACGTGGCCAACTCGAAGGCACTCGCCTCCCGGATCGGCTCGGCCGACGAGATCAACCAGGTCAAGGCGCTGTTCGCCAAGGCCATCGAGACCACCGACGCGGCGCAGACGCAGGCGGCGTACGCCGAACTGCAGGACTACCTGATCGACCAGGCCCTGACCATCCCGCTGTTCGAACGGGTGCAGAAGGCCGGCGTCGCGAGGAACGTCCACGGGTTCGCCTTCACCTCGGAGTCGTTCCTCAAGCTCAACGACGTGTGGAAGTCCTGAACCGATGACCCGGTACGTCGTGGGGCGCGTCCTGCAGGCCGCCGTGGTCCTCTGGGCCGCGTACACGCTCACCTTCGCCATCCTCTACCTGCTGCCCAGCGACCCGATGCAGCTGCAACTGGCCGCCGCGGGCGTCCAGGAGGACAGCCTGACCCCGGAGCAACTGGCCGGGATGAAGGCCGCGTTCGGGCTGGACCGGTCGGTCGGCGCGCAGTACTGGCACCACCTGACCGGTGTGCTCCACGGCGACTTCGGGATCTCGCTGACCACCCGGCAGCCGGTGACCGACCTGATCGGCGCCCGGATCGGCCCGACCCTGCAGCTCAGCGCGGCCGCCGCGGTGACCGCGCTGCTGTTCGGGTCGGTGCTGGCCTACCTGGCCACGTTCGTCCGGCTCGGCCCGCTGCGGGTGCTGCTCACCCGGCTGCCCGCGGTGGGCGCGTCGTTCCCGCAGTTCTTCATCGCGCTGTTCCTGATCCAGTTCTTCTCGTTCCAGCTCGGCTGGTTCCCGGCCACCGGCACCGAGGGGATCGCGGCGCTGGTGATGCCGGTGCTGACCATCGCGGTGCTGGCATCGTCGGTGCTGGCCCAGGTGCTGATCAAGAGCTTCGACGAGACGCTGCGCCAGCCGTACATCGTCACCGCCCGCGCCAAGGGCCTGTCCCGCTCGGCCGTCCACCTCAAGCACGCCCTGCGCAACGCCGCGCTGCCCGCGATGACCCTGCTCGGCGTGATCATCGGGACGGCGGTGACCAGTTCGATCGTCACCGAGACGGTGTTCACCCGGGAAGGCGTGGGACGGCTCGCCCAGGAGGCGGTGCTCTCCCAGGACGTGCCGGTGGTGCTCGCCGTGGTGACCCTCGCCGCGACCGTGTTCGTCCTGGTCAACCTGATCGTCGACCTGCTCTACCCGCTGCTCGACCCGCGGATCACGGCGGGGGAGGGGACGTTGCTGTGACAGCTCAGGTCGTCGAACCGGTGGTGGTGGACGCGCCCACCGAGACGCGTGAGATCTCCGGGTTGCGGGCCACCACCGCCCAGCTGATCCGCCGGCCACTGTTCCTGATCGCGGCCGCCTGGGTGGCGTTCGTGCTGATCTCGGCGTTCCGGCCGGGCTGGTTCACCGGCTACGACCCGTACGCCACCGACCCCGCCGCGGCGATGCTGCCGCCCGGCGCGGACCACCTGTTCGGCACCGACATCTACGGCCGGGACCTGTGGTCGCGGGTCCTGCACGGCTCGGCGCTGACCATCCGGGCCACCCTGATCGCGCTCGGCATCGCCGGGGTCGCCGGCCTCGGGCTGGGCATCGTCTCCGGGTTCTTCGCCGGGATCACCGACTCGATCCTGATGCGGTTCGTCGACGTGCTGCTGGCCATCCCCGGCCTGCTGCTCGCGCTGTCGATCGTCACCGCCCTCGGGTACGGCACGCTCCCGGTCGCGGTGGCCGTCGGTGTCGGCATCGTCCCCGGTTTCGCCCGGACCACCCGTGCCGAGGTGCTGCGGGTCAAGACCCTGCCCTATGTGGAGGCGGCCCGGGCCGGCGGCGCGTCCTGGGCCCGGGTGCTGCTGCGGCACATCCTGCCGAACGCGTGGGGGCCGGTCGCTGTGCTCGCCGTCCTGGACGCCGGCGTGGCGATCATCGCCATCGCGTCGCTGAGCTTCCTCGGGTTCGGCGCGGCCCCGCCGGCCGCCGAGTGGGGCACGCTGATCGCCGACGGCCGCAACTACCTGATCACCTCCTGGTGGCTCAGCCTGCTTCCCGGGGTGTTCGTGGCGCTGCTGGTGCTCAGCCTGAATCACCTCTCCAAGACCTTCCAGGAGCTGTCCCGATGACGCTGGTGTCGATCACCGGACTGGACGTGGGCTATCTGCGGCGCCGGCAGGTGCACCCGGCCGTGACCGGACTTGATCTGAACGTGGCGCCCGGCGAGGTGGTCGCGATCGTCGGTGAGTCCGGCTCCGGCAAGACCACCACCGCCAACGCGCTGATCGGTCTGCTGCCGGCCGGCGGGCGGATCACCGCCGGCTCGGCGATCATCGACGGGGTCGAGACCGCGGGCGCCGGCGAACGGACCCTCCGTAGGCTGCGCGGGTCGGTGGTCGGCCTGATCCCGCAGGATCCGATGGTGGGCCTCAACCCCACGCAGCGGGTGGGCCATCAGGTCGCCGAGGCGGTCACCCTGCGCGGTGTCGCCAAGCCTGCGGCGTACGCGGAAGCGATCACGTTCCTGGAGCAGGCCGGTGTGCCGGACCCCGAGCTGCGGGCCCGGCAGTACCCGCACGAACTGTCCGGTGGTCTGCGGCAGCGCGCCCTGATCGCCATCGCCCTGGCCGGACGCCCGAAACTGATCATTGCGGACGAGCCGACCAGCGCGCTTGACGTGACCGTGCAGAAGCGGATCCTCGACCACCTCGGCGGCCTCGTCCGCGACCGGGGCATCGCGCTGCTGATCATCACGCACGACCTGGCGGTGGCGGCGGACCGCGCGGACCGGGTGGTCGTCATGCGGCACGGCCGCAAGGTGGAGGAGGGCGACCCGCGGGCGATCCTGCGGGACCCGGCTCAGGCGTACACCCGGACGTTGATCGCGGCGGCGCCGCGTCTCGCCCACGGCGGCCGGGTGGTGCCGCGCTTCGACGTCCGTGACCAGCCGCAGCCCGCGCCGATCCTCACCCTGACCGGCGTCGGCAAGACGTTCGGCACGTTCCGGGCCCTCGACGACGTCAGCGTGACCGTGCCGCGCGGGCGCACCCACGCGCTGGTCGGCGAGTCCGGCTGCGGCAAGACGACCACGCTGCGCATCGCGCTCGGGCTGGAGTCGGCGACCAGCGGCTCGGTGGTGCTCGACGGCACCGAGACGGCCGACCTGAGCTGGCGCGCGTTCCGGCCACTGCGCCGCAAGGCCCAGCTGGTGCACCAGGACCCGTTCGCCACCCTCGACCCGAAGTTCACCGTCGGCCAGTCGATCACCGAGCCGCTGCAGTCGTTCCGGGTCGGCACCCGGCGCTCCCGGCAGGCCCGGGCCCGGGAACTGCTCGACCAGGTGGCGCTGCCCGTCTCCTACCTGGACCGGCTGCCCAGTGAACTCTCCGGCGGCCAGCGGCAACGGGTCGCCATCGCCCGCGCGCTCGCCCTGGAACCTGACCTGATCATGCTGGACGAGCCGGTCTCCGCCCTCGACGTGCTGGTCCAGGAACAGATCCTGGGGCTGCTCGCCGACCTGCAACGCGACCTCGGCCTCTCGTACCTGTTCGTCTCGCACGACCTGGCGGTGGTCGCCTCCCTCGCGCACACGGTCAGCGTGATGAACGGCGGGCGGGTGGTCGAGGACGGCCCGGTGGCGACCGTGTTCACCAACCCGGCCAGCGAATACACCCGGGAACTGATCGACGCCATCCCCGGCCGGCGTGCCGATGCCCTCTGACCGCCGCGATCCTTCCGCGGGTACGCACGAGAGTCTGCTCGTGGTGGACGGCCACCGGCGTCTCGTGACCGCCGTGGCGGGACTCTCCTATCGGGAGGACGCCGGAGTCACCTCTGACGCGAAACGGTGAGGGCATGCGCGTACCCCGGGGAAAAGCGACGGCAGAGAGCGGCCTCCCGCAGATCTCGCACCGCAGGGTCCGCCCGGCCGTTTTGACGGTGTACGCGGTCAGCGCCGTCACCAGCAGCACCATCGCCAGCAGCAGACGCTCGGCGAGCCCCGCGTACGGCGGCAGGCCGGTGCCGCCCAGGAACGCGGGGGCGTTCACCGCCCCGAACACGGCGCACGCGGCCATCGTGGTGAACGCCGCCGCCCGCAGCGCCCGGCTGCCCGCCGACTGCGCGACCAGCAGCGCGATGACCGGGGGCAGGACGGCCACCACCGCGGCGCTGCCCCGGTGAACGACCGCGTCGACGGTCACCGGGGCGCCCGGCAGGTTCGTCGGGAAGACGGCCACCCCGACCAGGCCGGCACCCCAGCACGTCAGCAGCCCGGTGAGCCGCGGATCGCGGGGCAGGGACCGCCGGGCGCCGACCGCGATCCAGGCGGCGGACACCGCCAGCGCGCACGCGGAGAACGCCAGCAGCACCGCGCCGGCCGGGGAACCCACCACGTCGCTGAGCATCTGATCCATCGGGTCGACACCCCCGGTGACCAGCATGCCGGCGCCGGCCGCCGCGGACAGGACCAGCCCGGCCAGGGCGTTGCGGTACCAGCGGGCGACGTCGCGGGCGACGACGGTCACCGGACGGTCACGCCGGCGCGCAGGGCGTACAGCTGCTGGAACGCGGCGACGGTCCGGGCCTCGTCGTGCTGCTCGGCGACCTGGCGGGCCCGCTTGCCGAGGGCCTGCGCGCGGGCCTCGTCGGCGAGGACGGTCCGCAGCCGGGCGGCGAGCGCGGCGTGGTCACCGGGCGGGAAGAGGTAGCCGGTCTCGTCGTCGACGACCAGGTGCGGCAGGGCGGCCGCGTCGGCGCCGACCACCGGACGGCCGCTGGCCATCGCCTCCAGGACGACCAGGCTCTGCAGCTCGGCGGTGCCGGCGTTGACGAACACGGTGGTCGCGGCGTACGCGGCGGGCAGCTCGTCGTCCGGCACGAAACCCGTGAAGGTCGTATTTCTCGTGATATTCAGTTTCTCTGCCAGCTCTTCCAGGTGGTGGCGTTCGGCGCCCGCCCCCACCAGCACCAGGTGGGCGTCCACCGCCACCTCGGCGAACGCCCGCAGCACCACGTCCAGGTTCTTCTCCGCGTCCAGCCGCCCGACGTAGGTGACCGTCGGCTTCGCCGGGATGCCGTGCCGCAGCCGGAACTCGCCGGCCGGCGTGGCCGTCCGGAACCGGCGCAGATCGATGCCGCAGGAGATCGGCAGCACCGGGCCGGGCACCCCGGCCAGGGTCGCCAGGGCGGCGGCGTACGGCGTCGGCGCGGTCACCACGTCGGCCTTGGCGAACACCCGGGCGGCGTCACGCCAGGCCCACTCGTGCACCAGCTGCCGCCCGGCGTCCCCGACCGGCAGGTAGTGGGTGAGGTTCTCCGGCATGAAATGGTTCGTCGCGACCACCGGCACACCCCGCTCACACGCCGCGTCCACCAGCGCCCGGCAGACCGGGAAATGGCTCTGCACGTGGACCACGTCCGGCCGGACCTCGTCGAGGATCCGCCCGGCGGCCCGGCGCAACGCCACCGGCAGGCAGAACCGGAAACCCTGATGGCCGGGTACGGGCAGCGACCTGACCCGGTGCTCGGTGATCCCGTCCGCGGTGACCCGCGTGGTGCTGCGGACACCGTCGGCCGGGCAGACCACGTGGACGTCGGCGCCGTCCTCGCGGTTCAGCGCGCCGGCGAGCCGCTGCGCGAAGTAGGAAGCGCCGTTGACGTGCGGGGCGTAGGTGTCGGCGCCGATGAGGATGCGCATGCGTGTCGCCTCTCGTGTCGTTTCTCGCGAAGTCGGATCGTCAGCAGGACCAGCGCGACCGGGACCGCCACCACGGCGGTGACCAGCAGGAACCCGCCGGGCCGGGCGAGCAGGCCGGTCAGGTGCGCGCCGGCCGCGGCACCCAGGCCGACCAGCACCGAGGCCCGCACGGCGGCGGCCGCGGTCACCAGGGCGGCGAACCGTCCGAACCGGACCCCGGCCAGCCCGGCGGCGACGAACGCGGGCAGCGCCACCACGTCGACGAGCTTCGCGGTGATCACCATCCGGGGCAGGGAACGGGCGACCGCCGCCGTGAACCGGTCCCGCCGCGCGTCCGTCATGCCGAGCCGCGCCAGCAGCGGCCGGACCCGCGGATGCCGGCCCCAGCGACCCAGCAGCCACAGCAGGCTGTCCCCGAGCACCTCGGCCGCCACCACGATCAGCCACGCCGGCCAGAACCGGAGCAGACCGGCCCCCACCAGCGAACCGGCGGTCACCGTGGCGACCGGGCCCTCGAGGAGGACCAGAGGGCCGAGCATCGCGTACGCCTGCGTCGGATCCATACCGAGAAGAATCGATCTCGGACACCGCGCGGGTCGTCACCCCGCGGTAGGGGGTCGGGTGCCTCCGGCGGAGGACTCTCCCGTAGGGGTTCCACCGGTACCGTCCTAGCGGTGGGGACGAATGGCGCACGGCCGGTCCGGATGCAGTGGTGGCTGCTGCTCGGACTGAGCGCCGGCCTGCTGCTGGTGGCGACGGCGACGATCACGACATCGGTGTACGAGGTGCCGGTGCTGCTCGCCTACATGGCGGCGAGCGCCCAGTGCGCGGCCCTGCCCCTGGTGCTGCTGCGCCCGCACCCGGCGACGGTGCTGCAGTTCGCCGGGGTGGCGATGTTCTCCTGGTCGGACACCGACACCGACGGCATCTGGCCGCTGCCGGTGCCGGTCCTGGTGGTGCTGGTCCTGCACATCGGGCTCATCGGGGCGCGCTGCCCGTGGAAGGAGGCGGTGGCGACCTGGTGGGCGAGCGCGTTCTTCTGCATCGTGCTGGTGGTCGCCGACCCGCTGGGCCGGGGCCTGGACCACGCCGAAGCGTCGCTGATCATCTACGCGACGAACTCGGTGCTGGTGCTCTTCGGCGCCATCCTGTGGAGCCAGCGGGCCGCCGTGCACCGCGAACTGGTGTCGGCCCGCCGCGACGTGCTGCTGGAACAGACGCAACGGGCGCTGGTCGAGGAACGCGGCCGGATCGCCCGGGAACTGCACGACGTGGTCGCCCACAGCATGTCGGTCATCCACATGCAGGCGACGTCGGCGGCGTACCGCCTGCCCGGCCTCGACCCCGAAGCGCGGGCCGAGTTCTCCCGCATCGCGGCGGACACCCGTACCACCCTGCGCGAGATGCGCCGGCTGCTGGCGGTGCTGCGCGAGGAGACCGCCGGACCGGAACTGCACCCGGTGCCCGACCTGGGTGGGCTGGGCGACCTGGCCGCGTCCGCCCGCCGCGGCGGCATCCCGGTCGACGTGGAGGTGACCGGTGACCTCCCGTCGTCGGCGCTGCCCGACGCGGTCGGCCTGGCGGCGTACCGCATCGTCCAGGAATCGCTGAGCAACGTGGTCCGGCACGCCCCGGGCGCGGCGACACGGGTCAAGGTGGCGGCGTCCGGGACCGAACTGCTGGTCGAGGTCGTCAACGGCCGCCCCACCGGGCCGGCCCGCCCGATCGAGGAACCCCAGCACCCCGGCCACGGGCTGATCGGCATGCGCGAACGGGCCCGGCTGGCCGGCGGCACCATGTGGACCGGCCCGCACTCGCACGGCGGGTACCGGGTGGTGGCCCGGTTCCCGCTGCCCGCCGACTCACCGGCGCAACGACTCCCGGATGTTGACCAGTAACACGATCAGCGCGGCGGCGAAGAACGCGAACGTCACCACGTACCGGCCGTCGACCCAGAGCAGCACCAGCACACCGACCACGGCGGCCGCCGCCACCAGGCGCAGCAGCACGGCCAGGAACTTACCGCGGACCAGGCCCTCCACCACCAGCAGTGCGAGCAGCAGGATGCCGGCGGTGGCCTTCGCGCCGATGCCCTCGAACGGAGACAGCGCCGAACCGGCCGCCCACAGGATCAGCGGCGTGCTCGCCACCGCCCACCAGGACAACGTCCGGGCGCGGACCCCGACCGCCGGCTCCATCGGCACCCGGCGGTGCAGCAGGTGCGCGTGCGGATGCTCGGACAGCGGCAGGTCGGTGACGGTCCGGGCCTGTTCGTCGGCGAGACGGGTCCGTTCCCGGCGCAGGTTCAGCAGCTTGCGCTCGTCGTCGAAGAGCGCCCGCACCTCCGGCGAGCCGGCCGGCAGCCCGGCCGCGCCGACCGCCAGGTCATCGTGCAGCACCCCGATCTCGGCGTCCAGGTCGGCGAGCCGCTTCTCGTTGCGCTGCCGGCGGATCTCCACCAGTTCGCGTTCGGCGTCCGGGTTCGGGGCGACCTTGGCCAGCCCGGCCCAGCCGACCGGGTCGGCCCACGACGGGCGCACTGATCCGTCCCGGTCGTAGCGGGGGCCGGCCGGGCCGCGTTCGCCACCCAGGCGGTCCCGGGTGTCGCGTCCCCACAGGCCGCGGAAACCCCGCACCCACGGGGTGTCGTCGCCGATCACCACCGGCTCCCAGGACTGCTCGTGGCCGGGGCCGATCGCCGGGCCGTCACCGCGGGCGTAGTCGATGTACGGGATGCCGACCTGCGGCTTGTGCTCCGCCGACCAGGGCGCCAGCAGCCGCGCCGACCAGCGCAGCGCGTTCACCACACCGCGCAGCTTCGGCGGCCGTACGGTGATCAGGTAGTCGCCCGGCACGTAGGCGCCGGAGTGCGACCCGGCGCCGACGAACACCACCGGATGCCGCCCGCCGTCCAGGGTCAGGTCCGGGTCGTCCCAGCGCCGCCGCAGGTCGTCGCCGGTCTCGTCGTGCGCCGAATACACCACCCAGCGGGCCGGCGGCACCCCGTCCGGGCCGGTCACACCGGTGCCGTCCAGGTAGATCGTCACCTGCTCCCAGTCGGCCTCGTGCTCGTTGACACCGCCGAACGCCGACCGCCAGTTGTTGAAGCTGTAGAAGAACCAGTACTGGCAGACGATCCACGGGCCGTCACGGACCACCCGGCCGTAGTAGACCGGTTGCTCCGGCCGCAGATGGTCACGTTGCAGCAGGAACGAGCGGGCCGCGCTGCCGCCCGGCAGGCTCCCGCGGAACAACAACGACGCCCGGTTGACGGTGTCCACCAAGCGGGCGATGAGACCGACCGCGGCCAGCCGGCTCGCCCGGCGCAGATGCGGCGGACGCTCCCGCAACGGGATGTGCGCCAGTTTCGTGTCGGTGCCGATCCCGGACAGCGAATGACGCAGACCCTCGTCGGCGGCGGCCACCTCGGCCAGGGTGTCCAGGGTCAGCCCGCCGGCCGGGACCTCCTCCACCGGGCTCTCGCCCGGCTCGATCCGCCACAGGCTGGCCCGGCTGACGTATCTGTCGACCGACACCGGGAAGAAATACTCACCCTCGGTGAACCGGGCCACCGGTTCGTAGGCGCGCAACAGGCGCAGGTCGTCCACTACCGGGTCTTCCCTTCCGGAACAGCATGTCGCCCGCCGAGGCTATCGGCCCCGCGCTCGCGGCCGTCCGGTACCCACCCGGATACGATCTCCGCGGCTTCGCTCGGTGGTTACTGCTTGGAGGACTGATGACGGACCCGGCCCGTGGGCTGCGCTGGTACGCACCGCTCGCCGTGCTGTTCTTCGGCGTGCTGCCGGCGGTGATGGTGAGCCTGCTGGTGCTGCGCGGCAACACCCCGTCGCAGGTCGGCTACCTGCTGATCGTCGGCATCCCGCTGGTGGTGGTGGCGGTGCTCCAGACGATCCGCGGTGTCCTCGAGAAGGACCCGGTCGAGGCGTCGCGCCGGCTGAACCTGGGCATGGCCCTGGTCGCCGGCGCGGACGTCCTGCTGCTCGGCGGGAACGCGCTGATCCGGATGTCGGTCAGCTGAGCCTGCCGTACTGCTCCCTGGTGATGGCGTGCACCGCCACCGGCTGGTTCACCTCCGGTACGACCGTGTCGCGCTCGTGGGTCATGCCGAGTTTCGTCATCACCCGGGCCGACCGGTCGTTGTCGATGTGCCGGATGCTGACGATCCGGTCCAGGCCGGGCTGTTCGAACCCGAAACGCAGCGCGGCGGCGGCCGCCTCGGTGGCGTACCCCTGACCCCACGCGTGCCGTCCCAGCCGCCAGCCGATCTCCATGGCCGGCATGATCTCGGGCAGGAACGTCGGCACGGCCAGACCGGCCCAGCCCAGCAGCTCGCCGTCGCGCTCGATGGCGAAGATGCCGTAACCGTTCTCCGCCCAGCCCGCCTGAAAGCGGCGCAGGCCGGCCTCGGTCTGCTGCCGGTCACGGACCTGCCCGTCCATGATGTACCGCATCACCTCGGGGTCGGCGTTGATCGCGGCGAGCGCGTCCAGGTCGTCGTCGCGCCAGCCGCGCAGGATCAGCCGTTCCGTCGTCAAAGTGATCATCGATGCATTGTCACAGCGACGGTCGTCAGCCCCGGTTGTCGGGGTGCTCCCGCACACCGGCGAACGGTGCCGTCCGCACACCCGTGTTGCCGGAGCCCCGGCGGCGCCGGGCCGCCACGACCACCGCGAGCGCCACCACCGCCGTGCCCAGCCCGGCCAACAATCCGATCATGATGCCACCCCCCGATGTCCGTCGTGAGGTCCGCGAAGGTATCACAGATGGTCGAGATTTCCCTGCTCATGGTCGGGATCGCGGACCCAGGCGGTGGCCGCCGTCCGGTACGGCCCGATCCGCGTGGTGTGGAACCCGTGCGCCGCGAGAGCCCGCACACAGTGCTCCAGCGCCGCCGGGTCGCCGGTGGCCACCGGATGGTCCCCGGTCCGCGACGCGTGCAGCACGTGCAGCAGGGCGTGCGCCAGGTGGATGCCGGGCAGCGCCTGCCGCAGCGCGGTGACCGCCGAATCCAGCGAATGCGCCGGATCCCAGCCCAGGTAGACGGCCGTGCCGGCGACACCCGGGCCGAGCCGGAACGGCGGCGGCGCCTCCGCCTCCCGCAGACTCGGCCACACGTCGTCGACGAACTTCGGCAGATCCACCAGGGCCCGGAAGTCCTCGCCGTGCGGGCGGGGCGCGTTGTTCGGATCCTCCCCGGAGACGAACGGCGACGAACACGCCTCACACCGCCACAACAGGCGGGTCACCTGCCGGGCCAGCTCACCGCGCCGCTCGGCGGCGTGCACCACGTTGGCGAACGGCCCCTCGGCGTGCCGCGACCGGATCGTCCGCTTGACCCGGCGGGCCGCCTCGAAGGCGTCCGGGCCGCGCAGGTGCAGCACCTCGGACGGCTCGTGGGTCAGATAACGGTCCAGCAGCGCCAGGGTCAGCGCGTTGCCGGCATCGGAGTACTCCGACCAGAGGAACCGGATGTCGCCGGCGTTCAGGGTCAGATGGTGACGGCAGGTGATGACGAGTTTCTGCGCGGCGATCGCCCGCTCCACCTCACCGACCAGTCCCAGCTCCAGGCAGTCGGGCTTGAGCAGCACGACCGCACGCTCGGAGGGCTTGGTGCTTCCGGGCAGGAGACGGCTCAGAACGTTGTTGATGCCCGGACTCCTCGCAGTGGTGGCTGGCCACCCCGATCCTAGACGCGGCGCACACCTCCCCGCCCCGGCGTGGCGAATTCAGAGCCGGTGGCGGGTGGCCCAGGCGGCCGCCTCGGTCCGGTTACGAGCACCGATCTTGGCGAAGGCGTTGTTGACGTGTGTCTTGACGGTGGCCTCGGTGACGAACAGGGCGGCGGCGACCTCCGCGTTGGTGCGCCCGCGGGCGATCAGCCCGAGCACCTCGGCCTCCCGCGGGGTGAGACGGCCGGGCGGCGCCGCCGGGCGGGCCATCGCATCGGCCAGCCGCGCCGCGACCAGCGGATCGAACACGGCATGACCGGTCGCGGCGGCGCGCACGGCCGTCTCGATGGCGGCCCGGCCGGCGTCCTTGGTGAGGTAGCCGCGGGCACCGGCAGCCAGGGCACCCGCTATCGAATCGTCGTCGGCATACGTCGTCAGCACCACCACCGCCACGGCAGGGAAGAGATCCCGTATCCGGGAGGTGGCCGCCGTCCCGTCCAGGACCGGCATCCGCAGGTCCATCAGGACCACGTCGGGCTGCTCCGCGGCGATCATCTCCAGGGCCTCGGCGCCGTCCGCCGCCGCCCCGGCCACGGCCAGGCCGGGAATGAGCCCGAGCAGGGCGGTCAGCCCCTCCCGGACGAGGAGCTGGTCGTCGACGACCAGGACCCGCAGCGGCGCCGGGCCGGTCACGCCGGAACCTCCGCCACCACGGTCCACCCATCACCGGCCGGGCCCGCCTCCAACGTGCCGCCGACCAGGGCCAGCCGCTCACGGGCACCGCTCAGGCCGTACCCGAAACGAAGCGGAACCGGATCACGCAGCGGATTGCCCACCGAGAGCCGGGCCTTCGGCCCGCGAAGATCGAGGACGACGGTCACCGGAGCGCCGGGCGCATGCCGGCCGGCATTGGTCAGGGCCTCCCTTGCGGTACGCAACAACGACACCTCCGCCCCGGACGAGAGCCGGCGCGGCGCACCCTCGACACGCAGGGTGACCGCGGCGGCGTGGTCCGTCCGGTGCGCCTCGACCAGATCGGCGAGGGCCCGCGCCAGTGGCGGCACGTCGTCCCGCAGCGCGGCCACCGCCGACCGGGCTTCCACCAGGCCGTCCCCGGCAAGAATACGGGCCCGGCGGATCCGGGCCGCCGCCCCGGCCACGTCGTTCCGCTCGGTCAGCTCGGCCTCGGCCACCTCCAACTGGACGCCGAGCGCACCGAGCGAATGCGCCAGCACATCGTGCAACTCCCGGGCGATCCGGGCCCGCTCGTCGAGGGCCGCGGCCCTCGCCTGTGCCTCCCGCGACCGTAACGCCTCGTCGGCGCGCATCCGATGCTCCCGCCGGTGCAGATTGAACAGCACCAGGACGACGATCAGCGCCGCCTGCCCGGCGATCTCGCCGGCACCACGGCCGGCGAGGCCCAGACCGGCCAGCAACACGGCCAGGACGGTCACCGCCAAGGCGACGACCGGCCACCACGGGGTACGCGGCAACAGCACGAAGGTGAACAGGGTCGTGTAGAGGAACAGCAGCGCCGCGGTCTCGTCCGGCACGGCGCCCACCGTGGCGCTGACGAGGGCCGCGGCGGCCAGCCCGGCCCGGGCGGCCCGCGGCCACCGCCGGTCGGCCACCAGGAACAGCACCCAGCCGGCCAGGGCCGCCCCGAGCACCGGGCGGACACCGGCCGGGGCCAGGACGGCCAGCGCCCACACCAGCAGGCCACTGACCACGACCCGGACGAGCCGGCCGGTCTCCGGGTCGTCGCGCCACACCATCTCCGCCAGCCGCCGGACCGGCCTCAACCGCGGTCCCGCACCAGGGTCAGAATCAGGTCGAGCACGAACAGACGATAGGCGACGAAGACCAGCCCGGCCACGACCAGAATCCCGGCGACGGCGGCGAACGCCCGCCCCCGGCCCTTCCCGTCGCGTTCCTCCAGAGCCCGGCTGACAACGGCACCGATGACACGAGTGATGTCCATGCCAGGCACGCTAGGGACCGCCCCCGGGGGAACGGCTCCCTCGAAGGGTGGAGATCCGGGTGGAGACACCCACCAGTCCCGTCGGCGGCCCGGCCGGCCGCGATCGGGACCGCACCGCGCACCACCAACCCTGGTGGACCCCCACCACGCGGGGACCCGGTGTACGCCCGCCCGAGCGGCCGTAGAAGGCTGTAGCGACACCGACCACAGGGAAAGACGCGGTGATCATGGCCGAGGGACAGAGGCCGGCGTCGGTACGCCACTACTGCCGGGGGAATCCGCGGTCCGGGATCAGGCCGCACGTGCTGGTCCGCCATCGCGGCGGGCTCCTGCTGATGGAGGCACGCCGCCACCCGGTCGGCCCGCCCCGGCGCGGGATGGTCCACCGGTCGATGCTGACCGTCCTCATCCTGATCACCGGGGTCAGCGCCGTGCTCGCCGGCCTCGACATGATCGAGCCGGCGCCGGACGGGCCCTGCCCGGCCCGGACGTCGCAGGCCCTCACCGACAGCCACGGGACGCTGCGGATCCGCACCGAGAACGCGCACGGCACCACCCTGGTCCACCTGTGTGCGGAGAGCGGCGAGGGCGCGGTCACCGGCTGGTCGGCCCGGGCCCGCGTGGGTGGCGTCGACCGCGACGTCGAGGTGGAACCCGTCGGCGACGGGCTGGCGCTGACCGCGGTGGCGACGCCCGAGCGGGACGGGACGACCCGGCTGACGGTGTCGGTGCGGCTGGCGTCCGGTGCCACCTCGGTGTTCACGACCGAGGTGGCGCCCTCCTGACCCGATCCCACTCCAGCAGCCGGGTCAGGTGCGGGTCTTCGGCCGTGGTGGCCTCGGCGTGCCCCAGGACGACCTCACCGCCGGTGCCGTCCACCGTGATCACGGTGCCCTCCGGCAGGACCCGCTCGCCGACCCGGATGCGGCCCGCGGCCTCGTCGACGGTCACCGCGCCCGCACCGACGACCGCGGGACGGCCCATCGACCGGGCCACCACGGCGGCGTGGCAGGCCGGGCCGCCGAGGACGGTGAGCACACCCGCGGCGGCGGCCAGGCCGTGCATGTCCAGCGGGGACGTGTGCGGGCGTACCAGGATCACCGGCCCGTCGGCGGCCATCACGGCGGCCCGGTCCGCGGTCACCGCGATCCGGCCGCTCGCCACGCCGGGACTCGCCCCCTGCCCCCGGGTGAGCACGGCGGTGCCGGTCAGGCGGGGGACCCGGGCGGCGCGTACGGCAGCCGGGGTGATCCGGTCAAGGGCGGTGTCCCGGTCGATGAGCTGCTCCTCGGCCAGGTCCACGGCGACCCGGACCGCGGCCCGGCCGGTGTAGCCGCCGGGACGCACCTGCAGCAGCCACAGCCGGCCGGACTCGACGGTGAACTCCACCTGGCAGGCGTCCCGGTAGTGCCGCTCCAGGCGGTCCAGGGCTGCGGCCAGCGCCTCCGCCGCGCCCGGGATCCGCTCGGCGAGCGCGGCCAGCGGCAGCGTGCCGGCCCGGCCGGAGACCACGGCGTCGCCGGACCGGCCGAACACCACCTCCCCGAACGGCTGCGGGGCACCGGAGCGGGGATCCCGGCTGAACGCGACCCCGGCGGCACTGTGCCGGTCGCGATGACCGCTGACCATGGCCTGGACGATCACGGCGGTGCCCCCGTCGTGGGGAATGCCGTGGATCTCCCGGTAGGTGGTGGCCCGCGGGGAGTGCCACGACCCGAACACGGTCCGGACCGCGTCCACCAGCACGGATGTGCGGTCCACGTCGAGGACGGTGGTCATCATGCCGGGCATCGACACGGCAGCCCCGGACCGCACCGACACCAGCAGCGGCCGCTCCGCGTCACCGAGGACCCGCCCGGTGGCCGACTCCAGCCCCCGCAGCGCGTCGCCGAAACCCGCCGGAAGCCGGCCGTCGCGCAGAGACTCACGGCAGGCGTCGGTTCCGAGAACGAATCCCGGGGGTACGGGCAGCGCAAGGCGCATCATGACCGCCAGCCCGTGCGCCTTGGCCCCGATGACCGCCGGCGGCTCCCGGAGATCCGGTGACAGCGGGCGCACCGGAGTCACCGCGGAATCCCCAGCGTGCACAGCAGATCCTCGTGCCACTGGAACCACACACTGTGATACGAGGTCATGCTGTCGGTCAGATGCTCCACCTCGCCGCCCTGGGCACGGGCGAGCGCGTCGCCGAGGCGTACCCGGTAAGTGGCGAAACGCGGCAGCGCCGCACTCAGGTCGCGGCAGACCGCGGCCGCCCGTCGGTCCAGATCGGCGAATCTGCCGATCACCCGCGCGTCATAGCCGGCATCACCGGCTGCGCCCGGACGCAGATGCCACGCCGAGCACAGATCGAGAAGCTCCGGGTTGAGCACCAGGAAACGCTGGTAGCCCGCGGTCAGCGCCGCCCGCGCCCCGGCCGCCTCCACCTCGGCGTGGACCCGGCGGGCGTCCTCCCGCTTCCCGGCGCCGGTCAACCCCCAACCGCCGAAACCACCCGGGGTACGCGTGACGAGCCCCGCCACCGCCAGATCGATGAGCTGTGACTCCACCTCGGCCTCAGGAGCCCCGCAGGCGCCGGCGATCCGCGGCGGCTCGGCGAACCCCATGCACCGCAGCGCGTGCAGCACCGGCACGCTCATCAGCGGCTCCCGGTGCGCAGCTGGGCGGTGGCCGCGGCGTGAGCGGCGCCCCGGCCCTCCGCCCGGGCGACGACCGCGCCGTCCCGGATCAGGATCGCCGCCTCGGTCTGGTCCGAGACGGACGCCCGGCCCACGCCGGCCGCGGTGCTGAGCTCCCGGTCGTCGTCGAGCACCACCCGGACCGAGGGGAGACGCACCGGCTCGAACACCCGGGCCAGGCAGGCACCCATGTCGGCGAGGCGCAACCGGACGAGCGCGCCGACATCCGGGTCGGTGACGGTCACCGCGATGGTGAGCGCGTCGTGGGGGCGCGCCGACCGGACCGCCTCCACCACCGAACCCAGCCGCGCCGAGCCCAGGACGACGACCACACCGTCCCCGCCGAACCCGGCCGGCTGCCCGGTCACCACGTCGACCAGCGGGCCGGGTGGCGACCACGGGTCGTCACAGGCCAGGGCCGGTGCGACGAAGCCCAGGTAGGGCGGATTCCACTCCTCGACCAGGTCGGCGGTGGCCAGCCGGCCGCACGCGTTCGCCACCTCGAGCGGGTCACCGAACCCGGGCGCGACGGCGGCCAGATCACCGGCGCCGTGCAGCAGGGTGAGGATCAGCTCGGCCAGCCGCAGACGGTGGCCGGCGCCGGGACCGCGGGTCTCCAGCGCCTGGGCGAGCAGCACACTCTCGACCCGGAGCAGCCCGCCGAGGGTGGTCCGGCCGGCGTCGTCGTCGAACAGCCCGGCCGGTGACCAGGACCGCAGACGCCCGGCGGCGGTGCTGTCACCGGCGAGCGGGAGCCGCTCGAGCCAGACGGCGGCGAACGCCTTCGCGGCCGGTTCGAGGGTCTCCGGTGTGGTCTTGGGGACCGGGGTGCCGGCGGCGGCACGATGCACGGAGTCGAGCAGGACGGCGAGGTAGAGGGCGCGTTTCCCGGGGAAGTTCGAGTAGACGGCGCCGCGGGTCAGCTCCGCCCGGTCGGCGATCCGGTCCACCGTGGTGTCGGCGTAGCCGCGCTCGGTGAACTCGGTGGCGGCAGCGGTCAGGATGGCGGCGCGGGTGCGCGCCTGTAGCCGGGCCCGTGTCAGACGAGCCATCGTGTCTCCAGCACGGTGCGACGATACGCCGACCATCCCGATGATCGCATCATCCAGATGACGAGAACATCTGGATTCTCCGATCATGCAGAACGGGCCGCGCCCGCCGTGACGGGCACGGCGGGCGCGGAAAGCAGAGGAGGGGCGTTTACGGGCGACGGCCCCGAACGCCGGCGACCAGGGCCACACCCACAGCGGCGAGACCGATCTGCAGGAAGATCTCGATCCAGTCGATGCCGGGGGTCTCGGCGACGCCCAGGGCAGCGGCCAGGAACGTACCGATCAGGGCGGCGACCACACCGATCAGCAGGGTCAGCCAGATCGGGATGTTCTGCTTACCGGGCACGACGAGGCGGCCGAGCGCGCCCACGATCAGACCGATGATGACGGCAGCGAAGAAGCCGGTGATCTCCATGTCAGCTCCTTGGTGACTAGGGGGTGACAGAGGGATTCCCGAAGATCACCGTCCGCCAAACGTGACGAGGGCCATGCCGATGATCTTCAGCGGGGCGGGAAACGGGCGGAACACAGCGGGCCGCCGGAATCCGGCGGCCCGCTGTGGCGAACGGATCACCTGGTGGCGGTGCGGCCCGCCTTACGAGCCGCCTCGATCACCGGGTCGGTCTCGTCGTCGAACTGGCCGATCACCTGCTCGAGCAGGTCCTCGAGGGTGACCAGGCCGATCACACGGTCGTCGTCCGCGACCAGGGCCAGGTGCCCCCGCCGCTGCCGCATCGCCGCGATCGCGTCCAGCACGCTCGTCTCCGACGACAGCGGCAACGGCGCCGTCATCAGGCTCTGCGCCGTCTCCGACCGGCCCTGACTGGTCGCCTTCGCCGCGTCCCGCAGGTGCACCACCCCGGCGATCGTCTGGTCCGGACCGGTCACCGCCAGGCGGGACCGGCCCGTCGCGGTGCTCCGCAGCTCGATCGCGCGGGCGTCGGCGTCGGCCGGCACCGTCACGATGTCCGCGGTCGGGACCATCACCTCACGGACCGTCGTCGACTGGACCTTCAGCATCGCGGTGAGCAGTTCGTGCTCGGCGTCCGCGATCGTGCCGTGTTCCTTCGACGTCTCCAGGAGCATCCGGAGCTGTTCGGCGTTGTGCACCTGGGCCAGCTCGTCCTGCGGGGTCACCTTGACCAGCCGCAGGCAGGCGTTGGCCAGGCCGTTGAGCGCCGCCAGCAGCGGCCGCAGCACCGTGGTGAACCCGACGAACGGGATCGCCAGCAGCTGCGCGGAGGTCTCCGGGTGGGAGATGGCCCACGACTTCGGGGCCATCTCGCCGACCACCACGTGCAGGAAGCCGACCAGGACGACCGCGATGACGAACGCCACCACGTACGCCGCCTGGTCCGGCAGGCCCAGCGCGGTGAACACCGGCTCCAGCAGGTGCGCCACCGTCGGCTTGGCCAGCGCGCCCAGGATCAGCGTGCACAGGGTGATGCCGAGTTGCGCACCGGCCAGCATCATCGACAGCTGCCGGGTGCCGGCGAGTGCCGCGCGGGCGCCCCGGGATCCTTCGGCGGCCGCGTTCTCCAGGCGATGCCGTTTCGCGGCGACCAGGGCGAACTCGGCGGCCACGAAGAACCCGTTGACGGCCAGCAGCAGCACGGAGATCAGTAGTGACCAGGTGGTGCTCATGCCGGAACCTGCCCGTCGGACTCGCTGTGCTCGTGGACCACGGTGAGCGCGATCCGGTCGGGGACGTGGCGGTGCACGGCGACCACGGTCAGCCGGGCGACGCCCTGCGGCAGCGGGCTGCCGTCCTCGTCGATCTGCGGCGGGAGCTCCACCTCGATCTCCTCGTGCGCGGCGGGCAGGTGACCCAGCCGGGCGAGGATGAGACCGGAGACCGTGTCGTACATGTCGTCGTCGGGAAGCCGGATGCCGGTCGCCTCGGCGATCTCGTCGACGCGGGCCCGGCCGGGGACCAGCCAGGTGCCGTCGCCGGCCTTCTCGATGACCGGTTCGGGCAGGTCGTCCTCGTCGCGGATCTCGCCGACGAGTTCCTCGGCCACGTCCTCGAGCGTGATGATGCCGGCGAAGCCGCCGTACTCGTCGACGACGATCGCGGTCTGCCGGTGCTGCGCCTTGAGCAGGTTGAGCACCTCGGGCAGCCGCGCCGACTCGGGGATCACCACCGGCGTGGTGGCCAGGCCGCGGACCGGGGTGCCGGCGCGCTCCTCGGCGGCGATCGCGGCCACGTCGGCGATCGAGATCATGCCGATCACGTCGTCGACGTCGTCACCGATCACCGGGAACCGGGAATGCCCGGTGTCCAGCAGCTCGACGACCCGCGACGCCGGCTCGTCGGCGCCGATGGTGGTCACGTCGACCCGCGGGCGCATCGACTCGGCCGCGGTGCGGGTCCGGAAGTCGAGGCCGTGGTCGAGCAGCCGGGCGGAGTGCTCGTCGAGAGCACCGTGGCTGCTCGCGTCGGCGATGATCCGGTCGAGGTCTTCGGAGGTGGCGCCCTGGGGCAGCTCCTCCACCGGCTCGATGCCGAGGGCGCGCAGCAGCCGGGTGGCGGTGGCGTCGAAGACCCGGATCAGCGGACCGACCACGGTCAGGTAGATCAGGGTGGACCGGGACAGGGCCTTGGCCAGGGTCTCGGGTTTGGCGATCGCCAGGTTCTTCGGCGCCAGCTCGCCCAGCACCATCTGGACGACGGTGGCGAACAGCAGCGCGAAGACGGTGGAGATCGAGGTGGTCACGGCCTCGGAGAGACCGGTCATGCCGAGCAGCTCCGCCGTCCCCTCGCCGAGGAAGGGCTCCGAGACGTAACCGGCCAGCAGGGCGGTCACCGTGATGCCGACCTGTGACCCGGAGAGGACGAAGGACAGTTTCTGTGTGACCGTGAGTGCGCGCTGGGCGGCGACGTCACCGTTGTCCGCCATCACCCGCAGACGTTCCCGGTCGACCGCCACGTAGGCGAACTCTTGGGCCACGAAATAGCCGGTTGCCGCCGTGAGGAGGACAATCGTGAGAATACCGATCGCGATCAACACAGGGCGGCACCGCTCTCGCAGCGGTGGACAAAGCGCCGGGTCACTCCCGGCCGGGTACTACAACCCGCATCCGTACCATCAGACACGCACCGCAAACTAGCACGCGCGACTGTATGGTCGCTGGGAGACGACCAGCTGGGGGCCACATGCACGAACTGCTGCGCATCGGCGAGCTCGCCGCTCACGCGGGCGTCAGTACCCGGACCGTCGACTATTACACCCAGCTCGGCCTGCTGCGGACCGAACAACGGACCGGCGGCGGTTTCCGCCTCTACGACCCGGCGGCGGTCGACACCATCACCACGATCAAACAGCTGGAGACGCACGGTCTGAGCCTGCAGGACATCGCCGGTGCCCTGAACGGGCCCTCGGCGGTCCCGGCCGATCTGCCGGCCAGCCTCGATCACCTGGTCGCCGGGGTGGCGGCGCTGCAGGCCCAGGCGGTGAACACGCCGCAGGCGCAGGCACTGCTGACCTTGATCAGCGCCCGCGCCCACGCCCTCATCGACCTCGCCCTGACGATCGTCGACTCCCCGATCGTCTAGATCATCGGGGCGGTTCCGGGGACCTGTCCCGGCCGCCCCCGCCGGGCCCGCTCGGCGCGCAGGGCGACGTCGATCACGCCCCAGACGGTGCCGATCACGGTCGCCGCGAGGGTGCCGAACGTCAGCCAGCGGTCCGGGTCGACGTCGCCCCAGTGCAGCCCGGCCAGAAACTGCGGGTTGAAGAACCGGTCGGTGGTGACCAGCCACACCAGCGGGGCCGCGAACAGCACCCCGATCGCGGCGTTCACCGCGGTCACCGTGTGGTTCCAGGCCTGACCGCGGAACAGCCAGATCCCGTATCCGACCTCCAGGATCATGACCCCGATGAAGTACGGCCACCAGAACGTCCAGTTCGCCGGGTCCAGCACCGGGACATCGGTGAAGGTGAACTGCTGAAGCACCAGGCCGACGATCACCAGCACCGGCCAGAGCAGGGTGCCGACCAACTCCACGGCGGTGATCCGGCCGGGCTCGTACTTCGGCAGGTCGGCCGGGGTCCACGGGCGTCTGCCGAGGACCGGGCCGGCCGCCGAACCGGTGCGTTCCAGCAGCCAGATGACACCGGTGGTCCAGAACACCATGTGGGCGGCCACGGTCAGCGCGGACCCGATCGCCGAACCGAGCACCGACCCGAAGGTCGCACCCTCCTCCAGCACGCCCACCACCACGATCACGGTGACGACGATCGGCAGGACGGTCAGCAGCAGGGTCCTGGTCAGGCGCGTCCAGGTGGGATAGAACTCCGGCCCGATCAGATACTGCGGGCGTTCCGCGTACCCATCGGCGAGTCGGTCGGGATCGCCCAGCTCGAGCAACGTCTGTTCGGTGGCGGCGTCCGACGCGTCGCCGGCCCCGACCCGCGCCTCGACCGCGTCGTCGATGGAGGCGCGCAGCTCGCGCTCGATGTCGGTGCGCTGCTGCTCGGGGACCCGGCGCAGCACGGTGTAGACGTAGCGGTCGATGAGGGTGGTCACTGGTCGCTCCCTGTGGTCGTGCCGGTGGGGGTGTCGAGGCCGGCGACCGCATGATCCAGTCGCGACCACTCGTCGCGCAGCGCGCCGGCGATGGCGTCGCCCTGCTCGGTGGTGCGGTAGAACTTGCGCGGCCGGGCCTCGTCGGTGTTCCACGAACTGGTCAGCAGCCCTTGTGTCTCCAGCCGCCGCAGCAGGGGGTAGAGGGTGTTCGCCTCCACCTCGAAACCGGCCGCGCTCAGCGTTTCGAGCAGCGAGTATCCGTATCCCGGGGTGCGCAGGACGGTGAGACTCGCGACGACGACCGTGCCGCGGCGCAGCTCCTGCAGGTGACTGGAGAGCGTCGCATCCATTGTCATGCCAGAAACGATAGTGTGCGTGACACAGTATTGCAAGCGGCACTTCATTGCGCGCTGCTGATTGTGAGTGGGGTGTGATGGGATGACCAGGTGGAACTCACCGTCACGGAAGCGCCCGAGCGCGAGAGATTCGAGGCACGCGACAGCGCGGGCGAGGTCGTGGGCGTGCTCACCTACCAGCTGACCGGCCCGATCGTCGTCTTCACGCACACGTCGCCGTCCCCCGGAGCCGACGCCGCCGCGGTCACCGCCGCCCTGGCCCGCGCCGCCATGGAGGACGCCAAGGCGAAAGGCCGCACGGTCGTGCCGATGTGCCCGCTGTTCAGCGCCTGGCTCGACAAGAACCCGGCGTTCGAAAAACTGGTCGCCCGTTCCACCCGCCGCGTGCGCTGAGCGTCCCTCTCACGCCCTTTCTGGGGTACGCATAAAGCGCCGTCCCGTGGCCCTCCGCCAGTTCGGTCCTTCCGTCCCCGGGCTCGGCCTAGCCTGGCGAGGTGACCCCGGATCCGCCGCCCGAGAACCCCGGTGACCAGGCCTCGCCGTGGCCCGCGGCCGGGGCGTTCATGGTCACGCTCGCCCTGGGGACGGCCGCCAACGGAATCTCCGCCGACGCGCCCTGACCGCCGTGCTCTCGCTGCCCGGTGACCGTTGCGCTCCTGTCGTCCGGTGACTGCTGTGCTCTCCGACGCTCGCGGTGGTCGTGGTGTTCCTGCGATCCGGTCGACGTCGGTTTTTGTTGCTCAGTGCCGTAGTCCCGCGGCGGGGGTGGTGATGCCATGGGACATGCCGTGCATCCGGTCGGCCAGGAAGCCGCCGGTGGGCTCGGGTGTACTCGCCGCAGGCTACCGTTCCAGCGAACGGGCCGCCGCGGTGAGGATCTCGTCGTCGGTTGCGCCCAGCAGGCGGGCCTCCTGGGTGAACCGTGCGGCTAGGTCCTCGAGTCGGCGGCCCCGGTCCGATGGGGGAACCGCGGGCGCGCGGGCCACCGTGGTGCCGCCGCCCCGGCGGGACACGACCAGACCGGCGGCCTCGAGTTCCCGGTAGGTGCGTGCCACCGTCCCCACGGCCAGCCCCAGGTCGGCGGCGAGTTGGCGCAGCGGCGGCAACCGGTCGCCCTCGGCCAGCACACCACTCTGGATCAGGGTGGCGATCTGGCGGCGCAGCTGCTCGTACGGCGGTGTGGGATCGCTGGTCACCACGGCCAGCGCGGGCGCGGGGCTCATGCGGCCGGTCCCCCGACGGGAGCCGTGGCGGGCCGGTCCGCGGCGGGCAGGAATACTGCGGCGGCGCACCAGCCGAGCAAGGCCAGTGAGGCCAGGGCCAGGAGGGACAGCGCCGGTGCGGCCACCGTGGACCAGCCGGGTGACAGGCACGGGATGCCGGCGAGTGCTCCGGCGGCGGCCACGCTGACCCCGGTCAGGGGGAGGGCGATCAGGATGCCGGCGGTGGCGACGATCGCGCGGCCGGCCCGGTGCCGGATCCGGTCGTCGAGGTCGCGCAGCCCGGGGGCGACGCCCGCCCGGGGGCGCAGCGTGACCTTGCGGAGGGCGACGGCGGCGCCGGCCAGGCCGAGGACGACGAGGATCGCCAGGGGAGCGGTGTAGTGCGACCCGGGCCACGGTCCGCGGCTCACTCACGAGTCCGGTGTGCACTGCAGGGTCAGGGTGCGGCCGGCGCGCCCGAGGTCGTCGGGGCTGCCGGCGGCGGTGACCGCGGCGACGAGCAGGACCAGGACGGCGCCGGCGACGGTGACGACGGTGGTGAGCGCCCGTGGCAGGTAGTCGCGGATCCGGCGGACCTCCAGCGTCGCGGTTCGCGTCTCGCCGGCCGGCGGCAGGATGCTGAACTCGCCGGCCAGCACCCCGGCCAGCACGAAACAGGCGAACACCGGCGCCGCCAGCAGCAACCCGCGACCCAGGCCGTCCATGGCGACGGTCGCCCCGGCCGCGGCGGCACCGGCGAGGAACCCGGCCCAGCGCCAGGCGGCGGTGACCCGCCGGACCTGTCCCAGCACCGCGGCGCTGCCCGTGCCGAGGTCACCGATCCCGGGGCTGCCTGCCCCGGCGGCGATCGGGGAGCGGCGGCGCGAACGGCCCACGAACGTCACGGCCAGGGCGGCCGCGGCGCCGAGGGCGGCCACGAGCAACGCGCTCAGCAGTATCAGGCCGGACATGGGGTGCCTCCGTTTGTATCAGCGATGCGATACAAGGACTATGCGACCGCCCCGGAACTTGTGTCAAATGAGTGATACAACTTGTGCCGTCGTGTCACCGGATGGGCAGTTCGGCGGCGTCGTACCCGTAGAGCCAGGCCTGCTCCTGCAAGCGGCGCTCGGCGGCCAGGGTGTCGTCGCGTTCCCGCCGTCCGGCGCCGTCGTCCACGTGGAAGGTGGTGGCGTTGCCACGGGACAGCCCGTGCACCCGGTCGACCCGTTCGCGCCGCAGCTGCTCGTACCGCTGAAGGGCTTCGGGAATGGAAAGATCCGTTTCGGTCAGGCAGCGAGCCAGGATGATGGCGTCCTCGATCGCCTGGTTGGCGCCCTGTGCGACGAACGGCAGCATCGGATGAGCGGCGTCGCCGACCAGCGTGACGTGCCGGCCGCTCCAGTGCGGGACCGGGTCGCGGTCGTGCAGCGCCCACCGGCTGACCGTGTCGACGCCGTCGATCAGCCGGCGGACCTGCGGATGCCAGCCGTCGTAGGCAGCGGCCAGATCGCCGGGGGAGCCGGCGGCCGTCCACGACTCGGTCCGCCACGTCGCGGCGGGCATGGTCGCCCCGAAGCTGACCAGCCGCCCGCCGGCCACCGGATAGCTCACCGCGTGCTGGTCCGGCCCCAGCCAGAGCACCACCTTCGGATCCACCAGCAGTTCGGGCACCCGGCCGGCGGGCACCAGCGCCCGGTGGATCGTCTGCCCCGAGAACCGCGGCCGGTCGGTGGCGAGGCCCTCCCGGACCGCCGAGTGGATGCCGTCGGCCCCGGCCACCAGCGTCGCCGTGTCCGTGGTGCCGTCCTCGAAATGAAGTGTCGCTCCGTGATCATTCTCGGTCACAGAGACGCATCGGGACGCCGGGCGCACGGTGCCCGGCGGGAGCAGGCCGAGCAGCGCCTCGTGCAGGTCGGCCCGGTGCACGGTCAGATAGGGGGCGCCGAACTGCCGTTCGCACGCGGTGCCCAGCTCGGTGCGGGCGATCACCGCGTCGTCGTCCCACCGGCGCATCTCGATCGCCGACGGCCGGACGGCCGTGTCGCGCAGGCGGTCGCGGAGTCCGAGCCGGTGCAGCAGGCGGGTGGCGTTCGGCGCCAGCTGGATCCCGGCACCGACCGTCCCGAACGTGCGGGTCTGCTCCCACACCCGGACCGGCACTCCGGCCTGTCGCAGCGCGGCGGCCAGGGTCAGCCCGGCAAGTCCCGCACCGACGATCGCCACGTCGTCCATCGATCACCTCAATGAAGATCGTCAGTAGTAGAGGATCGCCTTGTCCCAGTCCTCGTCCGGCCCGAACAGCGTCCGCGGCTTGAGGATGTCCTGGTTGACGGTGAGCGTGGCGTGCGGCACGAGCGTCCCCGGCGCCAGTGCCCGCACCACCGCGTCGACCCCCGGCCCCGACCGGATCGCCGCGGTCAGCGCCCCCACCGCCTCGGCCCGGTGCGCCTCGTCCACCTCGATCTCGACGACCAGTTCACCGTGCGCCGCGCGCGCCCGCCAGAACAGCACCCCGAGCCGGTCCGGCAGCGTGAAGACCAGGGTCTCCAGGTCGTTCTGGGTGATCCGGGCGCGGCCCACCGGATGCCCGGCGCCGGCCCGGCCCAGCACCCGGATCGTCGGCAGGTGCCAGCCGCACTCGCAGTCGCGGTAGGTGAGTTCGACCGCGTCCTCCAGGTTGTACCGCAGCAGCGGCATCGCCTCCCGGTACAGCGGGGTGACCACGAGCTGCCCGCTGCCCTCGGCGACGACGGTGCCGTCCGGCCGGTAGATCTCCGGGATCGCCCGGTCGGACCAGAAGTGCAGGTGACCGGCGGGGCACTCGCCGGCCAGGCTGCCGGTCTCGGTCGACCCGTACTCCTCGATCACCGGGACGCCCCAGATCCGGCTGATCCGGGCGCGCCGGGCCGCCGTGACCGGTTCGCCACCGACGTAGAGCGCGCGCAGCGCCGGGAAGTCGCTCCCCGGGTCGAGGCCGGCCAGGCGGGCGGCGGCCGCCCAGATCAGCGTCTCGGCCGGCATCGACCAGGTCAGGGTGACGTCCAGATCGTGCAGCACCCGGATCACCCGGGAGTAGGGCATCGCCAGCGAACGGTTGTCGCCGGGCACCACGGTCGCGCCGTGCATCCGGGCGGCCCGGTGCGCCAGATGCCCGGTGATCATCAGGGCGTAGGGGGTGCGGACCAGGAACATGTCATCCGGTCCGATCGGGATCCACTTGCGGGCGAACCGCTCGGCCAGGTCGATCCAGTCGTCGTCGGTGTAGTAGGAGGCGGTCGGTTGTCCGGCCGTGCCACTGGATTCGTGATAGGTCGCGAGCCGGGATCTTTCAACACCGAGGAGCCCGAAGGGGTACGCCTGCCGTAAGTCCCGTTTCGTCGTGATCGGCAGCGCGTCCAGCGGCGGTGGACCGCCGGACAGTGGATCCCGGTAGAACGGCGACCGCGCGGCGGCCTCCAGTGTCCGGGGCAGCCGGGCGGCCTGGAGTGCGGCCAGTTCCTCGAAGCTCGTCCAGTCGCCGAGTCGGGGCAGGTCAGAGATGGTCGATGGCATCCGGCACCTCCAGGCCGAGCACGCGGTGAGCGTTGTCCCAGGCGATGGCCGTCCACTCGTGCGGGGCCGGGCCGACCGCCCGGACCTTGGCCAGTTCCACCTCGGGGTGTTGCAGCGGGAACTCGGTGCCGAACAGCAGCCGGCCGGCACCGAGGCGGCGCAGCGCCGTGGCCAGGACGACGGAGTAGCCGCCGGACGTCTCGAACAGGATGTTGTCCCGCGGCGCGATCACCTCGATCGCGTCGACGTCGAGCTGCCCGGTGCCGCTGTGCCCGAGCACGAACGTGGTGTCCGGGAAACGGGCGGCCAGGGTGGCCAGGTCGCGGACACCGCAGCCGTCCCGGATCAGGCAGACGGTGTAGACCGGGTGCCCGGCCGCGTCCGCCACCCGGACCAGGTCGTCGATCCGGTCGTCGGTGAGCGGGACACCGTGGACGGCGGGGGAGATCTCCAGGCCGCGGACGTCACCGGCGGCCTGCTCGTAGACGACGGCGGGCCGGTGCGGGTTGGCGAACCAGAACGGCGTGAACCGGCCGCCCGACCCGCGGCAGGCGGCGATCACCGCGGCGTTGTCGGCATCGGTGGTCAGGTGGCCGCCGACGACGAGCTGGCGGGACAGCCGTTCGACGGTGATCGTGCCACCGGCGCAGAGGGCGGCCCGGCTGATCCCGGCGGCGTCCAGAGCCGTGGTCAGCCGGTCGAGGGCGCCCGGTGCGGGCGCGAGCCGGGCGTGGAAGTCGAAGATCCGCTGTGCCATGGCCCTCCGAGGCGAATCGACAATTATCTCTGCAATAGTGGTCCGTTCGACGTTATCGCTCTGCCCCAGGGGCAGAGCAAGACGCAAGAGCGCCAAGACCGGTGAGAGTCTCAGCGCCCGCAGTAGGAGGGGTCGACGGCTGTCGGGCGATGCCACGACTCCTGGAGCCCGGCCGGTTGAAGGGTGCGGCTGAAAGCCTCCCCCCACGGCCCGGACCCGGAACTCTGATCGAGGAAGTCACGCAGCTTCTCGGTGATCATGCGGCAGACCTCCGGCGAGCCGTCGGGGAGGCCGACGCCGTACAGCTGAGTGTTCTCCGACATGCCGGAGAAAGCCGGCTCCGGCGCCACGTCGGCACTTCCGAAGGCCTTCAACATGCTCCAGTCCGAGATGACCATGGAGATGTCGTCCGGTCCGGAGGAGTTCGTCTCCAGCGCCTTCTCGCAGGCGAGAAGGGACATCTCCTGCCGCGTCCGGAACTGTAGTCCGAGAACCTGCTCGCCTGACCAGTCGCGGGTGAGCAGGTCGGCGGCCTCGGCGCTGGTGGTGCCGCTGGTCGAGCAGACGCCGATGGTCTTCTCGCCGGCCTGCCGGAGGAGCTTGGCAGCGTTGAACTGGGAACTCGTCACATCCATGTAGTAGGGGCCGGCCATGTCTATCTCCTCGAGGCGCTGGTCGGTGATCGAGAAGTTCGAGATGACCATCTGGACCTTGCCCTCCTTCAGCGCCGAGGCGCGGTGCGGCTGAAGGATCGGAACCCATTTGATCTCCCGCCATCCGAACTGCCGTTTCAGGAACTCGGCGAGTTCGATGTCGAATCCGGAGGGCCCGCCTTTGCCGTCGCCCGCGTCGCTCCAGCCCGGCAGTTGGCCGTTGTAGCCGATGGCCACCGTCTGATCGGCGCCGATCTTCCACGGGGCGAGGCCGGAATGCGGATCGGGCATCCTGGCGGCCATGATCCCCATCGGCGCCAGGGCGCACACGGCGGAGAGAGCGACGGTCCGGCGGCGCACCGGTGGGCGAGCTTTCACCGGGCCGGTGAGGTTACGGGCGACCAGCACACTCGCGGCGATGGCCGCCACGGCGAGGGGGAGCGCGAGGATGGTCGCGTGTCGTTCCCCGTCCTGCTGCCATTCGAGGAGGAACGTGCCGCTCAACGCGAGGGAGAACAGCGGGAACAGCCAGAGCAGATCTCTGCGGAACTGTCCGGCGCGATCGGGGCCGGTCCCGCCGGCCGGTGAGGGCGTCACGTGCGAGAGATGGGTCACGAGGCGGAAAGCTAGCAACGGAACAGTGGCAGCCAGGGGTTGCTGATCTGTCGGCGACAGGACTGACCGGTGTTGAACCTGCGATGTCCGACCGGGGTGTGAACGGGGGTTCGGTTCGTAGGCCGGTCACCGTTGTCACCCCGGTGGAGGCACGGGTGAACGTGAGCACCATCCGTGATCGCCGTCGTCCGTTCCGGGTCGCACGGGCGGGCAGTGTTGTCGGGTGAACAGCGGGTGGGGAGCGGCAAACGGGAGGGGCTGCGGTGCGAGACGGCTTCACGCGTACCCGGAAGGGACGTCTCGCACCACGGAGAAGGAGAGGGCCTACTCCTCGGCCTCTTCCTCCTCGTCGTCCTCGAAGACCTCGTCGATGAGCTCTCCGGCGAGGTAGCCGGCGGCGAGACCGCCGGCCGCGCCCATCAGGACGCCGCCCATCCCGGAGCCGCCGCCGTGCCCGCCGTGGTGCTGGTCGTGGCCGTAACCACCGTGGCCGGGAGCGCCGTAGCCGGGAGCGCCGTAGCCGGGCTGACCGTAAGCGGGCTGACCGTAACCAGGAGCGCCGTAGCCGGGCTGGCCGTAACCGGGCGCGCCGTGCCCCGGAGCGCCGTAGCCGGGAGCGGACTGGCGGTGCTCGATCGCCTGCCGGACCCAGCCGTCGACCTGCTGTCCCCAGTCGACGCTGTCGGCCGAACCGTGCTCGACCGTGTAGCGGCCGATGGCGTCGTGACCGCCGGTGAACAGGCCGCCGCGCTTGTCGAACTCGAGGATGACCTGGACGGCGTGCGGCGTCGTCACGAAGGTCAGCTCGGCCTCGCGGATGGCGTGCGAGTACTGCGGGGCCGCGAAGTATTCGATCTCCTGGTAGAACGGGAGCGTCTGCGGCGCGCCGGCGATGTGGCCGTATTCCAGGTCGGCGCCCTTGAAGGTGAAGCCGAGCCGGGTGAACGCGTCGAGGATGCGCTGCTGCACGGGCAGCGGGTTGATGTAGATCGCGTCGAGGTCGCCCTTGTCGACGGCCTTGGCGATCGACACCTCGGTGCGCACGCCCATCACCATGCCGCGCAGCGGCTGGCCGTTGACCGCGGTGATCGGCGTCTCCCACGGCAGCGGGAACTGGAACGGCAGCGACAGGTGCTGGCCCTCGGCCAGGCGCATCGGGCCGCTGACGGTGACCCGGTGGAATTCGCCGGCGGCGGTGGCCTCGTGGTCGCCGCCCTCGACCTCCATCCGGGTGACCAGGCTGAGGGTGATGTGCTCGATCTCCACGTCGTGGCTGCCGCCGGTCAGGTTGACCTGGCCGGCGACCGGGCCACCGGGGTGGGCCTGCGGGTTGGCCAGCACGGTGTCGACGCTGGGACCGCCGACGCCGAAGGCGCCGAGCATCCTCTTGAACACAGTTTCTCCTGTGGTGAGAAAGGGATAGGAGGCGCTTGGCCTCGCAAAACGGACACTATCACGTGGCGCTGTATGGTTGCTGAATGTCAAACTGTACCGACCGTACGGTACAGTTTGAGGCATGGTGATCTCCCGTACCCGGCGCTGGGCACTCCTGGCGACGGTCAGCGCCGGCCTGCTACTGATCACGCTGGACAACGCGATCCTCTACACGGCGCTGCCCACGCTGGCCCGGGAGCTCGGCGCCACGCCCGCCGAAGGGTTGTGGATCATCAACGCGTACCCGGTGGTGATGGCCGGTCTGCTCCTCGGCAGCGGCACGCTCGGTGACCGGGTCGGCCACCGGATCATGTTCCTCGGCGGGCTCGCCGTGTTCGGGGCGGCCTCGCTGCTCGCCGCGTTCGCACCCGGCCCGGGCACCCTGATCGGCGCGCGGGCGCTGCTCGCGGTGGGCGCGTCGGCGATGATGCCGGCCACCCTGGCCCTGATCCGGGTGACCTTCCACGACGAGCGGGAACGCAACATGGCCATCGCGGTCTGGGGTTCCCTGGCCGTGGTCGGCGCGTCGCTCGGGCCGATCGCCGGCGGGCTGCTGCTGGAGTGGTTCTGGTGGGGCTCGGCCTTCCTGGTGAACGTGCCGGTGGTGGTGATCGCCCTGGTCGCCGGTCTGATCCTGGCGCCGCGCGGTGCCCCCGACACGGCCCGGCACTGGGACGCGCCGTCCTCGGCGCTGGCGACGCTGGGCCTGGTCGGCGCGGTCCTGGCGGTCAAGGAACTCGCGCACGTGCCGCCGTCCTGGCCGCTGGTCGCCGCCGGTACGGCCGCCGCGGTCACCGGGTTCACGCTGTTCGCCCGGCGGCAGCGCCGGCTCGCCGACCCACTGCTCGACCTGGGCATCTTCCGTAATCCGGTGTTCAGTTCGGGCGTGGCGGCCGCGGCGTTCTCGATGTTCACCATCGCCGGCCTGCAACTGGCCACCACCCAGCGGTTCCAGGAGGTCGCCGGGTTCACCCCGCTGCAGGCCGGGATGCTGGTCGCGGTGGTCGCGCTCGGATCGTTGCCGACCTCGCTGCTCGGCGCGGCGGTCGTGCACCGGACCGGGGTGCGCCCGTTGATCGCCGGTGGGCTCGCCTGCGCGGTGCCCGGCGTGGCGCTGACCATGACCGGTCTGGCGGCCGGGCTCCCGGTGCTGGTCGCGGGCATGGCGCTGACCGGCGCGGGCCTGGGTGCGGCGATGTCGGTGGCCTCGATGGCGATCATGGGTAACGTCCCGGCCGGCCGTGCCGGGATGGCGTCGTCGGTGCAGGAGGTGTCGTACGAGTTCGGTAGCCTCACCGCGGTCGCCCTGCTCGGCAGCCTGCTCGGCCTGGCCCGGGACGTGTCGGGCGACATGGACACCGCCTACCTGGTGGTGCTGGCGGTCGTGGCCGTCGCGCTGGCGGCCGGCGCCGGACTGACGAAGGGGGCGGCACGCTGATGCGGCAGAGCAACCGGTCGAAGATCCTGGAGGCGGCGATGCGGGTCGTCGAACGTGACGGCGTCACCGCGGTCACGTTCGAGGCGGTGGCCGCCGAGGCGGGACTGACCAAGGGCGGGCTGCTCTACCACTTCCCGGCCAAGGAGGCGCTGATCGAGGCGCTGCACCGGGACATGGCGGAGCGCTGGGAACGCGCCCTGGAGGCCGAGGGCGGCAACCCGGCGACGGCGTACGTGCGGCTGGCCGCCCGCACCGCGACCCGCGCCGAACTGGCCCTGATGGTGGACGCCGCGTCCCAGCCGCAGCGGCACCAACCGTGGGCCGAGGTGGCCGAGCGCTGGGCGCCGACGCCGGTGGAGCCGGACGACGCCGGCCTGGACCGGATCATCGCCCGCCTCGCCACCGACGGGTTGTGGCTCAACGAGTCGGTGGGCGCCACCCCGCTCGACCCCGCCCTGCGTCAGCGGGTCATCGACCGGATCTGCTCACTGGTGGACCGGGCCGAACCGGACCGTTCCCGACCCGGCCTCGAACACCGCGACGTCGCCGTCCACCCCGAGTGACCGGACGGCCCCGGTCACCCGGTAGTGGTGACCGTCCACCACGGGCAGTTCCAGCCGGGCGGTCACGTTGACCGGGATCGTCGCCTCGCCCCGGACCCCGCCGCCGACGCGCTGCCAGCTCAGGCCGATCTCGCCGCGCTGGGTGGGCACCGACCCGGAAGCCCGGTCGAGTCCCGACGCCGGCGGTTTCAGGACCGCCCCGGGCCGGATCCCGAGCAGCGTCTCGATCACGTCCACCGCGGACTGCGCACCCCACCCGTGCGACTGGCTGTAGTCGCCGGGTTCCGGATCCCACGCCTCCCAGGTGAACGTGCCGCCCTGATCCAGGATGCGCGCCCAGCCGAGATCGTCGTGGTCGGTGAGCAGCGCGAGCACGGCGTCCGGACGGCCGGCCTCGGCGAGTGCGCTGAGCAGCCAGTGCGCGGTCATCGGGCCTTGGCGCATGCCCATCCCGGCGATCCGCTCGGCCAGCGCGGGCAGGTCACCCTCCGGTGCGATCCCCAGAGCCATCGGGTACGCGGAAGCGTGCTGTCCCGCCGCCGCGGACGGGGTCCCGTCGGCCAGCAGGCCGTCCACGTAGGCGCCGTCGGCCCGGCGCAGACGCTGGTTGATCGCCGTGGTCAGGTCCCGCTGTGACGCGCGCAGGGCGTCCACCTCGCCGGCCGGCCGGCCGAGGACGCCGGCGATGTCCGCGGTCCGCCGCAGCACGTCGACGCCGAGGGCGTTGACGGTGGTCCGCGCGGCGGTGGTCATGTCGTAGCCGAAGCGTCCCGGCGCCGGCCAGTCGACGATGCCGTGGAGGTAGGGGCCGCTGCCGCCGCTGAGGTTGGTGACGAGCCCCGCGGTGGGCCCGCCGGCGGGAATGTGGTTCACGATGTATCGCGACGTGTCGCGGATTGCCGGATAGGCCTCAGCGAGCAGCCCGCGATCGCCGGTGACCTGGTAATACCGCCACACCCAGTTCGGAAACAACTCCGAGAAATCGGGGATGTCCCGTTTGCCGTCGCCGTTCGGATAAACCGCGTTGTATCTTCCCGTATCGGTTGCCCAGTACCGGCGGTTCGACGCCAGGAATTCACGGATCGCCTTCCGGGTGGCGGCCCGCTCGCCGAAACCCTGCATCGTGGCGTAGGAGATGTTCGCCGCGTCCGCGAGGAACTGGCCCTTCTCCCGGGTCGGCGTGTCGACGAACTGCTCCTGCACCGAGTACAGCGCGGACCGCTGCATCAACTCCCATACTCCGTCGAGAGTGGCGTCATCACTGTCGAAGCGGGCGGCCGGACCCTCGGTGGCGGTGTGCACCAGCACCGCGCGTACGTCGGCCGGGGTGATGTCCTCGCCCGCGCCGGGGATCTCCAGATAGCGGAACGCCAGATGGGTGAAGGCCGCGAACGTCTGGGCGCCGCCGGCCTGCGTGTAGGGGTAGGTCATGGTCGTGCTCTGGGTGGCGCGCCCGGTGGTGGACACCCGTCCGTCCGCTGCCAGCTCGTAACTCGCCCGCAGGGTCAGCGTGCGGCCCGCCACCCCCTGATCGAAATCGACCACGGGCCGGGCCGGGATGACCACGCCGAAGTCCGCGACGGGGGTGCCGTCGGCGGCGGTCAGGATCCTCTTCGCCGGCACCATGACCTCACTGACCAGGGCGTCCAGGGCGCTCAGATGGGTGAACGGTGCTGTCGGATGGGTGCCGGCGACCGCCACCGGACTCCAGGCCGCGTCGTCGAAACCGGCCTGCTGCCAGCCTCGCACGGCCTGCGCGCGGAGCCCGTCGGCGTGTTCGATCCGGTCACCCTCGCCGTTGCGCAGGGCGCCCTGGCGGTACGGGCCCTCGGCGGTGCGCCACGAGGCGTCCGAGACGACGGCCTGCCGGGTGCCGTCGGCGTACTCCACCACGACCGTGACGAGCAGCCCCGGGGCGCCGGCGGCCCGGCCCTGGCCCGGGCCGTACCAGTGCAGCAGTGCACCGAGGGTGAGCGTCGCGGAGTGCCGGACCGCGGAGGTCACGTCCGCGGCCTGGTAGAAACCTTCGCCGGGATAGCCGAACGAACTGCCCCGGCCGGCCCGGGTCCCGTTGACCCACAACTCCCACGTGTGGCTGCCGGCCACGTAGGCGCGGGCCCGCACCACCGTCGCCGCGTCACCGGTCAGCGGTGTCTCGTCGCGCAGCAGCGACCAGTCGTCGGCCACGCCGGTGGTCCGCCGGATCCACGCGGCGCCCTCCCAGCCGTCGTCACCGATGCCGGTCTCGAAGCCGGCCGGCCGCGCCCACGGTGACACCCGGCCGGTGCGGTCCCAGGTCCGGACGGTCCACGTCCAGGCGGCGCCCTCCGGCAGGGCCGGCCCGTCGTGCGCCTGATCGGCGGACCGGACCCGGCCGGAATCCCACACGGTCGCCCCGCGCGCGTCACGGACCCGCAGCTGGAAGGCGGTCTGGATCTCGCCGGGGTCGCGGTCGCGGGGCTGCCAGCCGAACCGCGGCGCCCCCTCGACGGTCAGCGGGCGGCTGAGGTCGTCGACGGTCAGCCGGGCCGGGGCGCCGGGGGAGTGGCCGCCGGCGGAGGCCGGGACGGCGATCAGCCCGGCGGCGAGAAGTCCGGCCGCGACGGCGGCCCGCAATCGTGCGGAGATCGGGGCGGTGGTCGGCCGGGCAGCGGCCCGCAATCGTGCGGAATCGATGGTAATCATCCTCCTCGACGGAATCTGAAACCTTTCAATTCATCCGACGGCAACGTTACGGAAATCAATACAACGACGTCAAGGAATGATTTGATTCACTGATCTCGATTCTGGATGTTCGGCCCATGTGCCGGTGCGCACCCGTGCGATCGGATGGCGGAGACCGCTAACGCCGTCCACAGAGGAGGTCCCGTGCGCACACCTTCGGGTGCCACGGCAGCATCCACCGCCGCGATCGTCGCGGCCGTCATCGTCATCAGCGCCGGCGCCGAGAGTTCGGCGGCCCCGGCCCCGCTCACCGCACCGGGACCCGCCGCCACCGGCTCCCAGGGCGACCACGACCACGGCCGGATCGAGGACAACCGCCGGGGCGAACTCGCCCCCACCGCACTCCAGCGCCGCAGCGCCACCGCATCCGGGGCGACGACCCGGTGGAACACCCTCGGCACACCCGCCACACTGACCGCCCGCACCGAGCCGCTGGCCACCGGACTGCCCGCCGAACCGGTCGCCGCCGCCGAGGCGTACGTGGCCGGCCACCTCGACGTCCTCGGCCTGACCGCGGCCGCCGCCGACTCCCTCGAACTACTGACCAGCGCCCCGCTCGGCGAAGGCGCCGCGGTCGTCTTCCGGCAGCGCTTCGGCGACCTCGTCGCCGGCACCGACGGCCTGCTATCGGTCGGCGTCCGCGACGGCCAGGTGTGGTACGTGAGCTCCTCGCTGGCCCGCGACGCCTCGACGCCCGCACCGGCCACCCTCACCGCGGCCGACGCCCAGCGCCTGGCAGCCGCCCATCACGGTGTCGTGGACCCCACCGTGCTGGGCACCAAACTGGTCGCCGTGCCGACCGCCGCCGGCCCCCGCGCCGCGTGGCAGGTCACCTTCGGCGCCGGCCTGACCGGCGACGCCCCCGAAGCGTGGACCACACACGTCGACGCCCGCGACGGCGCGGTGCTGGTCAGCGAGAGCATCGTGGACGCCGAGACGGACAACCCGCAGTGGGACGTCTTCCCGCACTCGCCGCCCGTGGACTACTCGTCCCGCGACACCCGGGTGACCTGGGGCGGCACCACCTGGGACGTCGACCCGGCCACCGGCACACCCACGTTCACCACCCGCGGCAACAACGCGATCACGGTGCACAACTGGACGTCGAACGACCCGTACAGTGTGGGCACCGAGACCGCCACGCCCAGCCCGACCCGCGACTACCGGTATCCGTGGGCCAACCAGTGGCACGAGGAGAGCTGCAACCCCGCGGTCTTCGACTCGCCGGAGCGCAACGACATCGACGCGGCCCGGGCCAACCTGTTCGCCATGCACAACCGGATGCACGACTGGTCCTACGGCCTGGGCTTCACCGAGGCGACCTGGAACATGCAGCAGGAGAACGGCGCCGCCGCCGGGCTCGACGGCGACTACGAGCAGGGCAACGCGCAGGCCGGCGGGATCAGCGGCGGCCCGCCCGGATTCGAGGCACGCAACAACGCCAACCAGATCACCCCGCCGGACGGCCAGCCCACCACCACCAACATGTACCTGTGGCAGCCGATCGCCGGTGCCTTCTACGCGCCCTGCGTGGACGGCGACTACGACATGTCCGTGATCGCCCACGAGTACACCCACGCGATCACCAACCGCATGATCGCCGGACCGGACGCCGGCCTCAGCTCGCCGCAGGGCATGAGCGAGAGCTGGTCCGACCTGCTCGCCGTGGAATACCTGTCCGAGTACGGCTACCTGCCGAAGGGCGCCAACGCGTTCACCGTCGGCCAGTACGTGACCGGCGACCCGAACGCGGGCATCCGCAACTTCAACATGACCCGCAGCCCGCTCAACTACAGCCACGTCGACTACGACTTCGTCGGGCTGCAGGTGCACGCCTCCGGGGAACTGTGGAGCGCCACCAACTACGACATCCGCAGCGCGTTCGTGAAACGGTACGGCGCCGGCAACGCCAAGCTGCAGAAGTCCTGCGCCGAAGGGAAGACGCCGGTCACCAAGTGCCCCGGCAACCGCCGCTGGATCCAGCTGGTGTTCGACTCGTTCCTGCTGATGGCCACCAGCGCCAACAGCCAGGTGGACGCCCGCGACGCGCTGCTCGCCGCCGACCGGGTCCGCTTCGGCGGAAAGAACCAGGACATCCTCTGGAACGCGTTCGCCAAACGCGGCCTCGGTGAGACGGCTGCCAGCAACGGCGCCGGCGACGCCAACCCGGCACCCGGGTTCACCTCGCCGCACGCCCGCGAGGCGACGGTCACGCTGCGCCCGGTCGACGAGACCGGCAAGCCGGTCACCGGCGCCAAACTGTTCGTCGGCGACTACCAGGCCCGCGCGGTCCCGGTGGCCGACACCGACCCGGCGACCACCCTGGCCGACCGGGTCAGCCTGGTGCCCGGCAAGTACACCTTCCTGGTGCAGGCCCCCGGGTACGGCCACGCCCGCGTCGCCGCCACCGCGGTCAAGGCCGGTAAGACCACGACCCTGACCGTTCGGCTGCCCCGCAACCTGGCCTCGGCCACCTCCGGCGCCACCGCCACCGGCGACGGCATCAACCTGGCCCGGCTGATCGACGACGACGAGGCCACCAACTGGGCGTCGTTGGGCAGTGCCGTGGCCGGCAAGCAGGTCACCGTCGACCTGGCCGGCGAGGCGCAGCGCGTCCGCCGGGTCCAGGTCAGCGCCCTGCTACGCCCGGCGATCACCACCGGGGACCCGGACGTGGGCACGCAGAACCGCTTCTCGGCGCTGCGCCAGTTCAAGGTCCTGGCCTGCACCGCGACGGCCACCGTGACCTGTGGCGACGCGGCGAGCTTCCGGACCGTCTACACCAGTAGGCGGGACGCGTTCCCGTCGGTCGCACCCCGGCCGCGCGCCCCCGAACTGCTGATCACATCGTTCGACATCCCGGACGTCACCGCGACCCACCTGCGCGTCGAGGTGGTCACCAACCAGTGCACCGGCGCACCCGACTACGCCGGTGAGCAGGACGCCGACCCGCGCGCCGGCACCGACTGCGCCACCGCCAGCCCGCAGGCGCAGAACGTGCGCATCGCGGAGTTCCAGGCGTTCACCCGGTAACCTCGGCGACCGTGACCGATCCCGAGGACCACGCGGCGGGCCTGCCGCACTGGATGGTCATGGTCGCCCGAGCTCCAGCCGGGTCGGCCCGCCTGCTCCACCGGGTGGGCCGGCCCGGCGTCACGCTGTTCGACGAGGAGCGGAGTCGCCAGGCCGGCCGGGTGACCGTGGACCGGTTCCCCCGGAACCGGGACGCCTCCATCGACTGGACCGGGGTGGCCGGGGCGGACACCGGTCAGACTGTCGAGGGTTTCCTTCGGGCCGGCCGCGGCGACGTGCTCGTCATCTGGGGCACCCGGATCGGGCCGGTGGCCCGGGTGACCGCGACGCTGCTGCTCGACCACCTGCCGGCGCTCCTGATCGACGGGATGCCGGTGTTCTGGCTGGTCCGCGACGGTCTCCTGCTGGAGTGCAACGGCCTGGAGGACACCGTGACGGTCATCCCGTCGCCGTCGGCAGATCTCCTGTCGTCCGGTGGCTTCGAGGGTGCCGCGGTGGTCACTGCGGTGCCGCCTCCGGTAGGTCTCCCGTCGTCCAGCGAGTGAGACGGCGCCGGTCGGCACCGCGGGTCAGCCAGGTGCCGTCGCCCAGGGTGATCGGCGGTGGTGCCGCGGCCGCGCCCTCGGCCGGGTCCGGCGGCGGGCCGTCCGTCTCGGTGGTGGTGGCGTCCGCCGGGTAGCGGATCGAGCCGATCACCTCGACCCGGCGGACGTCGACCAGCCAGTGCTGTACGTTGGCGTCGCCGTGGCCCTTGTCGCTGGTGCTCATCACCAGGCGGCCGTCGGCGGCCACGGTCAGGTCGGTCATGTCCCAGGCGCTGCGCGGGCCGTTGCCGGGCATCCGGTCCGCGAAGAACGTGCCGACCACGGCGTGGTCGCTGATCCGCTGGACGGCGAACTCCTCGTTGCGGGCGTGGCCGACGCTCAGGAACCGGTCGTCGAACGCGCCGAGCATCACCCGTTCGTCGCCGGTGACCCGGTCGACGTGCAGCTTTCCGTCGCGGAGCGTGCCCCACAGGGCGGGCGACCCGTCCTGGCCCTCGCCCACGCCCAGTCCCATCGTGGCCGGGTCGCGGTGCCCGACGTGGTGGGAGCCCTCGGTGGCGGTCGCGAGTTCGGCCTGGGCGAGGACGGTGCCCTCCTCCGCGTCCAGGACCACCCACAGTTCGCCCGTCGACACCTCGCCCAGTCCGCCCGTCGACACCTCGCCCGTCGGCACCTCGCCGGAGTCGGCTTTCGGGACGTGCGCCCACAGGGTCCGGCCGTCGCTGCCGAAGGCCACCGAGCCGCTGCTGGCCCACCGGTGCAGGTCGTCGTCGAGCGGCACGAGCGGTGTCTCGTGCATCTTCGAGCAGCCCCAGCAGGCGTGCCGGTATTCCCACCGGATCCGGCCGTCACGGTCCACCGCGCGGACCGCCGTCATCCCGCTGAACACGGCGACGTTCAGGTCCGGCCCGACCACCGCCGACCCGTTGCGGGAGCCGGGCCAGGGCTGGGCGAACCGGGCTACCGGCTCGTTGTCCCGGTCGACGTCGAACACCACCAGCTCGCCGGCGTTGCGAACGCTGACCAGCACCCGCCCCGGTGGTGCCGGGCTGAGTGGGCCCGCGACGCCTGCTCTGGCGAAGTCATTCGGCAGCGTGAACTCGCCCACCCGGACCGCCTCGATCTCCACCTGCCCATCATCGCGCAAGTCGGGGAGTGAGAAGGGAGTAGTTCGGCGGGTTCCGCTTGCATGAGGTGTCCGGCACCGCTAATTTCTCGATAATGAAAATCGCTTTCACTGGCAAGGGTGGCAGTGGGAAGAGCACCCTGGCCGCCCTCTTCGTCGGACACCTGCGTGCCGCCGGACACCGCGTCCTGGCCGTCGACGCCGACGTCAACGTGCACCTGGCACCACTGCTCGGGGTGACCGCCGAGTCCGGCGCCGCCCTGTCCCACCCGGACAACGCCGCCGCCGTCCGCCGGCACCTGCTCGGCGACAACACACTGATCGGCGGCCCGGACCGGTTCGTGGCGACCACCCCACCCGGCCCGGGATCCCACCTGGTCACCCTGGACCCGGCCGACCCAGTCCTCACCGGGCACGCGGTGGCCCTCGACCCGGCGACACACGTCATGCACGTCGGCACCTACGAGGCAGAGAACATCGGCAACGGCTGCTACCACGGGCACCTGGCGATCCTGGAGAACCTGCTCTCCCACCTGAACCCCGCCGACGGCGACTGGGTGGTCTGCGACATGGTGGCCGGCACCGACGCATTCGCGAACTCGCTGCACGCCCAGTTCGACGCGATCGCCGTAGTGGTCGAACCGACCCCGGAATCGGTGACGGTCGCCCGGCGCTACCGTGAACTGGCCGTAGCGGCGGGCGTCGACGACCTGCTCCTGCTCGTCGGCAACAAGGTCACCGACGAGGCGGACCGCGACTACCTGCGCCGGGAACTCGGCACCGACCCGCTGACCGCGCTGACACTGCAGACGGGCCTACGCCGGGCCCGCCAGTCCGGTCGCGCCCCGAGCCCCACCGACCTGGACGACGCCACCCCGCTGCGACTGATCGCGTCCCGGGTCCGTCCGGTCCCACACTCCCGGCGCGAGGCACGCCTGCGTGAGCTGCACCTGAAGCTGGCCACGAAGACCTGGGTGAAGGCCACCCACGGTGACGTGACCACGCAGCTGGCCCCAGCCACCGCCTGACCCACCGTCAATCCCACCTTATCGCGGGCAATCCGGCCTTATCACGGGCAATCACGTCTTGTCGGGGCAATTACGTCTTGCGCGGTCGATCCCGCCTTGTCGCGGTTAACCCTGCCTTGACGCGGTCGATCCCGTCTTGTCGCGGGCAACTCCGCAGCCGATCCGTGCTCCGGGCGCACCGGCACCCGTCGACGGGAGGGCAAGTGCACCCGGCTCGTGTTGTGGGTGCGCCTGCTGCCCTTCGGGGTGGTGCTTGCACCCGGCTCGTGTTGTGGGTGCGCCTGCTGCCCTTCGGGGTGGTGCTTGCACCCGGCTCGTGTTGTGGGTGCGCCTGCTGCCCTTCGGGGTGGTTGCTTGCACCCGGCTCGTGTTGTGGGTGCGCCTGCTGCCCTTCGGGGTGGTGCTTGCACCCGGCCCGAGTTTCGGGTGCTCCAACCGCCCTTCAGGGCGGAACCCGCACCCGTTCGCGTTCTGGGTGCGCCGACCGCCGTCAGCGGGAGGTCGGGCGCACCCGATCCGGGACCCGGGTGCGCCGACGTCGTTTATGGGCGGGTGGTTGCACCCGGTCGGTGTTTGGGTGCGGTGGCCGTCGCTCGGGGTGGTGCCCGTCCCCGGTGGCGGATCGGGTGCGCGGGCTGCCGTTGGTGGGAGGTTGGGTGCACCCGATCTAGGGTTCGGGTGCGGTGGCCGGCCTTTGCGGGAGGGTGAGTGCACCCAAGGCGCGACTGGGTGCGGGCACCGTCTCGAGGGGCGGCGAATGCACCCGGTCGCGCCGCGGGCGGGGTGGTGACTGCGCCTGGTCGTGCTTTGGGTGCGCGGGCTGCCGTTGGTGGGAGGTTGGGTGCACCCGATCTAGGGTTCGGGTGCGGGGGCTGCCCTTTGTGGGAGGGTGAGTGCACCCGAGGCGCGACCGGGTGCGGGCACCGCCTCGAGGAGCGGCCGGTGCACCCGAACCCCAGATCGGGTGCACCTGGCGCGCCCTGCCCGAGCCGCGATCGGGTGCGGCGACCGCCCTGTGCGGCGACCGCCCTGTGCGGCGACCGCCCTGTGCGGCGGGTCAGGACGCGGGGGCCGTTGCGGAGACCTCACGCAGGATGTCGTCCACCCGCTCCTTCGCGTCGCCGAACAGCATCGCGGTGTTCTCGCGGAAGAAGAGCGGATTCTGCACCCCCGCGTACCCCGCCGCCATCGACCGCTTGAAGACGATCACCTCGCCGGCCTCCCACACCGTCAGCACCGGCATCCCCGCGATCGGCGACGACGGATCGTCCAGCGCCGCCGGGTTCACCGTGTCGTTCGCGCCGATCACCAGCACCACCGACGTGCCGGCGAAGTCGTCGTTGATCTCGTCGAGTTCGAGCACGATGTCGTACGGCACGTGCGCCTCGGCCAGCAGCACGTTCATGTGACCGGGCAGACGGCCGGCCACCGGGTGGATGCCGAACCGTACGGTCACCCCGCGCTCGCGGAGCAGCGACGTCAGCGCCGCGACCCCGTGTTGCGCCTGGGCGACCGCCATCCCGTACCCCGGCGTGATGATGACCGACTCGGCGGTGAGCAGAAGGTCCGCGACGCCGGAGGCGGTGATCTCGCGGTGTTCGCCGTGGTCCTCGCTGCCGCCGGGCCCGGCCTCGATGCCGAAGCCACCGGCGATCACCGACAGGAAGGAGCGGTTCATCGCCTTGCACATGATGAACGACAGGTAGGCGCCGGACGACCCGACCAGTGCCCCGGTCACGATCAGCAGGTCGTTCTCGAGCAGGAATCCGGCGGCGGCCGCGGCCCACCCGGAGTAGCTGTTCAGCATCGACACCACGACCGGCATGTCGCCGCCGCCGATCGACGCGACCAGGTGCCAGCCCAGCGCCAGCGCCACCACCGTCGCCGCGACCAGTGGCCACAGGCTCGGCGCCACCACGAACCATGCGGTCAGCGCCACGAACACCACCAGCGCGCCGATGTTCAGCGCGTTCTTGCCGGGCAGCATCAGGGGACTCGATCTCACCCGCCCGGACAGCTTGAGGAACGCCACGATCGAACCGGTGAACGTGACCGCGCCGATGAACACGCCGATCACCACCTCGGCGCCGTGGATGCCCAGCATGTCCCGGCCCGCCAGCAACGCCGCCTCGGTGCCGTCCGGATCGCCTTCCACGTGCAGGTACCCGTTCCAGCCGACCAGTACGGCGGCCAGGCCGACGAAACTGTGCAGCAGGGCGATCAGTTCCGGCATGCCGGTCATCTCCACCCGGGCGGCCCGGTGCAGGCCGATCGCCGCGCCGATCAGGGTGGCGGCCACCAGCAGTCCCAGGCCGGTCGTGCCGATGTCCCGGGTGACGGCCAGCGCGATCGTGGCGATCAGGGCCACCGCCATGCCGGCGATGCCCAGCGCGTTGCCCGACCGGGCGGTCTCGTGCCGGGACAGCCCGGCCAGGGCCAGGATGAACAGCAGGGCGGCGACGATGTAGGCACCCTGCGCCGCGGTCTCGACGGTCATCATCGGCTCCTGGAGAACATGGCGAGCATGCGGCGGGTCACGGCGAAACCGCCGAAGACGTTGATCGAGGCCAGCAGTGTGGCGGCGACCGCGAGAGCGGTGACCGGGCCACCGCCGTGGCCGATCTGGAGCAGGGCGCCGACCACGATGATCCCGGAGATCGCGTTGGTGACCGACATCAGTGGCGTGTGCAGCGCGTGATGCACCTTGCCGATCACGTAGTAGCCGATCACCACGGCCAGGGCGAAGACGGTGAGGTGCCCGCGCAGGGCGGTCGGCGCCAGCGCGGCGAGCAGGAACACGACGGCTGCGCCGGCCCCGATCAGTATCGGTCGGCGTGCCGGTTTCGGTTCCGGCTTGGCGGGGGGCGGGATCTGTTTCGCGGGTACGGGTGACGCCGACACCGGCACGGGAGGAGGCGGCCACGTCAGCTCGCCGTCGCGGACCACGGTCACCGACCGCTGGACCACGTCGTCGAAGTCCAGCACCAGCCGCCCGTCCCGTCCCGGGGTCAGCAGTCTCATCAGGTTGACCAGGTTGGTGCCGTACAGCTGGGAGGCCTGTGCGGGCAGCCGGCCCGGCAGGTCGGTGTACCCGATGATCGTCACGCCGTTCGCGGTGGTCACCACCTCGCCCGGGACGGTGCCCTCCACGTTGCCGCCGTTCGCCGCGGCCATGTCGACGATCACGCTGCCGGGCCGCATCGACGCCACCATCGGCGCGGTGATCAGCCGGGGTGCCGGCCGGCCGGGGATCAGCGCGGTGGTGATCACGATGTCCACCTCGCTCGCCTGTGCCGCGTACAGCCGGGCGGCCCGTTCGGTGTAGTCACCGGACATCTCCTTGGCGTACCCGGTCGACGACACCTCCACGTCGTCCGCCTCCACCGCCAGGTATTCGCCGCCCAGCGACCTGACCTGGTCGGCGACCTCCGGGCGGGGGTCGGTGGCCCGGACGATCGCGCCCAGCGACCCGGCCGCGCCGATCGCCGCCAGCCCGGCCACCCCGGCGCCCGCCACCAGCACCTTCGCCGGCGGCACCTTGCCCGCGGCGGTCACCTGCCCGGTGAAGAACCGGCCGAACGCGTGCGCCGCCTCGACCACCGCGCGGTAGCCGGCGATGTTCGCCATCGACGACAGCACGTCCAGCGACTGGGCCCGGGAGATCCGCGGCACCGCGTCCATCGACAGCGCGGTGATCGGCCGGGCGGCCAGTTCGTCGACGAATCCGGGGTCGAGCCGCGGGTTGAGCATGCCGATCAGGGTGGTGCCCGCGGCGAGCCGGTCGAGGTCCGGCGGGTTGATGGTCAGCAGCACGTCCGCGGCGTACGGGTCGCCGATGCTCGCCCCGGCACCCGCGTAGGTGTCGTCGGTGAACGCGGAGGCCTCACCGGCGCCGGTCTCCACCACCACCTGGTAGCCGAGTTTCACCAGCTCGCCGACGGTCGTGGGGGTGGCCGCGACACGCCGCTCCGCCGGATGCGGGTCGCGCGGTACTCCGATGACCATCAATGTGACTCCCCTCGCCGGTAAAGGTGACATTAAGTGTTCGGGTCCCGGAATCCCAGGGTCCACCGGCCCGCGCGGCGAGGAGGACCGGCCCGGGGCGCGATCCGGCGGTAGGCTGACCGGCCATGCGGATCACGGCGGAGGACGGCCTGTCCCGGGACGAAACCCTGGAACTCTACGGTGCCGTCGGCTGGCACGGGTACGTCAACGACCCGGACGCGCTGCTCCGCGGCCTGGCCGGCGCACACGTCCTGCTGACGGCCCGCGACGATGACGGCCGGCTGGCCGGCCTGGCCCGCACGGTCTCCGACGACGCCACCGTCTGCTACGTCCAGGACCTGCTCATCCACCCGGACATGCAGCGCCGCGGCGTGGGCCGTCTCCTGATGGAGGAGCTGAAGAGGCGGTACGCCCACTGCCGCTTCTTCGTCCTCTCCACCGACGCGGCCGGCACCGAGGACGCGCAACGCTCGCACCCGTTCTACCGCGCCCAGGGCCTGATCGAGCATGCGGAACAGGGCATGACCGCGTTCGCCCTCCCGGTGCGCCGCGGTCCGACCCCGGACTGACCGGCCGGCGCGGAGAGAGCATCCTGCGATAAGACTTCCCCTGCCCGGACCGGCCACGATGATCGATATCTGTCCGTTCGGCGAAGGGAAGACGGGATGCCCGTCAGCCGTCAGATGCGTCTGCTCTCCCACCCGCCGGGCACCCGGCCGGTACCCGGTGAGGTGGCCCTGGAGAAGGTGGAGGTACCGGATCCCGGGCCGGGGGAGGTGCTGGTCCGTAACCTCTACATGGCCGTCGACCCGGGGCTGCTCCTGCGGATGCGGCCGCTCGACGGCCTGGTCCCGGACTTCCCGGTCGGCGAGGTGATGTGGGGCCACGCCCTCGGTGAGGTGGAGTCGTCGCGGGATCCGGCTCTGCGCCCCGGTGACGTGGTGCTGCACCGGCTGGCCTGGCGCGAGTTCGCGGTCGCACCCGCGTCCACCTTCCGCAAGGTGGACGCGGACGCGTACCCGTCGGTGTCGCACCATCTCAGCTCGGCGGTGGTCGCCTACGTCGGCCTGCGGCAGACCCGGATCGACCCGGGTGACACCGTGGTGGTGAGCAGTGCCGCCGGTGCGGTCGGCAGCGTGGCCGGCCAGCTCGCCCGGATCGGGGGCGCGGGCCGGGTGATCGGCAGTGTCGGCTCGGCCGCCAAGGTCGCGTTCGCGGTCGAGACCCTGGGCTTCGACGAGGCGTTCGACTATCACGACGGCTGGCCGGACCTCGGCGGCGTCGACGTCTACTACGACAACGTGGGCGGCCGTCAACTGGAGGCGGCGATCGACGCGATGCGTCCGCACGGCCGGATCCTGCTCAACGGCGGGACCGAGCAGCAGCTCACCGGCGAGACCTACGGCATCCGGAACATGCAGATGGTGATCGCCAAGCGGCTCACCCTGCAGGGTTTCACCACCGACGACCACCCGGACCTGCTCCCGGCGTTCGACCGGGAGTTCCCGGCGCTGGTCGCCGGCGGTGCGGTGGTGCTGCACGAGACGATCATCGACGGCCTGGAGAACATCATCGCCGCGACGCGGGCGCAGCTCGACGGCGCCTACCTGGGCAAGGTGCTGCTGCGCTTCTGAGCGCCGGGCGGCCCGGCGAGCGCGGCGCCCCGGCTGATTGCCGGGGCGCCGCGTCCGTGCGTTCGTCAGAGGACCTCGAGGGTACGGGGAGAGCGCTCACGGGGGCAGCAGGCGGTGGAACGCGCGCAGGTCGTCGACGTACAGGTCGGGTTCCTCGAGGGCGGCGAAGTGACCGCCCCGGTCGAACTCGGTCCATCGCACGATGTTCGGGAAGGCCCGGTCCGCCCACGACCGGATCGGATGCGCCGAGTCGTGCGGGTACACCGCCACGCCCAGCGGGACGGGGAGCGGCGGCTGTTCGGGCGGCGGGGTGGCGGCGGTCGGCAGGATGTCGGCCACCTCGAAGTACAGGTGCGCGGACGATCCGGCGGTCGCGGTCAGCCAGTACAGCATCACGTCGGTGAGCAGCAGGTCACGGTCCACCGCGTCTTCGGGCACCTTCGGCGCGTCGGCCCACTCCCGGAACTTCTCCACGATCCAGGCGAGCTGGCCGACCGGCGAGTCGGTGAGCGCGTACGCGATGGTCTGCGGCCGGGTGGCCTGCAGTTTCATGTAGCCGGCGCCGTCGTCCAGGAACGACGCGAGCCGCCGCAGACGCCCCTGATCGGTCGCGTCCAGGTCCCGCATCGCGGCCGGGTCCGACGGCGGCGCGGTGACCAGGAAGTTGACGTGGGCGCCGCGGACGCCGGCGGGGTCCACCCCGGCCAGGGTGAGGCTGATCCAGGCGCCGATGTCACCGCCCTGGGCGAGGTAGCGGCGGTAGCCGAGGCGGCCCATCAGCTCCGCCCAGGCCCGGGCGATCCGGGTGATGTCCCATCCGGTCTCGGTGACCGGTCCGGACAGCCCGAAGCCGGGCACCGACGGGATCACCAGGTGGAACGCGTCCGCCGGGTCGCCGCCGTGCGCCCGCGGGTCGGTCAGCGGCCCGATCACCGGCAGGAACTCGGCGATCGACCCCGGCCAGCCGTGCGTGACGATCAGCGGGGTGGCGTCCGGTTCGGGGGAGCGGACGTGCAGGAAGTGCACCCGCGCGCCGTCGATCTCGGTGACGAACTGCGGGTGCTCGTTGAGACGTGCCTCGGCGGCACGCCAGTCGTACCCGTCCTGCCAGTAGGCGGCCAGTTCCCGCAGGTAGCCCAGGGGCACGCCGCGCTCCCAGCCGGTGCCCGGGATCTCCGCCGGCCACCGGGTCGCCGCGAGCCGCCGGTGCAGGTCGTCGAGCTGGTCCTGGGGGATGTCGATACGGAACGGTTGCACGTCTCCTCCTCGTCAGGCGGTGGCCGGCACCTTGCCGTCGAGGTGGACGGGGCAGTCCTTGCGGCCGTTCATGACGAAGCTGCCCTGCGGTTCGAGTTTCTCCCGCGGGACGCTGAGCCGGACGTCCGGGTACCGTGCGAACAGCGCCGGCAGCATGATCAGGGTGGCCACCTTGGCCAGCCGGACACCCAGGCAGTAGTGCACCCCGTGGCCGAAGGTCAGGTGGGTCTTGTCCGGGCGTGCGGCGTCGAACACGTCCGCGGTGTCGCCGTGCAGGCGCGGGTCGCGGCCGATGCCGGCGTAGTCGATCAGTACCGGGTCCCCCTGGCGCACGGTGACGCCGCCGATCGTGAAGTCCTCGGTGGCGAACCGGAACGGCAGGTGCGCGACGGGGCACTCGACCCGCAGCGTCTCCTCCATGACGTCCTCCCACGAGATCTCGCCGCTGTCCAGCCGGGTCCGCAGACCGGGGTCGGCGAGCACCGCGATGATCGCGTAGTTCAGGGAGTTGACCATGGTTTCCGAACCGGCACCGAGCATCAGGTGCAGCGTGCCGATCAGCTCCGAGTCGCTCAGCTTCGAGCCGTCCTCCTCCTGGGCGGCGATCAGCGCGCTGGTGAGGTCGTCCGCCGGATGCTCGTGCTTGTAGGCGACCAGGTCGGCGATGGCCTTCTCCCACTGGTCGATGTTGGCCTCGGCCTGTTCCGGGGTGAGCCGGGTGTCCACGTTGACGTGCCCGCCGCGCAGCACGTCCTCCTGCGCCTCGGGCGGTACGCCGAACAGCTCGCACATCAGCCGGGCCGGCAGCGCCTGGCAGTACCGCTGTTTGAGATCGACGACCTCGCCGCTCGGCGTACGCCCGATGTCGTCGAGCAGGTCGTCGACGATCTGGCGGATCCGCGGGGCCATGCCCTCGACCCGGCTGGTGGTGAACGCCTTGAGCAGCAGCCGGCGCAACCGCGCGTGGTCCGCCCCGTCGTGGGTGGCCATGTTGTCCATCGCCGCCCAACTGATCATCGGCCAGTCGCGGGGGATCTCCCCGTTGATGTACGCCGGCCAGCTCCGCCGCGGATTCTTCGAGAACCGCTCGTCGAGCAGGATCTCCTTGGCGAGCTCGTAGTCGTGCACCGACCAGGCGGTGACGCCGCCGGGCAGTTCGACCAGGGCGATCGGACCCTGCTCCCGCAGGAGCGTGGTCTCCGCGTGGGTGTCGGTTCCCTGGGTGTCGAGGAGGTGGGGACACTGTGCCTGAGCCATGGAACGTCGCCTTTCGTGATTACCCGGTCCCGCTGGATCGACCTCACGCTAAGCCCGTGACCATGGACCATGATTCTTCGAGATTGCGATGATGGTGCCCATGACGACGGACCCCCCGTTCGACGATCTGTTACGCGGACTGGTGCCGGACGTGCTGGCGATGCTGATGCGCCGGTACGGCTCGTTCGACGCCTGCGAGGACGCCGTCCAGGAGGCGCTGCTGGCCGCCGCGGTGCAGTGGCGTTCCGGCGGGGTGCCGGACAACCCCCGCGCCTGGCTGTTCACCGTGGCGGCCCGGCGGCTCACCGACCAGGTCCGCAGCGACGTGGCCCGGCGCCGCCGGGAGGCCACCACGATGGCGATGCGACAGTCCGCACCGGACCCGGACGGCGCACCGGACCGCGACGACACCCTGACCCTGCTGCTGCTCTGCTGCCATCCGTCCCTGCCGGCCCTGTCCCAGGCGGCGCTGACCCTGCGTGCGGTCGGCGGCCTGACCACCACCGAGGTGGCCCGCGCCTTCCTCACCCCCGAGGCGACTATGAAACAGCGGATCAGCCGGGCCAAGCAGCGCCTCCGGGCGAGTGGTGAGCCGTTCCGCCCGCCCGCGCCCGAGGACCTGCCGGCCCGTCTGCGGGTGGTCCGGCACGTGCTCTACCTGATCTTCAACGAGGGGTACGCCACCGGCACCGGCCCGGACCTGGTCCGGACCGACCTGACCCGGGAGGCGATCCGCCTCACCCGTGATCTGCGCCGGTTGCGCCCCGGCGACCCGGAGACCGACGGCCTGCTGGCCCTGATGCTGCTGACCGAGGCCCGCAGCCCGGCACGGACCCGCGACGACGGCGTCCCGGTGCCCCTCGACGAACAGGACCGGACCCGCTGGGACCGGGTGGCCGTCGCCGAGGGGACCGCGCTGATCACCGGGGCGCTGGCGGCCGGCACGGCCGGCCCCTACCAGGTGCAGGCGGCGATCGCGGCGGTGCACGCCGAGGCGGACCGGTCCGCGGACACCGACTGGCCGCAGATCCTCGGCCTCTACGACATCCTCCAGCGGATCTCACCGAGTCCGGTGGTGGCGCTGAACCGGGCGGTCGCGGTGGCGATGGTGCACGGTCCACGGGCGGCGCTGGGCCTGCTCGGCAGCCTGGAGGCGGACGACCGGCTGGCCGGTTCGCACCGTCTGGAGTCGGCCCGGGCGCACATGCTGGAGATGGCCGGCGACCACGGTGCCGCGGCGGACGCGTACACCAACGCCGCGAACCGGGCGCCCGGCGAGGCCGAACGGCGTTACCTGCGGGAACGCGCGGGCCGTCTGCGATAGTGCGGGTCCCGGCGGGGGATCGTCCCGGTCACTCCCAGAGCGGGCGGATCTCGACAGTGCCGTACCGCGCGCCGGGATGCCCGGCGGCGATCTCGGTGGCCTCGGCGGCACCGGAGCAGTCGATGATGTCGAAGCCGCCCATCTGCTCCTTGGTCTCCGCGTACGGACCGTCGGAGACGAGCAGCTTGTCGTCACGGACCTGCACCGTGCTGCCCTCGCCGGAGGGGCGCAGCCGGCCGCCGGTCAGGCGGGCACCCCGGCTCTCCAGGCCGCCGACCCAGGCGCCGACCGCGGCCAGGTGCTCCGCGGTCTCCTCGGGACCCATCGTGAGGGACTCGTCGACGTGGACCATCAGCAGGAACTTCATCGTCAGCCTTCCGAGCCCGGCCTTCCGGCCACCGCAGGACCGCTAGCAACGTATCAGTCCCCGTGACCGTCCGCTGTGCACGGACGGGTGGATCCGTCCGGTGATCGAGAGCAATCTCGAAGATGCGGTGCACCGCCGCCCGTAGCCAGGCTCTTCCCTGACGGCACTAGTCCGGGGAGGCCACATGAGCGAGCGCATCGGTGATCGGGCGGTGGTGCTGGGCGGGAGCATCGCGGGCCTGTTCGCCGCCCGGGTCCTGGCCGACCACTACCACCGGGTGACGATCGTCGACCGGGACGTGCTGCTCGGCACGGACGGCCCGCGCCGCGCGGTTCCGCAGGGCCGGCACATCCACGGCCTGCTGGCCCGGGGCCAGCAGATCCTCGAGGAGCTGTTCCCCGGCTTCACCAAGGAACTGGCCGCGGCGGGCGTGCCGGTCCGCGACTTCGGGACCAGCCTGGGCTGGCACTTCGCCGGCCGGCCGATCCGGAAGGTGGACACCGACCTGGTGTGCGTCTCGGCCGGGCGGTGGCGCCTGGAGTCGGAGATGCGCGACCGGGTGGCGCTCCTGCCCGAGGTGACCTTCCTGGAGGGCACCGACGTGGTCCGGTTGCGCGGGACGCCGTCCGGCGACCGCATCCGCGGTGTTCAGGTCCAGGCGCACGACGGCTCGCAAGAGGCCCGGTGGCTGGACGCCGACCTGGTGGTGGACGCCACCGGCCGGGGCACCCGGGTCCCGCGATGGCTGCGGGAGATGGGCTTCCCGCAGGTCGAGGAGGAGCAGGTCAAGGTGGACCTGACCTACACGAGCTGCGACTTCGCCGCGCCGTTGCCCGCGGACCCGATCGGGGACGGGATAGCGGTCATCGCGGTCGCCACCCCGGGTAGTCCGCGGGGCGCCACGCTCGCCCGGCTGCCCGACCGGTACTCGCTGTCGCTCAACGGCCTGCTCGGCGACAAGGCGCCCACCGACTACTCCGGCTTCCTGGAGTACGCGCGGACCCTGCCGGTGCCGTCCGTCCACGCAGCGGTCCGGGACGCCGAACCGCTGGGTACCCCGGTCGCCTTCCACTTCCCGGCCAGTGTCCGCCGCCGCTACGAGCGGATGTCGCGGTTGCCGGAGGGCCTGCTCGCCCTCGGTGACGCGGCCTGCGTCTTCAACCCGATCTACGCGCAGGGCATGACGGTCGCCGGGATCGGTGCCATCGTGCTGCGCGACCACCTGCGCCGGGGCCCGGGTGCGCCGTCCCGCGCGTACTTCCGTGACCTGGCCGCCGCGATCGACGCGCCCTGGGACATGTCGGCCGGTGGTGACCTCGGCTTCCCCGGCGTCCGGGGCCGCCGGACGCTGAAGGTCCGGATGGGCAACACGATCATGCCCCGGCTGCAGGCCGCCGCGACCCGGGACGCCGAGGTGTCGCGCGCCTTCATGCGGGTCGCCGGCCTGGTCGACCCGCCCGCCGCCCTGATGAACCTGCCGCTGATGTCGCGGGTGCTGCGGCCGTCCCGGCACCGCTGACCCCGTTCCGACCCGGAGGAGAGAACCATGACCTCGACCACCTCGACCGGCACCCGCCTGGACCCGGTACGGCGGGCCACCGCCACGGTTCCGCTGTTGCGCGAGCACGCCCTCTGGGGCGAGCAGAACCGCCGCCTGCACGACGAGGTCCTGGCCGCGCTCGGCGACGCCGGGATCTACCGGATGCGGGTGGCCACCCGATACGGCGGCCTGGAGGTGGACGCCACGACGCTGCTGCGGACGGTCGTCGAGGTCGGCCGGGGTGACGGGTCGGCCGCCTGGCTGACCTCGGTGTGGTCGATCTGCGCCTGGCTGGCCGGTCTCTTCCCCGACCACGTGCAGGACGAGGTCTTCGCCGACCCGGACACCCGGGTGTGCGGCGTGCTCAGCCCGACCGCGACGGCGGTGCCGGCGTCCGGCGGGATCGTGGTGGACGGCCGTTGGCAGTTCATCAGCGGTGCCCGGCACAGCGCCTGGCAACTGGTGCTCGCCATGGCACCCACACCGGACGGCGCCGCCCAGTGGCCGGTGATGGCCCTGATCCCGCTGTCCGAGCTGGAGATCGTGGACGACTGGTTCACCGCCGGGCTCCGTGGCACCGGCAGTGTGGCCACCGTGGCCCGCGAGGTGTTCGTGCCCGCCGACCGGGTCCTGCCGATGCCGGCCATCCTGCAGGGGCAGTACGCCTCCGCCGCCAACGCCGCCTCGCCGGTGTTCCAGGCGCCGATGATCGCCACCGGCTGTGTGTCGTTCGCCGGCACCGCGGTCGGCCTGGCGTACGCGGCCCGGGAGAACTTCCTGGAGCGGATGCCCACCCGCAAGATCACCTACACCGACTACGCCGCCCAGCGGGACGCGCCGATCACCCACCTTCAACTCGCCGAGGCCACGCTGAAGGCCGAGGAGGCGGAGTTCCACGCCGCCCGCCTCGCCGCGAAGGTCGACGAGCGTGCGACGACCGGTGAGCCGTGGACGCTGCTCGACCGGGTCGGCGCCCGGGCCGCGCTTGGCCGGGTCTTCCAGCTCGCCAAGGAGTCGGTCGACGTGCTGACCACGGCCAGCGGCGGTTCCTCGATCTACGAGACGGTGCCGATCCAGCGCGCCGCCCGGGACATCCAGACGCTCAACCTGCACGCCCTGATGCACCCGAACACCAACTACGAGCTCTACGGCCGGGTCCTGTGCGGACTCGAGCCCAACACCATGTATCTCTGACTCCTGCCACGGGGAGGAACCACGATGGCCGACACCGTCACCCGCAGACCTCCGAGCCGGACGGCGGCACTAGTGCTGCTGTGCCTCGCGAGTTTCATGATGATTCTCGACTCCCAGATCGTCATCCTGGCGCTGCCGTCGATCCAGGACGGTCTCGGCCTGCCTCCGGCGCAGGTGCAGTGGGTGTTGACCGCCAACGCCATCGCCTTCGGTGGCCTGCTGCTGTTCGGCGGGCGGCTCGCCGACCTGCTCGGCCGGCGGCGGATGTTCATGATCGGGGTGGCCGGGTTCACCGTCACCTCGATCATCTCCGGCCTGGCCTGGGAGGGGCAGGTGCTGATCGCGGCCCGCGCGCTGCACGGCCTGTCGTCGGCCCTGATGGTGCCGAGCGCCCTGTCCATCCTGATGAACACCTTCCCGGAGGGCCGGGAACGCAACCGGGCGATCGCCGCCTGGTCGGCGGTCGGCGGGGTGGGCGCGGTGGTCGGCCTGTTCGTCGGCGGCGGCCTGACCACCGTACTGGGCTGGCAGTGGGTGTTCCTGGTGAACGTGCCGGTGGTGCTCGGCGTGCTGCTGGCCACCCCGTTCGTGCTGCGGGAGAGCCGGGACCAGCGGCGGGACCGGACCCTCGACGTGGCCGGGGCGGCGACGATCACCGGCGCGCTGGTCGCCCTGATCTACGCGGTGGTCAACGCCCCGGCCGTCGGCTGGGCGGACGTGCAGACCCTGGGACTGCTCGGCCTGGCGGTGCTGCTGGTCGCCCTCTTCGTCCTGGCCGAGTCCCGGTCGGCGGCGCCGCTGGTGCCGCTGCGGATGCTGGCCATGCGGACGGTCACCACCGGCAACCTGCTGATGGCCCTGGTCGCGATGATCGCCTGGGGCGAGGGCGTGATGATCTCGCTCTTCACCCAGCAGGTGCTCGGCTACTCGGCCTTCGAGTCCGGTCTGGCCAGCTCGGTCATGCCGATCGTGGCGGTGGCCGGGGCGTACGTGGGGCAGGCGCTGGTGAACCGGCGCGGCTTCAAGGTGGTCGCGGCGGCCGCGGCGATCGCCCTGGGCGCCGCCTGCCTGCTGCTGGCCCGGATGCCGGTGGACGCCACGTTCCTGGCACACATCATGGTGCCGTTGGCGGTCTTCGGCCTGGGCCTGGGAATGGGCAACACCACCGCGTCGATCGTGGCGCTCACCGGGGTCGCCGAGCCGGAGTCCGGCCTGGCCTCCGGGATGAACGCGGCGGCGTTCCAGATCGGTGGTGCGATCGGCACGGCGGTCGTCACCACCGTGGCGGTCTCCGTGACCGCGGGTTCGGAGGCGGTGCCGGACCTCGCCGAGGGCTTCCAGGCCGGGTTCCTCGTGCTGGCCGTGGTGGCGGTGATCACCCTGGTCTCCAGTGTGATCCTGCCGCGCCGGGCGGTGTCACCGGCGCCGGCCGGCGGTGACCTGGAGCCGGTCGAAGGAGTCCCGCAGACGACCTGACCCCCATCTCCCCCGATGGGTACCGGGCCACGACCGAGGGATGCGGTCGTGGCCCGGTGCTGTCACCCCGTACCCCGGAAGAGATTTCTCGCCGTGGAATGTCGCCCACGGATCTTCCGCACCGACGTGTCCATGAAAGGCCGTCGCGGACATGGGCGGCCGCAAGGATCGAGGAGTTGACGATGAGTGCACCGCACATCGAGTCGCCGCGGATCGTGAGCCGGGAGCAATGGCTGACCGCACGCCGCGAACTGCTGGCGCGGGAGGACGCCTCGGCCCGGGCTCTCGCCGAGCTGGAGGAGCAGCGGCGGTCCCTGCCGATGGTGGAGATCGATCAGGAGTACGTGTTCGAGGGCCGCACCGGCAAGGCCACGCTGCCCGAGCTGTTCGAGGGCCGCGGCCAACTGATCGTGTACCACTTCATGTTCGACCCGTCCTGGGACGCCGGCTGCAAGTTCTGCTCGTACCTGATCGACAACCTGGGCGACCTGTCACACCTGCACGCCCGGGACACCACGATCGCGGTCGTCTCCCGCGCGCCCTACCCGCGGATCGAGGCGTTCCAGGAGCGGATGGGCTGGACCGTGCCGTGGTACTCGTCGTACGGCAGCCGGTTCAACTACGACTTCCACACCACCCAGGACGAGACCATCGCTGCGGTGGAGTACCTGTACCGGACCAAGGACGAGCTGATCGACGCCGGCCTGGACTGGATGACCCAGGGCGAGCAGGCCGGGCTCAGCGTCTTCCTCCGGCGCGACGACGCGGTCTATCACACCTACTCGACCTACGGTGACGGCACGGCACTGCTGCACGGCATCGACAACTACCTCGCCTTCACCCCGCAGGGCCGTCCCCGGCTGGAGGAGAAGGGCGGCTGGCTGCGCCACCACGACAAGTACCGCGAGGGACAGCGATGAGCGCGCCGGAGGTCGCCGTCGTCATCCCGACCTACGACCGGGCCGAACTCCTCCGGGACGCCCTCGATCACCTGACCCGGCAGAGCCTGCCGGTGGACCGGTTCGAGGTGATCGTCTCCGACGACGGCTCGTCCGACCACACCCGGCAGGTGGTGGAGGAGTTCACCGGCCGTCTCGACCTGCGGTACACCTACCAGGAGGACGACGGGAACCGGGTCGCCGCCGCCCGCAACGCCGGCGCCCGCCTGGCCACCGCGCCGATCCTGGTCTTCCTGGACACCGGACCGCTGTTCGGCCCGGACTTCCTGGCCGCCCACGTCGCCGCCCACGGCGATCTCAGCGAGCCGCGCGCGGTCGTCGGGTACGCCTACGGCTACAACCCCGAACTGGACATGTCCTGGCTGCTGCCCGAGGTGCGCCGGCTCGGGCCGGTCGCGACGGTGGCGAAGTACGCGACCGACCCCCGGTTCCGCGACATCCGGCACGGCCTGCTCAAGGAGATCGACTTCGACTTCTCCCGGCGGCTCGCCCCGTGGCAGCTCTTCTTCACGCTGAACTGCTCGGTCCGCACCGAGGACTTCCACGCGGTCGGCGGTTTCGCCGAGAGTTTCGTCGAGTGGGGCGCCGAGGACCTGGAGCTCGCGTTCAAACTGTTCCGCCACGGGGTCGGGTTCCACTTCTCGGCCGAGGCGTGGGTGGTCGACGTCCCGCACCCGCGGGACCTCTTCGACCTGCGGGAGCAGCTCGCCCGGCAACTGGCCCGGTTCCTCGACCTGCACCGTGAGCCGGTGATCGAGATCGGGTACGCCCTGACCCTGCGCCACCTGCTCTGGAGCTGGGAGGCCGACTACGCCGACCTGCTCGAGTGGCAGGCCGAGGCGGAGGACCTCGGGGTGGCCGCCGAGCTGACCGAGGCGGTACGGGACCTGCCGCCCGGCACCCGCCTGGTGGTGTTCGGCGCGGGCGGCGACATCCCGGACGGGCTCCCCGAGACGACCACCCTGGTCGAGTTCGATCCGGAACACGTGGCGAAGGCCCGGGAGTCCGGCCGGCACCCGGTGCTGTACGCGCTCGGCCTGAGCACCGAACTGGCCGGTCACTCGGCCGACGTCGTGCTGATCACCTCGCGGCTGTCCGGGCTGTGGGCCCGCTGGTCCGCCGAGCTGCGGGCCGAGGCGAACCGGATCGGCCGGGACGTGCGCACGGCGCCCGGACTGGAGACGAACGTGGAGAAGGCCCATGACCGATAGCGAGGTGGCGGCGGTCCCCACCGTGGACGCCGACCGGCGGACCGTCGACCGGGCCCGGTGGGCGATCACCCTGGTGTTCTTCGTGAACGGTCTGCTGATCTCCACGTACCTGGTGCGGATCCCGTCACTGAAAGCCTCCCTCGGACTCGGCGAGACGACTCTCGGCGTGGTGCTGACCTGCTACGGCGTGGCGGCGCTCGGGTCGATGCAGAGCGTCGGCCCGCTGGTGGCCCGGTTCGGCAGCCGCAACGTCGTCCGGGTCACCCTCGCCGCGCTGCCGTTCGCGCTGGCCGGCATCGGTGTGGCCGGCGACGCCCGGCAACTGGCGGTCGCGGTGGCGGTGGCCGGCGGCGTGCACGGCACCCTCGACGTGGCGATGAACGCGCACGCGGTCGCCGTGGAGAAACGCCGCGGACGACCGATCCTCAACGGATGTCACGCCGCGTGGAGCATCAGCGCGATCCTGTCGTCGCTGCTCGGGGCGGCGGTCATCCGGGCCGGTATCCCCGTGTTCGACCACATGCTGTGGGTGGCGGTGGTGCTGTTCGCCGCCGGTCTGCCGCTGACACTGTGGCTGCTGCCGGCCTCGGCCGACCGGGCCGCACCGGCGTCCGGCGACGGCGGCGGCCCGGCCCGGCCCGGCTGGCGGACCGGCTGGACCCGGACCGTGGCGGTGTTCGGGGCCATCGGTCTGGTGCTGATGCTCTGCGAGGCGGCGGTGATCAGTTGGAGTGGGGTCTTCCTGCACGAGGACCGCGGGGCGAGCCTGGCCGTGGCCGCGTTCGGGTACGGCGCGTTCACCCTGTTCCAGACCCTCGGCCGGCTCACCGGTGACCGGCTCACCGAACGGTTCGGCCGGACCGCGGTGTTCCGGGCGTACGCGTCGATCGCCGCGCTGGGCTTCGGGATCGTGCTGGTCGGGGATTCCCCGGCACCCGCTCTCGCCGGGTTCGCGGTCCTCGGCTACGGGACCTCGGTGCTGGTACCGCTGATCTTCAGCGCGGCGGGGCAGGCCGGCGGGGAGGGCGCGGGGGCGGCCACCTTCGTCTCCCGGATCACCACCTTCACGTACGCCGGGATCCTGATGGGACCGGCGGCGGTCGGCTGGCTCGGTCAGGCGTTCGGGCTGAGCTGGACGTTCGCCGGGCTGATCCCGTTCATGCTGGCGGCGGTGCTCCTGGCCGGGGTGATGCGGTCGGTCGACCGGCCCGCCGCGGTCACCGGCTGACCCGCGGGCCGGCGAACTGTCCGGGGCGGCGGCCGGCGCCGGTGCCGCCCCGGTACGCCTGCGCGACGGTCAGCCACTCGCCGGCGATCTCCCCGGTCACGGTCAGCGCCACGTCGTCACGGTGCCGGCGGCGGGTCACCAGCAGGCAGAAGTCCTGCACCGGGCCGGTGACGCGCTGGTCGGCACCGGCCGGCCCGTACGTCCACACCGCACCGGACGGCGCGGTCAGCTCGAACCGGAACGGGACGTCCGGGGGAGTCCGGTCGCGGACCGTCCACCCGTACCCGTGATTGGTCATCGCGAACGCCACCACGTGCCGCAGCCGGTCGGTCGGCTCGCGGACCACGCCCAGCGTGTCGGCCAGGTCCTGACCGTGGGCGAACAACTCCATCTGCGCCGCCGACGCGAGCAGGGACACCGGCAGGGGCCGGGCCAGCCACGGCACCGGCCGGTCCGGTGCGGATGCCGCCAGCGCCTGCTGCGACGCGGCCCGTTCGGTGCGCCACTGGGACAGCAGCACCTCCGGCGACCGGTCCACGATCTCGGCGACCAGTCCCTCCACCACGGCGTCGAAGTCCGGGCCGTACCGGGAGACGGTGTCCCGGAACGCCCCGGGATCGGTCACCGCCAGCCGGCCGAGACGGAACACCGAGGTCAGATGGGCGTACTGGTGCCGGACCTGCCAGCCGGGCGCCGGTGTCGGCCGTTCCCAGCCGGCCAGCGCCGGGGCGGTGAACAACCGGTCGAACCGGTCTGACTCGGTGATCAGATCCGCGACGACGGACATGGGAACCTCCCGGTGGCGGGGTGCGGGGACGTCTTCGAGCATCGGTGTGCCGGTGACCGGTGTCTTCTCCGTGGCTGCCGCCAGGTGGGCACGTGCGGAGTTGGCGCGGGACCGGGCGATGCCGAGGATCGGGTCAGGCTCTGACGAAAGGGGGCGGGACATGACGATCGAGGCCGATCCCGTCGACGACCCGCAGACGTTCGCCCGGCAGGTCCGGGCGGCCTCCGAGAGGGATCTCGGACAACTGATGGGAGGTGAGTCGCGGGGAGCGATCCTGGACGGGATCTTCCGCCGGATGCCGGAGGTGTTCCGGCCGGACCGGGCCGGCGACCTGCGGGCCGTCGTGCACTGGCACGTGACCGACGGCGCGGGTGGCGCCGACGTCTACGAGGTGGTGATCGAGGACGGCCGGTGCACCACCGCGCCGGGCACCTCCCGGGAGCCCCGGCTGACCCTGCGCCTGGACGCGGTGAACTTCGTCCGGATGGTCACCGGGGCCGCCGCCGCGTGGACACTGTTCCTGCGGGGACGGCTGAAGGCCCGCGGGGACCTCGGACTGACCCGTACCTTCCCCACGCTCTTCGACACGCCCCGGGCCTGACCCGCCCCCGGTACGCGAGGCCCGCCGCAACAGCGGGCCTCGCGCCCGGTCAGACGGCGAGCCGGTCGGGCCGGCGGCTGCTGACCGCGTGCCCGGGAGCCTCGGTCACGTAGCGCACCGGCACCCCGCGTTCCGCCAGAGTCGCGACGATGCCGGGCACCGCGCGCTCGGCCAGCGCGGCGATGGTGAAGGCCGGATTGACGGTGAGACCGGCCGGGACCGCCGAACCGTCGGTGACGAAGACACCCGGGTGACCGCGCAGTTCGTGCCGGTCGTCGAGAGCGGAGATCTCCGGGTCGTCGCCGATCCGGCAGGACGCCAGCGGGTGCACGGTGTACGCCCCGATCACGTCGTTGCTCCACGGCATCACCCGCGACAGACCGTCGCGTTCCAGGATGTCCCGGACGTCGGCGTCGGCCCGTTCCCACCCGGCACGCGTGTTCGCGGTCGGGCGGTAACTCAGCGGACCACGGCTGAGCATCTGCTGCGAGATCCGTTCGGCGTTCCCGGTCGGCGGGGGCGGCCCGAAGACGCCCTCGTTGTCGTCCTCGCTCATGATGAACACCGTCAGCCAGGACTGCCAGCGGCGCAGGATCTCCTTCTTCTCCAGGCCGAACCAGGAGGGGCCGGTGGCGTCCGGTGCCTGGGCCAGGATCGTGCCGAACCCGGGCGGGAAATACAGCTGCTCCAGCGAGTGCCGGTGGAACTCCGGCAGCGTGCCGTCCAGCCGGTCCCAGCTCGCACAGACCGGTCCCTTGCCGATCTGGTACGCCTCGTACGCCCGCCCGTCCCCGCGGTCGAGCCCGAGCACCTCGCGGACCCGCTGCTCGTTCACGATCGCGGTGTTGAGGCGCTCGCCGTTGCCGGAGAAGTACCGTCCCACCGCGGCCGGCATCGCGCCCAGTTCCTCCTCGGACCGTTGCAGGATGACCGGGGTGGCCGCCGCGCCCGCCGCCACGATCACCACCGGCGCCTCGAGGACGCCGCCGCCGGTGACCACCCGGTAGTCCACCTCGTCCACCGTGTCGTAGTGCACCCGGTAGCCGCCGTCCGCGGTCCGGGAGAGCCGCTGCACCTCGTGCAACGGCCGGATGTCGGCGCCGTGCCGTACCGCCGCCGGGATGTAGTTGAGCAGCAGTGAACGCTTCGCGTCGAACCGGCAACCGGACATCATCCAGTTGCAGTTGACGCAGGTGGACCGGTCCACGGCGGCCGGGACCGGGTTGGCGGTGCGCCCGGCGTGCGCGCAGGCCGCCGCGAACAGGCCGCCCGAGAAGGTCACGTCGGACCAGTCGTTACGGCTGATCGGCAGGGCGTCGGCGACGATGTCGTACCAGGGGTCGAGCGTGTCGCGGGTGACGGCGCCCGGCCACAGCGGCCGGCCGATGCCACCCCGGCGCTCGAAGGTGAACCGGGGCGCCCGGGGCATCGCGGCGAAGTAGACGACGCTGCCGCCGCCCACGCAGTTCCCGCCGAGCACGTTCATCCCGTCGCCCATGGTGAACTCGAAGGCGCGGGTGCCGGCGCTGCCGAACCGGAAGTCGTGATCGAAGTCCTCGGCGGACAGCCAGGGGCCGCGTTCCAGCACGACCACCCGGGCGCCGCCGGCGGCCAGCCGGTACGCGGGGATCGCACCACCGAAGCCGCTGCCGATCACGATGACGTCGGTCCGCTCGATGTCCGTCATGCCGGGTCTCCCAGGGGCGTGGTCATCGGGTGGACGGGCGCCAGGACACGCCCGTAGGAGTAGGACGGGAAGCGCCACAGCCCGTCCGGGTCCGGTCCGGCGAACCCCATCTGGGTCAGGCCGGGGTGCCCGGCGGCGAGGGCCTCGGTGGTGTGGTCGGCGGCGCCGGTGTCCCAGGCCATCACGCTGAACATGGCCAGGGCCACCCACATCTCCTGTTCCTCGCAGTCCGGCGCGGTCAGGGTGGCGACCAGGGCGGTCCGGTCCGGGAACGGGAGCGCCACGAACGGTGGCACCGCGGGGTCGAGGGTACGGCCGGTGCGCCGGGCGTACCCGGTCGCGTGGTCGTCGAGCCCGGCGGCCAGCGAGTCGAGCATGCCGGCCAGGCCGCCCTCCGGGGAGAGCATGAGGTCCAGCGCGCCGGAGGTGACCGCCCCGCCACCGGTGGCCGCCCCGGCGACGGCACGGTCGCCGGGTCCGCGGCGTTCACCGGGGATGATGGTGTCCGCGTACGCCTCCAGGGTCATCACCTGGGAGGCGTCGAGGTCTGCTGCGATGTCGAGCACGCATCGCACCTTTCGTCCGATATGGATTCTGGAACCCATCGTCGGACGCGAGCGGGCGGTGGTGCATCTTCCCGGTTGCGCCGTCCGCACGACCTCGCACGCTGGAAGACGCCCGGCTCCCGGGTTCCTCGCGAGGATGAAGACCGTTGTTCGAGGAGAGGTGGAGTGATCATGACCGTCACCGACCAGGACCGGGCCGACATCGCCGCGGTGCCCGCCCGGATGGTCCAGGCCTGGGCCGCCCACGACGCCGACGCGTTCGGCGAGCTGTTCGCCGAGGACGGGACGCTGATCCTGCCCGGCGTCCTCCAGCAGGGCCGTGCGGCGATCCGGGAGTTCATGGCCGCCGCGTATCAGGGACCCTACAAGGGCACCACGGTCACCGGGAGCCCGATCGCGATCATGCCGCTGGCGCCCGGCGCCGTCGCGGTGATCACCGAGGGCGGGGTGATCCCGGCGGGGGAGACCACGCTGCCCGCGTCCGCCGCGATCCGCGCCTCGTGGATCCTGGTCCAGCGGGACGGCCGCTGGGTGCTGGCCGTGTACCAGAACTGTCCGCGCTGACGCAGCGCAATCGCGGAGAAGACAGGCCGGCTGCGGGTCCCGCATGCTCGAATCCGCTGAGCGCGGGTACGCCCGCGCACCCGACCGCAGCGGAAGAGGGCCGACAGGTGAACGGGACGTCCGACGTGATCTCCGATCTGGCCGCCGACGGTGACGAGGTCGACCGGCTGGTGCGCGACCTCGGGCCGGACGGGTGGGCGGCGCCGACGCCCGCTCCCGGCTGGACCGTCGCGCACCAGATCGCCCACCTGGCGGCGACGTTCCGGATGGCCGGTCTCGCCGCCGCCGACCCGGCCGCGTTCGAGGCCCTCGCCGGCCGGCTGTCGCCGGACTTCGACGCCAACGTCGACGCCGCGCTCCGGCAGTTCCTGCCCGGCACCGGCGACGACGGCGGTACCGGCCACGACGGCGGCGCCGGTCACGGCGAACTGCTGCGCCGCTGGCGTGCCGAACGGGAGAACGCGGTCAAGGCGCTCGGCGCGCTGCCCCCGGACCAGCCGGTGCCGTGGCTGGTCCGGCCCATCCCGGCGGCGACACTCGCCGCGGCCGGGATGATGGAGCTCTTCGGCCACGGCCAGGACGTCGCCGATGCGCTCGGTGTGCGGCGCACGCACACCGACAGGTTGCGGCACCTGGTCACCTTCGCCGTGCGCACCTGGGATTTCGGCTATCAGGCCCGGCGGTTGCCGACACCGGCGCAACCCTTCCGGTTCGAGATCATCGGGCCGTCCGGAACCCCCTGGGTATACGGGCCGGAGGCCGCCACCGATCGCGTCCGTGGTTCGGCCGTGGACTTCTGTCTGCTGGTCACCCGGCGGCGGCACCCCGACGACCTGGACGTCCGGGCGGACGGTACCGAGGCCACCCGGTGGCTGACGATCGCCCAGGCCTACCGTGGCCCGGCCGGGGAGGGCCGCCGGGCGGGCCAGTTCGCGGCCGGGCCGCGATAGGCGCCAGACGAGTTCCCGGTCAACGACCGTGTCGTGACTCGGGGCGCGTATCGCACCCGTATTCACCACGGTCCACGACGGGTGTGGTGATTCGGGGCGCGTATCGCACCCGTATTCACCACGGTCCACCACGGGTGTGGTGACTTCGGGTGCTCAGCGCGGCTGAATTCACCACGCGGGCGGATTTCGCGCCCTGACCACGAAACGTGTTCAGAGGGCCCGGCCCTCACCGAACCGCCGGCTGACGTGATGTTCCTGCGCCAGCCGGCGGATCGCCGCGTACGCCTCACCGAGCAGCAGACTGTGGGCGACCGCCGCCGCCCGGTCCGACGGGTCCGGCGGCAGCTCGTCGACCTCGCGGCGGACCAGACGGTCGGCCGCTTTGACGTATTCGTCGAGGGAGTCCGGTGTCCAGTCGCCGGCGAGGCGGCGCATCGCGGACAGCACGGTGGCCAGGTGGGCGCGGGTGGCCGCGTCCGGGCGCACCTGCCAGCCCTCGGCGCGGACCAGCCGGTCGACGTCGGCGAGGGCCTCGGCCAGCGCCGGGCTCTCGCCGGCCACGGGTTCCGCGGCCGGCGCCAGGACCTGGTTGAGGATGTCGTAGATGCCGGTGAGGGGCAGCCGGTCGTCCTCGACGGTGGCCAGCAGGCGGCGTACCGAGGTGAGGTCGAGCTGGCCGATCGTGGTGAACACCCGGATGAGCTGCAGCCGGTGGAGGTGGGCGTCGCCGTACACGGCCTGGTTGTGCCCGGTGCGCTCGCCCGGCGGCAGCAGGTGTTCCCGCAGGTAGAACTTGATGGTGGCGACCGGTACTCCGGACCGCCGGCTCAGGTCGGAGATGCGCACCGGTGCCCCTGTAATCGATGGTCTTCGCCATCGCGGCTCCGGATCCGCCGATCGAATCGCTTCGACGGCGGTGCGGGCCGCTGCGGTGAGAACGAGGGACGGGACAACGAACCGCTCAGCGCCGAGCGACGTGCCGACGGTGGGCCGGCGGAATCTCGTTCGAGGACATCGACCCCACGACAGACCTCCCTGTGACACGGCGGCATCCGGCGCACAGCGCCGGATAGCCGATCCACAACGGAGAGTAAGAGCACGTGTACTGGATTTGCAACTGCGCCCGGCCTCTCCGCAGGCGCGGCGCTGTCGCATTCGTGAAGATGCGACATCGCGGGCGGCCTGCCGACGATGGTGCCGTGACGTCTTTGTTCGCGCGCGGCGCGCGCCGGTTGTCGCTCGGCCACATTCAGCACCTGGCCGCCGTCCCGCCACCCGGATCCGGGGCGGTGGCCGCGGTCTACCGGCAGATGGAGAACGAGTTCGGCATGCTGGCGCCGCCGGTGGCGCTGCACGCCGCGGCGCCCGAGGTCCTCGAGGCGGTCTGGCTGATCCTGCGGGAGACGCTGCTCGCCGGCGATCCCGGTGAGCGGGCCGGGAAGGAGGCGATGGCGGCCGCGGTGTCGTTCGCCAACTCCTGCCCGTACTGCGTCGAGGTGCACGGTGCGGCTCTGATCGGGTCCCGGCCCGGCGGCGACGCCGAGCTGATCGCGGCCGGGCGGATCGGCGAGGTGCGCGATGCGGGCCTGCGGTCGACGGCCGGGTGGGGGCGCGACGGCGTGGCACCGGCGGGCCTGGATCCCCGGCGGTCCGCGGTGCTCACCGGGGTCGGCCTGATCTTCCACTACCTGAACCGGATGGTGAACGTCTTCCTGCTCGACTCGCCGCTCGCCCCGATCCCGCCGCGGGGCCGGGTGGCCGGGCGCCGGGTGGCGATCCGGGTGATGGGCCGGTTCGCCCGGGCCGTGGTGCCGGCCGGCGCGGCCGCCGTGCACCTGCCGCCGCGCGCCCTGCCACCCGATCTGGCCTGGTCGTCGCCGGTCGCCACGGTGGCCGACGCGGTGGCGCGCGGGTGCGGCGCGATCGCCGGGGCGGGGGAGCGGGTGGTCCCGGCGGGGGTCCGCGCCCTTCTCGCCGAGCGGCTGGCCGACCCGGCCGAGTCCGGGCCGGGTCTGGACATCCACGGCTGGCTGGCCGGTGCGACCCGGGGGCTGCCCGCGGACGAGATCCCGGCCGCCCGGCTGGCGCTGCTCGTCGCCTACGCGTCGTACCGGGTGACGGGGGAGCACGTGGCGGCGTACCGGGCGGCCGTGGGCGGGGACGGCGGCGATGACGGGGTGGTCCGGTTCGCGGGGTGGGCCGCGATGGCCGCGGCCCGGTCCGCGGCGGCCGCGATGGCCGTTCCGGGGGACGAGAACGGTGTCCGGAATCGGTGACGATGTCTCCGCCGGCCCGGGCCGGATATGGATATCGACACTATCCATATCCGGTAGTTCCGCTATCCGTTCCTACTCCCTGATTGCTCTCCGTGGCCGTCCGGTTATTCAGGGTTGATGGGAGGCCTGTGGTCGGATAACCTGGCCGATAGCCGGTGGGGGATCGGCGGTTCTAAATGCTGTTCTGCATTTGCCGGATTGATTCCGGCTTTTTATCCGTCCGGGCGGGGCCGGTCGAATCCGAACTCGTTCGATGCTGGGGTGGCGCGGCAGCCGCCACCGTCGGAGGGTGTCATGTACGACGTTTCCGAGCAGGCGGTCCTGCGCGCCATCGGAGCCATGCGGGAGCGGATGGGCGAGCAGTTGACGGTGGACGATCTGGCTCGTGCGGCGATGTTCAGCAAATTCCATTTCACACGGATATTCCAGCGGGTCACCGGTGTGTCTCCCGCACGTTTCCTGTCCGCACTGCGCCTGCAGCGGGCCAAGGACCTCCTGGTCTCGACATCGATGAATGTCGCGGACATCAGCGTCCATGTCGGCTACAACAGCGTCGGGACCTTCAGTTCCCGGTTCAGCCGTAGCGTCGGCATGTCACCGACGACCTTCCGCCGGCACAGCGGGTACGCCTCGGTGATCCACCCGGACGCGCACCGGCGGTCCCCCCGCCCGTCCACCGCCCGTCTGACCGCGCACGTGCGCCTCGCCGAGCCGGACGACCAGGCCACCTTCTTCGTCGGGATGTTCGCCGACCGGATTCCCGAGGGGCGGCCGGTCCGCTGCGCGGTGCTGTCCCGTCCCGGCCGCCTGACCTTCGACAACGCGCCGCTCGGCACCTGGTGGTTGCTGGCGCAGTCGGTCTCCGGGGACCCGGCGCTGCCGGACGGCGGTGCGGTCTCGGTGGCCACCTGGGGACCGTTCACCGTCTATCCGGACGCGGTCGTCGCGGCCGACATCGTGCTGCGGCCCAGCCGGGTGCTGGACCCGCCGGTGCTGCTGGCACTGCTCGACGCCCGCAAGGACGCGCTGAGCCGGATGCACGAGGCCGCGCCGTCCTGGCCGGCCGGTCCCCGCGCGGTCGCCTGAGAGCACCTCCTTATCCGTTCGTGCGCTTCTCCGGCATGCCATTCCACCCTCCCGACCGCGTATCAATAATGGTGTTGTCGACCGTGAACCGGGAGGGCGCTGTGGTCGCCGGAAGAATTGCATCATCGGTGGTTGGAAAACACGTGAGGCATGTCGTGCCGGTGCCGGCGGAAGCGGCCCGGGGGCTCGTTTCCGAAGTCTATGGCCAGGTGGCCGGAGAAATGCGGATCGTGGTTCCACCGGCGCTGCTCCACTCGCCGTCGCCGGATGTCCTGGCGGCCTACTGGGCGATCTGCCGGGAGCCGCTGACCCCGGCCGGGGTGGCCGGCCGGACGGTCAAGGAGGCGGTGGCCGCGGCGGTTGCGGTGGCCACCATCTGCCCGTACTGCGCGGACATGCACACCGTGGGGCTCTACGAGCTCTCCGGGGAGCGGGACGCGGAGGCCATCGCGCAGGACCGGCCCGCGGAGATCGGCGACGACCGGTTGCGCGGCATCGTCGAGTGGGCCCGGTCGGCGCACCTGGCCGACGGCCCGCCGCTGCCGGCCGGGGTGTCCGCCGCGGAGCGCGCCGAGCTGGTCGGCGTGGTGGTGGGCTTCCACTATCTGAGCCGCATGGTCAACGTCTTCCTCTCCAGCTTCCTGTTGCCGCCCGGGCTCGGGCCCCGGTCCCGGCGCCGCCTCAAGCAGGGCCTGAGCCGGGTGCTGCGGCCCACGGTCCGCGGCGAGCACCCGGCGGGCCTGGCCAACGGTCTGCTGGCCCCGGCGGCGCGGCGGCCGGACGCCGGCTGGGCGGCCGGTAATCCGGTGATCGCGGACGCGACGGCCCGGGCCTACCGGACGTTCGAGTCGGCCGGGGCGCGGTCGCTGGATCCGGAGGTTCGGCGCCTGGTGCTGGCCCGGCTCGACCGGTGGGACGGCGAGGACACCGGGCTGAGCACGCGCTGGTGCGAGGACCTGATCGACGGCCTCGCCCCGCCGTTGCGCCCAGCGGCCCGGCTGGCCCTGCTCACCGCTCTCGCGTCCTACCAGGTCGGCGCCGAGGTGGTCGAGGAGTTCCGCGAGCGCCATCCGGCGGACGGCACGCTGATCGACGTGACCGCGTGGGCGAGTTTCGCCGCGGCCCGCCGGATCGGCATCCGGCACGACCGGGCCGCCGCGGTCCCCGCGTCACCGATCCGGGGTGAGTGAGATGCCGCCGCTGCTGGGCACGCTGCGCCGGCTGGCGCTGGCGCCGGCACTGCACGAGGTGAGCTTCGCCCACCGCGGATTCCCGGTCACGCCGACCCCGGCGACCCGGCGGCTGGAGGCCGTACCGGAGGCGGTGGTCTGCGGGTTCGAGTGGGGCATCGAGACGCGTGGGCAGGCCGAGCTGGTGCGCCGTCTGGAGCTGGTGGAGCCGGAGATGCGCGGGTTCGCGTACGAGGGCGCCACGATGGCGTACACCGTGCGGGACGCGATGGCCGGCGGTCGCGGCGGACGGGCCCGGGAACTGCTCTCCGGGCCGGCCGTGCCGCACACCTTCCTGACCTACATCGGTATCGGGTTCGCGATGGCCCGGCTGCCGCGGGTGCTGTGGCGTGGTGTCCTCCCCGACCTGACCGGCACCCCGTACCACCCGACGATGAGCTGGCTCGCCGTCGACGGCTACGGCTTCGACCTGGCCTACTTCCACACCGGGCGGTACGTGGACGAGCAGCGGGTGCCCGCGTCCTACCCGTGGCAGGGCCGTCCGGACTACTTCCCGCGCGCTGTCGACCAGGGTGTCGGCCGGGCGCTGTGGTTCATCCACGGCGGCAACGCGCCGGCGGTCGGCGCCGCGGTGGGCCGGTTCGCCGTGGACCGGCGGCCGGACCTGTGGAGCGGGGTGGGCCTGGCGGCCACCTTCGCCGGTGGCACCGATGCCGCCGGTCTGGCGGCGCTGTGCCGGATCGCCGCCGAGCAGGGCGACCATCTGCCGCATCTGGCGCAGGGGGCGGTGTTCGCGGCCAAGGCGCGGGCCTTCTCCGGGTTCACGCCGCCGCACACCGGGGTGGCGACCGGTGCGCTGGCCGGCCTGTCCGCCGAGGCGGCGGCCCGTCTCGCCGACGAGGTGGCCGGCGCCGGCGAACAGCCCGAGTACGAGAAATGGCGCGGGCTGATCCGGGACCGTTTCCCGGGAGCCTGATCCGGTTCGGGCGACACCGCAATCCGGGAGAAGGCCGCCGCAAAAAGGAAGAAGAAAACAGTAGGCCGCCCGCGGAAAAATGAATCGATCAACATCGATGGGAGTTGCCATGGGCATCGTCGCAGGACTCCGTCGCCGGATACTCACCCCCGATATCGCGCAGACCACGATGGCCGTGCGCGGATTCCACGTGAAGAGCCCGGAGGGGCGCGAACGGCTGGAGACCGTCGGCCGGTCCTTCCTGCACGGGTACGCACTGGCCGCCGAGGCCCGTCGCCCGGACGACGCGGCCGCCGGGCTGGACGGTGTCGCCCACGCGTTCCGCGGCTTCGCGTACGAGGGCGCCGCCATGGCGTTCGCCGTCCGTGACGGTCTGCCCTTCGGCGGCCGGTACGTCGAACGCTTCCTGGCCGGCCCCGGAGCACCACACGTCTACATGACCTATGTCGGCGTCGGGTGGGCGATGGCCCGCCTGCCCCGGATGCGCTGGTCGACCCTGCACGCCCCGGACCCGGTGCTGCGCTGGCTGGTCCTCGACGGTTACGGCTTCCACCAGGCCTACTTCAAGACCGCCCGGTACGTCGGCGCGCGTTACCGCCCCGACGACTTCCCCTGGCCGGCCGAGGGCCCGCGCTGGTACGCCGGCCGCGTCATCGACCAGGGCATCGGCCGGGCCATGTGGTTCGTGGCCGGCACCGACGCCCGGCGGCTGCACACCATGATCGAGCGGTTCCCCGAGGACCGCCGGGCCGACCTGTACAGCGGTGCCGGGCTGGCCGCCACGTACGCCGGCGGGGCCACCGAAGCCGAACTGCGCGGCCTGCTCGGGGCGGCCGGCCGCTACGCCGGTGACCTGGCCCAGGGCTCCTCCTTCGCGGCCGGCGCCCGGGTGCGTGCCGGCCTGGTGACCGAGCACACCGCGATGGCCACCGAGGTCTTCTGCGGCTGCACGCCCCAGCGGGCGTCGGCCGTCAACGACGAGGCCCTGACCGGCCTGGACCTCAGGTCGGCGGAGTCGCCGGCCTACGAGCAGTGGCGCCGCCGCATCAAGAACGCCTACCAGCCGCCGGACGGTGCCACGTTGCCGTCGGCCGGCGGGACACGGGAGACAGCATGAGCAGAATCGCCGTCGTCGGCATGGCCTGCCGTTATCCGGACGCCACTTCGGTGCGTGAGCTGTGGGAGAACGCTCTCGCCGCCCGCCGGGGCTTCCGCCGGCTGCCGGACGTCCGGATGCGCCTGGACGACTACTGGGACCCGGACCCCACGGTTCCGGACACCTTCTACGCCAAGCACGCCGGGGTCATCGAGGGGTACGAGTTCGACCGGATCGCCTACAAGGTGGCCGGCTCCACGTTCCGGTCCACCGACATGACCCACTGGCTGGCCCTGGACATCGCCGCGCACGCGCTGGCCGACGCCGGGTTCCCGCTCGGTGAGGGACTGCCGCGGGAGCGGACCGGGGTGGTGGTCGGCAACAGCCTCACCGGCGAGTTCTCCCGGGCCAACCAGCTGCGGCTGCGCTGGCCGTACGTGCGCCGGATGGTCGCCGCCGCGCTCAAGGAGCAGGACTGGGACGACGACCAGCTCGCCGGTTTCCTGGAGGACTTCGAGGCCACCTTCAAGAGCCCGTTCCCGGCCGTCGACGAGGACACCCTCGCCGGTGCGCTGTCGAACACCATCGCCGGCCGGATCTGCAACTACTTCGACTTCAAGGGTGGCGGCTACACCGTCGACGGCGCCTGTTCCTCCTCGCTGCTGTCGGTGGCCACCGCGTGCAAGGCGCTGATCGACGGGGACGTCGACGTCGCGGTGGCCGGCGGGGTGGACCTCTCCATCGACCCGTTCGAGATCATCGGCTTCGCCAAGACCGGCGCCCTGGCCACCGGTGAGATGCGCGTGTACGACCGGCTCTCCAACGGGTTCTGGCCGGGTGAGGGCTGCGGCATGGTGGTGCTGATGCGCGAGGACGAGGCGCTCGCCGCCGGTCACCGCGTGTACGCCTCGGTCGCCGGCTGGGGCATCTCCTCCGACGGCAAGGGCGGGATGACCCGTCCCGAGGTGAGCGGCTACCAGCTCGCCCTGCGCCGGGCGTACGAGCGGTCCGGGTTCGGCCCGGAGACGGTCTCGCTCTTCGAGGGCCACGGCACCGGCACCCGGGTCGGCGACGCCACCGAACTGGGCGCGCTGTCCGCCGCACGCCGGGCCGCCGGACCGTCCGCGCCGCCGGCCGCGATCGGCTCGATCAAGGGCATGATCGGGCACACCAAGGCCGCGGCCGGCGTCGCCGGGCTGATCAAGGCGGCGCTGGCCGTCCACCACGGGGTGTTGCCGCCCAGCGTGGGCACGGTCGACCCGCACGACGTCCTCACCGGCGCCGATCCGGCGCTGCGGGTGCTGCGCAAGGCCGAGCCGTGGCCGCAGGGGGCACCGTTGCGGGCCGGCGTCACCGCGATGGGCTTCGGCGGCATCAACACCCACGTGGTGCTGGAGAACCCGCGGCCCCGGCGGCGTACCGGCCTGGACTCCCGGGCCCGGGTGCTCGCCTCCTCCGGGCAGGACGCCGAACTGCTGCTGTTCGACGGTTCGTCCACCGAGGAACTGCTGCGCCGTACCGATCAGGTCGCCGCGCTGATTCCGCAGTTGGCCTACGGGCAGCTCGGTGACCTGGCCGCGACCCTGCACGGCGAGCTGCGCGGTCTGCCGTTGCGGGCCGCGGTCGTGGTGCACTCCCCGGAGGACGCCGGCGAGCAGCTCCGGCTGCTGCGCGAGCGGATCGTCGCGGGCGTCACCCGGCTGATCCCGGCGGACGGCCGGGTGCTGATCGGCCGGGCCGGGGACACCGCCCGGATCGGCCTCCTGCTGCCCGGCCAGGGTTCCGGCACCGGGGTCAGCGGTGGCGCGCTGCGGCGGCGGTTCGCGGTGGCCGACGCCGTCTACACCGCGGCGGCGCTGCCCACCGGCACGGACACGGTGGCCACCGAGGTCGCGCAGCCGCGGATCGTGACCGGGTCGGCCGCCGCGCTGCGGGTGCTCGACAGTCTCGGCATCGAGGCCGAGGTCGCGGTCGGCCACAGCCTCGGCGAGATCGCCGCCCTGCACTGGGCCGGCGCTCTCGACCAGCCCACCCTGCTGCGGGTGGCGGCGCTGCGCGGCCGCACGATGGCCCGGCACAGTTCGTCCGGCACGATGGCCGGGATCGCCGCCTCCGCGGACGTGGTCGCCGGGTTGATCACCGGTCTGCCGGTGGTGGTCGCCGCGTACAACAGCGACGAGCAGACCGTGGTGGCCGGTGCGGTGGCGGACGTCAAGACGGTGTGCCGGCGGGCCCGGGACGCCGGGATCACCGCCACCGTGCTGACCGTGTCGCACGCGTTCCACTCGCCGTTGGTCGCGCCGGCCGCCGCCGCGTTCCGCGACGAACTCGCCGCGATCGACGTGCGTGCGGTAGGCCGTACCGTCATCTCCACGGTGACCGGCGACGAGCTGACGCCCGGCACGGACCTGGTGGCCCTGCTGCATCGGCAGATCACCGATCCGGTGCTGTTCCGCCAGGCGGTGGCCCGGGCCGCCGCCCGCGTCGACCTGTTCGTCGAAGCCGGTCCGGGCCGGGTGCTCAGCACGCTCGCCGCGCAGGTCACCGACGTGCCCGCGCTGGCCGTCGACACCGACGCGGAGTCGCTGTCCGGGCTGCTGCGGGTGGCCGGCGCGGCGTTCGTCATCGGCGCCGCCGACCTGGACCCGTCACTGTTCCACGACCGGCTGGTGCGCCCGCTGCCGCTGGACGCCGAGTTCACCTTCTTCGCCAGCCCGTGCGAGGAGGCGCCGACCGGGATCCCGGCCCGGCGCCGGCCCGCGCCCGCGACGGCGGCCGTTCCGGCGTCGCCTGCGGCATCCGCCACGGCCGGCACCGGCGAGTCGACCCTCGATCTCCTGCGCCGGCTGGCGGCCGAGCGGGCCGAGCTGCCCCTTGATCTGGTACGCGCGGAGAGCCTGCTCCTGGACGATCTGCACCTCAGTTCGATCACGATCGGACAGGTGGTCAACGCCGCCGCCTCGGCCCTGCGGCTCCCGCCGTCCCAGGTACCGACCAACTTCGCCACCGCCACCGTCGACGAACTGGCCGGGGTGCTCGACCAGGTCCGGTCGACCAGCGACGACGGCGAACCGTCCACGGTTCCGGTGATCGCCGGCGCGGCGTCCTGGGCCCGCCCGTTCCGGGTCGACCTCGACGTCGTCCCGCTCGGCGCACCGGCGGCCCGGGAGAGCTCCGGGGAGTGGACCGTGTACGCGAACGCCGGTCACCCGTACGCCGAGCATCTGCGCCGTGCACTGCTGGCGGCGCAGATCGGCGGGGGAGTGCTGGTCTGCCTGCCGCCGGACTGCACCGAGGACGACCTGGGCCTGGCCCTGGCCGGTGCGCGGGAGGCCATCGCCGCCGGACCGGACACCCGGTACGTGCTCGTCCAGCACGGGCGCGGCGCCGCCGGCCTGGCCAAGACCCTGCACCTGGAGGCCCCGCGGGTCCGGGTCACCGTCGTGCACATGCCGTCCGGGTCGATCGCCGTCGAGCCGGTGGTGGCCGAGGTGGCCGCGACGCGTACGTTCGCCGAGGCGCACTACGACATCGACGGGGTGCGGCACGTGCCGACGCTGCGCCCGATGCCGGTCCGCCCGGCCCGTACGGTGGCCCCGCTGTCCCCGGGCGACGTCCTGCTGGTCACCGGCGGCGGCAAGGGCATCACCGCCGAGTGCGCCCTGGCCGTGGCCTCGGACACCGGTGCCGCCCTGGCACTGCTCGGGCGTTCCGACCCGGCGGCCGACGCCGAACTGGCCGCCAACCTGGAGCGCATCGCCGCGGCCGGGGTCACGGTCCGCTACCAGCGGGCCGACGTCACCGACCCGGATCAGGTCGCCGCGGCGGTCGCCCGGCTGGTCGCCGACCTGGGCCCGGTCACCGCGGTGCTGCACGGGGCGGGACGCAACGAGCCGGCCGCCCTCACCGCGCTGGACGCCGCGGCGTTCCGCGACACCTTCGCCCCGAAGGTCGACGGGCTACGGGCGGTGCTCGACGCGGTCGACCCGGCCGGCCTGCGCCTGCTGGTGGCCCTCGGCAGCATCATCGGCCGGGCCGGCCTGCGCGGCGAGGCGCACTACGCCACCGCCAACGAGTGGCTGGCCGACCTGACCGGTGAGGTGTCCCGCCGGCATCCGGACTGCCGGACGGTCTGCCTGGAGTGGTCGGTCTGGTCCGGGGTCGGCATGGGCGAGCGCCTCGCCGTGGTCGAGTCGCTGACGCGCGACGGTGTCACCCCGATCACCCCCGATCAGGGCGTCGCGATCCTGCGCCGGGTGCTCGCCGACCCGGACGCGCCGGAGGTGGTGGTGATCAGTGGGCGGACCGAGGGGATCGGCACGGTCCGCCGCCCGCAGCCGCCACTGCCGATGTCGCGGTTCGTGGAACACCCGCTGGTCCGCTACCACGGTGTGGAGCTGGTCTGCGAGGTCGAGCTGAACGTCGGCACCGACCTCTACCTGGCCGATCACGACCTGGACGGCAACCTGCTGTTCCCGGCGGTCTTCGGGATGGAGGCGATGGTGCAGGTCGCCGCCGCCACCACCGGTCTGGACCGGCTGCCGGTGATCGAACGGGCCGAGTTCCTGCGCCCGATCATCATCGCCCCGCACGGCCGGGCCCGGATCCGGGTGGCCGCGGTGGTCACCGGCGACGACACGGTCGAGGTGGCGATCCGCAGTGCCGACACCGGGTACGCCGCCGACCACTTCACCGCCCGGCTCACCTTCGGCGCCACCGCGGTGCCGGACGGGCCGCCCGAGCAGGCCGGCGACGATCTGCCGGTGGTCGACCTGGACCCGGCGACCGACCTGTACGACGCGATCCTGTTCCAGGGCCGGCGGTTCCAGCGGCTCGGCCGGTACCACGTGGCCGCCGCCCGGCACGTCGACGCCGAGCTGCACACCGGCACGCCGGCGCCGTGGTTCGCGTCGTTCGTGCCGGACCAGTTGATGCTCGGCGACCCGGGCATCCGGGACGCGCTGATGCACGGCAACCAGGTCTGCGTACCGGATGCCACGCTGCTGCCGGTCGGGGTGGACCGGATCCACCCGGGCGGCGAGAAACTGGCCGCGGCCCAGGGCCTGCGGTACTGCGCCACCGAACGGTCCCGTGATGGCGACCTGTACGTGTACGACGTCGCGTTGCGCTCGGAGTCCGGCGAGGTGCTGGAACGCTGGGAGGGCCTGCGGTTGCGGGCGGTCCGCAAGCAGGACCCGGCCGGCCCGTGGACTCCGGCGCTGCTCGGGCCCTACCTGGAGCGGACGGCCGAGGAGCTGCTCGGCGTACCGGTGGCGACGACCGTGCAGCCGGACGGCGGACGGTCCCGCCGGGGGGCCACCCGGCTCGCCGCGTCCCGGACCTTCCGGGCACCGGTGGAGCTGCGTTACCGCGCCGACGGCCGCCCCGAGTACGGCGACGGCACGGTGTCCGCCGCGCACGCCGCGGGCCTGACCCTGTTCACCGCCGCGGCCGGGCCGCTCGGCTGTGATCTGGAGACCGTCGTGGAACGGGACGCGGGAACCTGGACCGGGCTGCTGGCCGGGCACGACGGGGTGGCCGCGCTGATCGCCCGGACCACGGGGGAGAGCACCGACCAGGCCGCGACCCGGGTCTGGTCGGCCCTGGAGTGCCTGCGCAAGGCCGGGCGGCCCCTCGACGGCCCGCTGACCGTGCTGCCCGCCGGCCGGGACCGGTGGATCACTCTGCGAGCCGGTGACCTGACCGTCGCGACGTTCGCCACCGGGGTCCGTGGCGTTCCGCGGCCGGTCGTGGTCGCCGTGCTCGCCGGATCGGGGAGGTGAGATGGACAAGTACTACGAGTACCCGCACACCGTCGGTTTCGAGGAGACCAACATCGTCGGGAACGTCTACTACGTCAACTATCTGCGCTGGCAGGGCCGGTGCCGGGAGATGTTCCTCAAGACCCACGCACCGGACGTCCTGACCGATCTGCGTGACGGCCTGAAGCTGTTCACCCTGCGGGTGGACTGCGAGTTCTTCGCCGAGATCACCGCGTTCGACGAACTGTCGATCCGGATGCGGCTGGTCGAACTCGGCCAGACCCAGTTGGAGTTCGGCTTCGACTACGTGCGCCTCGACCCGGCCGGCGGCGAGACCCTGGTGGCCCGGGGCAGCCAGCGGGTGGCGTGCATGCGCGGGCCGAACACCCGGACGGTGCCCACCCGGGTACCGGAGGAACTGGCGGCGGCGCTGGAGCCGTACGCGGCGGCCGGGAGTGTGACCCGGTGACCGCCACCGGGGAGCCGGCGCTGGACCGGTCGGTGTTGCGCCGGGTTTTCGGCACCTTCGCCACCGGCGTCACCGTGGTGACCGTCGGTGGTGGTGAGCCGCACGGCATGACCGCGAACTCGTTCACCGCCGTCTCGCTCGACCCGCCGCTGCTGCTGGTCTGCGTGGAGCACGACGCGGTGATGCACGAGGCGCTGGTGGCGGCGGGCCGGTTCGCGGTGTCGGTCCTGGCGGCCGGGCACGGTCCGGTCGCCCGGTACTTCGCCGACCGGCGCCGGCCGCTCGGCGGGGAACAGTTCGTCTCGGTGGACGTCCACCCCGGCGAGCACACCGGCGCGCCGTTGATCGACGGCGCCCTGGCCCACTTCGAGTGCGCGCTGTGGAACGCCTACGACGGCGGTGACCACACCATCTTCATCGGACGGCTGCTGGACGCCCGGTGCGGCGAGGACGACGCGGCGTTGCTCTTCCACCGCGGGCGGCTGTCCCCGGCGGACCGGGACCCGAGCGGGGTGGCGGCATGAGCAGCCCTGTGCCGCCCGGCCCGCCGCGGAGCGCGGCGATGCGGATGCTCCTGGTGATGGGCCGGGACCGGCTGGGCATGATGACCTCGGCGGCCGGCCGCTACGGCGACGTGGCCCGGCTGCCGGTCGGTCCCAAACGGCTGTGGTTCTTCAACCACCCGGCGACCGCGAAGCACGTGCTCGCCGACAACGCCGGCAACTACCACAAGGGGATCGGCCTGGTGCACGCCCGCCGGGCGCTCGGCGACGGTCTGCTCACCAGCGAGGGCGAGTTGTGGCGTAAGCAGCGCCGGGTGATCCAGCCGGCGTTCCAGAGCCGCCGGATCGCCGCGCAGGCCGGCATCGTCGCGGAGGAGGCGGAGAAACTGGTCGCCCGGCTGCGCCGGCACGCCGGCGGGGAACCGGTGGACGTCCTGCAGGAGATGACCGGGCTGACTCTCGGGGTGCTGGGCCGGACCCTGCTGGACACCGACCTGAGCCGGTTCGCGACGATCGGCGACGACTTCGCCGCGGTGCAGGACCAGGCGATGTTCGAACTGGCCACGCTGGGCGCGGTCCCCGGCTGGGTGCCGCTGCCCCGGCAGCGGCGGTTCCGCCGGGCCAGAAGAAACCTCGAGGGTACGGTCGACCGTCTGGTCGCCGACCGTCCGGATCCGGTCGGCGACGACGTCCTGTCCCGGCTGATCGTGTCGACGGGCGCCGAGCGGGACCCCCGGATCGCCCGGGAGCGCCTGCGCGACGAGCTGGTCACCCTGCTGCTGGCCGGGCACGAGACCACCGCCAGCACGCTGAGCTGGACGTTGCATCTGGTGGACCGGCATCCCGATGTGCGCGAACGCCTGCACGAGGAGGCGGTCCGGGTGCTCGGTGACCGGCCGCCGGTCTTCGAGGACCTGCACCGGTTGCGATACACCGCGATGGTGCTGGACGAGGCGATGCGGCTGTTCCCGCCGGTGTGGATCCTGCCCCGCAAGTCGGTCGGTCCGGACGTGATCGGCGGGTTCCGGGTGCCGGCCGGGGCGGATGTGCTGATCTGCCCGTACACCCTGCACCGGCATCCGGGGTTCTGGCCGGACCCGGAGCGTTTCGACCCGGAGCGTTTCGATCCGGACGCCTCGCCGGACCGGCCCCGGTACGCGTACATCCCGTTCGGTGCCGGGCCCCGGTTCTGTGTGGGCAACCACCTGGGGCTGATGGAGGCGGCGTTCGTGCTGGCCATGATCGTCCGGGACCTGCGCCTGACCTCGGTGCCGGGCCGTCCGGTGGTGCCGGAGCCGATGTTGTCGCTACGGGTGCGGGGTGGTCTGCCGATGACGGTCGAGGAGGTGGGCTAGCCCGGGCGCCGCGGTCTCTCCGGGGGTCACCCGGTTCTTATATATCGATATTCATCGATCTTATGGGCTCGAAGACGAAGGGAAAGTCATTGCCACCCCACAACGTCAGCCGCGCACGCCGCCTGCTGCCCGCCGCGTTCGTCCTGGTCCTGGTGCTGGGCGCGTACCTGGTGGCCCGGTTGCCGTCGGCCTCGGCCGCCACCCGGTCCACCATGGCCGCGGGCTTCCGCTTCACCGAGCTGCCCATCGCCCTGCCGGCGGGCCTGCCGGAGAACACGGTCCGGCAGGTCAACCCCAAGTACGAGCACATCAAGTCGTGGATCTCCTCGGTCGGCGCAGCGATCGCCGTCAACGACCTCGACGGTGACGGCGCCGCCGACGACCTGTGCCTGGTCGACACCCGCAGCGACAGCGTCGTCGTCACCCCGGCGCCGCAGACCGGCGACTACCCGCCGTTCGTGCTCACCCCCGACCCGCTGCCCACCGGGCCGGCCATCGCCCCGATGGGGTGCACCCCCGGCGACTTCAACGGCGACGGCCGGACGGACCTGCTCGTCTACTACTGGGGGCGTACCCCGGTGCTGTTCCTGCACCGGGCCGGCGCCACCGGGCTGACCCCGGCGACGTTCCACCCCACCGAGCTGATCCCGCAGGCCGACCCGCCCGACAACCTGTACCGCGGGCCGCTCTGGAACACCAACGCGGTCGCGGTGGCCGACTTCGACGGCGACGGCAACCCGGACATCGGAATCTTCAACTACTTCCCGGAGACCAAGGTCCTCGACCCCACCGGCAACGCCAACGTGGAGATGAACCACTCGATGTCCCGGGCCCGCAACTCCGGTGGTGCCCACGTCCTGCGCTGGACCGCCGCCACCTCCGGCGACCAGCCCTCGGTCACCTATCAGGAACAACCCGCCATCCGCTCCGAACTGGCCACCGGCTGGACCCTCGGCTCCGCCTCCGCCGACCTCGACGGCGACCTGCTGCCCGAGCTGTACCTCGCCAACGACTTCGGCAACGACCGGTTCTTCCACAACGTGTCCACGCCCGGCCGGATCCGCTTCACCCTCGCCGAGGGGCGCCGGGACCCGCTCACCCCGAAGTCGATGGTGATGGGCCACGACTCGTTCAAGGGGATGTCCGCCGACTTCGCCGACCTCGACCACGACGGCCGGTTCGACCTGTTCGTCAGCAACATCACCGAGAGCTGGGGCCTGGAGGAGAGCAACCTGGTCTGGCACAACACCGCGAGCAGCCCGGCCGAGGCTGGACGGCTGATGCGCGACGGGGTGGCGCCCTTCGAGAACCGGGCCGCCGAGCAGAACCTGGCCTGGATCGGCTGGGGCTGGGACGCCAAGATGGCCGACTTCGACAACAGCGGGCAGCTCGCCGTCGTGCAGACGTCCGGCTTCGTCAAAGGTGAGATCAACCGGTTCAACTGGCTCCAGGAACTCGCCATGAGCAACGACCTGATGCTCCAGGAACCGCAGATGTGGCCCAAGGCCGAACCCGGTGACGACCTGGCCGGCGGCAACCACGTGGCCTTCTGGGTCAAGGAACCGGACAACGGCCGGTACGTCGACCTCAGCCCGCAACTCGGCATGGACGCCCGGATCCCCAGCCGTGGTGTGGCCGTCGCCGATGCCGACGCCGACGGCTCCCAGGACTTCGCCGTGGCCCGGCAGTGGGGCGCACCCGTCTACTACCGCAACACCCGCCCGGCCGGTGACGACTACCTGCATCTGCGTCTGTACCGCCCGGTCACGGTGCCCGGCGGTGCCGCCACGACGGCCGCGGTCCCGGGCAGCCCCGCGTACGGCGCCCAGGTGCGGATCGTCACCGCCGACGGCCGGATCCAGGTGGCCCAGCTCGACGGAGGCGGCGGGCACTCCGGCAAACGCAGCTTCGACATCCACTTCGGACTCGGCGCGGCCGGGGCGCGACCGGTGTCGACCGAGATCAGTTGGCGGGCCGCCGACGGCTCCCCGCACACCCAGAAGCTCGACCTCACCGCCGGATCGCACGACTTCGTGCTCACCGGCCAGGCCCAGGAGGTGACAGCCCGGTGACCGACGTCCGCAACCCCCGGCTCGCCGACGCACCGTCCGTGACGGCGGAACGCGCGGAGCGTACCCCCGAGATCGCCGCGGCAGCGGCGCAACGCCCCGGAACGCCGCCGCGCGTCGACAAGCGCGACCCCCGCTACCTCGCGCTGCGCAACTTCGCGATCTCCATGTCGATCTTCAACATCCTGGGGTACACCGTCCTCGGCTTCGAACAGCCCTGGCTGTGGCCGTTCCTGGCCCTCGCCGTCGGATACACCGCGGAGATCGTCATCGAGGTGGTCTCGGCCCGGGCACTGCGGCGTCCACCGGCCTTCTCCGGGAACGGCGCCTGGGGCGTGTACACCTTCCTGCTGCCCACCCACATCACCGCCCTCGCGGCGAACATGCTCCTCTACGCCAACGACACCTTCTGGCCGATCGCCTTCGCCGTGCTGGTCGCCATCGGTCAGAAGGCGGTCTTCCAGGCACCGATCAACGGCCGGATGCGGCACTTCCTCAACCCGTCCAACTTCGGCATCACGGTGGCCCTGCTCTGCTTCGGCTGGGTCAACATCGCCCCGCCCTACCAGTTCACCGAGAGCGTGCCGGACGTCATCAGCATCATGGTGCCGGTCGTGATCATCACCGCCGGCACCGTGCTCAACGCGATGCTGACCAAGAAGGTGCCGCTGATCGTCGGCTGGGCGGGCGGCTTCGTCATCCAGGCCCTCCTGCGGCACTTCATCTGGGACGTGGCCCTCTGGGCGGCCCTGGTGCCGATGACCGGGGTGGCCTTCATCCTCTTCACCAACTACATGATCACCGACCCGGGCACCACGCCCTCCGCCCCGCGCTGGCAGTTCATGTTCGGCTCGTCGGTGGCCATGGTCTACGGCGTACTGATGGTCTTCAACGTGGTGTACACGCTGTTCTTCGCCGTCACCCTCGTCTGCATGGCCCGCGGCCTGTACTGGTGGGGCCGCTGGCTGCTCGACCGGCGCCGGCAGCACGGCCTGGAACCGGTCGCGCCGCCCGCTGCGGTGGAACTGCCCGTCGCCCGCTGAGAACCGGGGGAGGCGCGCCGACCGCCGCCTCCCCCCGTCCGCCACACGATCGTTGGGAGCGTCAGTGGTCCTCGTCTCCGCACCCCAGAGAGCCCGCACCGGCCGGGCCGTCATCGCCGCCGCGGTGGGTGGCGTCCTGCTCGCCGTACTGTGGTCCTTCGAATTCGTCGACTCGGTCATCGGCGACAACGTCGCGAACACCATCCTGGACCGGGACGCGAAACACACGGCCATCACCGGCGTCACCGCCGGACTGGTCTTCGCCTTCGTCTCCGGGCTGGCCGGCACCTTCACCGCCTGCAACATCGCCATGGCGGCCGCCGTCGGCCCGATGAGCCAGGCCGGCGACACCGCCTCGCTGCGCGGCCTGCTCCGGCCGGTCGGCCTGCTCACCGCCGGCATGGTCACCGTCTCCGCCCTGTACGGAATCGCCGGTGTCCTGCTCGGCGACCGCCTGCCGCAACTGTCCACGGCCACCACCGCCGGCGGTGTACCGGTGCGCATCATCCAGGCCTCGGTGGTGTTCGGCCTGATCGGCCTGGCGCTGATCTATCTCGGACTCGCCGCGCTCGGCGTGGTCCGCGACGTGTTCCGCGACCGGCCGTCCGGCCGGGTCGTCGCCCTCGGCGCGCTGATCGGCGGCTTCCTGATCGGACGGCCCTACCCGCTGTTCAACAAACTGTTCCACTGGGCGGTGGACACCCACAACCCGCTCGCCGGCGCCGCAGCCTTCGTCCTCCAGTCCCTCGGCAACATCCTGATCGTCACGCTGATCTTCGTGCTGCTGGTGGTGGGCACCCGCGGGCGGTTCCCGCGCCGGCTGGCGGCGGATCCGCGCCGGGCGGCGCTGATCACCGGGGTTCTCCTGCTCGGACTCGGTGTCTTCACCGTCGTCTACTGGGACCTGCGGGTGCCCGCCCACTTCGGCTTCGGCTGGTTTCCCACGCTGCCGTACAACCGCTGACGCCCGGGTTGTTCAGCCCCCGACATCTATGAACGGAGATCCGTCATGAACCACCGATGGCACCGGGGCGCGCTCGGCGCCTTCATGGTCGTCGTGCTCGCCCACTGGGCCGAACACCTGGTGCAGGCGTACCAGATCTGGGTCCTCGGCTGGGCCCGCCCCGAGGCCCGCGGCGTGCTCGGCCAGTTCTTCCCCTGGCTGGTCACCTCCGAGTGGATGCACTACGGGTACGCCCTCGTCATGATCATCGGGTTGTTCCTGCTGCGCCCGGGGTTCGCCGGACGGGCGCGTACCTGGTGGACGGTGGCCCTGGTGATCCAGTTCTGGCACCACATCGAGCATCTCCTGCTGCTCGTCCAGGCGCAGACCCACCACTTCCTGTTCGGCGCGGCGGCACCGACGAGCGTGCTGCAGATCGTCTATCCGAGGGTGGAGCTGCACCTGTTCTACAACTCCGTCGTCTTCCTGCCCATGGTCGTCGCCATGTACCTCCATCTGCGCCCCAACCGGCACGAACGCGAACTGATGGACTGCACCTGCGCCGGAGCCGCGCCGCAGTCGGCCACCGTGGCGGCCTGACCATGGCCGGCTCCGTCCGCCCGGTGAGATCCCGGCCCACGCCGGTGGCTGTTCGTCCGGTGGGACCCCGGTCCGCCCCGGTGGCTGTTCGTCCGCTGGGCTCCGGGTCCGCCCCGGTGGCCATTCGCTCGGCCGGCCGCCGGTGAACCGTCGCACCCGCCTGCTGATCGCCGCCGTACTGGTGTCCGCGCCACTCGCCGTGCTGCTCGCGACGACCGGCCGTCCCGAACCGATCCGGCTGCTCGGCAGCTCACCGGCCGACACGCAGGTGGTGCCCGGGAGGGTCACCGCCATCACCCTGGAACTCTCCGCCGACGCCGACCCGGCCGCGTCACACATCACGGTGACCGACCGGGCCGGCCGGGAGATGCCGTCCGGGCCCCTCACCGCCGGCGCCGGGCACATCCTGACCATGCCGGTCACCGTCAGTGGGTCCACCACGTACCAGGCCGCCTACCACGTGGTCGGCGCCACCGGTGCCCCCGCGAGCGGCGTGATCCGCTTCGCGGTCGACGGCCGGGCCGCCGGCGCATCGGGCTCCGCCGGGGCGGCTCCCGGGAGTACCGATGCGGGAGCCGCGACGGCCGGACACGAGCACAGCCACGGGGTGGACCCGGTGAGCGCGATCCTGCTGCTGGCCAACCTGGTCGCCGTACTGGTCGCCGGCTTTCTGCTGGCCCGCCGCCCCGCCGTCCCGGCACACCGGACATCGGGTGATGATCCCGGTCCGGAGTCGCGGCCACTCGCCGGCGTTCCCGAGGGCCGGCGGTCGGCATGGACATACCGGGAACCGGAGGGCGAACCCCCGGACGGCCGGTGACAAGCCCGATCACCGCCTCACCGCGGGCGGCCCGGGACCACGCTCACCCCGCGAACGTTCCGGGGGTGGGCGGGTGGAGGGCCGTCAGAAGGTGCGTCCCCGTGCGGCCCGGTCGGCCCGGATCTCGGCGGACTGGAGGGCCAGCTGGGCGGCGAAGTCGACGGCGCCGACACGAAGGGCCAGGGCCCGGGTGGGGCGCGGGTGGCCCTTCGCCGTCAGGGAAGCCAGCCAACGCTTCTCCAGGCGGCGCCGGCCCAGGTAGGCGGCCAGGGACAAGGCTGCCATGCCGGCGGCGAGGGCGGCCTTGCGGTTGTCGAACTCCGGTGCCTCGTCGAGGCCCTCGACCTCGGGGCTGATCTCGGCCTCGGCCGGGGTGACCGACGGGTCGGCCAAGGCGGGGACCGGGTCGGCCAGGCCGGCGAAGGCCTGTTTGACCTCGTCGGCGACGGGGGAGACGGCGTACACGGCCGCGCCGATGGTGAGGACCGTGGTGAACCGGGCGAGCCGGCGCCGCCCGGGTGTCAGTTCGCCGGCGGCGATCCAGAGGCCGCTCAACACCCCCTGCAGTCCGGCCATCACGGCGGCGTTCCGGTACGAGCGGGAATCGTTGTCGTGGGATGCCATACCGCCGACCGTACCGCCGCTGATCAACGCGGGAGCAGACGCCGGTGCGACGTCGCCGGTGGCAAGGGCAGAGGGACCGGCTCGGCCGCAGCCCCGCGGGACCCACGACACACCGCACAACACTTGTCAACGGACTGTCACATCTCCGTGGGGGCACCGCCACGTCCTCCGGCCACCGTCGTTACTACCAGGGCGGAAAGGACATTGAGATGGTGATGGCGGAGAAGGTCGCGGTGGGCGTCAGCCAGGTACGGATCGACGTGCACGGCGGCATCGCCTTCGTGACGGTCCGCGGCGACGTGGACCGTGGCATGGCCCCCGGCCTGCGGGACGTGCTGGCCTGGGCGGTCGACCACCACGACGGGGTGGTCGCCGACCTGTCCGGCGCCGGTCACGTGGACCGGGCCGGACTGAGCGTGCTGCTGCAGAGCCAGGACCGGGCGCACGTCCGCGCCTGCGCCCTGGCCCTCGCCGAACCGTCCCCCGCGCTGCGATCCGCACTCGCCGGCCTGCAGGCCGACGCGATGTTCCCGATGTTCGACCACTGCGCCGACGCGGTCGCCTGGCTGCGGACCGCCGGACACCGCTGACCACGGGTGTGTCCCGGATCATCTGAGCCGGGCCGGCCGAAACGTCAGGCCGTTACCGTTCCCGCCGATTCGTCCCGTCACATGGGCTGTCCTGCCGGGTGACCGGCAGGACAGCCCCGGACACGGATCCACGGGGGCGGACACATGACAGGCTGGCTACGGGACCTGCGGCTACGGACCAAGGTCGGCGCCGCCGTGACGGTGATGGGCGTCACGGCGGTCGTGGTCGGCGGCGTCGGGGTGGCCGGCCTGAGCAACGTCGACTCCCGGGCCGGCACGATCACCGAGGACAACCTGGCCAACACGGTGCAACTCGCCGTGCTCCGGCAGGCCATGGCGCAGACCGCGATCGACCTGCTCACCCACAACGCCGCACCGGACGACGCGGCGATGACGGACGCGGTGAGCGCACTGGCCGCCGACGACAAGGCGTTCACCGCGGCGCTCGCCGACTACGTGGCCGGCACCCACGCGGCCTCGGACGCCCAGGTCACCGCCCTGACGAAGGCCTGGACCGGCTACCAGCAGATCCGGGACGAGCAACTGGTGCCGCTGAGCACGGCCAACGACTCGGACAGCTTCGCCGAGGTCAACAAGACCGAGGCACAGCCCCTGTACGACCAGGCCGCCGCCCAGATCGTCGCGATGTCGAAAGCCGAGGCGGCCTCCGCGAGCGCCGCCGCCGAAGAGGTGCACAGCACGTTCACCGCGGCCCGCACCCTGGTCCTGATCGTGCTCGTCCTCGGCCTGCTGGCGGCCGTCCTGGCCGCCGCCGCCGTGGTCCGGTCGATCACCGGTCCACTGCGCCGGGTCTCCGGGGTGCTGCGCGCGGTCGCCGACGGTGACCTGACCGGCCGGGTCGACGTGACCAGCCGCGACGAACTGGGCGTGATGGCCGGCGACGTGAACCGGGCGGTCGACGGCATGCGCAGCGCGGTGACCGTGCTCAGCCGCTCCGCCGGGACGATCTCCGGCGCCATCGGGGTGCTCACCTCCAGCAGCGCCGTGGTCGAACAGTCGGCACGGCAGGTGGCGCAGGGCTCGGCGCAGGTCACCGAGAACACGCAGAACGTGGCCGACAGCATGACCGGTGCGGCAGCGGGCAGCGAGGAGATGAGCGCGACGATCGACGAGATCGCCCGCAGCGCGGCCGAGGTGGCGGCGATCGCCGGGGAGGCCAGCACGACCGCCCACCGGACCCGCGAGCAGGTCGAACACCTGGCCGGATCGTCGGCCGAGATCTCCGGCGTGGTCAACCTGATCACGGCGATCGCCAGCCAGACGAACCTCCTCGCCCTGAACGCGACGATCGAGGCGGCCCGCGCGGGCGAGTCGGGCAAGGGGTTCGCGGTGGTGGCCGGCGAGGTGAAGACGCTGGCCGAGCAGACGGCCCGGGCGACGGCGTCGATCACCGAGCGGGTGGCGGCGATCCAGGCCGGCACCGAACAGGCCAACGGGGCGATCACCGAGATCAGCGACGTGATCGACCGGATCCGCGAATACCAGACGACGATGGCCGCGGCGATCGAGGAGCAGAGCGCCACGACGGCGGAGATGCGCAACAGTGTGGCGTACGCGGCGGGCGGCGCGGGCACCATCGCGGCTACGGTCACCGAGTTCAGTGGGGCGGCGACTGCCACGGTGGACGCGGTGGGCGAGACGCAGCGGTCGATCGCGGACCTGACCGCCACCAGCGGGGAGCTGAGCCGGGTGATCGCCGGCTTCCGTGTCTGACCCGGCTCCGGCTCGTTTCGTGCCTGACCTGGTTCCCGTTTCCCGGCTCCGGCTCGGTCGCCGCGATCGATCCGTGCTTCGTGTCGGCCTGTCCTTCGTGTGACGCACCTTCCGTATTGACGCACCTTCCGTATTGACCCGCCTTTCGTGTCGACCCAGAACAGCACAGTCGCCGGGACCCGTCGGTTCCGGCGACTGTGCTGTTGCGCGTACACGATGAAAGAGGTTGGGGCAGCGGCCTTCTGGCGCGCGGGGTTTAGAAACCGACGCGGAAGGTGGCGTCCTGTTTGTCGGTGGCGGCCGACGCGCTGGTGATCGGATCGATGCGCAGCACGTAGGCGGAGTGCCGCAGGTAGCGGTCCGGATAGTTGTACGACTGGAAGGACGTCCACGTGCTGTCCGCCCAGCCGGCCACCCGCCGGAACGTGGCATCGGCATTGAATGTGCTGGTCCCGTCGTTGGCGCTCAACACGATCGCGTAGTTGGAGTGCCGCAGGTAGCGGTCCGGGTAGTTGACCGACCGGAACGACACCGCCGACGAGTCCGCCAGGCCCGGCACCAGGGTCCACTGCTGGTCCTGGAACGGGTCGAACGGGTAGGTGTCGATGCGCCCGACGTTGTTGGCGTGCCGGATGTAGCGGTCCGGATAGTTGTACGACTTGATCCGGCTCCAGGACGGCGTGCCCCATCGGGTCGTCAGTGCAGTCGACTCGGCCGTCGTGATCGGTGTGATGCCCAGGTGCTTGGAGTTCAGCGGCTGGGTGTACGCACGATCGTTCAGCAACGTCCACGATCCGCCGGCCAGGCTGGTGGTCTGCCAGCAGAAGAACCGGCCGTTCGGGCTCCAGGTGTCGCCCCACATGTACCAGACGTTCGCGGTGTTCGACTTGACGATCTGCGGGGCCTCGACACCACGACCCGGGGTGATGGCGCCGGTGTAGATGCTGAAACCGCCCGGGTTGAGCGTGCTCGACCGCGTGCCCAGCAGCGTGCTGTTCGTGTTGTTCTTGTAGTACATGTAGTTGACTCCGTCAACATTGACGAAGCTGCCGTCAATGGCGTCGTAGCCCGGGTCGAACAGGACCTGCGGTGCCGTCGCCGTGACGAAGTCGGACGTCCAGTTGACCATCAACACGTTGTGACCGGTGCTGTTGACCGCCGAGTACACCACCGCGTACTGATTGCGCGATGCGTCCCAGACCGCCTCGGGCGCCCACGCGTGGGTGGCCAGCGAGTGCACCTTCAACAGCCGGTACCCGGTGAAGCTGCGCAGGTCGGGGGAGTCCCAGACGTGCAGGTACTGGCTCTGGTAACTCCAGTCGGTGCCGTTCAGGTCGGTCGCCAGCACGACGAACGTGCCGTCCTGCTTGCGCAGGATGAACGGGTCCCGCAGGCCGCCGGAACCCTGCGTCGGCGTCGCGACCGCGTTGTTCTGGTTGAGCGGCGTCCAGTTCAGGCCGTCGGTGCTGACCGCCAGGTGCAGGCCGTAACTGGCCCCGGCCATCGTCGGCGACTCCTTGAAGTACGCCATCGCGTAGCCGCCGTAGGTCGCCGCCTGGGCCGGCCCGGGAAGCCGGAGCGCCCCGGCGCCGGGGATCGCCAGCGCGCCGCCGACCGCACCCGCGCCGGCCAGGAGGGCGCGCCGCTTCAGCCCGCTCACTTGGCGATCGCCGTCCCGTGCCGGCACCCCGAGCAGGTGATCTTGCTGAGGCTCGTCCAGGTGTTCAGGTCCGAGGTGGTGGCGGTGTAGATGCCGTCACCCGCGCTGTAGTGGTCCACGTAGATCCGCCAGCGCCCGTCGTCCAGCTTGACCAGCGACGGACCCTCGTAACCCGAGGCCCACAGGGTGCCCTTGTTGACCCAGCCCTCGGTCAGGTTCGCCGTGGTCGTCCAGTGCTCGATGTACTTGGTCGACTCGTTCTTGGTGAACGCGTGCCACGTACTGCCTGACTTGACGACATACGTATCAATATGATTCGTGCCCAGGCCCCACATCTGCGCCGGGCCGCTCCAGCTGGTCAGCGCGCTGTTCTGCGCCGTGTAGACGTACGGCCGGAAGACGTAGGACGCGGCGCTCGTCGCGATGCTGGTGATCAGCTTGACGGTGCCGTCGCCGGTGTAGAACTCCGGCGCCCAGGCGTAGTTCGCGTTGGTGATCCCGGCCGGGATGCTGGCGATGTTCGTCCACGTCGTCAGGTTGGTGCTGCTGGCGATGTTGAAGTAGGTGGAGTTCGTGGTCCACGACTGCACCGTGTAGGCCGCGTAGTAGACGCCGTTCCACTTCAGGATGCTCGGGTCGCGCAGCACTCCGGTGGGCCCGTGGAAGTTCGTGTCCACCAGAGTGCTGTAGGTGGTCCCGCCGTCGGTCGACTGATAGATCCACAGCTCTTCGTCGGCGACCGCGTCGCCCTTGAAGGTCGCGTAGACCAGCGTGGTCGCCGCCAGGGCGGGCGGGGGACAGACCAGAGCGCCGAGGACGGCCGCCAGCACGGCAGCCATCCGGACACGCCACGATCTCATGTCGCCTCCAAGACGTTGTTAGCGCTAACAATCCGGGGCGGGGGATGGGCGCTCCGGATGGGGGATGCGCTTGTGCTCGGGGTGTTGCTTCGAGGTTGCTGAATGATTGCGCTCAGATATCCACCCTGTCAAGGTGGTCGATCTCCGCGTCCCTCCCGCCCTCTTTTGCCGGGTACGCCCGGAGCGCCCCACCGCCGTCGGCCGTTAAATGCGTGGCGCAGGAATGCGAGTCGTTTCTAGAGTGGGTACCACTGAAGGCGAGAACGAGTCAGGAGAAACCGATGTTCGAGATCGACGGCGATAGTGAGGTGATCTCAGCGAGAAGGGGCGTCTGATTCTGTACGACACGGGCAAATGCCTGCGGATCGGACGGTGCTGGATATAGGCGTGGAGCCATCGAT
>NZ_JZKF01000270.1 GCF_000962825.1 Actinoplanes rectilineatus
CTCGAAGCTGATCTGGCCGCGCCACATGGTGCCGATCCAGACGAAGAACTTCATGCCGGTCGGTACCGCGATCATGAAGCTCAGGAAGCTGAAGAACGGCAGCAGCACCTGGCCGGTGGCGAACATGTGGTGCGCCCACACCGACATCGACAGCGCGCCGATCAGCAGGGTCGCGGCGACCAGGCCCTTGTAGCCGAAGACCGGCTTGCGGCTGAACACCGGGATGACCTCGGTGATGATGCCGAAGAACGGCAGCGCGATGATGTACACCTCGGGGTGCCCGAAGAACCAGAACAGGTGCTGCCAGAGCATCGGCCCGCCGGT
>NZ_JZKF01000271.1 GCF_000962825.1 Actinoplanes rectilineatus
ACAAACGTGATTCCGTGAGTAGTGGCGAGCGAAAGCGGACGTAGCCTAAACCTTATACGTGTGATACCTGTCAGGGGTTGCGTATTCGGGGTTGTGGGACCTGCTTGAACATACTGACATGTGTTCGAAGAGTTACAAAGCTTATGGTTAGTCGAATGGTGTGGGAAAGCCAGCCGTAGACGGTGAGAGCCCGGTAGACGAAAATTCTAAGCCTCTTTGCAGTGTTCCCGAGTAGCAGCGGACTCCTAGAATCTGCTGTGAATCTGCCAGGACCACCTGGTAAGGCTGAATACTTCCTGGTGACCGATAGCGGACTAGTACCG
>NZ_JZKF01000272.1 GCF_000962825.1 Actinoplanes rectilineatus
GCCGAAGTCGATCACCTTGATGCCGCCGCGGGCCATCAGCACGTTGCCCGGCTTCAGATCCCGGTGGATCACGCCCGCGCCGTGGATCGCCGTCAGCGCCGTGGCGATCCCCACCGCGACCTGGTGCAGCGCCGCGCCACCGAGCGGGCCGGTCTCGCGGATCTGCGCGGCCAGGCTGGGCCCGTCCACGAATTCGACGACCAGGTAGGGCGGCTCATGGTCCGGGTCGGCGTCCAGGACCTCGGCGGTGGAGAACGGCGGGACCTGCTTGGCCCGCGTCACCTCACTGCGGAACCGGCCCCGGAACTCGCTGTCGTGC
>NZ_JZKF01000273.1 GCF_000962825.1 Actinoplanes rectilineatus
GCCGAAGTCGATCACCTTGATGCCGCCGCGGGCCATCAGCACGTTGCCCGGCTTCAGATCCCGGTGGATCACGCCCGCGCCGTGGATCGCCGTCAGCGCGGTGGCCACACCGACCGCGACCTGGTGCAGTTCGGCGCCGGACATCGGGCCGAGCTTCTTGATGTCCGCGGCCAGGCTCGGCCCGTCGATGTACTCGACGACCAGGTAGGGCGGCTCGTGATCCGGGTCGGCGTCCAGGACCTCGGCGGTGGAGAACGGCGGGACCTGCTTGGCCCGCGTCACCTCACTGCGGAACCGGCCCCGGAACTCGCTGTCGTGC
>NZ_JZKF01000274.1 GCF_000962825.1 Actinoplanes rectilineatus
GGAACCGGCGACCCTGGAACCCGGCCACTGCTTCATTACGATCAGATCCCGCCAGGGGGCCGACGCTCGCACCCCCGCGCTCTGGATCAGGGGCGGAACCGGCCGCCGCGGCCCGGCCAGCGGCACCGTTGTCCTCTCCGTGACCGACTCCTGAGCCGCCTCGGTCGGTATCGTGACGGGGTCATACGGGCGGCTGGACGGTGACCTTCGGGCCGTAGACGTGCAGCTTCATGGTGGCCCGCACCCGGGCGGTCCGGGTCCGGCCGGTTTCGCTGCCCTGGATGTCGGCCTTGATCTCGGCCGGGCGGCCGTCGTCGT
>NZ_JZKF01000275.1 GCF_000962825.1 Actinoplanes rectilineatus
AGACGGTGAGAGCCCGGCGCACGCGGGGCTCGGCGGCGGCGCCGCCGTCGCCGGGGGAGGTCACCCCGGCGGGGTCCAGGACGGGCTAGGTGCGGGCGGCCCCCAGGGCGAACCCCCCGGACAGCCTCCACAGCGTCTCGCCGAGCAACCCCGCCTCCCCGAAGACCACATCCCTGACGGGGAGTTCCGCCCCGAGGTGCCCGTCCAGGGCGGCGCACGCATCGTCCAACGCCCGCGCGAACACCGGATACCGGTCGTACAACTCACGGCCCATACCCAACCGTTGCGACCCCTGCCCCGGGAACACGAACAC
>NZ_JZKF01000276.1 GCF_000962825.1 Actinoplanes rectilineatus
GACCGGTTCCTGCCGGACAAGGCGATCGACCTGATCGACGAGGCCGGGGCGAGGATGCGGATCCGCCGGATGACCGCGCCGCCGGACCTTCGTGACTTCGACGAGCGCATCGCCCAGGTCCGCCGGGACAAGGAGTCCGCGATCGACGCGCAGGACTTCGAGCGGGCCGCGCAGCTGCGTGACAAGGAGAAGCAGCTGCTGGGCCAGAAGGCGCAGCGGGAGAAGGAGTGGAAGGCCGGCGACCTGGACGTGGTGTCCGAGGTCGACGACGAGCAGATCGCCGAGGTCCTGGGCAACTGGACCGGCATCCC
>NZ_JZKF01000277.1 GCF_000962825.1 Actinoplanes rectilineatus
CACCCTGCGGGACGCGGTCCGCGCGGCGCAGGCGCAGAGCCGCCGGGTTCCCGGACGGCCGGTGTTCGCGGCGGTGAACGGGGGGGTGGCCCGGCCGGGGGAAGGGGCCGCGGCGGCCGGGGGGGCGAGGGTTCGGCCTGGCAGGGGGGGGCCTGAGGGCGAGCGGATCCCGGAGGGGTGGGGGATTCGAGGGTGGGGCTGGCCCGGCCCGCCCCCCCCCCCCCTTCCCCCCCCGGCCCCCCCGCCTTGGGGGCCCCGGGAGCGCCCGCCGACAGCAGCCGGGCCGCCGGCTTGGCCGGCACCGCCA
>NZ_JZKF01000278.1 GCF_000962825.1 Actinoplanes rectilineatus
GGACGGCCTGATCGAGCGGTACCGGGTGCTGACCGTCGGAAAACCGCTGCTGGTCGTGCTGTACAGCGTCGCGGGCTGGTCGCGGGCCCGGCACCTGATGCCGCACTCGGCGGAGAGCTTGGTATTGCTCACGAGCCGGGAGCCGCCAACGGGGCCGGACGCACCGAGAGGCGTCTGCCGCCTGCCGTCACCGGCCGACCGCCTTCCGGACCAGCGCCGCCGCCTCGTCCCGGCCGAGCCGGCCGTCGGCGACGACGGGGACGATCCGGCGTACGACCGTCTCGCCGGGCGGGATCCGCAGCCGCTC
>NZ_JZKF01000279.1 GCF_000962825.1 Actinoplanes rectilineatus
AAATCGCAAGCAGCAGCCTCTCCGAGCGGACGACGGGATTCGAACCCGCGACCCTCACCTTGGCAAGGTGATGCGCTACCACTGCGCCACGTCCGCATGTCGTCCGGTGCGTTCCCCGGCAACGGATGAAACATTAGCCGAGCCACCACCCGAATGCCAAAGCGGGGTCACCCCAGCCCGTACATCCGGTGAACACCGTCGATGTCACCCGCCGAGAGCGCCGCGCGCTGACCGATCGTCGCGGCCGGGTCCACCGGGACGATCGTGGGCCGGCCGTTGGCACTGAACGCGGTCCGCGGGTAATGC
>NZ_JZKF01000028.1 GCF_000962825.1 Actinoplanes rectilineatus
CTATCGATGGCTCCACGCCTATATCCAGCACCGTCCGATCCGCAGGCATTTGCCCGTGTCGTACAGAATCAGACGCCCCTTCTCGCTGAGATCACCTCAGTATGTCGGCTGCTACCAGGATGACAATGGCAACAAAAGGGTGCGCCGGCCGCCCTCGAAAGGACAGCCGGCTTCCCTGTCAAGTTCCAGGGTGTTGTGTCCGCGGATTGTTTGATCGACAACCTGGCCTGCTCTTGCCCTGTGTCGGATGGAGCGCCATCCGTTAGCCGGGACAAGAGCAGCCAGTTCACCCGACCTTGACCATGCCAATACCGGACCGCGGCTATGCGCTTTCGGAATCGGCCTTCCGGACCAGCATGTATCCGTATGAGGGTTCCGGTGCTTCGGGTGGCGTGCTGCCCTGGAAGAGCAGTGTGAACCCTGCGTCGGCGAAGCGGGCCTCCATTTCACGGGCGGAGAGCCAGTACCGGTCGAAGTCGATGCCGAAGTCCTCGACCAGGCTCCCCGGAGGGTTTCGGTGCCCGGTGCCATCACCGTGTTTGAAGGCGGTCACCAAGTAGCCACCCGGCTTTACTACCCGGGCGAGTTCGGTGAAGGCCGGAACCCTGGCGTCTGGTGCCAGGTAGATCAGCGAGAACCAGCAGACCACCCCAGCAAGCGAGGTGTCCTCGAACGGCAGGTCGCGTAGGTCGGCCACCTCGTATGCGAAGCCAGGGTTTTCCTGCTGTGCCACTTCGATCATCTTGGGTGAGAGATCCACGCCGCGGGGCGACAGGCCCCGGCTCGCGAGGTAGGGAAGAAGACGACCGGTGCCGCAGCCCACGTCCGCGATGTCTGTGCCTACGGACAAGGTCATCTCGGCGAACAGGTCGAGCATTGCCCGCTCGATCGGCATGCTCTCGAGCACGCCGACCAGGTTTTTGGCGTACCACTCCGAGAGCACGTCATGCGCATCTCGCAGTTCTTGGGTTCTGGCGTCCATTCCCCGTTGACCTTTCCGTCGGGACCGATGTGGCGGCGAATGTATCCCGGCCGCCGGAGGCGCTTCCTATGGGGACGGATCAGCGGTCGTGTGCACCGGGCAGAGCGGCCAGGTGACCAGTTCTGCCCGTGTCGGTCCGGAGCTGGTGGTTTTCGAGTTCGAGGACGTTGATGATGCGGGCGAACGCATGGTTCTCTCCTTGGATCTTGTTGATCTCAGCGATGAGTTCCTTGATGCGCTCGGTAGCCTTGTAGAGGTCGTCGCGGAGCTTGCGTTCGTTGTCGGGGACGTGGCCGCGTGCGCGGACGCGGGCGTAGAACTCGTCCTTGAGGTCGGTGTGACGGTGAGTAAGCAGACGCCGTTTGATGTTGGCCTCGTCGGCGAGCGCGACGATGGTCAGCGAGCCGTCGGAGCGAAGCGGTGTTCCGGCGAGGAGCCGGTCGATCGCTGCTCGGATGGCGTCGCGGTCGGCGGCGGCGGTTTGTGTGTTCATGAGTGCTCCTCGTCGACGGTGATGCGGGAAGTGCGGTGCTCAGCGGCGAACTGAGCGAGATGATCGGCCTTCTGCCGCAGCCGGTCAGCGAGCGGGGCGGGCAGCAACGGTGAGCCGGCCTGGGCGCGCAGTTCGGCTGCGGTGTCCTCGATCTGGCTGGCGTGCTCGTCGGTGCGGGCGATGTTGGCGCAGTTTGGCCGACAGCGGTCGAGGCTTGGGATGGTCTGGGGGCCGCGGCTGGGGTGGCAGAGCGCCTTGGCGCGGTCGTAGTTGCAGAACAGGAACGCCTCACTGTTGTGGAAGACGTTGAGCGCGGGGTCGGCCAGGAGGCTGTGGGCCTGGCGCGTTGTGGTGATCATTCCGCCGAAGCGGCGGTGTTCGGTGCCGGCGGCATTGATCAGGCGCCGCGCGGCTGGCCCGGAGACGCCGCCGCCGTTCTCGAGCGCTTCGTGGACGTCGGTCAGATGCTCGGCCGCTATCCGGGCGGTTTCGAAGTCGAGAAGTTCGTGGACGCCGTTGCGGGACCGTGCTGCGTAGCCCTCGCTGATCAGGGTGCGCAGGTGGCCGTATTGGACTGCCAAGGCCACGAGGCCGCCAGGTCACCGGGCGATATGCCAGGCGAGCGTGCGCCGGAATCGGCCCAGGCTGACGGCGCCGTGGGCGTCCGGGGGGATGACCTCGGCCTCGCGGCCCCGTGACCGGGCATGCTGGTTGACCCAGCCGATGAACGCCTTGACCCGGTTGTGGACCGTGACCGGGGAGAGCGAGCGCCCGGTGCGGACCTCGCCCGAGCGTCGGTCTTCGGCCATCGTGTCGAACAGCAGCCGGCTTCCGTGGCCGAGTCGTTCCATCACCCGGACGGCGGTGACCACGGGAGCGACGGCGACCCAAGGAACCCGGGCAGCGCCGGCGGATTGGTGGACGCCGTTCTCGTCGAGAGCGTACTTGAACTGCCTCCCGTGGATCATCGAGTGGGCTGGTGCGTCATCGTTCGGGGCGCCGTCTTCGAGGGCCGTCGCGTAGATCAGTTGCCGTCCTGAGCCGGTCGCGGGTGGTGGGCAGCAGCCGGCTTCCAGCGCCAGAACTTCGCCGGGACGCATTCCGGTGAGGTAGGCGATGACGACGAAACGGCGGTGGAGAGCATTCTGACCAGGTTTTGCCGCTCGTAGTAGAGGAACGGCTCGTGCCAGGGCCGCCCGTCGAGCTGGCCGGTGACCGGGGTGTCCAGCGTGGCTGACGCGTGGTGGTCCCGGAGGTATTCACGCCAGATCGGCCGCTGAAGGGTGATCGCGACCGTGCGCGTCGGCGTGCCGGTCTTCGCGGCGAGGTAGGTGATCGCCGCTCGGGCCGGCAGGCCTCCGGCGAAGATCGCCGGGATCGGGTCGCCAGCTTGCTTGAGTGCGGCCGGCTCAACCTAAACGCTGCCCACACTCCTGGCGTCAGGTCTCTGACCCTGCCCGGCGGCGGTCATAACGTGGCCACGAACCGGGCGAAGAGCACGACGATCAACCACATTTCACGGCTGGACGCGAGGCTGCGCCACGTCCCCTCCGGACCGACACGATGGGCGAAGATTTCCGCGAACTCCCGACGCAACTGGGCGCCCACCGGTAACGACCCGAAGTCATAAACCGCGGTTCGTCCGCTGTCCTCGGTCACGTGCCGAACCACCAGATCGCCGGGTGCCAACGGCAGCTCACGCTGGTGATCGCCGACCGGCATCGCGGCAGCCCTGCCCCGGGGGCTCACCAGCCCGCCTCGCTGTCCATGACCCGCTCGGACTGCCGAGCGATCTGGGCCAGCAGAGCACTTGCCCCGCCGTCGACCTGCTCCTGCAGCAGCGACCTGACCTGCAGATCGGAGACCGGAGCCAGATAGATCGAGCGGGTGGTCTCCTCACTCGCGTGATCCAGGAGGTTCTTCACCAGGTTCCACGCGTCGCCGTAGAGCAGCCGAAAGTCGTGCCGTTCCTGCACGCTCAACCCGAACCGGTTGTCCAGCGCGTGCTGCAACGCCACCAGCATGTAGAGTGCGAAGGAATGCCTGGCCATATGCGGTGTGAAGAATGGCGGCTGCCCGACCCTGCCGGCCAGATGAACCTCGCACCGCTGTGACGCTGCCCGGTAGACCGCCTCCCAGGAATGCGGCAGGAACGGCAATCCGTCCTCGGCCAGCCACAGCCACAGCGGTTCCAAGCCCCGCTCACCCTCGACGAACAGCCAGCGGCGCTCCTCGACGTCCAGGGTGGTGACGTGCCGCCGCACCACCTGGCCGTCGGTCAGCCGGCAGTGCAGGACCCGGCCGGCGTGGCCGGACCGGTCAACCACCAGAGCCTGCTCGCTGCCGAGCTCGTAGCGGCCGTGCGCCTGGGCCCGGCGCACCGCCGCGCGGCGGGTGGTGTTCACGTACGCCCACACCGCGCGCAGCGCGTCCGCCGACACGTAGAACGTGCGCTCGCGGCGGCTCTTCGTGACCTCCCTGCCCAACCGGGCATCGAAGTACAATCAGTCCGCGGCGATTAGCTCCGGCACCTCGATGGTCAGCAGCGAGCCACCCTCCGAACGACGCATGCCCGAGGAGAACAGCACGTCGGAGTACGCCGCATTACGGTCGTCGTTGCGGCCCCGCCACCGCGGATCACGTCGGCCATCCGCGTCATAACCACGCAAGCCGACGTCCCGCCAAAGCCGATATGCCCGCGGCGTCAACCACTTCACGTTGCTCGACCGGGCGGCCTTCGCTCGCGCAGCCGGCACCCGAATCCGCTCGCCATGCCGCCCGCGAACCTCACGTTCGGTAACCGGGCTCTCGGACAGAACCTCTGCCGGACGGCCCAGCCGTAGAGCCGGCGAAGAGCCGCCGGCTCCCGATTCCACTTCGCCCCGCTGATCCGCCGCGGATTGCGCACCGACCAACGCCGCCAGTCCTCGAAGTCGAGCAGGTCCTCTGTGGTCGCACGGTCCCAGCCCTTACCGCGCGACCACATGAAGTTGAAGAACAGGCAGCTGTCCTCGGCATAGTTTCGCCTGGTCTCTCGGGCCAGCCGGGCGAACGAGGACCGCGTCAGGTACAACGTCAGCCGGGCGTCGACCCGCTGCTCGGGATCGACCAGGAAGACATCTCCGGGGTCGATCCGGCACGCGGCCTCACGCTCGCCGAGGTCGGTCCAGCGCTGGAGCACAGGATGATCACTTGCTACTACGGCGCCGTTCCTCGACACCCAATGCACACGCCACTTGGAGATCAACACGGTAACACTGAGAGTCGTCACACGAAGATCTAATAGGGAAGTAACGGCACCCGGATAGACGACTCAGTCGGTCAGCGCGGGAAGTGTCACCGTCTGGACCGGCGTGGTGTTGCCCGCCCGGTCGGTGGCGGTGAATTCAAGCGTCTGCGGCTCGGCGTGCAGGGCCCGCGTGAACGGCTCCTGGAACACGCCCCAGAACGTCTCGGCCGTCCGCCACTGGATGCGGTCCACGCCGGACACCTCGTCGGTCGCGTCCAGGGTCACCTCGACGCTGCGGCCCAGCGACCGGACCCGGGCCGACACCGTCGGCGGGACGGTGTCGACGTCGATCTCGCGGGCGGTGTGCACGGTCCGGCCGGACACGTCGGTGGCGCGGGCACGCAGCAGGTGTCGGCCGTCCGCCCCGAGGGCCACCGGACCGTCCACGGCCCGCCATTCGCCGTCGGCGAGGGAGATCTCCAGGGAGGCGACGCCCGCCCCCGCCGACACCACGGTGATTGTGCACGACGGCAGCGAGGTGTACCAGCCGGACGACGCCCGCGACCCGGTCACGTCGATGCGGATCACCGGCGCCGCGGACTCCGCGCCCGCGTCCGGCGGCAGCTCCCAGATGACCAGGTCGCCGCCCTCCGGCGACTCCCAGATGGTCACCCCGGGCAGGGCCCGGCGTTCGGTCGCGCCCGGTCCGCCCGGCGGCAGCGTGCGCTGCACGAGACCCTTGCGGCGGACGTCCGACCCGTCGAGGGTGCTCTCCGAGGCGGCGAGCAGCACCGCTTCGGCCTCGGCCCGGCTGAGCAGGCCGTTGCGGGCGGCGCGGACCACGTGCCGGTGGACGGCGAGGAAGAACTCCTCGACGGTGGGGTACCCGCCGTCGCCCCAGAGCGCGCCGAGGAACGACCAGCCGTCCTGGTCGCGCCGGTTCGGCACGCCCGGGTCGCTGCCCAGGAACCTGATGTCCGCGTCGTCGAGCCGCAGGTACGCGTGGTAGCGGTGGTCGCCGCCGGACCAGGCCGGTTCGAAGGTGTGGCCGAGAACCGTGACCAGGTCGTCCTCGACGGTGACCCCGGTGATGCTGCCGTCCAGCAGCCGCGAGCCGGCCGGCGCCACCGACAGGGTGGTGGTGGCGTCGTCGCGGGCGAGTAGCAGGGTCGGCCCGTGTTCCAGGCTGACCAGGGACGCGTCGTCCGGGGTGGGGACCAGGCGCAGCGGCATCGGCAGGATCAGCGAGACGGTGTCCCCGGCGTGGAACTCCCGGTGGATGGTCACGAAGCCCTTGTCGTCCACGGTGCTGCGCCGGGACAGTCCGTTGAGCAGGACCACGGCCCGGTCCCGCGCCCACGGAGGGATGCGCAGGTGCAGGGCGATCGTGGCGGTGAAGCCGATGGTCAGGGTGATGTGGCCGTCGCGCGGGTACCGGGTCTCCAGCACCACGTCACCGTCGACGTCGGCCCAGGTCAGGACGGACGGGACGTACTGCAGGACGTAGAGCTCGCCGGGCGCCGAGAACCAGACCGACTCCTGGTGCTTGACGTGCGTCTCGAGGCCGGTGCCGCCGCAGCAGGTGCCCACGTTGTCGTATTCGCGGACCGCGCCGGGGTCGACCGGGTACATGTAGACGACCTCGGGGCTGGTGTCCGAGACGACGTCGGCGCGGGAGCCGACCATGTGGTTCAGCGACGCCCGTTCGGCGTAGTCGGCGTACTTGGCGTCCAGGGTGTGGGTGAACAGCCCACGGGCGATCTTGAGCAGGTTGTACGTGGCGCACGACTCGGCGTTGCGGCGGCCGATGAACCGGGCCACCGCGCCGGCCGGTCCCCACAGTTCGCCTTCGCCGGTGCCGCCGTGGGCGAAGGTGCGGCCCGGGACGATCTGGTCCCACAGGTTCAGCACCGCGTCCAGGTACCGCCGGTCGCCGGTGACCTCGTACTGGGCGAGGTGACCGACGAGCATCGGCAGGTGCTGGTTGGCGTGCATGCCGTCGAGCACGTCGTGCCCGGCGACCGCGCCGGCCAGCCAGTCGTCCATCTCGAAGGCCGCGGCGGCGTCGAGGAACGTCTGTTCACCGGTGATCCGGTGCAGGACGGTCAGGCTCTCGTTCATGCCGCCGTACTCGCCGGCGATGTAGAGCGACCACATGCGCTGGCGCCGGGTGGGGTCGACGGCGAGGATGCTCCGCGCCGCCCAGTGGCCCATCCTCGTCACCACGTCGAGGGCCTGCTTGCTGCCGGTGTGCTGGTGGGCGTCGAGCAGCCCGGCCATGATCTTGTGGCAGGTGTACCAGGGCGCCCAGATCTCGCCGTACGGCGCGAGGTCCTCGAGCCGGGTGAACTGCCACTCGCCGTAGGCGGCGAGGAAGCCGGGATGGCTGAAGCGCCCGGTGGCCGCCAGCGCCTCCTGCACCTCGGCCAGCCCGGCGACCATCAAGTCCGACTTCTCCCGGAATATCTCCTCGCCGGTGGCGGCATGGGCCATGGCCAGCATGGATAGGAAATGTCCGGCATAGTGTCCGCGCAGCAACGAAGCGGTCTGCGCGACGCCCGCCCCCGGATAGTCCGACCCGGACCACGGCTCCTCCTCGAGGTGGCCGAAGTCCTCCCAGTTGCCCGGGGGCAGCGCCCCGAGGGTGTCGAGACCCGCGTTGGCCCGGAACACGGCGAGCACCCGGTCCACGGGGTACACCCGGGCCAGGTGCAGCATCTGATCCTGGGCCCGGGAATGCACTCCGTCACGCAGAGCGACATCACTCAAGGCGAACGGTCGTGCTTTCACAGCGCCGGGTATGGCGGGCGTAGCGGTCATCGAGTCTGCTCCAGGGTCCACTGTTCCAGGCCGGCCGCATCGATCGGCAACGCGCCGGACAGTACCTCATGGCCACTCAAGGTAACCAGCAGGTCGTCCTCGATCCGCACTCCGATACCGCGCAGCTCCGGCGGAACCGTCTCGTCGTGGGCGTGGAAGTAGATCCCCGGCTCCACGGTGAGCACCATGCCCTCACGCAGCGTGGCGCCCTGGTACTTCTCGTAGACCGAACTGCCGCAGTCGTGCACGTCGAGTCCCAGATGGTGGCCGACGCCGCAGACGATGTAGCGCCGGTGCTGCTGCCCGGTCGGGGCGAGCGCCTCGTCCACCGAGACCGGCAGCAGGCCCCAGTCGGCGAGACCCTTCGCCAGGACCTCCATCGAGGCGAAGTGGAAGTCCGAGTACGGGGCTCCGGGGCGTACAGCATCCATGCCCGCCCGATGGGCGGCCTCGACCAGATCATGCACCTGGCGCTGCGCGGGGGTGAATCCCCCGCCGACTGGGATCGTGCGGGTGACGTCCGCGGTGTACAGCGACCGGGCCTCGACGCCCATGTCCAGCAGCAGCGTCTCGCCGGGCAGGATCGGCCCGTCGCAGCGCACCCAGTGCAGGATCGGGGCGTGCGGCCCGGAGCCGACGATGGTGCTGTACCCGGGGCCGTTGCCGAACGTCCGGGCGTGCCGGTCGAAGGTGCCCTGCAGCCAGCGCTCGCCGAGGCCGTCGGTCATCGCGCGGGGCACCTCGGCGGCGACCGCGGCGAACCCGCCCACGGTGGCGTCGATCGCCGCCCGCATCTGGCCGATCTCCCAGTCGTCCTTGATCATGCGCAGGTCGGAGACGACCGGGGTGCCGGTGACGAAGGAGGACGGCTCGGCGTACGCGTCCCGCGCCCGCACCGGCAGGTCCAGCGCCGACGACCAGGCGTCCAGTCCGGCCGACGGTCCCACCCACAGTTCGCCGTACGCGGCGCTGGCGAAGAAGTCGCGCTCCCCCGGACGCGCCGGCGGTGGCATGTAGAGGACCGCGTCGTGGCCGCCGGACCGCGGCGTCATCACCAGCACCGAGCCCTCGACCTGGCACGACGTCGCCCAGACGAAGTCGCTGTCGGCACGGAACGCGTAGTCGGCGTCGCCGTTGCGGTTCTTCGCGCTGCCGGCGGCGAGCACGATCGTCTCGCCGGGCAGGGCCGCGCTGAGCCGTTCCCGGTGGTCGGCGGCGGCCTTCGCGGCCTCGGTGTCCACCGGCGCGGGCACGTCGCGGGTCGCCCAGCCCTGACCGATCGCGGCCAGGAAGCCGGGGCTGTCGTCGGCAAGGCGGGGCGGCTTGGTTCCGGCCCAGGCCGGGCGGGGCTGCGTCACCGTCGTTCTCCTCCTCGATCACGGACCATCGCTCGCAGGCGGGTGAAGACCCGGCCGCTGCCGATGCCGTCGTGCTCGAACTCGTTGGTCACCCAGGCCTGGCTGTTGCCGAGACGGGCGAGGGTGTCGCGTTGCAGTCCCTCGTCGACGAAGACGTCGTCGAAGTAGACCGCGGCGGCCAGCGGGACGTCGTTGTCCGCCAGCCGCCGGGTGTCGTAGAGCGGTGTCCAGGTCTGGAGCGCGGCCAGTTCGGCCATCGCGGCGGCGAACGGGCGCAACGCCCTGACCTCCTGGAACATCCACGGGAAGGCCATCTCGGCGGTGAACAGCAGCGGACGGCGGTCAGTGCCGAACTCGGGCCGGCGGTCGCGTTCGCGCTGCGCGGACCAGCGGAACGGGCCGTTGGCGCCGTCGCCGTAGATGCTCTCCTGCAGGGTCCAGAACAGCGGGTTCGACGCGTTCGAGGTCTTCGTCAGGACCGTCTCGAGGAAGCCGCCGGTCAGGTGGCCGGCGGGGTGGAACGCCTCCGAGATCAGCCAGTGCAGGCGCAGGTGGCCGGGGCCGAAGCCGAGGTCGCCGCCGAGGGTCTGGAAGCGGCGGACCGACAACGGCGAGCCGTCCGGCAGCAGCACGTCACCGTCGGCGAGCCGGTCGGCGATGGCCGCCACGGTGTCGACGTCCTGCGGGTAGCGGGCGTAGAACCCGGCGGTCTTGGCGGCGGCCCGGGTGAAGGTGCGCCGGTAGACCTCGTCCGGGTCGGGCGGGGTGCCGGGGATGCCGCCGCAGACGTAGCAGGCGGTCAGCGCCTCCGGCGCGACCGAGAGGTAGGTGAGGGTCAGCCAGCCGCCGTAACTCTGGGCCAGCGTCGCCCATTTCTGAGCCCCATATCGGGTACGCCTGACGTGCTCGAGATCCCGCACGATGGAGTCGGCGCGGAACTTGAGCAGGTAGGAGGCGGCCGTGGCGCCGGTCGGGAATGCGGCGATCACCTCGCCGTCGACCGGGGTGCTGCGGCCGGTGCCGCGTTGGTCCACCATCACGACGCGGTAGTCCGGCAGCGCCTCACCGAGCCACCCGTCCACGGCGAGCGGGCGTGGGTTCGCCCCGCCCGGCCCGCCCTGCAGATAGGTCAGCAGCGGCAGGTCGTCGTGCCGGCGGTCCGGGTCGGACAGTTCCCGGACGAAGACCTCGATCGTCCCGGCCGTCTCGTCGTCCCAGTCCAGCGGGACGGGCACGGTGAACTCGCGGACCCAGGCGCCCGGGATCGGGTATTCCACGGTCATCGGGTTGCCGCCTTCCGCCGCCGCGCGGCCTCCCACTCGGGGCGGATCCGCGGGACCGCCGCCAGCAGTCTGCGGGTGTACTCGTGCTGCGGGTCGCCGAAGACCGCGTCCCGCTCCCCCGCCTCGACGACCTTGCCGGCTGTCATGACCGCGACCGAGGTGGCGATCTGCCGGACCACGGCCAGATCATGCGCGATGAACAGGCAGCCGAAGCCCTCTTCGCGTTGCAGGTCGCGCAGCAGGTTGATGATCTGCGCCTGGACCGACACGTCGAGCGCGGAGACCGCCTCGTCGCAGACGAGCACACGCGGCCCGACGGCGAGGGCGCGGGCGATGCCGATCCGCTGGGCCTGCCCGCCGGAGAACTGGGCGGGGTACCGGCCGACCCAGTCCGGGTCGAGGCCGACCCGCTCCAGCAGGGCCTGGGCGAACGCGCGGGAGCCGCCGGGGATCTGCCGCTTCTGGTAGATCAGCGGCGCGGTGACGATGCGTTCCACCGTGTGCCGGGGGTTCAGCGACGAGAAGGGGTCCTGGAACACCACCTGGATCGTGCTGCGCACCTCGCCGAGGTCCTTCTCGGGCAGCGCGGTGATGTCCCGGCCCTCGAGGTGGACGGTGCCGGAGGTGACGTCGATCAGCCGGGCGGCCAGCCGCGCGGTGGTCGACTTGCCGGAGCCGGACTCGCCGACCAGGGCCAGGGTCTGCCCGGCGTGCAGGTCGAACGAGACGCCGTCGACCGCGGTGAACAGCCGGGCCGGCCGCAACAGTCCGGCGGTGCCCGCCACCGGGAACTGTTTGACCAGGTCTCGGGCCCGCAGCAGCGGTTCGCCGGTCATGCCTCACCTCCGGAGAGCAAGCGAAGGTCACCGATCTCATCATCGATGCGCGGCACCGCGTCGAGGAGCGCCTGTGTGTACGGATGCTGCGGATCCGAGAAGATCTGCTCGGTGCTGCCGGTCTCCACCACGTCGCCGTGGCGCATCACCACGACGGTGTCGGCGACCTCGCTGACCACTGCCAGATCGTGCGTGATCATGATGAGGGCGGCGCCGGTGTCCCGGCGTACCTCGGCGAGCAGGTCGAGGATCTGCGCCTGCACGGTGACGTCCAGGGCGGTGGTCGGCTCGTCCGCGATGATCAGTTCGGGTTCGGTGCTGAGCGCCATCGCGATCATCACGCGCTGGCGCATGCCGCCGGAGAACTGGTGCGGGTAGTCGTCGACGCGCCGCCCGGCCTCCTTGATGTGCACCCGTTCCATCGCCTCGACGGCCACCTTGCGGGCGGCCCGGCGGCTGACCCCGGAGCGGTGCGACCGGTACGCCTCGGCGATCTGCGTGCCGACCGTGTAGTACGGGTTCAGCGACGACAGCGGGTCCTGGAAGATCATCGCGATCCGGTCGCCGCGGATCGCCCGCATCCGGCGTTCGGTCAGGGCACACAGGTCGGTGCCGTCGAAGACGATGCTGCCGCCGCGGGCCGCGCCCCTGGGGAGCAGGCCCATCACGGCCAGGCTGGTCATCGACTTGCCGGAGCCGGACTCGCCGACGATGCCGAGTGAGCCGCCCTTCGGCAGGTCGAAGCCGATCCCGCCGACCACCGCGGTGTCGCCGAACGTGACGGTCAGGTCTCTCACGCTGAGAAGGCTCATGATGCCGCTCCCACCCGGACCCGCGGGTCGATCGCCGAGTAGAGGAGGTCGACGGCCATGTTGCCGACCACCACGAAGAACGCGGCGAGCAGCGTGACCGCCATGATCACCGGCTGGTCGTTCTTGGTGATCGAGTCGGCGGCCAGCTTGCCGACACCGTTGATGCCGAAGACCGACTCGGTGATCAGCGCGCCGCCGAGCAGGCCGGCGAAGTCCATCCCGGCGATGGTGACGATCGGGGTGAGCGCCGGGCGCAGCGCGTGCCGCCGCCACACCAGGTCCGGGCGCAGCCCCTTGGCGCGGGCGGTCCGGACGAAGTTCTCGCCCAGGGTGTCGATCACGTTGGCCCGGGTCAGGCGGGTGTACGAGGAGGCGTACCCGACGGCAAGCACCGTCCACGGCAGGATGAAGTTGAGGAACCACTGTGCCGGGTCGTCGGCGAACGGGACGGCCTGCGGGAACGGCAGCCACTGCAGCCAGACGACGAAGACGTACTGCAGGACCAGGGCCAGCACGTAGTTCGGCACGGACATGCCGCCCAGGGTCAGCGAGGTGATGAACTTGTCGGTGAACCGGCCCTCGCGGACCGCACTGATCAGGCCACCGACGACGCCGGCGAGCAGCCAGAGCACCGCCGCGCCGATCGCAACGACCGCGGTGACCGGCAGGCGCTGCACGATCATGTCGGTGACGCTCTGCGCGCTCTGGAACGAGTAACCGAGGCACGGCGCCGAGCAGTGCACCGCGGACGCGCCGGTGCCGTAGTCCCGGCCCAGGAACAGGCCCTGCAGGAAGTGCAGGAACTGCACCAGGAACGGATCGTCGAGGCTGAGGTTGGCGCGGATCTGGTCGATCCGCTCCGGGGTGCAGGTCTTGCCGCAGATCTGCACCGCCGGATCCGGCGCGAGCAGGAAGAAGACCATGTAGGTGAAGAGACTCACCAGGAACAGGACGACGAGCATCCCGAACACCCGGTGGACGAGGTAACGCGCCATCAGCGGCCTCCGGGGTCGACGGCTGACCGCACACGGTCACCCAGGACCATGAAGGAGAGCACGAGCAGGGCCAGGAACGTGCCCGGCACCAGGAAGTAGGTGGGGACGACCGAGTACCAGCTCACCGAGCTGGAGATCATCTGTCCCCAGGAGGGGGTGGGCGGCACCACGCCGACGCCGAGGAAGGAGAGCCCCGCCTCGGTGCCGATGTAGCCGGGCACCGCCAGGGTGACCATCACCAGGATGGTGGAGCGCAGGTTCGGCAGGATCTCGGTGAAGACCAGCCGGGTCCGCGAGGCGCCCGACGCGCGGGCCGCCTCGACGAACTCGCGCTGTTTCAGCGACATGGTCTGCGCCCGCACGATCCGGGCCAGGTACGGCCAGCCGAACACCGAGATGACCAGCACCAGCAGGTACTGCCGGTTGTCGGCGGGCAGCGCGGAGAGCACCGCGATCATGAAGATCAGGGCGGGGAACGCCATCAGGAACTCCATGAACCGCGAGATCACCATGTCGGTCCGTCCACCGAAGTATCCGGCGAGCAGGCCGAACACGACCCCGAGCACTGTCGTCAGCGCCGTCGCGCTCACCGCGATGAGCATCGAGGCGCGGGCGCCGTAGACGATCCGGGCGAAGATGTCCCGGCCGCTCTGCGGCTCAACGCCGAGCCAGTGCTCCGCGGAGATGCCACCCCACGACCCGAGCGGGATGCCGCCCAGGTTCGGGTCGATGGCGGTCTGGTCGAACTCGTACGGGTCCCAGCCGCTGACCTTGACGATGAGTGGCGCGGCGAGCGCCATCACGATGACGAGCCCGATGTAGACGAGGCAGGCGATGGCCGACGGGTCGCGCAGCAGGGTGTGCCACACGCTGCGCCGGGGGTCCGTGGCCGCCACGAGGGCGCCGGTCTCCGGCGCTCCCGCGGCTTCCAGTTCGGTGGACGATATCGACACGGTCAGGTCAGCCCTTCGACGCGTCCTTGAGACCGACGATGCCGTAGTCCTGGTCGCCCTGCGGCGCCACCAGGCCGGCGATGTTCGACCCGGGCAGGTAGATCCGGTTCTCGACGTTGACCGGGACGATCGGCGCCAGCTCCATGATCTTCTTGTCCAGCTCGCCCCAGGCCTTGTTGGCCTCGGTCAGGTCGGTGAGCGCCTTGATCCGGTCGATCTCGGCGTTGACCGTGGCGTCGTTGAGCTGGGCGAGGTTCTGGTTGCCCTTCGCGGTGATCTGCCGGCCGTCGAACAGCGGCGGCAGGAACGTCGAGGCGCTGGACGCCCAGTCCGGGCACCAGCCGGTGATCGCGGCGTCGTTCTGCTGCGACGGGGTGCCGATCGTCTCGTAGTAGGTGGCCGCGTCGATGACGTTGAGCTTCACGTCGATGCCGACCCGCTTGAGGCTCTGCTGCAGCGCCTCGCCCTGGGCCTGGGCCGCCGGGCGGTTGCGGATGTCCAGGGTCATCGTGAAGCCGTTCGGCACACCGGCCTCGGTGAGCAGCGCCTTGGCCTTCTCGATGTCACCGGTGTTGCCGGTGCTCGGGTACAGGTCGTAGTCGGCGTGCCCGGAGACGTTCGACGGGATGATCGTCGAGGCGATGGTGGCGAACTGGGTGCCGCCGGTCGCGTTGAGCAGCGTGGTCTTGTCGGCCGCCAGGTTGATCGCCTGACGGACCCGGACGTCGCTCAGGTTCTTCTTGGTGGTGTTCAGGCCGACGTAGGTCAGACAGGTGGACGGCGCCTTGACCACGCGGTCCGCCAGTTGCGGGGTCTGCAGCCGGGCGATGGTGGCGGTCTGCACCGAGCCGGCGAGGGCGTTGACGTCGGCGCCCTGGCCGGCGATCAGCCGCTCGTCGATGGTCGCGCCGTCGATGCCGATGGCGAAATTCCAGGCGTCGGGGTACGCCTTGCGCTCGGTGTCCGTGGCGGCGTCCCAGTTCGGGTTGCGCTTGAGCTTGATCGCGCTGCCTGGGGTGAAGGTGTCCAGGTCGTACGGGCCGGACGAGACGATGTCGTTGATGAACTCGTTGCCCGCGCCGGTGCCGACCGGGAACGGCACCGCGCTCGGCATCGAGAGCACCGCGTCGAACTCCGGGAACGGCGCCTTGAGCTTGAAGACGATCGTCGTGTCGTCCGGCGTCTCGATGGCCGGGTTCTCGCCGGACTTGTACGGGCCCTGGTAGGTGTCCGGGGCGGCGAGCAGCTGCCGCAGGTACGGCGCGCCGATGCCGATCTCCGGGTCCCACTCGCGGCTGATGCCGAACTTGACGTCCTGGGACGTGATCGCCGCGCCGGTGTCGAACTTGACGCCTGCCTTGAGCTTGTACGTCCAGGTCAGCCCGTCCGCCGACACCTCGCCGAGGCTCTGCGCCAGGTCGGGGACCATGGCGTTGGGGTCGGCGGCGTCGTTCGCGGCCTTGGTGATCAGCGTGCGGTAGACCAGCCGGTAGAAGGCGTTGACGCCGCCGTCGAAGCCGCGGGCCGGGTCGAGGTAGGAGAAGTCGGTGTTCTGCAGGACGGTGACCGTGCCGCCCTTCACCGCGGTGCCACCGGCCGAGCTGCTGCTGGTGGAGGCGGAGCCGCCGCCGGAACATGCCTGCAGGGCGAGAACGGAAACGGTCAGCCCAGCCAGGGCCATCCGGGGTGTGGTTCGTTTCAAGAGGTTCTGCCTTCCTCAGAGGGCGCAGTCAGGCGTTCGCCGTGACGGCGAACGGTGTGCGCACCATGCGGGGTCGGACCGTCCGCGGCGGTCATATCGCCGACCTGCGGCAGTGCCGGTTCATTGCGACCCCGGTCACTTGAGGGAACAGTAGTATGTCACACATCGCATGGGAAAGGTCCCGAGCAACTTTTTACAAACTGGAGATCATATTTCTTCGGCGCGGACATGCCGGGGCAGCGAAAAGGCCGGTCACCACGCTGGTGACCGGCCTTGTGAGCAGCTCTTTCAGTCCTCGGCGCGACCGCTCCACCAGCCCAGGACGTGCCCGATATGCGCGTTCATCAGTGTTTCCGCACCCCGGCCGTCCCGCGCTTCGAGCAGGTCGATCAGGCTGTGGTGCTCGGCCGCCGACCGGGCCAGCTCGGCCGTGCCGATCATGTCGGCCAGCCCGATCATCCGGGTCTGCTGACGCAGGTCCCTGACCAGCTCGACCAGCCGGCGGTTGCCGTGCAGCTCGAGCAGGCGCAGGTGGAAGTCCAGGTCCGCCGCCAGATATCCGGACAGGTCGGCGGCCGCCGCGGCGTCCACGATGACCTGCGCCTTGACCCGCAGCTCGGCGGCCTGCTCCGGCTGCAGGGTGCGGGCGATCTCGCGCATCGGCGGGCTCTCCAGCTGTTGCCGGATCCGCACGATCTCCCACAGGTCCTGTTCACTGACGTCGGTGACCCGGAAACCCTTGTTGCGCACCACGTCGACGAACCCGCGTTTCTGCAGGTTGAGCATGGCCTCGCGGACCGGCGTGGCGGACACGCCGAACCGCGCGGCAAGCGTCGGCGCGGTCACCAGGGTGCCCGGCGCGAGCTCGCCGGAGACGATCGCGGCCGCGACCGCATCCTCGACGGTGCCCCGCAGGCTCACGCCCACATCGACCGGCCCGATGACCGACGAACTCACCGGCGACCCCTCCTCTATAAAATGTCACACTGCGCAGAAGCGTTCAGGGACCACAGAGTACGGCACTCAGTGGTTCCGCAACTCCGGCGGCAGGACCGAATCCGGCGCGCCCTGGAACGCGACCGGCCGCTGCCACCGGGTGATCGCGGCCAGCCCGACCGACGTCGACGCCGGCGAGGTGCTCGCCGGGTACGGACCGCCGTGCTGCTGCGCGCCGGACACCGTCACCCCGGTCGGCCAGTCGTTCCAGACGATCCGGCCGGCCGTCTCGGCGAGCACGTCGGCCGCCTCCACCGCCACCGGGTCGTCGCCCGAGGTGTGGCCCTGGATCGTGCCGGTGAGCTGGCCGGGCACCTGCCGCAGCACCGCCAGCAACTCGTCCTGGGACGCGTAACCGACCACCAGCCCGGCCGGGCCGAACATCTCGACGTCCAGCACTCCCGGGTCGGCGATCACGTCGCCGGCGTCCACGCTCAGCACGGTGGACCGCACACCCTGGTCGTTGGCGGGACCTTCGGCCGCCACCCGTACCCCGGCATGGGAACCGACCTGGACCACCGCCGAGGCGAAGCCCTCCTCGATGCCCGGGGTGAGCATCCGGCCGGGAACCGGCAGGTCGACCGCCTTGAGGAAGCCCTCCGGGTCCGGCACCAGCACCACGCCCGGGTTGGTGCAGAACTGCCCGGCGCCCAGGGTGAGCGACCCGACCCAGCCCTCGGCCACCGCGGCACCCCGCTCGGCCCACGCGGCCGGGGTGACCACCACCGGGTTGACGCTGCCCAGCTCGCCGTAGAACGGGATCGGCTCGGGACGGGCCGCGGCGATGTCGAACAGCGCCCGGCCGCCCTTGGTCGAACCGGTGAAACCGACCGCCTTGATCCGCGGGTCGCGCAGCGCGTCGAGGGACGCCTCCACGCCCTCGATCAGCGCGAACGCGCCCGCCGGAGCGCCCGCCTCGACAAGCGCCCCGGTCACGAGCGAAGCCGTGCGACGCGAGAGCAGCGGGTGGCCGGGGTGGGCCTTGACCACCACCGGGCAGCCCGCGGCCAGCGCCGAGACGGTGTCACCGCCGAACACGCTGAACGCGAACGGGAAGTTGCTCGCCGCGAAGATCAGCACGGGACCGATCGGCACGACGGTCCGGCGCAGGTCGGGACGCGGGCCCATGCCCCAGTCCGGGTCGGCCGGGTCCACGCGTACCGGAAGAAGCTCGCCGGACCGCAGGCCCTGCGCGAACAGGCGCGCCTGGAAGGTGGTCCGCTTGAGCTCGCCGGTCAGCCGCGGCAGCGGCAGGTGGGTCTCCCCCGCCGCGATGCCGATCAGCTCCTCGGCCGCGGCGTCCAGCGCCGCCGCCACCGCTTCCAGCCAGTCCGCCCGCTGCTCCGGGGTGGACCGGCGCATCGGGACACGGGCGGCGTGCGCAGCCGCGATCGTCATGAGGACTCCTTCAGAACTCGAAACCCGCCGGGTACGGATCGGTCGGATCAAGCATGTACTGCCCGATCCCGGTGATCCACGCCCGGCCGGTGATGGTGGGCAGCACCGCCGGGATGTCGCCCACGGTGGTCTCCCCCACCAGCCGGCCGGTGAACCGGCTGCCGATGAAGGACTCGTTGACGAAATCCACGCCGAGCGGCAGCTCACCGCGGGCGTGCAGCTCGGCCATCCGCGCCGAGGTGCCGGTGCCGCACGGCGAACGGTCGAACCAGCCCGGGTGGATCGCCATCGCGTGCCGGGACAGCGTGGCGTCCGAACCGGGTGCGAGGAACTCGACGTGGTGGCACTGGTCCACGCCGTCGATGCTCGGGTGCTTCGGCGGCGCGGTCGTGTTGATCGCGTCCATGATCGCCAGACCGGCCTTGAGGATCTCGTCCTGGTGGGACCGGTCGAACGGCAGGCCGAGCGCGTCCAGCTCGACCATGGCGTAGAAGTTCCCGCCGAAGGCCAGGCTGTACGGGACGGTGCCGTACCCGGGCACGTCCACGGTCACGTCGAGGCGCTCGCAGTACGACGGGACGTTCTCCAGCGTGACGCTGTCGGCGTGCCCGTCGGTGACCGCGACCTTGGCGATCACCAGGCCGGCCGGGGTGTCCAGCCGGATCGTGGTGACCGGCTCGACCACCTCGACCATGCCGGTCTCCACCAGCACGGTGGCCACCCCGATGGTGCCGTGCCCGCACATCGGCAGCAGCCCGGACACCTCGATGTAGAGCACGCCGAAGTCGGCGTCCGGGCGTGTCGGCGGCTGCAGGATCGCCCCGCTCATCGCCGCGTGCCCGCGGGGTTCGGTGACGAGCAGGCGGCGCAGATGATCCAGGTGCTCGATGAAGTGCAGCCGCTTCTCGTTCATGGTCGCCCCGGGGATGACGCCGAAACCGCCGGTCACGACCCGCGTCGGCATCCCCTCGGTGTGCGAGTCGACGGCGGAGAACAGCCGCGCCGCCCGCATGTCAGACCGCCACCGCTCGGTACGCCTCGAGAGCGGCGACCGCCCGCTCGGTGTCCGCGGTGACCTGGGCGGTGTGCTCCGGCGTCAGCGGTCCGCGCGGTGGACGGCACGGGCCGCCGTACCGGCCGACGATGTCCATGCTCAGCTTGATGGCCTGCACGAACTCGACCCGGGAGTCCCAGCGGAACACCGCGACCAGGTGCTTGTACAGCTCGCGGGCCTCGACGAACCGGCCGGCCAGCATGTGCTCGTAGATCTCCACCGACTCGCGGGGGAAGACGTTCGGGAAACCGGCGAACCAGCCGACCGCACCGTCGGCCATCAGCTCGAACAGCACGTCGTCGGCGCCCGCGACGACGTCGATGTCGCACTTCTCCTTGATCTCGAAGAGCCGGCGGACGTCGCCGCTGAACTCCTTGATCGCGGAGATGTTCGGCAGCTGGGCGATCTCGGCGACCAACTCGGGCACCAGGTCGACCTTGGTGTCGATCGGGTTGTTGTAGATCATGATCGGCAGGCCGACCTCGCTGAGCTTCGCGTAGTGCTCGACGACCTGGGTGTTGCTCGCCCGGTACATCGTCGGCGGCAGCGCGAGCAGACCGTCCGCACCGTCCTCGGCGGCCAGTTCGGCCCAGTGCTTGGCCTGGTGCCAGCCCGGACCGTGCACACCGGCGACGACGACGCCCCGGCCGGCGACCGTCTCCACGGCGACCTGGATGACCTTGCGGCGCTCCGCATCGGTCAGCGACGAGTACTCGCCGAGCGAGCCGTTCGGACCGACGCCGCGGCAGCCGTTGCTGATCAGCCAGTCGCAGTGTTCGGCGAACTTGTCGTAGTCGACCTCGAGACCGGCCGGCGCGGACGGGTTCTCCTTGTAGGGCAGCGCGGTGGCGACGATGACTCCGCGAAGATCGGTGGGCTCGGGGCTCATCCGGCGTCCTCTCCGGTGGTGGCGAGTTCCCCCAGTCTGAGGGGAACCGCGAGGGGGCGATGTGCGGTCCGGCCGGCGTCGAGCAGGCCGTCCGGTCCCACGGCCGCCGCGAGGATCTCCTCGACGGCGCGTCCGCAGGTGCGGCCCTGGCAGATGCCCAGGCCCGCGCGGGTGGTGAGTTTGAGGGAGCGCAGTCCGCGGGACCCGGTCATCCGGGCGGTGTCGCGGAGCTCTCCGGCGGTGACGTCCTCGCAGCGGCAGACCAGCGTGGTGTCGTCCACCCAGGTCTGCCACCCGGGACGGATGCCGTGCGCGGCGTCCAGCCGGCCGGCGAACTCCCGGAAGGTCTTCCGTCTCCGGACGGCGGCGGGCGGGGGTGCGCCACCGGCGGCCACGGCTCCGGCGATCTCGCCCTCGGCGAGCGCCAGGTCGACGCCGCCGATGCCGGTCAGTTCGCCGGCGGTGAACACTCCGGGCACGGTGGTCCGCTGGTTCTGATCAGTTTTCACCGTGTCCTTGTCGAGGGCACAGCCGGCGGTGATCGCCAGTTCGGTCCGGGGGACGAAGCCGTGGCTGACGCAGACGGCGTCCACGGTGATCGTCTTCTCGGTGCCGGGGATCGGGGACCAGTCGGGGGTCAGCCGCGCGACAACGACCTCTTCCACACGGTCGATGCCGTGCGCGGCGATCACGGCGGACCCCACGGTGTAAGGAATCCGATTTTTCGCCATCTCGGCGATATATCCCTTTAGCTCGACACCTTTGGCGCTCGCTTTCGCCAACCGCCAGGGACGAGCGCCCCAACCGCGGGTGATCTGCGGCCAGCCGGCCGCCTCGACCACGCCGGCCACCGTCGCACCGACCTTCAGCAGGCTGGACACCACCGGCAGCAGGAAGGGGCCCGCCCCGGCGACCAGCACGTTCGTGCCGACCGCGACCCGCTCGCCCTTGGCCAGGGCCTGGGCCGCGCCCGCGGTGAACACGCCGGGCAGATCCCAGCCGGGGAACGGCAGGGTCCGCTCGTGCGCCCCGGTGGCGATGACCAGGGACGAGGGGTCGAACGTTCGCGCCTGGCGGCGTCGACCGTCGGCCGCGCCGATCATCACGTGCACCAGCGGCGGGCGCCCGTCGCGGCGATCCACCGACCAGACGTGCCCGTTGAGGATCAACTCCACCTCGGGGTCGGTCACGATCGCGGACCGCATGGTCCGGAACCTCTCCCAGCCGTGGTGGAACGTGTGCTCGTCGGCGGTGGCGCGAGTCTCCGGCAGGTGCCGCCAGTACTGCCCGCCGACGTCGTCACCGGCCTCGATCAGGACGACCCGGGCACCCCGGCGACGCGCGGCGAGGGTCGCGGCCATCCCGGCCGGCCCGCCACCGATCACCACGACCGTTGTCGCCGAGCCCTCAGGCATGGTCGTCCTCCTGGAACTCGATCCGGTCGCCGTCCACGACACGGCGCTGGCAGGCGCGGACGTCCCGCAGGTCGTTGACCACGACCAGGCAGTCGAAGCAGACGCCGATGCCGCAGAACACCCCGCGCGGCTGCCCGCTGCGGCTGGTCCGCCAGGAGACCCGGCCCCCGGACATCAGCACGCCGGCGACGGTCTGGCCCACCTGCGCCTCGACCTGCTCCCCGGCCACGTTCACGTGGATGCTCACAGCTCCCCCTCCAGGCCGGGCCGGTCCAGCCGGAACTCGTTGCCCTCAGTGGATTCGAAGATCAGCTCGGCCAGCAGGTGGGCCGTCGCCAGACTCAGGCCGATGCCGGCGCCCTCGTGCCCGGTAGCGTGCCACAGGCCGGGCAGCCGCGGGTCCGGCCCGATGATCGGCAGGTGGTCCGGCACGAACGGGCGGAACCCCCCGTACGCCCGCATCACCTGGGCGTCGGCCAGGAAGGGGAAGAGCAGCAGCGCCTTGGACGCCAGGGCGCCGAGCACCCGCGCCTCGATCCGCTCGTCGAACCCGCGGCGCTCGCGGGACGAGCCGATCAGGACGGTGCCGGCCGCGGTGGACTCGACGACGCTGGAGACCTGCAGGTCCGCCGAGCCGGAGCCGACCGCGCCCACGTAGTCGGCGTCGTAGACCTTGCGGTGGATCCGGTGCGGCATCCGCGAGGTGACCAGGACGGTGCCGCGGCGCGGCCGGACCGGCAGACTGACCCCGAGCCGCTCGGCGACCGCACCCGACCAGGGACCGGCGGCCACGATCACCAGGTCGGCGCGCAGCGGTCCGGCGGTGGTCTCGACGCCGACCAGGCGTCCCTTCTCGACGATGCCGCCGGTGACCTCGACCTGCTGGCGGATCCGCGCGCCGTGGTGGCGGGCCGCGGCCAGCAGCGCCTCGGTGGCGATCACCGGCTGGACCTGGGCGTCCTCGGGATAGAAGACGGCGGCGGTGAGGTCACGGGTCAGGTCGGGCTCCAGCTCGTGGGCCCGGGCGTCGTCGACGACCTCGGCGATCACGCCGGCGTCGCGCTGGGTCTCGGCGAACTCCAGCAGGGCCTTCGCGCCGGCGTCGGTGGTGGCCACCACCAGGCCGCCCTTATAGTCGAGCTCCAGACCGGGGAAGTCGCCGGGAAGCTCGTGGTGCAGCTCGGCCCGGATCGTCTCCCAGGACCGCAGGGAGCGCTGGGTCAGGCGCAGCTCGGCGCCCGGCCCCTTGTCGGAGACGAGGATGTTGCCCTCCCCGCTCGCGGACGTGCCGCCCGCGGTGGCACCCCGGTCGACCACGACGACGTCGCAGTCGGCCCGGGCCATGACCCGGGCGATCGCCGCGCCGACGATGCCGGCCCCGACGATGAGAACCTGAGGAGTGGTGAACACCGCTGTACTATGTCACATGCTTTCACCGGCAGGGAATAGTTCGCGGCCACTCGCGGCAAGTTCGGTCTTTTACCTGGACAAAGGGTGCAATCAACTCACGTCGGTAGCCTGCCTGTAACATTTCACCGTGCTTCTTCTTCCCGACGGGCGTCCGGCCCGCGCCGCCTGGCCCCTCAGCGACGACCTCCTGCACCTCAACCACGGTTCGTTCGGCGCCGCACCGGCCCGCGTGCTCGCCGCCCAGGACGCCCTGCGCGCCGAGATGAACGCGGCCCCGGTCCGCTGGTTCGCCGGCCTGCCGTCCCGGGTGGCATCCGCGCGTACCCCGATCGCCGGCTTCCTCGGCGTCCCGGCCGGGACGCTGGCCCTGGTGCCGAACGCCAGCGCGGGGGCGAGCGCGGTCTTCCAGAGCCTGAACCTCCCCACGGGCGGCGAGATCCTGGTGACCGACCACGGGTACGGCGCGGTCGTGATGGGCGCCGAACGGCGGGGGCCGCTGCGGCGGGCACGCGTCCCACTGGCCGCCGGCCCCGAGGAGGCCGCCGCGGCGGTGATCGACAGGTTCACCGCACGGACCGCCCTCGTGGTGATCGACCACGTCACCTCGCCGACCGCCCGTTTCCTGCCGGTCGCCGCGATCAGCGCCGCCGCCCGCGAGCGGGGCATCCCGGTCCTGGTCGACGGCGCCCACGTGCCGGCCCTGATCGACCGGCCCCTCGACGGGCTGGACTGCGACTACTGGGTGGGCAACCTGCACAAGTTCGCCTGCGCCCCGCCCGGCGCCGCGGTCCTGGTCACGAAGGACGGTCGAGACCTCTTCCCGACGATCGACTCGTGGGGTTCGCCGGAGCCGTTCCCGTCCCGTTTCGACACCCAGGGCACGCTGGACGCCACGGCCCAGTTGGTGGCTCCGCGCGCGCTGGCGGAGATCGAGGGACTCTGGGGCTGGGATCAGGTCCGGAAATACACGGAAAAGGTGGCATCGGACGCCGCCGCGCTGGTGGCATCCGCGTTCACCGCGATCACCGGTGAGGACCACGCCGTCGACGTCGGCATGCCGACCGGGCCGATGCGCCTGATCCGCCTCCCGGGTTCGCTGGGCGCGGCACCGGGCGCTCCCGACGCCCTGCGCGCCCGCGTCCTGGACGAGCTGAACGCCGAGTGCGCCTTCTCCACCTTCGGCGGACAGGGCTATCTGCGGCTCTCGGCCCACGCCTACAACACCCCGGCCGACTACGAGTCGTTCGCCGAGCGCTGCGTCCCCGCCCTCACCGCCTGGAGCAGAGACCTTTCATAGGGTACGAGTCAGAGCACGGTCCCACTGTCCCGGCTGGCCGCCGCGGCCGCCTGGCGCAACTCGTACGCCATCGGGCCGAGCACCTCCCGCCCGTGCCGCTCGGTGAACCGGATCGACCGCCCACTGAAGTGCTTGATCACGAACACCGTGCGGCGCCCGGCGACCTGCACCTGGAGTGCGACCCCCTCCATGCCCTCGATCATCGCGACGCCGTCCCACCGGCTCTCGCGGGCCACCCGGCCGGAGGGGGCGACGTACAGATAGCCCTGCGGGTAGAGGTAGAAGGCACGCCGGGTGACCGAGCCGACCATGCCGCGGTAGAGCCAGACGGCCGCCGCGGCGCTGAGCACCAGGATCGGGGCGGAGACCAGCCAGAAACCCGGATCGTCGAGGCGGCTGTTGCCGGTGACCAGCCCCGCGACGCCGGCCAGCACCAGGCCGACGGCGAACAGGAGATAGCCGGCGTAGATGGCCGCGTAGACGCCGCCGTTGGGGTGGCGGATCCGGGCCACCAGCGGATCGAAACCGAGTTCCGTGGCCCGGGCCTGGACACGTGGTGGCACGTCAGCACTCATCGATCAGCTCCCCCGTACGGCGTCTTGAGTGGACTATGGCACCTCGGGGCCGGGGTGGCAACGGCTTGTTCCGGCGTCGAAGAGCTGGCCGTTACGGGGGAAGCCGGACATGGCGGTGGGTTTCGGATCACCGGTGGACCAGCGCGGATCGGTCTCGCCGTCGTCGACGGTGAGGTCCGGCCAGCGCATCGGGACGCCGGCCGCCGCCACCGGCCGCGGGTCGTCCATCAACTGCACGTGCAGGTGCGGTTCGGAGGTGTTGCCGGTGTTGCCCACCTCGGCCAGCTGCTCGCCGGCGGCCACCCGGTCGCCGGCGCGCACCCGGACCGAGCCCCGGCGCAGGTGGGCGTAGGCCGCACAGGTGCCGTCCGCATGCTCGACGATCACGTGGTTGCCGAGGATGCGGGCGGCGCCGCCCAACTCGCGGACGAACGCCTCGACGATCATCATCCAGAGCAGGGTGGGCCAGGTGTCGCGGCTGCGGTGGTCGCGCTGGGTCCCCGACGCGTGGACCACGGCGCCCGGCGCCATGGCGTGCACCGGCTCGCCGAAACACGCGAAGGTCTCCGGCGCCTGGGTACGCACCGACCAGCCGACCTTCGCCGGGGCGTCGGCGGACGGCTGGAGGAGGTCGACCGCGTACATCTGCCCGTAGGCCTTGACGCCATGGCTCGGGACGGCCGAGCCGGGGCTGTTGATCGCCACCCAGCGGCCCCGGACGGGCGGTGCGAGGTCGACCGGCGGGCGCTCAGACCGGGGCGCGCGGACGAAGGCGAGCACGAACGGGACGGCGGCCGCCATCAGGTCGTACGGCCGGGGCACGTCCAGAACGATCGTGGCGACGACGGTCAGGACGAACAGCCGCAGCCACCAGGTCTGCAGGCGGGCGATGGCGCGTTTCATCGGCGGGCTCCCAGGATCGTGGTGAGCAGGGGGATGACGCGGGCGACCGGCACCTCGTAACGTCCCCCGCCGACGGTGTGCAGCCAGCCGGCGGCGACGAGCTGGCGCAGGTGGTGATAGACTTGGCCGCTGGTGCCCATGCCGTCGATCCGCACCAGCTCCTGGGCGGTGCAGGCGCCCTGGAGCACCCGGGCGAGCAGTCCGATCCGGGCCGGGTGGGCGAGGGCGGCGAGCACGGCGGCGTGCGGCGACCAGTCGGAGTCGAGGAGTTCGGCGACGGCGGCGCCCTCCTGCCACCGGGCGACGCGGCCGTCGGGCAGGGTGGCATGCCCGGTGATCATCACCGCGCCGGGGTCGCCGACCCGCTCGATGAGTCCTTCGAGTGCCCAGAAGGTGTCGGGGTCCGCGGCGGGCTGGCGTTTCTTCTCGAGGGCTGCCACGCGTGCTTCGAGCGCGGCGAGACGGTCGTCATCGCTCATCCACCCACCATAACGTAATTACGTAAAGGCGAAATCAGAGCGAGCGCAGACCCGCCGGGGAGCCCCGGTCCATCCACTGGCTCAGGGCGGCCGGGGCGAACAGTTCGTCGATGGCGGTGAAGGCGGAGCCGGTCACGCCGACCACGTCGCTGTGCATGGAGCGGACGATCCGCAGGTCACGGGTGGCCAGGGGAAGCGACCGCTCGTAGACGGTCTGGCGCACCCCGGCCAGGAGGGCGTCACCCACCTCGGCCACGTGCCCGCCGACGATCACCAGGGACGGGTTGAACAGGTTGACCACGCTGGCCAGCATCTCGCCGACGAGGCGGCCGGACCGGGTGAGCAGGGCGATGATCTCCGGGTCGCCGTGCTCGGCCGCGTAGCGCAGGTCGTCGACGGCGAGCCGCCCCCTCTCCGCGAGGCGCCGGGCGAGGATGCCGCTCCTGCCCGCCGAGGCGATCAGGGCCGCGCCGCCGGCCACCGCCTCCAGACAGTCGGTCTTGCCGCAGCGGCAGATCACGCCGCGCTGCTCGCGAGTGGCGGTGTGCCCGACGTCGCCGGCCACGCCCTGAGCCCCGCGGTGCAGGCTTCCCCGGGAGACCAGGCCGGCGCCGATACCGGATCCGATCTTGAGGTAGAGGAAGTCCTGGACGCCGCGGGCCTCGCCGGCCCGCAACTCGCCCAGGGCCATCGCGTTCACGTCGTTGTCGACCCAGACCGGCACCTCGAAGCGCTGGTGGACGCGGTCGCGGATGTCGAACTCGTGCCAGCCCGGCATGATCGGCGGCGACACCGGGCGGGCGGTGGAGAACTCGACCGGCCCGGGCACCCCGATGCCCACGCCCCAGACCGGCGGCTTCTGCGCACGGCGCTCGAGGAGCATCTCCCAGAGATCCACGGCCAGGGCCAGGGCCGGTTCGGGGCCGTCGGCGATGTGGTGGTCGCGGTGCACCAGATCGACGACGGCGCCGGACAGATCGGCGATGCCGACGCCGACGCCGGTCGCGCCGTAGTGGGCGACCAGCAGGCACCCGGCGTCCGCCGCGAACCGCAACCGGCGCGGCGCCCGGCCGCCGGTGGAGGGCCCGAACGAGTCCTCGCGGAGCAGCCCGGCCTCGATCAGTTCGCCGACCCGCTGGGCGACCAGTTTGCGGCCGAGCCCGGTGAGTGTCTCCAGTTCGGGGCGGGTCGCGGCCCGTCCCGTGCGTACCAGGTCGAGGACCGCGGAGAGCGTCGTCAAGCGGGGATCGAGAACGGACACTCCCCCATTGTTCCCCACCTCCCACTTCAGGTTCCCAGAGCATTGACTTAGGGATCGCGCGCACATAAGTTTGCCGCATCGGAGCGAAACGAGCCGGAAACAGAGTTCGGAGAGTGCCATGAAACGACGACTCGGATCAGCGATCGTGGGCATCGGCATGATCGGTGAGATCCACGCCCGGGCCGTCCGCGCCGCCGGCGGTGACCTGGTCGCGGTGGTCACCCGGGACGCCGCGACCGCGAGCAGCGCCGCCGGCCGGCTGGCCGCCGACCGCGGCGTCACCGACTGGCGCGAGGTCCTGGACGACCCCGCGGTCGACATCGTGCACGTCTGCACCCCCAACCACCTGCACGCCGAGATCGCCGCCGCGGTGATCGCCGCCGGCAAGCACGTGATCTGCGAGAAGCCGCTGGCCATGGACCTCGGCTCGGCCGCGGCACTGGAACAGCAGGCCGGCGCGGCCGGCGTGGTCGCCGCGGTCCCGTTCGTCTACCGCTTCTACGGCGCGGTCCGCGACGCCCGGGCCCGGGTGGCCCACGGCGAGGCCGGCGACCTGCGCCTGCTGCACGGCACCTACCTGCAGGACTGGCTGTCCCGCCCGCAGGAGAGCAACTGGCGGGTGGACCCGGCGACCAGCGGCAGCTCGCGGGCGTTCGGCGACATCGGGGTGCACTGGTGCGACCTGATCGAGTTCGTCACCGGCCAGCGGATCGCCCGGCTCACCGCGAAGCTGTTCACCATCGACCGCCCGGGCGGTCCGGTGCTCACCGAGGACGGCGGCACGCTGATGTTCGAGACGGACCGGGGAGTCCTCGGCTCGGCCGTGATCAGCCAGGTCTCCCCCGGCCGCAAGAACCGGCTGTGGTTCTCCGTCGAGGGCGACACCGCGTCCCTGCAGTTCGACCAGGAGAATCCGGATTCCCTGTGGGTCGGGGGCCGTGCCGAGAGCAGGATCGTTCCGCGAGGCGCCGAGGCGTCCCACCCGGACGCCGCCCCGTACAACCCGATCCCGGTCGGGCACCCGATGGGCTACCAGGACTGTTTCACCGCGTTCGTCGGCGACGTGCACCGCGCGGTCCGCGGCGAGGCGGTCGACGGCCTGCCGACGTTCACCGACGGCCTGCGCGCCGCGACGATCACCAACGCGGTGCTGGACGCCGCGAAGACCGGCAACTGGGTGGAGGTCCCCTGATGAAGCTCGGATTCCTGACCGCGTGCCTGCCGGACCGGACGCTCTCCGACATCGTGAGCTGGGCGGCCGGACACGGGTACGAGGCCCTCGAGGTGGCGGCCTGGCCGAACCTGGGCGACCGCCCGTTCACCGCCACCCACGTCGACCCGGACGCGCTGCGTACCGATGAGATCAAAGATCTGTTCGCGGGACACGGGCTGACCCTGTCGTCGCTGGCGTTCTACGACAACAACCTGCATCCGGACCCGGACGAGCGGGCCGCGGTCAACGCCCACGTGCTGAAACTGATCGACGCCGCGGCCGAGCTGGGCGTGCCGACCGTCGGCACGTTCGTCGGACGGCACCCCGGGCAGAGCGTCGCCGAGAACCTGCGCGAGGCCGAGCGGGTGTTCGCCCCGCTGGTCGACCGGGCCGGCGAGCGGGGCGTCAAGCTCGTCATCGAGAACTGCGTGATGGAGGGCTGGCACCCGGACGGATACCCCGGCAACCTCGCGTACTCCCCGGAGCTCTGGGAGTGGATGTTCTCGATCGGCCTTTACCTCAACTACGACCCGTCGCACCTGGTGTGGATGGGCATCGACCCGGTCGAGGCGCTGCGCCCGTACGTGCACAGGGTCGCGCACGCCCAGGCCAAGGACATCCAGCTGTTCCCGGAGAAACGCAACCGGTACGGCTGGCCCGGCAAGGCCGTCGTCCGCGAGGACCCGTGGGACACCGGCTGGTGGCGGTACCGGGTGCCCGGCCTCGGCCAGGTCGACTGGGTCCGCGTCGTCGACACGCTCTACGAGGGCGGCTTCGACGGCGTGCTCTCCGTGGAGCACGAGGACCCCGTCTGGGGCGGCACCGAACCGAAGATCGAAACCGGACTCGAGGTCGCCTACCGCACGCTTCGCCCCCTACTCGTCGCTTGACACCCCTTTGGAGAAACCGATGGCCACCATTTCCCGGCTGGGCGTCAACCCGTTGCCCTGGATCCTCGGCGACATGGGTTACCTGCTGAACCCCGACGTGATCCGGACGGCGCTGCGTGACGTGCGCGGTGTCGGCTTCCGGTCGATGACCGTGGAGATCCCCGAGGGGATGCCGACCGCGGAGTACCGCACCTACTTCGACGAAGCCGGCATGGGCTTCGCCCCCGGCTACTTCTCCGCCGCCTTCCACGACCGCCGGCAGCACGCCGCCGCGGTCGAGGGCATCCGCAAGCACGCCGAGGCGCACACGGCGCTCGGACTGGACACCGCGTTCATCGCCAACGACCTGATCCCGGAGCGGATCGCCGCGCCCGCCGTCGGCGCCGGCAGCGACCCGCAGATCAGCGCGATCATCGCCGAGGGCATGGCTGCCGCCACCGAGGCCGCGGCCGCGATCGGTGTCCGGTACGGCCTGCACCCGCACGTCGGCTCGCTGGTGGAGACCGAGGAGGAGACCCGCGCGGTGCTGGACGCCACGGCCGGCAGCCCGCTCGGTTTCGGCCCGGACACCGGCCACCTGCGCTGGGCCGGCGCCACCCCGGAGACGGTGATCGCCGACTACGCCGACCGGATCATCGCCCTGCACGTCAAGGACGTCGACCCGGCCGGACGCGCGGCGGCGCTGGAGAGCGGCGCCGACTACATGTCGGCCACCCTGAAGCATCACGTCTGGATCGAACCCGGCCGCGGCTCGATCGACTTCGCCGCGGTGTTCGCCGCCCTGCCCGCGGACTGGTCCGGCTGGACGATCCTCGAGGTCGACGTGCCGCACCTGGCCACGCCGGTGGAGAGCACCCGGGCGTCCTGGGACTGGCTGACCGCCCAGCCGTTCTGCGCCGTCCGCGGATGAGCACCGCCCGCCCGGCACGTCGACACAGACCCTAGGAGCCGCTGTGCTGCCCGCATCACTACCCGAACCCGTCCTCTTCCGGCCCGGACAGGGTGAACCCGTCCTGCGCTGGGGCATCCTCGGCACCGGCTGGATCGCCGGCGAATTCGCCCATGCCGTCCAGGCGCACACCGCGCAGAAGGTGGCCGCCGTCGGCTCCCGCAGCGACGAACGGGCCCGGCAGTTCGCCGGGCAGCACGGCATCGACCGCGCCCACGGCACCGAGGACGCGCTCATCGAGGACCCGGGCGTCGACGTCGTCTACGTGGCGTCGCCGCCCGGGGAACACCTCGCCCAGGGACTGCGCGCCATCGCGGCCGGCAAGCACGTGCTGATGGAGAAGCCGCTCGCCACCAGCGCCGCCGACGCGCGGACCCTCGTCGCGGCGGCCCGCGCCGCCGGGGTGTTCCTGATGGAGGCGATGTGGAGCCGCTACCAGCCGCAGGCCCTGGTGATCGGGGAACTCCTGCGGGACGGGGTGCTCGGCGACATCCGTACCGTGCACGCCGACCTCGGACAGGCCGTCGCCCCGGACCCGCACGGACGGCTGTTCCGCCCGGACCTGGGCGGCGGGGCGCTGCTCGACATGGGCATCTATCCGATCCAGCTGGACTCGATGGTGCGCGGCACCCCGCGATCGTTCGTCACGTCCGGCGGTCTCACCAGCACCGGCGTGGACGCACACGCCATCCTGCTCGCCGACCACGGCACCGGTGAACCGTCGGTACTGACGACGTCCCTGCAGACCCGGACACCGGCGGCAGCCCTGATCGCCGGCTCCGAGGCCCGCATCGAGATCGCCACCCCGTTCCACGTGCCCGGCGGGTTCAGGCTCGCCCCCAACGACTACCTCGCCGAGACGATCACCTGGACCGACCCGACCGGCATCACGTTCTTCGGCGGGCTGAGCTGGGAGGCCACCGCGCTCGCCCGGTATGTCGGCGAGGGACGGCAGGAATCCCCCCTGCACACCCACGACGAGACCGTCAGCATCCTCGCGACCATCGACGAAGCCCGCCGACAGATCGGAGCACGATGATGGGTCACGCCCGCACACTCGCCGCCGGCCAGGAATGCCGAGTCATCTCGTACGAGATGAGCACCGGACTTCAGAAGATCCTGCACACGAGCAGCACCGTGCTTTTCGAGGCCCCGAACTGGACGCCGAGCGGGGACCTGATCGTCAACGGTGACGGCCTGCTCTGGAACCTGCCCGCCGACGGATCCGCGCCGCCCCGGCAGATCCCGCTGCCGGACGTGCCGGAACTGAACAACGACCACGTGGTCTACGGCGACGACGTGTTCCTGTCCGCCAACGACGGCCACCTCTACCGGGCACCCCTGACCGGCGGCGCCGCCACAAAGATCACCAGTGCCTCGCAGTGGATGCACTTCCTGCACGGGATCAGCCCCGACGGGACGACCCTCGCCTACGTCGGGCTCACCCCCGGCGCCTGGTCCTCCGGCACGCTGTGGACGATCGGCGCCGACGGCACCGGCAACACGCCGCTGACCACCGGACCGGGCCCGGACGACGGACCCGAATACTCCCCCGACGGCGACTGGATCTACTTCAACACCGAACGATTCTCGCCGAACGCGCAGATCGCCCGGATCCACCCCGACGGCACCGGCCTCGAACAGTTGACCACCGACGACCGGGTCAACTGGTTCCCGCACCTGCCGCCGGCCGGAGACGCGGTCGTCTACCTCAGCTACCCGCCCGGCACCCGGGGACACCCGGCCGACCTGACCGTCGAACTACGCCTCGTCACCCGCGGCGACTGGCGCCACCCGCGCACCCTGGTCACCCTCCCGGGCGGTCAAGGCACCATCAACGTCAACAGTTGGTCGCCGGACGGCGCGCGGTTCGCCTACGTCGACTACCCGCAGTCGTAGGATCGTCACCATGAGGATCGGTGTGCTGGGCGCGGCCCGCATCGCCCCAGCCGCCCTGATCCGCCCGGCCCGGGACGTCCCCGGCGTCGAAGTAGCCGCGATCGCCGCCCGCCTGCGCATGAGAGCCACCGCGTTCGCCGGGAAAAACGGCATCCCGATCATCCACGAAACCTACGACGACCTGCTCGCCGACGACACCCTGGACGCCGTCTACATCCCACTGCCGAACGGCCGGCACGCGCGGTGGACCCTCGCCGCGCTGTCGGCCGGCAAACACGTACTGGTCGAAAAGCCGTCCACCGCGAACGCCGCCCAAGCCCGCGCGGTCGCCGCCGCGGCAACCGACAGCGGGCTGGTCGTGATGGAAGCATTCCACTACCGCTACCACCCGCTGGCCGCCCGGATGGCCGCGATCGTGCACGGCGGCGAACTGGGCCGGATCCGCCGCGTCGAAACGTCGATGTGCTTCCCGCTGCCGTCGTTCTCCGACATCCGCTACGACTACGGGCTGGCCGGCGGCGCCCTCATGGACGCGGGCTGCTACGCCGTCCACTGCCTGCGCCTGCTCTCCCCGAACACACCCCGGGTGACAGGCGCCCGCGCCCGCACCCTGAGGTCCGAACCCCGCATCGACCGGGCGATGGACGCCCGTCTCGACCTGGGCGACGGCGCAACCGGCCTGATCCGCACCTCGATATGGTCGACAACGATCCTGAGCATGAGGGCGCGGGTCCTGGGCGACCGCGGTTCCCTCGTAGTCGACAACTACATCCTGCCCCACCTGTTCCACCGCTTCACGCTGACCTTGGCGGGCCGCCGCGTCCACGAGAAGTTCACCGGCCCCTCCTCCTACACGCATCAGTTGCGGGCTTTCGCCGCCGCGGTCAACGGCTCCCCCGCAAACTTGACCCCACCCTCCGACTCGGTGACCACGATGTCCCTGATAGACGACATCTACCAGGCCGCGGGACTCCCGCTCCGCCAGTAGCCCCCGCCAGTCACGCCCCACCGTGCCCCCGGTAGCCCGACACGGTCCTGCCAGCGACGCAGGCCCCTCGGGCCCTCCCGCAAGACGGCACCCACACCCGGTCCCGTGAACGGGTGTCCCCATCACCGCCTCCGGGCTGGCGAACACACCCGAAGCGTCATCGGGTGCACCTACCACTCACCCCGCCGGCAGCCGCCCCCAAAACCATGATCGGGTGCAGTGACTCCCTCGCCAGGACGGCAACCCCACCCGATCAAGACACCGGGTGCACCCACCAGCACCTCGAAGACGGCGACCGCACCCGAAAGCGAACCGGGCGCACCCACCACCCACCGCGACGGCGCCCGCGCCCGATCACCACACTGGGTGCCAACACCACCCGCACCCGATCACCACATTGGGTACCAACACCACCCGCCAAGACGGCACCCGCACCCGATCAAGGTTTCGGGGACGCCCACCAGCACTTTGAGGATGGTAGGCACCCCCAACGCCTTGATCGGGTGCGGCCACCAGCACTTTGAGGAGGCGGGCGCACCCGACAGCGAACTGGGTGAGCCCACCGCCCGCCAGGACGGCACCCGCACCCGATCAAGGTTTCGCGGATCGTCACCATCCCCTTCGAGACGGTGACCGTTCCCGATCCCTTGATCGGGTGCGGTCACCTCCGTTCTTCGTGGCTGGCGCACCCGATCAAGGCACTGGGTGCGGTCACCGGCACTTTGGGGACGGCGGGTACCCCCGATGCCTTGATCGGGTGCTGCCACCGCCCGGCAGATGGGTGGGCGCACCCGAGCGCGGTTTTGGGGCTGGCACCGTCTCATTTGGGGTTGTAGGTGCTCCCGGTGCCTTGATCGGGTGCGGTCACCGCCGTCACTGAAGGAGCTACGACCATTGCCGGGCTCCGCCGGGGCGATCAACGGGTGCCGCCGAAATGATCACCGGGTTCTGCGTTGGCGATCGATCATCGAGTGCCAGCTGGGCGGTGACCGGGGCGGAGATCGGGGCGGAGATCGGGTACCTACAGGACGGTTGCTGAGTGCCGCCGCGGGCGGTTGCTGGACTCCACTCGGACGGGGCCGTTACTCAACGCTGACACAAGCCATTACTGGACGTGATGCATGGAGTTACTCGAAGCTACCGCATGCCGTTACTCGATGCTGCCTCAACGCTGACACACTCCGTTACTGGACGCTGCCGATACCGTTACTGAACGCTACCGCAGGCGGTTACTGAACGCTGCCGCAGACGGTTACCGGGTTCGGCGGGGGGGGTGTTGTTGAGTGCTGGGGTGCCTCGGGCGGTTATTGAGAGGCAGGGCCTCGTGGGATGCGGACCACCACTCGGGTGCCGGCCGGCTGGTTGTCGTGGAAGGTGATGGTTCCGTTGTGCAGCCGTACTATCGTGCGGACGATGCTCAGGCCCAGGCCGGAGCCCTCGACCCCCTGGTGACGGACAGCGCCGCCTCGGAAGAAACGGTCGAAGACCCGGTCCCGCTCGGCCGCCGGTATGCCGATGCCCTCGTCGCTGACCTGCAACTCCACGGCATCGCGGTCGCCGGTCAGGGTCAGGCGGACGCTGCCTCCGGGACGGTTGTAACGGATCGCGTTGGCGAGCAACTGGTCGATCACCTGCCGTAGCCGTCGCTCGTCCCCGACCACCACCATGTCCGGCCCGGCCGCGACGACCAGTCGGCCGGCCCTCGTGCCCGGCGTCGCGACGGCCAGCCGGCCGGTCTCCCCCGCGCCCGAGACCGCACCCGAGACCGCACCCGATTCCACGCCCGAGACCACACCCGACGCCACACCCGATTCCACGCCTGACGCCACACCCGAGACCGCGCCAGACGCCGAGTCCGACACCATGCCCGCCACCGCGCCCGACACCACGCCCGCGCCCGACACCACGCCCGCGCCCGACGCCACGCCCGACACTGCGACGAAGAGGCGGGCCGGCTCCCCCGACGCGCCACCGCCACCGGACACCACCGCATCCTGCCCGGCGGTAGAAGATCCGGCCTGCCCGGCGGCAGTGGTCACCAGCGTGGCGAGGTCCACGGGCTGGGCGGCCAGGGGCAGGTGGCCCGATTCCAGTCCGGCCAGGTCCAGCAGCGTACCCACGATGGTGTGCAACTCTCCCACGTTGCGGGCCATCGCCTCGATCAGGACGCGGCTGTCCGGGTCGAAGTCGGCGGAGTCCTCGGCGAGGATGCCGACGTGCGCCGTGATGGCCGCCAGCGGGGTGCGGATCTCGTGGCTGACCAGGGAGACGAAGTCGTTCTGGACGCGGGCCAGTTCCCGGGACAGGCTTTCCGCACGGCGCAACGTCACGAAGGCGCCGATCTGTGCGGCGACCCCTTCGAGGAGTACGACCAGCAGGTCTTCGTCGTTCTCCGCCGCCCCGGCGTAGCAGGTCAGTACACCTACCACGTCGTGGCTGTCCCGGACCGGCACCGCCACGACGGTGCTGATGCCGTGGCCGAGGCAGATCCGGGCGCGGTCCCGCTCGTACGCCGTACCCCGGGCGATGATCTCGGTCAGTCGGGGGATCCAGACGGGTACGCCGTCTTCCCAGGCCCGCCCGGTCGCCCCGCGTCCGCGGACCGGGCGGTGGTCGAAGAGCCCGTCCGGCGCGGGGGTGGCCGCGCTCCAGCTGCCGGCGGACCACAGTTCGCCGGCTGCCTCGTCGACCAGGAAGAGTTCCGCGGCCGGCCAGCCCAGGGTGGCGCCGACCGCGGCCAGCATCTCCGGCACGGCGCGGGTGGTGGCCACGCCTGCCCGCATCGCGGCGTCCACCCGGCGGTGGCAGGCCCGGAATTGTTCCACCCGGTGCAGTGCCGCCTCGGCGGAGTGGTCCGGGCGTTCCGCCGATTGTCGGAGGCTTTCCAGTTCGGTGAGCATCCGCAGGTCGGCGTCGGTCCACGGGTGGGGGCGGGTGCCGAGCACGGTCAACGATCCCAGTGGGGTGCCGGTCCGGTCGCGGACCGGAACCGCCAGCAGTGCGCCGATGCCGTGGTCGCGGATCAGGGGGTGGCCGGGCAGGGTTCCGGCGGCGTCGGCGACGATCAGGGGGCGGTTCGCCGACACGACCGTGGCGCCGACGAGCCGGGTCAGCGGCAGCGGGCCGGGGCCGAACCAGCGTTCGGGTACGCCGTATGTGCCGAGCGGTTCCTCGGTGTCGCCGTCGACGAGGGACCAGACCGCCATCGGCGCGCCGAGCAGACGGGCGGCCATCCGGGCGATGGTGTCCGGGGACACCGGCATGGTGGGGAGGCTGTCGCGGGCGCCGGCTACGGCCGCCAGCCGGGCGGGTGCGATGAGGGTGCGATGGTCGACGACGGTGCCGGTGGCGCCGAGGGGTGGGGTCACGGGCGGCCGGCCTGCTCCGTGGCGGGTTCCGGTTCGAACAGGGCCCACACGTGCCGGGTGTCGCCGGTCGTGTACGCGCCGACCCGGGTGGAGAGCCGCTGGGCGAGCCGGAGCCAGAGGCGGCTCTCGGCGGGGGCGTCGGGGGGCTCGGGGCGTGGTGGTTCCCGGACGGCCCGGTGGGCGATGTCCGGCGCGAAGTCCGCCCCGACCGCACCGCACGCATCACAGACGGTGGGACCGGTGGTGGGTGGGGGTGGTGACTGACCGGCGGCGACGTCCAGCACGAAGTCGGCGCCGTCGCGGCAGAGGCGGACGGTGGCCGGTGGTGTCCCGCTGCTCAGCATGTGGGTGGCGAGTTCCGAGGCGACCAGCACCATCCGGTCGGCCACCCCGCCGAGGGTGAAGCTGGAGGCCATGACCTGCCCGGTCACCGCTTCGAACAGGGACGCCCGCATGCTGCTCAGACCGGTGGCGTCGCCGACTGTCCAGGAGGCGAGGTCCACCATCTCCGGGGCGGGCCGGGCCTGTTCCGGTGTGACCACCCTGGGACCGTAACGCGCCGCCGGTAGCGCCGCGCTCAGGTTGGCGAAGAGGGCGGAAAACGATCAGCCGGGGGTACGCAGGGCGAGCAACGCGACGTCGTCCTCGTGGTCGTCTCCGGCGAACCGGGTGAGCACTTCGTCGAGCAGTTCCGGCAGCGGCGCTCCCGCGAGTCCCCGTAACGCCCCGCCCAGCTGGTCGATCCGGTCGTCGAGCACCTCGGTCCGGTTCTCGACCAGTCCGTCGGTGTAGAGCAGCAGGGTCGCGCCCGCCGGCAGGTCGTGGCTGTGGTTGTTCCGCGGGGTGTGGCGTACCACCCCGAGCATCACGTCCCGGCCGTGCAGTGGGCTGACCGTCCCGTCCGCTTCGACGAGCAGTGGCACCGGGTGCCCGGCGTTGGCCCATTGCACCCGGTGTCCGGTGCGGCCGGGCTGCACGTACGCGAGGATCGCCGTGGCCGGGGTCCGGTCGCCGAGGATCTGCATGGCCCCGTCGAGGCGGCGCAGCAGGGCGGACGGCGGTTCGTGCCGGTCGGCGATGTACGCCCGGAGCATGCTGCGCATCTGTCCCATGCGCGCCGCGGCGTGCATGTCGTGGCCGGCCACGTCGCCGACGACCAGGGCGAGGTGGTCGTCGGCGAGCCGGACCGCGTCGTACCAGTCGCCGCCGACGTGTTCGCCGCGGGCGGCCGGTTCGTACCGGGCGGCCAGTTCGAACGGCGGTGCCGCCGGGATGTCGCTGAGTAGTGCGCGCTGGAGTTGTTCGCCGACCTGTTCCCGGGAGTGCAGGTAGTCGGCGCGGTGCAGGGCGTGCGCGACGTATCCGGCGAGGGCGGCGAGGACCGCCTGGTCGGCTTCGTCGAGCCGGCGGGGCTGTTTCCACACGAAGGTCAGCGCGCCGACCGGTCCGGCCGGGCCGGGTAGTGGCAGGGCGGCGCCGGACTGCCAGCCCATCTCGCGGAAGGTGCCGGCGGCGTCCGGGGTCAGTGCGGCGACTGTGGTGAGGTCGGGCAGCAGGATCGGTCGGCCGGTGCGGGCTGCGAGCGCCGACGGCGTGGCGGCTGTGCCCGGGTACCGGTGCCAGCGGTCCGCGACCGCTTCCGGTAGTAGTTCGCCGGATCGCAGGCCGACGCGCCCGTCGTCGTCGAGCAGGGACACGCCGACGTAGTCCGGGTCCAGGGTGCTGGTCATCAGGTCGCGGACGGCCTGGACGACGTCGGTGACGGTGCTGGTGTCGGCCAGTGTGACGCTGGCTCGCAGCAGGAGTTGGCTGCGGTCGACCACGTCCGCCGCGGCCCGCGCCCGGTGCAGGGCGGCGCTGGTGGCGATCCGCAGGCGCAGGCTGTCCGAGCAGGCCGCGGCTAGGTCGGCGAGCAGGTCCAGTTCGGCGCCGGTCCACTGCCGGGGTGCGGTGTCGATGGCGCACAGGGAGCCGAGGACGTGCCCGTCGGTGTCGGTGAGGGGCATCCCGGCGTAGCCGACCACGGACAGGTCGGTGATGGCCAGGTTGCCGGCGACGCGCGGGTCGGTGCGGGCGTCGGTGACCACGAGGGGTTCCGCGGTGGCCACGACGTGGCGGCAGAACGAGTGGGACAGCGGGGTCTGGCGGCGGCCGAGCCAGGGTTCGGCGAGGCCGCGGGCGCCGGGGAAGACCTGCCGGTCGTGCTGGACCAGGGAGACCAGGGCCACCGGGACCCGCAGGATGGCGCGGACCATGTCGGCGAAACGGTCGAACATCGGGTCGGGTGTCGCGCTGAGGCCGGTGCGGGTCACGGCGTCGAGCCGGTCGAGGTCACCGTTCTGCTGCACTTGTTTCCCTCCCGGCCGGCCTCTCGCCGTCGAGAGAACGGTTGAAGAGTAACAACCGTCAGGCGGCGGTTCCGGAACCGCAGACGCCGGGCAGCGGGAGTCGTGCCCACACCACTTTGCCGTCCAGGATCGGGCGGGCGCCCCATTCCCGGGCGAGTCCGGCGACCAGCAGCAGGCCGCGGCCGCCGATGCGGCGCGGGTCGGGTGGCCGGGCGACGGGCAGGGCGGTGTCGCCGTCGGTCACCTCGATCAGCAGGTCGCCCGCCGCGACGGTGAGGACCAGTTCGCCGCCGCCGGGGGTGTGCCGGGTGACGTTGTGCACGAGTTCCGAGACGACGGCCAGGACGTCGCCGAGTGCTTCCGGCGGGCACCACGGGTCGAGCAGGTCACGGACCAGGTGCCGGACCGGCGCCGACGGATCGCCGTGCCGCAGCGGCAATCGGAGTACCTCGATCGGCACACGCACCTCCCGTCCGGCCCTGTGGTACCGCAGATCGGCAGTTTCCCGGCCGAATTCAGGAAACCCATGATTCACGGTACGAGATCCGGGAAAGTGCCGGACACCGGACTGTACGGGCGCGTGCACCCGGCGGGTTCATCGCGGTGAGCCGGGTGGGCCGGCTCACCGCGCGGTGTCACGTCAGCGGTTGGGGGTGATCACGACGACCGGGAACTTGCGGTCGGTCTTGGTCTCGTACTCGGCGGCGGCCGGCCAGTACTCGCGCCACACGCCGTAGAGCCGCTCCCAGCCCTCGTCGCCGGGGCGGACGACCTTGTGGCCGGCTGTCAGGGTCTCGGCGCCGAGTTCGATGGTGACCGGGCCCTCGAGGGCTTCCAGGTTGGCGACCCACTGCGGGTCGGCGGGCGCACCGGCGGCGCTGCCGCACAGCAGGTAGGTGTCACCGTCGGGGGCCGCGACGAGCGGGTTGACGAAGTTCTTGCCCGATTTGCGGCCGGGGGTGTGCAGCAGGAGGGTGGTCTTGCCCTCCCAGTACTCGCCGAGCACGCCGTCGTTGGCGCGGAAATTCTCGATCACCGTGTCGTTGAAGGAAGCCATGGCGGCCATGATAGTTGCTTCCGGGAATTTCCCCGCGGAGGATTGATGTCCGTGTCGTTCCACGGTGGTCCGGGCCGGTGCGTCACGCGCGCTCTTCGTCGCGTACGCGAAAAGCAGGCGCCAGTGGCGGCACCGGCCGGGACCGGCGCCGGGTCAGACCTTGCTGGACACCGCCGGGGTGACGTTCGGCTCGCGTGCACTGTCCGGCGTGGCGCCGCGGCGGCGGGCGATCAGCGCGTCGAGTGACCACTGCCCGGCGCCGAGGGCGGCGACGGCGAGGAATGTCCAGGCGTAGAGGGCGGCGTTGACCCCGCCGTTCTGGATCGGCATCAGGCCGTCCGGCTGGTGCACGACGAAGTAGGCGTAGGCCATCGAGCCGGACGCGAGCAGCGCCGCGGGGCGGGTGAGGAGTCCGGCCAGCACGAGCAGGCCGCAGACGAGCTGGATCACGGCGGCGTACCAGCCGGGCCAGGTGCCGACCGGGACCGGCTCGCCGGTGCCGCGGCTGCCGCCCAGGACGCCGAAGAGGCTGGCGAGCCCGTGACAGGCGAACAGCAGGCCGACCGTGGCGCGGAACAGGGGCCACACGATCGGGGCGAAACGCTCGGACATTGAGACTCCTCGATGTAACGTTGGGGAACGTTCCGCTGACGATAGGTGCTTGAGCTTGTCACTTCAATTGATGGCTATAAATCTTTAAGCCCCTGTCACATGTCCGGAACATACGAAAAGCGGCCCGGAACCGTTAAACGGTTCCGGGCCGCGTCTCGTGACGCCGCGGGTCAGCGCACCGGGATCAGCTGAGCCTCGGTGGCACTGGCGTTGTCGTGGCTGACGACCATCAGGCCCAGGGCCCGAGTCGTGGCGAACTCGGCACGGTTCAGCGTGATCTTCTGGGTGGCGCTGCGGTTCGGCGCCACCTCACCGACCGCGCCGGTGGTGATCGCCGGCGCGAACGCGTTGAAGCTCGCCGACCCGGCGATCACGTCGTCGTTGCCGTCGACGATGCCGACGCTCTCCACGTGGTACGTCAGACGCGGGTTGTCCGCCGACAGGCACGGCGAGCCGTCCTCGCAGAGCTGCGAGACCAGCACCGGCAGCACGATCGTGCTGCTGTCGTACGGGGCATCGGCGTAGAACTCCAGCGTGCCGCCGCCGGTCCGCAGGTCGAACACCGCGGTGACCAGCTCACCGGTCAGGTCCCCGGTGGTCAGCAGGCCGTAGTCCGCGCCGACGACCAGGTAGTCGTCCGTCTTGTCGCCGTCGACGTCCACGTACACGTCGAACTCGTTGCGGGCGGCGTTCGACAGCCGGTTGTGGGTGCTGATCGCGAAGGAGACGGCACCGTCGGCGGGCAGGCTCTGCACACCGACCGCCTTCAGGTCCGCCGCACCGGCCGCGTCCCGACCGTCGGACAGGCCCCAGGCGAACACGTCGGCGGAGCCGGCGACCACGCCCTTCTTGTTGGTCACCGTCGCGGTGGCCGAACCCTTGCGGCTGAGCGCGTTCGCGTCCACCGCCGTGCTGATCTTCGACACGGCCTGCGGCACCAGGTAGTACGGCACCCGCAACGCGACACCGTCGTTGGCCTTGCCCACCGGGGTGAGCGTGATCAGGCCGGCGACGTCCCGGAAGGCACTGGCGTCGCCCGCGGTCGCGGCCGGCACCTCGAGGGTCACGCCGACCTCGGTCTCGCCCTTGCCGGCCAGCGTCACGGTGGTCTTGGACAGCTTGACCTTGTGCGCACTGCCGGACGGCAGCGTCGCCGTGACGGTGAAGGTCTGCTTGGCCTTGCCCAGGTTCTTGACCTTGACGACCTTGCGCTTGGTGTAGTTCTTGTCCAGCTCGGCGAAGCCGTAGTTCAGCGTGGACGTGCCCTTGTCGCCGAGCGCGACGACCTGGGTGTTCACCGCACCGGGCGCCTGGATCAGGCCCGCGCCGTCGACCCGCGTGGTGTAGTCGGAGACGCCCGCCGGGTCGGCGGTGTTGACGATCGCCGCCTTCCAGTACTCAACCTTGCGCCAGTCCGGGTGGGCCTGCTTGACCAGGGCCGCCTGACCGGCGGTGTTCGGGGCCGCCATCGACGTGCCGGACATGCCGACCGTGCCGTTGCCGGTGCCGACCGCGGCCGAGAAGATGCTGACACCCGGGGCGGTGACGTCCGGCTTGAGCCAGCTGTCACCGGTCCGCGCGCCACCCGAGGAGAAGCTCGCGGTGCCCTTGTAGCCCGGGTTCTCCAGGTTCAGGTTGTCCAGCGTGATCGTCGAGCCGTCCGCGGCGAGCAGCGCGGCGGCCGCCGTCGACGGCACACCCAGGAACGGGATGGTGACGATCGCCGCCTCACCGGTGTCCGGGTTGGTGGCGATCGGGCCCTCGTACGGCGGCAGCGCATCCACGTTGTTCACCTGGATCACCGCGACCGCGCCGGCGGCCTGACCGTAGATCGCCTTGGCGACCCGGGCGCAGGTGCCGCGGGCGACCACGGCGATCGCCCCGGACACCCCGGCCGCGGCGAACTCCGCGGTGCTGCAGCCCAGCGCGATGCCACCGGCGCCGTTGCCGACCACCTTGATCGGCGCGGACAGGCCGTCGGCGAAGGTGGCGCCGTTGGCGTTGATCGCGTTCAGACCCAGGCCGCCGAGCGTGGCGCCCGGGAACGCCGGGGTCGGGTCGCTGGCCGCCACACTGATCGTGCTGGTCGAGGCGGCCGGGCTGCCGGTGATGTACGGCGCCGGGCCCGAGTTGCCGGCCGACGCGACGACGATCACGCCGTCCTTGGAGGCGTTGTCCGCGGCGACCGACTCCGGGGCGTCCGCGGTGCCGAACGGCGAACCGAGCGACATGTTGATGACGTCCATGTCGTTGGCGACGGCCCACTCGATGGCGTCCACCGTCATGTCGGTGGAGCCGTCGCAGCCGAAGACGCGGACCGCGTACAGGTCCGCCTTCGGCGCGACGCCCGGCCCGACCAGCCAGGACTGGGCGTTGATCGTGGTGGTGTCGTACCCGCCCCGGTACGTGGACCCGTCGCCGAGCACCCCGTAACCGCCGATGGTGCCGGCCACGTGGGTGCCGTGGCCGCCGCAGTCCAGCGGGTTCGCGTCCGGCTTCGGCACCGGCTGGTACGACGCGCTGGCCGGGTCGGCGTTGTAGCTGTCACCGACCAGGTCGATGCCACCCTTGACCTTCGGGGCCTTCGGGCCGAACAGCGCCGGGTCGGCCGCCGCGGTCTCGGTGGCGTGCGCGGTCTCGTACGCCGCGGAGGTGCCCGGACCGCCGAAGTCGGCGTGCGTGTAGTCGATGCCGGTGTCCAGCACCGCGACCTTGATGCCCTCACCGCGGAGGTTGTCCGGGGCGCTCCACACCGCCGGCGCGCCGATCATCGGCACACCCCGGGTGTTGTCCGGCTTGACCAGCTGCAGCGCGTGCACCTCGACCACGCCGGGCGCCGCGGCAAGCGTCGCCAGCTCACCGGCGGCGACCCGGACCTTGATGCCGTTGTACGCGTGCTGGTACGCGCCGAGCACGGTGCCGCCGAGCTGGCGGGCCTTCTTCTCGACCGGCGCCTGGTCCGCACGGATCCGGTCCCGGCGCTGCTTCTTCTGGGCGGTCGTCAGCGGCGTCGCCGCCTCGGCGTCGACCACCGCCACCGGGTCCGCGTCCAGCTCCACCATCACGGTGACCTGACGGTCCCGCATCCCGGCCGGCAGGTTCGTGATCTTGGATCCGGCCGGGACCGGCTCGAACGTATCCCGGAGCCCCGGGGCGGCAGCCGCCCCCGGAACGCTGCCGACACCGGTGACGCCCATCAGGACGCCGATGCCGGCCATGGCGGCGAGCCGCCTGCTGAAATTAACTGAGCCCACGCGGGCTGCCTCCTCCATGCCGCACGCCGGCGTCCGGCCGGGCGCGGTGGCGCGGGCCGGGCGCCGCGCGCCTCCCTCAGGACAGAGCTCTCCCCGCCGCCGACCATCCAGAATGGTCATCGCCGCAGGTCGATCCGATCATGGAGTTTGCCCGCGAAATGTTACGGACGCCAGCCTTCATGGAAATCAATTTCACATATGGACGGCCGTCCACCCGGTTCACCGGCTCGTCATCGACGCGCGACGCGGGCGACACACGGTCACCTTAGGACTGACGGGCATGGACAAGATCAAGGATGCACTGGTGGCGGCGCTCGGGCGGCGTACCCTCATCACGGCTGTCGCGGCGCTCGGTGCCGGCGTCACCGCGGGGTCCGGACCGGCGATCGCCGGCGGCCGGAGCGCCGGGATCCTGCAACCCGGGAAGGGACCGATCGACGGCAAGCACTACCTGCGGTCCCGGCCGGACGAGGTGCGCTGGGGATACGTGCCGTCCACCGGCAGCGCGCCGGTCCTGCGGATGCGGTCCGGCGAGACCGTCACCGTCGACACCGTCTCGCACGAGGGCATCCTCGAGGACCAGGGCCGCGACCCGGTCGAGTGGTTCCGGCGGCAGGGCGTGAACCGGGACAGCGTGCTCACCGACGCGATCGCGATCGCCCGTGACTACGACCGGACGACGCGGAACTTCGACGTCGACGGGCCGCACGTGGTCACCGGGCCGATCCACGTGGACGGCGCCGCGCCGGGCGACGTACTCAAGATCGAGGTGTTGTCGGCACTGCCCCGCGTGCCGTACGGCGTCATCTCCAGCCGCCACGGCAAGGGCGCCCTCCCCCGCCTGGCCGGCGGCGCGGTGCCCGCCGGGATCACCGAGGCCGACATCATGCCGCCGGTGGAGTCGGACGGCCGGGCGACCGGCGACCCCCGCCGCTACGGCAACGTCTCGGTCTTCACCCCGGTCCGCACCACACGCAAGGGCGCGCTCACCGGCGTCCTGCCCGGCGCCGCGTTCCCGCTGAACCCGTTCATGGGGATGATGGGGGTGGCCTTCACCGACGCGCCCGGACTGACCGACCCGGCCCTCAACTCGATCCCGCCCACCCTCGGCGGCGGCAACATCGACATCAACCTGCTGGGCCGGGGCGCCACCTTCTATCTGCCGGTCTTCGCCGAAGGGGCGCTGTTCTACGTCGGCGACCCGCACATGGCGATGGGTAACGGCGAGGTGGCGCTGACCGCGATGGAGGGGTCGCTGCGGGCCACCTACCGGCTGACGGTGGTCAAGAGGGGCCGCAAGGGCGCGCCGTCGGTGGCGTTCGGGTACCCGTTCGCCGAGACGCCGGACGCCTGGGTGCCGATCGGGCTCTCCGACCCGGACGGCTCGCTGGGCGGCGGACAGGGCACCGACCTCGACGTGGCGATGCGGCGGGCGGTGGTCAACGCCCTCGACTTCCTCGAGCACGACCTCGGCATGCACCGGGCGATCGCGTACGCGTACCTGTCCGCGGCCGCCGATTTCCAGGTCTCCCAGGTCGTGGACCGCACCGTCGGGGTGCACGCGGTGATCCCGAAGGATCACTTCTGACCGGGTGCGGTACAACATGACGATGACTGACACAGAAACCGGTGTGCGTGAGGCCATCGAACAGGGCCGGACCGCCCTCGGGATCGAGCTGGGGTCGACCCGGATCAAGGCCGTCCTGACCGGCCCCGGCCACGAGGCGATCGCGGTCGGCAGTCACGACTGGGAGAACCAGTTCGTCGACCGGGTCTGGACCTACTCTCTGGAGGCGGTCTGGGAGGGTCTGCAGGGCTGTTTCGCCGCGCTCGCCGCCGACGTGCAGGCCAGGCACGGCGTCGCGCTGCGGACCGTCGGCGCGCTCGGCGTCTCCGCGATGATGCACGGCTACCTCGCGTTCGACGCCGAGGGCGAGATCCTCACCCCGTTCCGCACCTGGCGCAACACCAACACCGGTGCGGCGTCCGAGGAGCTGAGCGGCCTGTTCGGGTTCAACATCCCGCACCGGTGGAGCATCGCGCACCTGCACCAGGCCGTGCTGAACGGCGAGGAGCACCTGGGCCGGATCGCCCACCTCACCACCCTCGCCGGGTACGTGCACTGGAAGCTCAGCGGCCGCCAGGTGCTCGGTGTCGGCGACGCCAGCGGCGTGTTCCCGATCGACATCGCCACCGGCACGTACGACGCGCGGATGCTCGCGCAGTTCGACGAGCTGGCCGCCGGGCGGGTGCCGCACAAGCTGGCCGAGCTGCTGCCCGCCGTGCTGCCCGCGGGTGAGGCGGCCGGTGAGCTGACCGCGGCGGGTGCCGCGCTGCTCGACCCGAGCGGCACGCTGGCGCCGGGCGCGACCATGTGCCCGCCGGAGGGTGACGCCGGCACCGGCATGGTGGCGACCAACTCGGTGGCCCGCCGCACCGGCAACGTCAGCGCCGGCACCAGCATCTTCGCCATGATCGTGCTGGACGGCGAGCTGAGCCGGGTGCACCCGGAGATCGACCTGGTGACCACGCCGGCCGGTGACCTGGTGGCGATGGTGCACTGCAACAACGGCGCCAGCGAGCTGAACGCGTGGGCCGGCCTGTTCGCCGAGTTCACCGCGGCGCTGGGCATCGAGCAGGACAGCGGCACCGTCTTCGAGACCCTGTTCAAGGCGGCGCTGAACGGTGCCCCCGACGGCGGCGGCCTGATGGCGTTCAACAACCTGTCCGGCGAGCCGATCACCAAGCTGCACGAGGGCCGTCCGCTGTTCCTGCGCGAGCCGGGCAGCACGCTGAGCCTGGCCTCCTTCATGCGGGTGCAGCTGTACGCCGCCCTGGCGACCTTGCGCATCGGCATGGACGTGCTGCAGAAGTCGGAGAACGTGCAGCTGGACCGGATGTTCGCGCACGGCGGCCTGTTCAAGACCGAGGGCGTCGCGCAGAGACTGCTGGCCGCCGCGATCGACACTCCGGTGTCGGTGGGTGACCTGGCCGCCGAGGGCGGCGCGTGGGGCATCGCGGTGCTCGCCGGTTTCGTCACGCAGCGCTCCGCGGGCCAGAGCCTGGACGACTTCCTCACCACCGCGGTGTTCGCGGACGCCCGCCTGGACACCGTGGCGCCGGACGCGGCCGACGTGGCCGGCTTCGACGCGTTCATGACGCGCTACGTCGCGGCGCTGCCGGTCCAGCAGGCGGCGGTCGACCACAGCTGAGCACGACGGGCGGCGCCGGGCCACGCCGGCGCCGTCACCGTGGACGCCACGCGGCCCGACGAGGACGAGCCGAGGGCGGGCGGCGCCACCCCGGGCCCGGGCCGGTTCAGCGCTTGTCGTGGACGGTCACCGCGTACCCGTTGAGGTCTTCGAAGGTGAAGGTGCGGCCGAACGGTCCGTCGATCGGGGCGGTGACGATCCGGACCCCGGCGGCCAGCAGGTCGTCGTGCAGTTCCTGGGCGTTGTCGGCGTGCAGCCAGAGGGCGACGCCGAGGCCCGGCTGCCCCGCCGCGAGGTCGGTGCCGGGGACCGGCTCGCGGACCGCGAACGGGATCGGCTCGGTCGCGAAGACCACGGCGTGCGGCGGGCTGACCGGTGCGCGGCGCAGGCCCAGGTGCTTCTCGTAGAAGGCGGCGGTCGCCTCCAGGTCGCGGGCCTGCAGGGAGTAGAAGTCGAGTCCGGTGACGGCCATGGTGATCTCCTCAGACGTACATATGTCAGGATCCTGACATGCACCACGCTATGTCAGGATCCTGACATCGTCAACTCAGCGCCCGCACGCACGCCGCCAGATCAGCCTGCAGGCGCTCCCGGCCGCCGTCGCTCAACGCCTCGGTCATCCGGCGCTCGACCGCGGCGACCGTCCGGCTGGCCTCGGTGAGGACCTCCCGGCCGGCATCGGTGAGCCGGGTCGGCAGCGCCCGGCCCTGCGGGGCGGACGACGCCCGGGCCAGCAGGCCGCGCTCCTCCAGACCGAGCAGCAGCGCGTGCATCGACTGCCGGGTGACGAACACGCCCCGCGCCAGCTCGGCCGCGGACAGACCCGGTCGCTGCCCGAGCAGCTCCAGGCAGGAATACTGCGGAACGGACAGTCCCAGCGGCCGCAGCTCCGCATCCATCGCGGTCCGCAGGGCCGCCGCGGCCTGCTTCAACGCGTACCCCACCGACAGATCGAGATCGCCCACCCCAGAAGTCATGTCAGCATCCTGACATGGTTTTGACACGGTTCGTAGGGTGGGCCGATGCAACAGAGCGTTCCCCTGGGCATGACCCAGGCACTGGCCATCTGGATCGTGGCCGCCGCCGGCCTCCTGCTCGTCCCGAACCCGGTCGCGGCCGGCGCGTTCCTCGGCGGGGCACTGCTGGCCTGCCTGATCCTGGGCGCCTGGCACCGGCGGTCCGGGCGGGCGGACACTTCGGTGGGCGCCTACGCCGGCCTGATCCTGTGGCCGGTCGCCCTCGGCCTCACCCTGCTGCTGATCAACGTCGCGTCGACGTCGACATCGTCCTTCGAATGACCTCCTCTGTCCCCGGGAGAGGGCAGATACCCAAAGACGGTCAGCCGCGCTCTGGGTGGTTGACGTTTCACAGCCCGCAACTTCGCAGGCTCCGCGTCCCGACACGGCAAGCCCTGCCGCGTTCACGATGTTCACGGCGGCGTTCGTATCGGCGTGACCGGCCCAGCCGCATGACGTGCAGACGAACGCCACACCCTTACGGGACTGCCGATCTCGATGTCCGCACGCCGAACACGTCTGCGACGTGTACGCGGGCGGGACCTTCAACAACTGCCCGCCCCGTTCCACCAGTTTGTATGTCAGCATCTCCACCGTTCGGGCGTGCGCCTCGTTCAACATCGATCGGTTCAGCCCGGCCTTCTGCCGTACATTGACGCCCTGAGTCAGGGTGGTCCCCTTCGCGGAACGGACCATGGTGGAGACCCGCAGGTCCTCCACCACCACGATGCCGTATCGCTGTGCGATCGTGGTGGTGGTCTTGTGCTGCCAGTCGCTGCGGCGGCGCTTGATTCTCGCGCGGGCCCCGGCGATCTGGCCGTACGTACGGCGCAGCCTGTTCGACGTCTTTTCGAACGGCTTACTACGTTCCCGGTTCTGCCTGGCCGCTTTGCGTTCCAGCCTGAGCAGCCGTTCGGCTTCCTTCGGCCTGATCCACGCACCGTGGGTCTGGTCCTCACCGTCCGATAAGGCCAGAGCGACGTTGATGCCCCGGTCGATACCGACCGCAGGGCCTTCGTGCCGGGCGGGCACCGGCGACTCGACCTCGGTGCGGAACACGATGTGCCAGCCGAGGACGTCTTTGACGATCCGGGCACCGGTGATCCGGCCCCGCTCTCGTCCGGCGCCGGGAATCGGACCGGACCAACGGAACCGGACGACGCCGATCTTCGGAATCCTGACCTGACCGACATGCCGGGACAGGCGGGTCACGGCGAGTTCGCCGCCCTGCGGGACATCCACCGCCATCCGGGACCGGATGCGGCTCTTGAACTGCGGGGCGCACGCCCGGCCTTTCCAGCAGTTCCTCCACGCCGTGACATACGTCTTCAGGACCTGCTGCGCGGCCTGAGCCGGGAGAACGGCCAGCCAGCCGATGTCCTTACGGGCCTGCCGGATCGCCTCATCGGCCTGCTTCAGAGCCGACCGGCGGTTCCTTCCACCCCACGTCCACCAGGCGTGCAACAGGTTCCACATCGCCCGCGCGGCATGACCCTGCTCGTCAAGGGCGGCAACCTGCCCGCAAGTCAGGACCAGACGGCGAACATACCCGCGATTGACGTTCACGCCTTCGGGTCCTTACGCCATGAACGTTCCCACCGGGTCTCCACGCACTCCCGGAGCGTCACGGCCGACACGTCCCCGACGGACAACACGACGCAAGGCGGTACCCAAGACTGTCCCCTGCCCCACAATCCGTCCGGTATCCGGCCACGCATCGAAATATATGTGCGCAGCCCATCCGATGGAAAAAGATCACCCTTCCGAGCAGGATTTTACCTGCCACCGAAGCGGCAGCACTCTCGCCCGACTTCGGCAGAAGGCCCGCGCACCCTCAGGCCTTGACGATGTTGCCGCCGGACTCCTCGACGCTGATCTCGGCCAGTGCCTTCGTCGCCGGGCCGCCGGTCGGTTCGCCGGTCGAGCTGGAGAACGTGCTGTTGTGGCACTTACAGGTGATCGTGTTGTCGGCGACCGAGGAGACCACGCACCCCTGATGGGTGCAGATGTTGCTGAACGCCTTGTACGTCCCGGCCTCTGGCTGCGTCACCACGTAATCGGTGGTGATCACGCCGCCCTTGACCGGGACGTCGGCGGCGGCGGTGATGACCTCGCTGTCGCTGCCGGCCGCCGCGCTCGCTGTCGCTGCGGCCGACGCCGTCGCCGTGGTCGTGGCCGTCGCTCCGGTGGTCGTGCTGGCCGTCGTCTCCGACTCGGTGCCGGAGTCCGAGCCGCATCCGGCCAGCAGCGCCCCGGCCCCGGTCACCCCAGCGGCCATGTGCAGCATCGCCCGCCTGTCGACGCCGTTCATAGTCATCCCCCACCCAGAAAGTTGCCCGAATTCTACCGAATTTCACCGCTGGCGGGAGCGGAATCGGCGTCGGTGATCTCGCGGACCACCCGGCACGGCGTGCCGTAGGCGACCGTCATCGGCGGCACGTCCCGGCTCACCACGCTGCCCGCACCGATCACCGCGCCGTACCCGATCGTGACGCCGGGCAGGACCACCACGTTGCTGCCGATCCACACCCTGTCCTCGATGGTGATCGGCCGGGAGAACCGCCGGAAGTCCTCCCGCAGTGCCGGGTGGATCGGATGTCCGGTGGTGGTCAGCGTGACGCTCGGGGCGATCATCACGCCGTGACCGATCCGGATCTCGACGTCGTCGACGAAGGTCAGGTTGACGTTGCCGAAGAAGTCGTCGCCGAGGTGCACGTTGCTGCCGAACCCGGCGTGGAACGGGGAGAGCAGCACGGTCCGCTCGCCGGCCGACCCGAGGATCCGCTCCAGCAGCGCCCGGCGCCGGTCCGCGTCGCCGGGCCGGGTGCTGTTGTACTCGAAGATCAGGTCGGCGCGGCGCAGCGGGTCCTGGAAGGACGCCTCGGACTCGGTGTAGAGGTGGCCGCGCCGGATCCGGTCGAGCACCTCGTCATGGTCTGCCATGCGATTCATCGTCGACCATGAACACCGATGCCAGCGGGAGACATGCGGTCAGCGCCGCCAGCGTCAGGAATCCGGCCGGCCAGCCGTGTCGCTCGACGACCACGCCGACCAGCGGGGCCGCGACCGCCAGTCCCAGGGCGCTCGCCGAGTTGATCCAGGTCATCGCCTGCGTGTAGACCGCGGCGGCGGTCACCTGCTGCAGCCGCACCGACAGCGGCACCACCACCAGGCACACCGCGCCGCCGATCAGCGCGTACCCGATGATCATGGCCGGCAGGCCGGGAGCCGCCGCGAGCGCCACGCACCCGGCGGTGAGCACCACACCGGCCGGCAGCGGCGACCGGGGCCGCATGACCATCCCCACGATCATGCTGACCACCCCGCCGGCCGCCGTGATCACGCCGGCGAGCGCGCCCGCGTCGTGGGCGAGGGCAAAAGCGGTCACCGCCACCCCGATGCCGCCGAAGAAGAAACCCAGCGCGAGGTTCGCGGCGAACAACACCAGGAAGTGCCGGTTCAGCAGCCGGCGGTCCACGATCATCCCCGGCGACATGCCGCCCGGGTCCGGCTCGCTGACACGTGCGGTGATCAGTCCGGCGACACCGCCCGCCACCAGGGTCACGGCCACCGCCAGGCCCGCCCACGGCACGACCGTCGCGCTGAGGGCGGTGACCAGCACCGGTCCGACCAGGAACGTCAGCTCGTTGAGGACCGCTTCCAGGGACATCGCCACCGGGACCGTCCCGGTGCCGTCCAGCAGGCACCGCCAGCGCGCGGCGGCCAGCGCACCCACCGGTGGGGCCGTCGCGCCGACGACGGCGGCCACGCCGACCGCCGCCCATCCGGGTGACATCACCAGGGCGACGGCGGCCATGACGAACACCACAGTCGTCACCGGGACGACCCGGAACTGTCCACAGCGGTCGATCAGGCGACCGACATGTGGTCCCACCAGCGCATCGGCGACGGCGAACGCACCGGTGGCGGCGCCGGCCCGGCCGAACGAACCGGCCGTGCCCTGCACCGTCCAGAACACGGCGAGGCCGGTCATCGCCACGCCCCAGCGGGCCAGGGCGGCGGGAAGGAAGAAGCGTAAAGCGCCGGGCACCAGGAAAAGGGCACGGAAATGTGAAAGGCCTGTCATCAGAACGGAGACTCCAACGGCGTGGAAAGCCGCGAGCCGCCAGACAGGCCGGACTGGGACGTCAACTCGCCGCCCGACCATACCGCTGGTATAACCGACGGACCGATGCGGGTTCCGGCGAGGAGACAAGAGAATATGACCTGGTTGCATCTGCGCACCTGGACGCTGCGGCGCCGAGTCGCGGTGCTGTTCACGGTGGCCGGTCTGATGCTGACCGGGATCGGTGTCCTCGCCGCCGTCGCCACCGCCGACAGCAACCGGAACCTCGACGTGATCCTGGAGAAGACCGGGCCGATGCGGGTGGCCGGGCAGCAGCTCTACGCCGCCTACCTGGACCAGGAGACCGGTGTGCGCGGCTATGCGCTGAGCCGCTCACCGAACAATCTGGAACCCTACGAGCGGGGCGTCGCCGACGAGCAGCGGCTGCTGAAGCAGATCGAGACCCTGAACGCCACCGGCGGCCTGGCGGCCATCGATCAGGACCTCTCCACGGTACGCACCAGAGCACTCGAGTGGCGCACCAGCGTCGCCGAGCCGGTGTTCGCCGCGACGGCCTCCGGCGCCGGAGGGGTCGACGAGGCGGTCGGCACCGCCCGTTTCGACACGCTGCGGGCGTCGGTGGACCAGCTGCAGCTGGACATCCTGGTGCTGCGCAACCAGGCGGCGGACGACGCCAGGCGTACCGGAGCGGTGCTCGTGGCTCTGGAGATCGCCGCCGCGGTGATCGTGGTCGTGGTCGGCGGCCTGATGCTGCTGCTGATCAACCGGCTGATCACCCGCCCGGTGGTGGACCTGGCGATGCAGGTCCGGTCGGTGGCCGGCGGCGACTACGGCCGCGAGATCCTCAGTTCCGGGTCGCCGGAGCTGCGCAGTCTCGCCGGTGACGTGGACGGCATGCGCCGGCGGATCGCCACCGAACTGACCGAGGTCACCGAGGCCCGCGAACAGGTGGTGGCCGCCAAGGAGGAACTGGAGCTGAAGGCCGCCGAACTGGCCCGCTCCAACCGGGACCTGGAACAGTTCGCCTACGTCGCCTCGCACGACCTGCAGGAGCCGCTGCGCAAGGTGGCCAGCTTCTGCCAGCTGCTGCAGCGCCGCTACGCCGGGCAGATCGACGACCGCGCCGACCAGTACATCGCCTTCGCCGTCGACGGCGCCCAGCGGATGCAGCGCCTCATCACGGATCTGCTGGCGTTCTCCCGGATCGGCCGGCTGACCACCGGGTTCGTGAACGTGGACCTCGGTCGTACCCTCGCGGTGGTCGCGCAGCAGCGGGACGGTGAAGCCGACATCCGGTGGTCGGGCCTGCCCACCGTGCACGGCGAGGAGCCGCTGCTCACCACGGTCTTCGTCAACCTGATCGGCAACTCGCTGAAGTTCCGCCGACCGGACGTGCCGCCGGTCGTCACCGTCACGGCGGACCGCGACGGCGACATGTGGCGGGTCAACGTCCGCGACAACGGCATCGGCATCGAGGCCGAGTTCGCCGACAAGGTGTTCGTCATCTTCCAGCGGCTGCATCCGCGCGAGGCCTACGAGGGCACCGGCATCGGCCTGGCCATCGTCAAGAAGATCATCGAGTACCACGGTGGCCAGATCTGGCTGGACCTCGAGGTCGAGGAGGGCACCTCGGTCTGGTTCACTCTCCCCGCCCCACCCGCGGAGCCCTAGGAACAGATCGGCACCGGCGTCTCCCAGGCCGCGTTCGCCTGCCACTCCTCGGCGGTCAGCTCGCCCACCTGCCCACACAGCACCTCCACCTCGTGCAGGAACGCGTAGGCGTCCCAGAAGACGACGGTGCCGTCCGCACCGGCGCCGGACAGCGTACCCGGAACGCTGTCCGGCCCGGCGGGACCACAGCCTTTCATGGTCATCATCATGATCGATGGATAGGATCGGCCCATGACCTCCACAGCTCGATATGACGAGGCCGCAGATCTCTACATCGCCGAGGTCGGTGAGAAAGTCACCGACGGTGGCACCGCCGGGCTTCTCGACCTGGCCGGCCAGGTCGACGGACTGGACATACTCGACGTGGCCTGCGGCCACGGCCGGATCACCCGCGAGCTTGCCCGGCGGGGCGCCCGTCCCACCGGTGTCGACCTCTCCGCCACGCTGGTCGAGCGGGCGAGGAAACAGGAGGCGGCCGAGCCACTGGGCATCGAGTACCACGTCGGTGACGCCGCCGAGGTGGTGGGCTCCTTCGACATGGTCGTCTGCAACTTCGGGCTGTCCGACATCGATGATCTGGACGGTATGCTGGACGGCACCGTGGGTGCGTTGCGGCCCGGCGGCGCGCTGGTCTTCTCCATCCTGCACCCGTGCTTCCCGGGCTGGGGATCCGGTCGGTCCAGTTCGTGGGCGCCGCAGACCGGATACCACACCGAGGGGTGGTGGCGGAGCGAGGCGGCCTCCTCCAAGATCCGGCAAGCCGTGGGGGCCAACCACCGCACGCTTTCGACCTATCTCAACGCACTGGTCGATCACGGTTTGATCGTGGACCGACTGGCCGAGCCCCTCCCTCCACCCCACTGGCTCGACGCGGACCCTGCTCGGGGGACGGTGCCCATCTTCCTGGTGGTACGGGCCCGTCGCCCTCGACCGTGATCAGGCGAGAGCGGCCTGCAGGCCGGTGATGCCCTGCCAGTCGGGCTCCGGCTCGTTAAGCTCGGTCACCAGCCGGATCTGCCAGTCCGAGACCTCCTCGTAGCTCATGTTGAGGGTGTCTGCGCAAGCGGTCCAGAAGCCGCCGACGATCGCCGGGTCGGTGAACCGCACCAGCCCGGCCCGTTCGAGCTCGGACGCCTGCGGTGTTCCCGGAAGCGGACGGATCGCGTACGGGGTGATCCGGAACCGCAGATCGGGGTTGATGTCCCGGAGTTCGTCCCTCAGCCGGCCCACCGAGTCCAGCAGCGTCTCCATGGTGGCGTGGCTGTCGCTCGGCAACCCTACGATCACGCCGTAGTTGATGTCCGGCACCCCTGCTCGCACGATGGCGCGCATCATCGCCGCGTGCTCCTGCCAAGGCAGCAGCTTCTCGTACGATTCCTGGCCGAGCAGCGGACGCTCGGCCGGGATGTACGCCTGGGCGCAGCCGACCCGGCCGTCCCACCCCCACACGGCCTCGACCATCTCCAGGTCGGGCCGGCGGTCGCCGCCGCGCTTGCCACGGCCCAGCGTCGCCTTGCCGAGCTCGATACCGTTGCCCCACAGGATGGGGAGCTGTTGTTCACGGGCGTCCCGAAGGATGGCGAGGACGTCGTCGCGCCCGTTCGGCCACAACACCCGGCCGAGGAACTGGTCGGACAGGATGATGACGGACTTGGCACCGGCGTTCCGCTGCGCCGCCAGCCAGTCGTGTGCCCGTTCCGGGCCCGAGGCCCGGTAACCGATGCGATAGGTCGGTGTCTGGCAGAAGCTGCAATGGCGGTCGCAGCCGACATCGAGCATCACCCCGGCGACCGGTTTGAGCTCGTCACCGATCGGCGCCTCCCAATAGCTGGTTCCCAGGGTCTGCGAGACCATCCACGGTTTCGGCAACGGCCAATCGTGCGGATCCATCGGCGGCCGTCGATTCTTGTGGACGGTTCCGTCCGGAAGCATCACCCCGGTGAGTCGTTCTACCGGCTGACCCAGCACATACCGGAGCACGTCGATGTTGGCAGCACCCGACTTGTCCATCACCACGGCATCCGCACCGGCATCCAGGTAGAGCCGGGGATTACCTAGCGCCTCGGAACCGCCGACCACGACCTTCGCACCCCCGGCGTGCAGGAAGGCGACCACCTCCAGGGCGGGATCCCGCTCCTGAAGATAGTTGACAGTCACTCCCCACACGTCGAACCGGGCCGGGTCCAGCGACTTGACCGACGCCCCGACGGCGATCTTGGACATCATCCGCGAGCGCCATCGGACCTGCCCGTACTCGTAGGCGTCGTCGGCCTGTTTCATGTTGACGATCGCTGTGTCGAATCCCGCCGCGTCCAGAAGCGCGGCCAGGATCTGCTTGCTGGCCAACGGTTCCGTCTTGCGGAAGGCTGTCCAGTTGAGCCCATTCTCGTCAACGAGTTTGAGGGCCGGTAATTCGACGAGCCCGACTGACGCCACGCCGCCTCCTCCGTTATCAGTCGTCCACGCGGTCACTGCCACGCGTCGTGCTCGATGACCGAGACCACCCGGTTCAGCACGTTCGCGGCCGATCGGTCGTCCAGCAGGCCGCCCTCGACGTCGAGGTGCAGGACGAGGTCCTTCCCGACGATCTCGCCCCGCAGGTTCACCGGGTACAGCTGCCGTTCGGGTGTCTGGATGGTCAGCGTGATCCGGCTCCCGCCCGCCGTGACCGGTTCGGGCATCGGCTCGAGCTCACAGACAAAACCGAACGGCACCTCGTTCCAGCCTCTGGTGGGCAGGGCGGCAAGCCTGGTGATCTCCGCCAGCGGCAGCAGCCCGTGATCAAGCGCGAGGATGAGTTCGTCCGCCACCTGACGCTGATAGGCCACGGCGTCGTCCCCGGGCCGCAACCCCAGCGGGACCATCCCGGCGAAACAACCGAGCTCACCGTGGCCGCCGGCCATCTCCCGGCTTGACATCGGCACACCGGCCAGAACCGGTCTTCCGTGCAGAACGGAACTCATCGCCTGTCCGATGGCCGCGATGAAGACGGTGTACGGCGTCACCGAGACGGCTCGTGCCCGTGCCTCCAGCAGGCTGGCGCCGCTCTCGACGTGCCGGGAGGTCCGCCGATTCCCGGAGCGGCCCGCCGGTGGCCTCGGAAGACCCTGGCAATCGTCGAAGGTTCCCCGTCGCGCGGACCAGAAGGCGCGATCACCGGCTGCCCGCTCCATCTGGAGCCGCCTCTCGGCGAGCAACGCCGCCGCCGGCCTGAAGGCAGCGGCGTCACCCGCGCCGACCGCCCCGGTCGTGTACGCCGTCACGAAGTGATCATGCAGGGTGCGGATCGCGGAATCGTCGACACTGATGTGGTGCACGACCCCGTAGACCTCGATGGCCTCCGGTCCCGTTCGGCGCAGGATCCACCGGGCCGGTGGTTCAGCCGCCAGCTCGAAGGGCCGTACCAGCAGATCCGGCCAGTCCGCCGGAGCCCGCTCCAGCGGGACAGCCGTCAGGTCGCAGGGCTCGGTGCCGGGCAGCACCGTCGTCGCGCCGGTCGGTGAGATGGTGGTCCGCAGGATCGGATGCCTCACCACCACGCGGTCAATGGCGGCCCTGACCCGCCGGGGGTCCGGATCCCCCTCGAACAGCCAACGAAGGACCACTGTCATCCGCTCATTGCCGGCGATGTCGAGGTAGGTCTGGGCTAGGATGGCACGTTGCCCGATCGAGAGCTCGGGTGTGGACCTCCGCTGGGCGCGGACATCGGGGAGTTCGGGACGGCCGGCCCGCCCGCCGTCCGGCGAGAGACCGGCGACCGCACGCGGGGTCCGGGCCCGGAGCACCTGACCGGGGGTGATCGACCACCCCCACCGTGACCAGAGCAGTCCCGCGAGCCGGGCCGCGTCGAGCGAGGAGCCACCGAGCCGAAGGAAGTCGTCGTCCGGCTCGACCGGAACGTCGAGCAGCCCGCCCAACAGCTCGATCACCAACTCCAGCGGGGAGTCCCGCATCCCGGTGTTCGGGGCGGCGAGCGCGTGCGCCGCCCCCGTCACGTCGGTGCCGGTCGGCGGCCCCTGCGACAGACTCGCTCGGTCGACCTTTCCGCTCGTGGTCAACGGGAGCTGGTCGACCACCCGAACCCTGGCCGGAATCATGTGTGCCGGGAGCCGCGCCGCCAGGAAGGACCAGATCTCCGAACCCATCATCTCCTCGGCCACCGCCATCCATGGACGGGTGGCGAAGAGATCGGGTTCGGGGCAGTCGCGAGCCAGCGCCGCCCAGTCGTGCCGGCCATCCGGGTGGTAGGCGATCAGCAAGGCGCCTCCGTCGAGATCCGACGGGTCGAGCGCGACGGCTGTCCCCGGCCACGCGGCGACGGCGTTCCGGAGGTCGACCGGCGCGATCGGTGTTCCGGACCGGCCGGTCTCGGGTGTCAGACGGGCGTTCGGGATGCCGCGCAGCGCAGCCGTGGCACCACGCCGGGCCGCATCGGCCGCCCACGACGCCACCGCGTCCACGGTACCGCCCGCCGCCACGTAGTCGGTGATCCGGTAGCTCCCGGTGAACGGGGTGCCCCTGGTCAACGTCACGTCGTAACGAAAATCGGCGATCTCGTTGTGCGCTGTCAGGAGCTTGGGCTGGACCCAGACGGCGACCGGTTCCTCCTGCTGCGCGGCCCACACGGCGAAGAATCGTGGATCGACACAGAGTTCGGTGCTGGTGGCCAACCGGCGGCCGGCGCTCATCCGATCGTGACGGACACCGGCACGGGCCATCAGCAGAGGCAGCAGTGGCAGGCTGCGGACGTCGGCGACCACCAATGAACCGCGGGGGGAGAGCAGACCGAGCCCCTGGGTGAGGACATCGGTGAGATAGCCGAGGGACGGAAAGTACTGGATCACCGAGTTGATCACCGCGCAGTCCGGTGACCGCAGTGCTCCGTCGACGGTGAAACCCCGGACGATCGCGGCCTCGACATGGGCAGACCGCAGTTCGTGGGCGAAGCCCCGGACGAAGGACGCTTTGTCCGACCGGGACGCGAACATCCGGCGCAGTCGTGGAATCGCGGCCGGCGTCGGCTCCACTCCCACGTAACGGTCCAGCTCATCGCCGATCGCGTAGAACATGTCACCGGTGCCGCACCCGATGTCGAGAACCCGGCGGGCGCCCACACCACGGAGCAGGTCGGCGGAGGCCTCGAGCCACTCGGTCATCTCCGCCTTGCTGATCGGTGCACCGTCGAAGAAGCTACGCCACAGGCCGAAATCCGGCTCCGCGTCCTCGTCTGGCTCCGGCATCTCGGTGAACTCGTTCTCGAAGAGACGCAGCCAGTCCATCAGCAGAGTGCCGGTGTGCGGTTCCGCATCGCTCCCCGCGTCCGGGCGGGTGACTTGCACGAATGCCCACAGCGTAGGTGCGGACGCGGCACCGCCGACGGTGACCGCGGCGCCCTTGACCGCCGGATGTTCCCGGATGGCCGCCTCGATCTCGCCGAGCTCCACCCGGTTTCCGGCGATCTTCACCTGACTGTCGATCCGGCCCCGGAAGTCAAGGGTGCCGTCCGCCCGGCGGCACACCAGGTCACCGGTCAGGTATGACAGCTGGCCGGTGACCGCGTCCACGCCGAAACGGGCGTTCGACGTCTCGCCGGCGTCCAGATAACCCGCCGCGACCTGCGGACCCAGAAGGCACAGCTCGCCGACCTCCCCGTCGGCCACCAAGTCGCCGTGATCGTCGAGAACCCGCACCTCACAGCCGGGAAGCGGGCGGCCGATGCTCACCGGGTCGGTCAACTCGTCGCCGGGCCGCACCTGATGTGCAGTGAACCAGACCGTCGCTTCGGTCGGCCCGTACATGTTGTAAAGCTGGTCACAACGCCGGATCAGGCGGGCAGCGGTGGCGGCGGGCAGTGCCTCGCCGCCGACCAGCACGCGAATCCGATTCGGCCGAGACGGCAGTGTCACCAGTTCCGCAGTGGACGGCGTCACCTGCAGGAGGGTCGGCTGCCCGGTCCCGAGCAGCGCCGCAAGCCGGCCGGTGTCGAGTGCGGCGAAGGTGTCCAGCAGATTCACCCGGCGCCCCGCTGTCAGCGGCCAGAAGAGTTCGAGAACCGAGATGTCGAAGGTCAGCGCCGTCGTCGCCAGGGTCACCTCGTCGTCGACCGCGCCGATAGCCTGTTCCGTCGCCGCGAGGAAGGCCACCACGTTGTCGTGCGTGACCATGGTGCCCTTGGGCTGGCCGGTACTCCCCGAGGTGTACATGATGTAAGCCAGGTCGCGGGCCGGGCGGCCGACGCCGTCCGGCTCGGTGATCAGACAGGCTTGCACGGACGAGCGGGCACCGGCTAGAACGACCTTGCGCGTCACGGTGAGGTTCATCTCCGCCACCGTGTCGTCGTCGTCGACCAACACCCAGCGAAGGCCGTGGCGGGCCGTCTCCGCGAGGATCCGTTCATTTCGTATACACGGGGCCGCCGCGTCCAGCGGGACGTAGCAGCCGCCTGCCCGCCAGACTCCGAGCAGGGCCGGAAGAAGAGGAAGGCCGCGCCGCAGCGCGATGCCCACCGGCTCGCCCGGGCCGACCTCCAACGCGGCCAGCGCCGCCGCGAACACACCTGCCTCGTGCCACAACTCGGCGTAGGTCAGTTCGGCGTCGGAGCACTCGACCGCCACCCGACCCGGAAACCCACGAACGGCCACATGTATCGACTCGTGCACCGACATATCGTCGTCCACTCCCCCATTAGGCCGTCTCGGCAACTATTACTCGGCCGAGCGTCCCGGACCATGCTAAGCGTTGACGACACTCAATAAAAGCGGTTGTCGTCAAATATTGAACCGCAGTTCTCGGAGCGGGGCGGCCGGCCCACGACCGAGATCCACTCCTGACGCACGCGCGAGGACGGACCAGAACTGTGGTTAAGACACTGGTAGACGTCGGTCATTTCATGATCAACTTAAAAATCGACACTCGGACCTAGATCGAGTGCATCCTATGTGTGCTAGTCTGACCAAGGTTCCAAGCCATTTGGCCATTCAGCCTTGGGACAGGTTCGCTCCCGAGACCGGAATGAGTCGCTTCTACGGGGGGACAGCCGTGGCGATCGGCAGCACTATACCGTTGTTGCACATCTCATTAACCGCAGCCACCACAGTGGAAGACGTTGTCGAATGAGCACAACGGTCGCGGTCAAGGATTTTCCTGTCATCAATGCGGTTGTCCGTGAATTGCGCTTGCCCGAGGATCAACCGTTCCAGAAGTGTCTCGTGCTCGCCGTACAGCATGTACACAGCTCGATGCTCGCGCTCCTCGCCGGGCTGCGGTGCGGCGGCGCCGACCCCGCATCGGTCACCGTGGTCGGCAAGTCGTACTCGACGAGACTCCCGGCCGTGGAGGCCCTCCGGGCCGCCGGTGCCCGGGTGGTCGACCCGCTCCGGATGGCCGATCCACTGCACAGCTACGAGGACGAGCTCGCGGCTCAGGTCACCAGCACGATCGCGGAACTCCGCCCCCGGCTAGGCGCCGGAACCGGCCTGCTCGTCATCGACGAGGGCGCCGTAGCGACGAAGGCCCTGCTGCAGACCGGGGACGCCGATCTCCTGTCGCGGGTCCACGTCGTGGAGCAGACGACCCGCGGGGCGAGATGGACCGAAGCAGCGGCACCACCCTTCCCTGTCGTGGACGTCGCCCGATCGGCCGCCAAGGCGGATCTCGAGGGCCCGCTGGTCACCGCCTCGATGGTGGACGGCCTGTCGATGGCCTTGACGGCTTTGAACCATCGTCCCGAACGGATCGGCATCGTCGGGTACGGCCGGATGGGTGCCCGGCTCGCCGGGCTGCTCTCCGCGGACCACGCGGTCGTGGTCCACGACACCGCCGCGCAGAACCTCGCCGCGGCACGCGCGGACGGTCGCCGGGTGCTCGAGCGCGACGCACTGTTCGACGAGGTCGACGTGCTGATCGGTTGCACGGGCAGTCCCATTCTCGATGCCGGCGACCTCGCCGCGGTCACCCGTCCGCTGGTCCTGGTGAACGGGGCGTCGTCGGACATCGAGTTCGCCGTGTGGCGATACCGCACCGCTGCGGCGATCCTGCCCGGCTCGGGCGGGACGGCGGACCAGCCCTGGCTCAACCACTACGCGGTCGGGCCGACCAGCCGGCAGGTGTTGGTCGCGGGCGGGTTCCCGACGAACTTCCACCTCCCCGGCGAACCGATCTCCCCGCAGGACTTCCAGGTCACCCGGGCGCTGATGCTCGCCGGTGCGACACAGACGATGAATCGGTCCGAGCCCGGTCTCGTACCGCTGGACGCGGCAGCGCAGGCAATCGTCGCTGACGCGTACGGGCAGGTCACGAGCCTCTCGGGACGTTGATGAAGTGATCTATCTCGACTACGCCGCGACATCACATCCGAAGCCGCCCACCGTACTGGCCGCGATGACCGACTATCTGGAGCGAGCCGGCAACCCAGGACGTTCGGGGCACCGCCTGGCTCAGGCCGCCGAGCAGGAGATCTGGGCGGCGCGTGAAGCCGTCGCGGGACTCCTCCACGCCGGCCAGCCCGACCGGGTCGTCTTCACCGCCAATGCGACCACCGCGCTCAACATCGCCATCGCCGGCCTGGTCCAGCCCGACACCCGATGCCTGACCTCGGCCTTCGAACACAACTCGGTAGTACGGCCACTCCACGCCCTGGCCGAGACCGGAGTGACCACCACGGTCGTCCCGCCGGCACCTGACTGTCCCCTCGACCTGAACCGCCTGGAGGACGAACTCCGGCGTGGCGGCGTAAGCCTCGTCGTCGTATCCCACGCCTCGAACGTGACCGGCACAGTCCTGCCCGTCACCTCGATCCATGACATCACGACGAGGCACGGCGTCCCGTTGGTGCTCGACGCCAGCCAGAGCGCCGGCCACCTGCCCGTCCAGGCCGCGGACGCCGAGGTTGTCGTCTTCGCCGGCCACAAAGGGCTGTTCGGGCCGCAAGGCACCGGTGGAATGCACGTCTCCCCTCGGGTCACCGTCCGGCCGCTCCTGCACGGCGGCACCGGAGGCCGTTCCGAGCTGCCCCGTCAACCGCGATGGCTGCCTTACGCCCTCGAGTCTGGGACGCCCAACGGCGTCGGCATCGCGGGCCTCAGAGCCGGCGTCCAGTACATCCTCGGCGAAGGCATCGCGAACCTCGCGTCCCGGGAACGGGTTCTTCGAGACAGGCTGGCCGACGGGCTCCGGGCGCTGCCCGGCATCCGGCTGCGGGACTGGCCGTCGACGGAGGCGCCGGTGCCGGTGGTGTCCGCTACCTTCGACGGGCTGCCGCCTGGCACCGCCGCCATGCTCCTCGAGGAGCGGTACGACGTACTGGTCCGAGCGGGCCTGCACTGCGCACCCGCCGCTCACCGGACCCTGACCACCATCGACGGCGGAACGGTGCGGTTCGCCCTGTCACATCTGACGAGTGAGGCCGACATCGACACGACGATCGGTGCGGTGGCCGACCTCGCGAAAGGGGAGTGAGGTGCCTTGACCCAGTTCTCGGCATCCTGTGTGTTCTGTCAGCAGTCCGACCTGACCCTCTGGCGAAGTTCCGACCTGTGGATGCTTCTGGACCCGGCCCCGATCGTGGAGGGACATGCGCTGATCTGCTCGGTGGAACACTTCCCCTCGGCCGCCGATCTGTCCGACCGGGTGAGCGCCCGGTTGGAGGAGGCCTCCGCGTGGGCGCGCGACCTGTACCTGGCCGAGTACGGCGCCTTCGCGATGTTCGAACACGGCCGCACCGGTCACTGCGTCCGCCGGAACCCGCACGAGCAGATCTGCCATCACGCACACGTGCACGTCCTCCCTCTCCCCGGCGATCTCGCCGATCACCTGACGCTGAGCCAGCAAACCGGCTGGGAGTCCTGGTCCGACCTCGCTGAACTGGCCGGTGAACTGGATGGTTACCTCGTCCTCGAAACCGTCTCCGGACGACGGTTCTACCCGGTCACGCGCCCTCTGAGCCCGCATTTCCTGCGGACCCAGGCAGCCCTGCTCGCCGGAGACGTGAGCCTGGCCGACTGGGAGCACGCCGTCCAGGCCCCTTCCGCGTCGATCAACGTCGGCCGGGCCCGGGAGCGGATCCTGGCGTGGGCGGGCCGCAAGAGCCTGCCCACGGACGCGCTCTGGGCCGACGGTCAGGCTTCGCTCAAGGCGCGGACGATGTCGGACGTCCACCGGCCTACGATGTCGGCCTCGCCGTAGGGATCCCACCACAGCCGGGGCAGGTCCAGCACCGTCCCGTCGAGGCTGCGCCAGGAAAGACGAGGTTCGACGGTCACCTCCCCGATGCGGTACAGCGGCCATCCGCATCGGGCGAAGATCTCACTGACCTTCTCCCAGCTCGCGGCCCGCACCGTGTATCCATGCATCCGCGGTGTGTCGAATCCGTACTCCAGGCACAACACCTGCGGGGGTACGCCGAGCAGCGCCGCGCACTCGGCCAGGGCCGGAGGCACCGGCACCGATCGGGCATCGATCACCGCCCCGAGACCGTTGCGCACTCGTATGGTGTCCAGGAATTCGATCAGGCCGTCGGTGAGGTCCATACCGGAGGTGATCTCGCCCGGTAGCATCCGTACCGTCTCCCGCACCGCCTCGGCAGGACCGAGGGGCATCAGGTTGTACTCCTCCAATTCCGCACGAATCGCCGGCGACAGCTCCGCGAACCGGCCGTTGCGGTGCAGGAGATGACTGGCCCAGCCCAGCCCGATGGGCGTGGTGACGGCGACGACGTCACCGGCCCGGGCGCCCTCCCTGCGGATCATCCCCTCCGGTGAGACCGTTCCCCAGCACATCGCGGCCGTCTCGAAACGGTCGTTGGCGTCGATGTTGCCGCCCTCGATGACCACACCGTATTCGGTGAGTACATCCGTCATGCCCTGATAGAAATCCCGCACGTCGTCGATGGCGATGTCTTTCGGCAACGCCAGGTCGAGCGCGAACCCCTGCGGCTGGGCGCCCATCGCTATCACGTCGTTGCAGGTGCACGCCGCGGCCCAACGGCCACGGAATCGCCAGGTGGAATTCGGTGGAAGCGGCCGGTCGATAAGCCCTGGGTGATCAATGGAGTAGACGATGTTAGGCAGTCCGGGAATGCCGAGACGTTCGCTCAGTTCGATCACGACACAGTCGTCGATCTGATTCTCACGGGCTGTTGTCGCATAGTCGGCGAGAACCGTCCGGATCAATCCCTTCTCGCCGACATCACTGAGCATCGGTCGTTGATTCACGAACATTCCTTTCGGTATTGATCAACATTCGGTGCCACGCAGCGACGATTTCCGCATAGGTGGCCGTTCCGTCGAGTCGTCGCCCGGTGGCCGTTGCCCTCGCTGACTTCATGATGAGTCGCTTCGCACATCGGGATATGGAGTCGCACGCCTCCGCGATCAGTTCCGGGTCACCGGGGGCCGCCGCTCCCAGCCATCGGAGGAATTTCGCTGCCAAAGCGCACCCGGCGCCGAGTTGCCGCAGAGTGACGAATGCATAGTCACCGAATCCGGTCTGGCCGGCCGCGACGATACGACGGATCTCGTCGTCGAAGGCGGTGACGAACCGCGACATCGCCTCCGCCCGGTCCGGTGCGCCGCCGGCCTCGAGGGCGAGCCCTCCGGCCAGCGCACGGAGTTCGGCTTCCGGCCGGCGCCGTACCCGATTCAGTTTGACCAGTTCGAGATAGGGCGGCAAGTGCCCGGCGGGCGGCTCGCCCACGCCGAGCCGGAAGAGGCCGTCGAAGTCCTCGTCGTACACCGTGAAGCAGTCCGCGTTGTGGAGATAGCGGGCGGTACGGGCGGGCAGGTCGACAGCGACGACGGCCACGGTGGTCTTGCTGTGCGTCCGATGGTACGTGGTCGGGGTGTCGGGCAGGTGATAGGCGTCGGCTTCCATGATCATGATATCCCCGCGGCGCAGGTGCCGGCCCGCCTGTTCGGCCAACGACCCGTACGGCGCCAACTCGATCACGTCGATGCCGTACAGCATCTGCAGGTCGGCCACCGCAGGTTTGAAGAAGGTCCACTGATCGCCCTCGAAATCCAGACGAAGCGCGGCGACGAGGACCGGATACGGATCCAGCCCCAGCCCGTGCAGCAGTTCGACCCAGACGTCGGTGTAGCAGTTCGCATCGATCCACTCGCCGTCCGGATCACGGTGCAGAGCATGGTTGCGGTGGACACCGGTGAAGGACGGATGGACGGCGGGCCCGGTCACGGCGCGCCCACTGTGCCGAGCAGGCTTGCCAGCGTGACGTCCGGACGTCGTGTACCCGCGTCCATCAGCGCGGTGTATACGGCCAACAGGTCGTGGGCCGCGGACTCGCTGAGGGCCCACTCGCCGTACCCGAGGCGGACGTCGGCTCCGTCGTCATCGATGAACACCGTCATCATCACCGGCGTTTCGGTGTCCTTAGCCCGCAGCTGCGGCCATGGGCCCAGTTCCAGTCCTGTCATCAGCACCGGTTCGGGGACGGCCTGACGATACGCGGCAAAGAAGGTGTCGATCGGTGACTCGGCCGGATCGAGCAACGGCATCTCCCGGGGTGTCATGTGCTCGATCGGCATGGCTTGATGGACATAGGCAGCCGCAACACTTCTCTCCGCCAGGCACACAGCCGATCGCAGGGTCCGCGACGCCGGCTCCACCACGGCCACCGGCAGGACGTTGGCGAGCAGCCCGACCATGTCGGCCAGCTCGGCGCGGCCCCGATTGACCGCGGGAATGCCGACGACCACGTACCGTTGCCCCAGACAGCCCTCCATCACCGCCTGGTAAGCAGCAAGATAGACGGATATCGACGAAACCCCCTCGGCGGCGGCGAATCCGTCCACCCGGGCGGCCACCTCGGCGGAGACACGGCACACGACGCGCCCACCGGAGTGGTCGTCCGCCGAAGGCCGACGGAACGGATGGGCCCCGAATCGCCGGAAAGCCGGGTCGGCGAGCACCGACCGCCAGTACCGCTCGTAGGGCACCGCAGCCGCGGACCGCATCCAGTCGCCCTGCCAGCGAACGAACTGGTCCAGCTGGACGATCGGCCGGTCGTCCCGAACCGGGCCGCCGTCGAGATACTCCGTGTAACAGCGGGCCACCTCGACCAGGATCACGCTCAACGACCGCCCGTCGAGCACCAGGTGATGTCCGACGACCAGCATGATGTGGTCGTCGGGACGCCGCCGGAACACCACCACCCGGAACGGAACACCCGCGGTCAAATCGAAACGCTCGGTCACGGTCGCGGCCAGACGGCGGTCCACCATCTCCGGGGAACCGCCGCTCAGATCCTCGTACGTGATCCGCCCGCCCCCACCCACGGTCCGGACCCGCTGTCGTGGCCCCTCAGGAGTTTCCTCGAAGGCCGTCCGCAAAGCGTTGTGCCGGCGCACCACCCGCTCGACGGCGTACTCGAGGGCCGGGCGGTCGAGCACGCCCAGAAGGACGACGGGTGCGGCCACGTTGTTGGCGAACCGACCGTCGGCAGTGGTGAGCTCCCGATGCCACATCCGCATCTGGGTCGCCGACAGAGGTATCGGTCCGCACACCGATTCGCCCGGCAACGACGGCAGGCCGCGCTCGAGCCGCAGCTGCTCCCGCAGGTGACGGCGGGCGGAGTCCCACACGTGACGCCTCCTCAGGTCTCGATCGTGTCAGGTCCGGGCCATCAGGGGGCGGCGGTCCCGGGCGAACAACCGGGTACGCATGTCGGCGCCCCAGACCGCCACCTCCGCGCCGGTCGCCGCCGCACTGGCCAGGAAGGTGTCGCTCACCCGGCCGGCCAGCCCGAATCGATCGATCAGACCGGTGCCGAACGTCCGGTCGAGATGCTCGAACACCCAGCACACCGGTTGCACCACGTCGTACCGTTCCACCACCTCGACGAAGCGGCCTCCGTCGAGATCGTCCGCATAGCGGCGGGACAGCCGGATGACGTCGCCGAACTTCATCAGGTCGACGTCCTGCTCCTTCTCCAGCCACCAGTCGAACCACGCCTCCCGGAACAGGTGCAGCACCGTATCGAGAAACTGATGGACCGGCTGAGCGCACGGCACCCGAAGCTGGGGCGGGACGTCGACAGTCACCTCGGTCCGGGCGGCCAACACCTCGTCGACGTCGACCTGGTAGGGAGACCGGGCCCAGGTCAGGCTGGTCGCGCAGTCGACCTCGATGATCGGGACAAGCGGATCACCGGTCACGAACGTGTACTGCGGGAGATGATCGGGGTTCAGCCGGTACTTGATCAGCTCGGCACGGTCGAACGGGACGACGACCTCACGGCGGAAGTCGAACAGACCACACTGGTATCCGAGTTCCTCGAGAACCTGGGTCACCGCGGGGCCGTCCGACTGCCGCACCAGCAGGTCGAGGTCGCCGATCCACCTGCTGCCGTTCCCGTGATAGACCGTGGACTCGTAGGCAGCGCCTTTACGTGCCACGGTCGGCAGCCCTCGCGAAGCGAAGGCCTCGGCGACCCGGCCCAGTTCGGCGTACCACACCCGGCGGCGGTAGCGGTTCACCGCAAGCACGCTGTGCAGGTGTTCGAGGACCCGGATCGGGACACCCTGGGTGATTCCAGACTCGGCGATCTCGTGGGCGAGCATCGGCAGCATCTTGTGCCGCAGAGCATGGTCGAACACTTCACCCCAGCGCAGGCCACCGCCGATCAGCCGGCCCACTTCAGCGGTACGGACGCCGGGATCCGTCTCACGGCACAGCATCTCGAGGAGTTCCCACTCCGGGCCAGGCGTAGTCGGTGGGGTCATGCCGCCTGCGCCCCCTCACCGGAGAGCAACACGTGCAGGTTCTCGAGAAGGGACCGGCGGGTCGAGAACGTGCTCTCGGACAACATCGCGTCCGGGAACTCCACGCCGAAGGTGTCCTCGAGGTCGAGCACCAGGTTGACGGCACGCAACGAGTCCAGTCCCAGCTTGACGAGCGGGACCTCACCCGGCACCTCCTGGTCCGGTTCGATCGCCGGAAGATGTATGCGAAGCACATCCTCCAGGCGCTGATTCAGCTCGTCGTCCATGTCCGTTCAGCCTTCCTGTCGCTTGGTCCACCGGTCGGTGAACGCGTCGATCTCCTGATCGGTGTAGAAGTGCCGCGCATACTTCGCGTCATACACCCGGCGGCACGTCCTCTCCGGAATCCGAACCCGGTCGAGGACCCGGCGATAGGTGTTCACCTCATACGCGGCCTGCAACTTCTCGGGTGACCGTGCACTGGCGTACACCGGTGCCACCGGAACGTCCACGGCCACCGTCGTAGCCTCGGACAGGACCCGGGTGAGGTCCTCGGTCCGGAGAAGTATCAGGTCCACACCCGCCGTCCGGATCCATTGCCACCCTCGGGCGTGATCGAAGGCGTGATCGAAGACGTCCACACCGAACACCGCGCCGAGTTCATCGGCAAACCACCGGCAGGTGTAGTTACGTCGCTCGTCGAAGCCGAGGAACTGGGCCGCGGCGCCACGGGCGATCCGCCCGACATCCGGCTCGGGCCCGTCGACCAGGGCGGGGTTGAGAAGGTCAACCATCTGGACGTATGCCGAGACGTCCCGGGCGATCACCTCGCGGACCAGGGTGAAGACGGTCCAGCGCACATCCGGGCGTGATCGCCGAAGCTCCCGGAGCTCCCGCGAGGCCGCCAGATGAGGGACACCCACCTCGGTACGGAATCCGGCATACAACCGTTGAGCCCGCTCGATCCCCTGGTCGGAAAGGTAGTGGATCTTGTAGAGGTTGGGCACACCCGCAGCGCGCAACGACTCGTACAGGCTGGAGGAACCGACCTTGCCCATCTGGTAGACGACGTGCACCGTGTCGCCGCGGCTCACCCCCACAGAGCATCCCGGGTCTCCGACGGCCAGCCGGTGAGGTCGGGCCCGAAGGCGGAGGCCAGCGCGAAGGCGATGCGCTCCTGCCCGAAGCCGATGCACGAGGTGGCGGCCACCTCACCGCCGGAGGCCTCGATGCCGAACGTCCGGCCGAAATGGTCCCGGTGGTTGTTGCAGGACGCGACCGCCACCGGGTGCCCGTCGATCTCTGTGATGATCTCGTACTTGAGCCCCTGTTCCCGCTGGCCGCTCGCCAGCAACCGCGCGCCCCGGCCGAAGAACGGGTCGGCGGCGGGCTCGCAGCGGGCGACGAGGCCGAGCGACCGGATCACCGTGAGGGCACGGTCGCGCCAGCTACCGAACCAGGCGTCGACGTCGCGCGATGTGCCGATCCGGACGAACTCCCGCTGACGGAAGGCCACGAGCCGGCCGACCTCCTCGGACGGCTCGTGCCGGAAGCAGTAGCTGCTGGTGTCCACCACCGCGTCGGCATCGGGTCGCCCGGCATACTGCGGATACACCGGATAACACGCGGCCGGTGTCAGCACGTACCGCGTGGGCCGGACGACATCCGGCCAAGCCGTCCTCTCCGCCATCGCCCGACTGAGCATCACGTGGTCCCGGTCGTCACCGGCGAAGGCGTGAACGGTACCGAAGAGCTGCGGGAAGGACTGGCCGAACTCGCTCTGCTCGAACACCTCCCGGCTGATCATCGGCGGAAATCGGAGGACCCGGGTGCCGGCATCACGGCCGACCCTGGTCAACAACCGGTCCAGCCCGGTGAAGACCTCCTCCAACTCCGCGCCCCACCCGAACAGACCGTCGCCGGTCGGCACCAGGAGACCGTGATCGCGAAGTGCCGGGGGGAAGCCTTCCGGTATCGATGCCGCAATACGTCGTGATGTCGTACCGGTCACCTGAGGTACCGCCCTTCGTCGTGGTTCTCCTCGAGGACCAGAGCCGTGCGGGTCACGGCGTTCAGAGCGCCCACCGTGCCGTGACCGACCGGATGTCGTTCGTCCCGGTGCAGGGAGACCTGTCGTCGCCGGCCCGGTACCAGGTGGAAGTAGTTGTCGTCCGGGGTGTAGCCGGGAACGTCGAGATGAACCGCGTGGGCGGTCCGGGAGGCCGACAGGCACACCACCGGCCCGTGAGGACCGGTGGTGACGGTCGCGGTCAGCTCCAGGTCCAAGGTCTCGTGCGCGGTGAGCCCACCAGGCAGGTACACATCCTCCGCGAACGCCGTCTCCGGTGAAGCGGGACCGGCCAGTTCGGCGAGCACCGCGTCGTAGCCGATCGGGCCGAAGGCGTACGCGTGGTTGAGGTCGCGAAAGCCGTCCAGCAGTTCCTCCACCGCCACCGTTCGCACCGAGGCCGCCTCGACAGCGAGGGTGGTCACCGCGGTGATCGGGACCGTGCCACGCACCGGGTACACAGCGATCCGGAGCACCACCTCCTGCGCTTCGTCACCGTCGTTGACGATCCTGGCCTGAATCCCGTTGAGGCCGGCATCGACCAGGAACACCGTGAGCGGTCGCCAGGCCCGGCGCAGATAGTGGTAGGCGGCCTTGGGGCGTCCGTCGGCGTCCACCACGCCCCAGCCCGAGCCGAGAACGAGGTCGCGCCAGAACCACACCAGACCGCCCCGGCACTGCCCGCCTCCGGTACGCCACGCCACGAAGACCCGGTGCATCAGCTCGCCGGTGGTGACCCGGGCCAGATCCAGATAGCGGTCCACGCTGTCGTAGCGGACCCGCATCGGATCGACGCCGAACAGCATGCCGAGGTAGTGATCGCGAATATCGTCGAAGTCCCAGCCGACCCCGCGGTCGCGGGGACTCGCCGCCTTCCACGACGGGCTCTGCACGCTCAGCTCACCGGCCCTCCGCAGACCGGTCAACGCGGCCGGTTCCGGCACGTTGGCGAAGGCCAGCGTCTCGCTGGCGAACCGCACGCCACAGATCTCCGCGTCGCTCGGGTCACGCAGGTACGCGCCGACACCCTGATAGTGGGCGTCACCGGCCGAAGGGTGCATCGGCAGTGACCCGCCGCTCGGGCTGGACGGCCAGTAGTGGACCGCCGGAACCCGTTCCCGGCAGAGATCCCGCAGGTCCTTCTCGAACCACGGGGGCGCCCAGCGTTCCCGCGGCAGCCCGAGCATCGCCGCCTGCTGACTGACCTCACTGTTGCCGCAGAGCACCGTCAGACAGGGGTGACCACCCAACCGGTCGAGCTGGTGTCCGGCTTCCTGGCCGGCGCCGCGGGCGAAGCCGTCGTCCTGGAACGGATAGTCCATGTTGGCGAACATGAAGTCCTGCCAGACGGCGATGCCCAGTTCGTCACAGCAGGCATAGAAATCGTCCGACTCGTAGTACATCGGCCCACAGATTCGGATCATGTTCGCACCCGCGTCGCGCAACTGCTCCAGAGCCGTCCGGTAGTCGCCCGGAGAAGCCGTCAGCGCGGCCGGGTCGATCGGCGTCCAGCACGCGCCACGGAAGAAGATCGGGACGCCGTTGACCCGCAGTGCGAGATCGCCGGGGCCGCCCGCGCTGTCCACCGTCCGGAACCCGGTGGCCGGCAGGTCGATGCCGACCGTCGTCCCGTCGCTCAACCCGACGGCCACCCTGACCGGGTAGAGCATAGGTGTGCCGTGTGTATGCGGCATCCAGGGCTGGACACCGGCAACAGTCACATCGGCCATGGCTTCCGGACCGGTCAGGGTCATCGGCCACTCCTGGCCGTTGCAGAACAGGTGCGCGACCACCACCTGCCGGGCGGGTCCGGGCCGCAACGACAGGTCGACCCGGAGAGACCCGGTGACGCCGTCCCAACCGGTCGACACCGCCGCCCGTGTCACTCCCAGATACCGCGCGGCGACCAGCCGGACCGGGCGCCAGGGGCCGACCGGTGCGGGGCCCCGTGACCAGGCCGGGATACGGCCCAGCATCGTGGTCCGGAACCAGCGCAGACTCTGCTCTGCCACCAGCCGGGTACGCCAACGTGGCCGTGGCCGGCGCTCGGCGAGCCGCGGCGCCAGTGCCGAGAACCGGATGACGAGCTCGTTGCCGATGGGATCGAGACCGCCCCCCGCATCGAGCCGGTGTGCCAGGAACATGTTCTCGCCGTGTCCCAGGTGAACCCCGTTGAGCCAGACGTCGGCGATCGTCGCGAGACCGTCGAGATGCAGGGAGAGCATGGCGCCGTCCGGCGGGTCCGCCCGGAACCCGCATCGGTACCACCAGTCGTACCGATCGGGGTCGGCGGTCTCGGCGGGGACATCGGCGGGGCTCCAGAGCCGTGCGCTTGATGCGACGGTTCCGGGCACCTGGGCCGGGAGCCACCGCTGTTCGGTGGGCAGTGATCCGGGGTCCGGATACGCTCCCGGTGCCGACCAGCACAGCTCCCACGCCGTCGGCTCAGTCTCGGTGACTCCGTCGGTACGGACCGGCGTCATACCCGGTCCACCGCGCCCGATCCGAGGATCGGCGCCTCCTCCTTGTGGCTCATCAGCAGCCCGGCACCGGTGGCGAGAAGGCGCTCGTTGGCCACCATCATCGGGGCGGACAGGACGTCGCGCAAATGACGGGCGATGCTGGCCGGTCCGCGTTCCTGATAGCCGGCTATCCCACAGACGGTGAGCGCTTCGAAGGTGACCTCACCGGCGATCTCGGATACCGCGACCTTGACATTGGCAAGCTGCAGATCCGTGCTCCATCGCTCCGGGCGATCGCCCGCCTTCCGATCGAACTGTTCGGCCGCGGCGGCGACCATCGACCCGGCCATCTGCAGCCTGCCGTAGGCGCGGGCCAGGCGGGCGGTCGCCGCGGAGGCGGCCCCGGGCTTCGCGCGTTCCCTGCGCCGGAGGAACACGCGTGCCCGGGAGAGCGCCGATCCGGCTATGCCCACCCAGCATGCCGCCCACAGTATGTGCGAGAACGGAAGCATCGTCTCGCGCAGGATCCGGTCGAACGGGTGCGGGAAGACGTTAACGGTGGGCACCAGGGCCGTCAACCGGAACCCCGCGCTGCACGTGCCACGCATCCCGAGCGTGTCCCAGTCGCTCAACTGCTCCATCCGGCTCCCCCCGACCGGTACCACGACCAGGACCTGGTCGCCGGGAGCCGCGTCCGGATGACGCCGCGCCGTGGCGAGAACGGCATCGGCGTGGGCACCGTAGGAGATCGTGGACGCCTTCTTGTCCACCCGGTATCCGTCGCCCTCCACGATCAGCGCGGCGATGCTGGTACGGATGTCGCCGCCGACGCCGGCCTCCGAGGTGGCCGACGCCAGCAACCACCTCTCTCCGGACGCCTGTTCCGTGAATCGGCGCAACCCTTCCGATTCGCCGTGCCGGAGCAGACATGCAAGCTGGATGTGATGCATGGCGAACGTCATCGCGGTGGACGCGCACGCCGCGCCCAGCGTCTCGGTGATCGCGACCAGCTCACGCAGTGAGACACCGGCATAGAGCAAGCCGGCTTCGCGCAGTGCCCCGATCGCCTCGGACGGAAAGCGGGCCAGCCGGTCGACGTCGTCCGCATGTTCGGCGGCAATCCCGGCGACCTCGCGGGCCACGCTGTCGATCATCACGAGTTCACACCCAGCAATTCCGCCACCGAACGCTCGATGTCGGCGATCGTGGCGAATGCGGCGCGGGTGAGCATGTAGTCGGGGAACTCGATGTCGAACCGTTCTTCCAATGCCAGCATGACGTTGACGCTAGCGTGTGATGTCATTCCTTTCTCGTACAGATTGTCGTGCGGATCGAGGCTCGCCGCGCTGACTGTCAACAACGCGTATTCGTCGAGCACCTGTCGGAGTTCGTCACGCATGGGATTCCTCAATCTGCCAGCGTCCTACTCAGGTCGAACAGTGACTGCCTGAGTGCCGGATCGGCACATTTTCCCTCGGGTGGAATACGAAGGGCGGTGGCGAATCGATTCCAGAAGTTCTTCATCGACAGAACAGCCGTGAGCTCGACGAGAGCCTCGTCGGAGCTGAAATGCCGCCGGAGCTCGACGAGTAGATCCTCGTCAACGGCGCCCCCGCCCTTGACCAGTACGGCGGCATATCGCAGCGCCGCCACGGTGGCGGCCGGATAGACGTCCGCGTGTTTCTCTCCCAGCGCCAGCAATTCGCCGGGTTGCCATCCTTGCCGCAACGCCTCGCCGGCAGCGTCGTCCACGCAGTAGTCGCAGCCGTTGAGCAGCGATGTGTAGAGACACAGCAGATCGACCAGTCGGCGATCGACGCAGCGCAACGCGTCGTAGATCTGCAGGGCCTTGGTGGTGGTCTGCCAGACGGCGGCGGAGTGTGCGGTCGCCCGGGTGAGATTGCGGACCCGGCCCGCCTGCTGTTCGATCCGGTAGATCTCCCTGATCCGCGGGACGGTGACCTCTTCCTGTTCCAGCAGGCGTACCCGGCAGTGATCGGGGTGGGTCACGAGCTGCTCCCTTCTCGCGCGGCCTCGGCCGGGGCGGCGGCGAACCCGATCGCCGTCGCCATCGCGTACTCCCGGCCGTAGCCGACACAGACCTGAATGGTCGCTATCGCGCACCGCTCGGCATGGACCGCCGCTCTCCGGTGCAGCTGGACCCGGACGCCCCCGGTCGGTTCTCGGCCGGTCTCCCCCTCACGGAGATCGATCTCCACCTCACGGAACGAGACCTCCGTGCTGCCCAGGACCTTGATGACAGCCTCTTTCGCGGCGAACCGTGCGGCGTACGCCGTACCGCGGAAGACGCCCTTCGCCTCACAGGCTCGGATCTCCTCCGAGGTGTAGACGTGCCGTAGGTACCGATCGCCGAAACGGTCGAGAGACGCGCCCACTCCGGCGATCCCGAGGACGTCCGTGCCGATGGCCACCACCGGCGGGTCGAGTGCGGCCGTCATCGCGTCACCACGTCGCGGAGAAGCCCGTGGAGATCACGTTCCCTCTCGGTGAGCGCCCGGAGCAACCGCAGGGTTCTCTGTCGATGCCGGAACTCTCCCGCCCGTGGGTGCGTCGTGAGCACGTGTGTGGTGTACCACTGCTGGGCGAGGTCACGGAGGGCTGCCGACACCGGTACGGCGGCCTCGACGCCGGCATCGGCCAGAGCCTCGAACAGGCGAGCCGCTGCGTGACGTTCCGCCGCCACCCGGCAGACGTTCACCGGGTCCGAGGTGTGCTCGGCCCAGTCCAGGAACACCGCCAGATGCCGGAGATCGGCATCGGCCTGCGCCGCCATGTCGCGGCTCACCGCCGTGAGCACCTGAACCGGTGTGGGCATCCGCGGGGTTCCGTGATCGACCGTGTAGATCTTCCGGGGTTCGACACGGCCCACGCAGGGATGATCGCGCATCAGACGGTAATCGGCCGGCGCGACCGTGACCGGTACCGGGTTGTTCGTGGTGTCCAGGATGGTGGCACCGACCGGACTTCGCGAGAGAACCACCACGGTGTGCACGACGTGTTCGGTGCGGTGGTAAGGCGACGGTACGAAGTAGGCGTCGATCTCGGCCACCACCGGCCGGCCGGCCGCCAGCTCGTTCTGTTCACACCGGTCACTGTCACTCGATGCGGCGAACGAGTACTGCCCCACCCGGACCGCGAAGAGATCCGCCACCAGGATAGGCCAGCGCCCGCCGCCGTACAGGACGCCGTCGCCCTTCCACCGGGCGCCCCATGACGGACACATCATGCGTTCCGCGTCGGGCATCCCGGATGCCGCGACGATGTTCGCGATGCCCTGCCAGTGGCACGTGGCGATCGGGGTGTCGCCCGTGTGAACCGGGCTCAGCGTCACCGTCACCGGTCGTCCCGGTCTTCACACGCCAAGGCATGCAGATCGTCGGCATGGTCCGCCACCTTACGAAAAGCCTCGCCGAAGGCCTCCATCAGACCGTCGTCCGGCTCGGTGTACGTCGGCAGGGACAGCGTCACGTCGGCGTACCCCTCACTAACCGGCAGATCACCGGGCCGGTACGACCGGCGTTGTCCGCCGACCGCGAACTGTTCCGGCACACCATGTGTGATCAGCGGTGGCTCCTGCGCGCCGAAGATGGGCAACAGATGCAGCGGGGGGCTGCTGACGTAGCGTTCCAACGGCACACCCTCGGCACGAACCGCGTCGACGTACACGTCGATGGGCAGGTCACCGAGATCAGCGGCCCGGTACAGAGGCCGGTACCCGTAGTAGACGTGCCGGGTGACGAGCCGTCCCATCGTGGGCGGAACGATGCCGGGCGTCTTCTCGAGCCGCTCGGACAGGAGTCCCATGTTGTGCCGCCGGCCGGCGATGTACTCCTCGAGACGATCCATCTGGGTGACGGCGAGCGCCGCGGCGAGAGCGTGCATGCGGTAGTTGAGGCCGAGTCCGGTGAAGGCGTAGTCGCGGTACGCCGGGCTGTGCACGTCCTGCATCGAGCGGACGTTGAAGTGACCGAGAAGGACAGCTCGCTCGAAGATCTCCTGGTCATTCGTGACGAGAATGCCGCCCTGACCCGCGGAGACCAGCTTCTTGCCCTGGAGACTGAACACCGCGACGTCGCCGAAGGTTCCGGCCTTGCGATTGTCGTACTCGGCGCCGTGCGCGTGTGAACAGTCCTCGATGACCTTGAGACGATGCCGCCTGGCGACATCGAGCACCCGGTGCATGTCCACCGGGTTACCGGCCATGTGGGTCACCACCACAGCCCGGGTACGTTCGGTGATCCTCGCCTCCAGATCGACCGGATCGAGGTTGCCGGTGTCCGGCTCCGCGTCGACCAGCACCGGCACCGCGTTCGCCACCAGCAACGGCATGACCGTGGCCAGGAACGTGTAGGTGGGTGCTAGCACCTCGTCACCCGGGCGAAGGCCGAGCCCGAAGTACGCTGAATGGAGCGCGGTCGTGCCCGACGAGGTGGCGAGGGCGTGGCGGACACCGAGGTAGTCCCGGAACCGATCCTCCAGTTCGCGGACCTGCCCCTCCCTGCCGTAGTAGGACAGCTCACCCCGCAGGACCATGTCGGCGACGATTTCCGCGTCCGCGGGACGAACCGGCGGCCAGACGAACGGCGGCGCCTTCTCCAGTACCGGACGTCCCCCCAGAATCGCCAGATCACTTCTTCCGGCCATGACTTCCTCCTCGCCGCGTCACCAGGCGTTCTTGTCCACCATGGCTGTCCAGTCACTGATGGCGTCACCGCGCCGCGCCTTGTCGTCCCACAGCCGCTCGAGCGGGCGGGGTGCCGTGTCCACGCCGCACCAGGTCACCTCAGGATCAGCGGTGACCTCACCGATGCGGAACAGCGGGGTGCCGTGCCCGGCGAAGATGCTCGCGACCTCATCCCAGCGGTGTGGCGCGACGGTGTATCCGTGTGCTCGTGGCATGTCGAAGCCGTACTCGACGGCAAGCGCGGCGGCCGGCACCCCGAGGGCCTGGGCGCAGGCCGTCAACAGCGGCGGTTCGGGTATCCGATGCTGCTCGACGCGGACGCCGAGACCGGGAGTTCGGATGATGGTGTAGAGGAATTCGACGAGGCCGTCACTGAGATCCATCCCGGAGGTTATCGCCCCGGGTGCCCGCTCGGCGGTATCGACGATCGCCTGGTGCGGCGCCAGGGGCATCAGGTTGTAATCGGCCAGTCTCCGTTGCGAATCCGCGTCGAGCCGGTCCCATCCGCCTTGTTTGCGTAACAAGTAACTGGCCCAGCCGAGCCCGAGTTCGGTGGTCACCGCCAGATAGTCACCGGGCCGGGCACCGCGCCGCCGGATCACGCCGGCCGCGCCGACCGTTCCCCAGCACATGGCGACCGTGCCAAGGTGCGGATTGACGTCCGTGTTACCGCCCTCGAACCGTGCTCCGTACTCGTCCAGCACATCGGTGATACCCGCGCACAGCTCGTCCACCTCGCGGACGTCGGTGGCTCCCGGCACCGCCAGATCCAGTGCGAACCCACGGGGGCGCGCGCCCATCGCCAGTACGTCGTTAGCGGTGCACGCGGCGATCCAGCGGCCTTGGAAACGACGTTCCATTCCGGCCGGAATCGGTCGGTCAATCGGTGATGGATGGTCGATCGAATAGACGATCAGCGGAGATCCGTCAAGAGCGAACAACGCTGCCGGATCGATCACCACGCAGTCTTCCAGTGCATCCGCACAGGCTGTTGAAGCGTGACTTGAGAGAACGTCTCGAATAAATTTCTTCTCGCCAAGATCTTGGACTGACACCATTTTCAGAATCCCCCGCGTCAGGTGAGTCCCGGTTCAACGGATGAGTCACTTCACAGCGAAGCACGAAGATCCACCGCCGCCGAGCTTACGCATGAGCGTCGATGACATGCAAGGCCTTACAAGGGTTAGACGATCACTCAGAGGTTTGATATGAGTGTATGTATCAATCGTCGGCGTGTGACAGGATGAAACTCGAGCGGGGAGCCGTCGGATGCCAGGACTCAACTCCGAGGTCAGACCCGGCAACGACGTTGGATTCAATGACGTCGTTGCCGTTGATTTCGGCTCCGTCGGGGTAGGACGCCCGTTGGACGAGCTATTGTCAGGGGTAACCGACTATGTTTCCCGGGCCTGCGTGGTGGACCCGCTCAGCCTGTCCTGGCGGAGCGGCACGGATCTCCTCGCCCGGAACGCCCGGTCCGTAGCGGAGTCGATCCTCGACCGGGTGCCCGCACGCCCCATCCTGCTGGGCCAGTGTTCGGGGGCAAACTTCACCATCTCTCTCGCAGCCGCGCTGAGCGACGCCGGACGGCCCCCGGGGGCCCTCCTGATCGTGGACCCGCTACAGGTCACACCGGAACTGCTGGGCGAAGAGGCCGCTGCGCTCGTCGGGCGGCTGGGCGGCGACGAGGAACTCGCCCGAGCCGTCGTGGCCGGACTGCCCGGCGACGCATCTCCGTCCCGGCTGTCCGCCTTCCTCGACGAGAAGTTCCATACGGTGGCCATGCAGCGGGTAGCCGGTCTCGACCTCGACGAGGAGACCGCGAAGACCGTCGCCCACGACATCGTCGGCAGGTACGTCGACTGGCTCTGCTTCCTCGCCGCGCAGATCACCACCGCCGCCCGGCCGGTCACCGCGCCGACCTACCTGGTGGGCCCGCTCGCAGCTGAGTCACTCGCCTGGTTGCCGGACATCGTGGCGGGTGCCGACGCCCCGGATCCCCTCGAGGACGTATCCACCGCCGTCGCGCGGATCCTCGAGCCGACCGGTGCCACGGGTGACCGCCGGTGACCGCCTTCGACGCACAAGCCGCCCTGACCGACATCTGGTGTGAGGTCCTCGACCTCGACGTCGTGGGACCGGACGACGACTTCTACGTGATCGGCGGCGACTCCATTCTTGCCATCCAGGCGGTGGCGATCGCACGGGAGCGGGGACTGTCGATCAGCGTCCGGCAGCTGCTCGAGGCCGGGACCATCCGGGTCCTGGCCGACGGTCTGATCGCGGACGCCCGGTCGACCGAACCGGAATACCAGCCGTTGTCACAACTCTCCGGCGACGACCGGAGCCGGCTCGGGCCGGACGTGGTCGACGCGTATCCGATGACCGCACTGCAACTGGGCATGTTGTTCCACAGCGAGGGGTCGGCACCCGACTCGTATCACAGTGTCAGCAGCGTCGTCGTCCGGCGTCCGATGGACGGGGAGCGGCTTCTGCACTGCCTGACCATCCTCTCCGACCGGCATGCCGCACTGCGGTCGTCGTTCGACATCGAACACTTCTCGGTACCGCTCATACTGGTTCACCGCACCGCGAAGCCTCCGCTCAGCGTCTTCGGTCTCACCACGGAACCGATCGGGGACCGCCGGGAACGGGTGCTGGCCGAGGAACAGGCGGTCAAGCTGGACTGGCACGACGTACCGGTGATCCGGTGGCGGGCGGACGCCCTCACCGCCGACTCCTTTTTGCTCACCTGCAGCGTGCATCATGTCCTGCTCGACGGTTGGAGCAACTGGGCCCTACTGACCGAACTCGTGGAGCGGTACAGCACGGAGGCCGAGGCCGACATCGATCCCCCACCGCCGTTCGGCGAGTACGTCGCCGCCGAACGGGCCGCCCGGGAGGATCCGGCGACGACCCGGTTCTGGTCCGGATACCTGGACGGTGCGCCGTCCGGCCGGATACCGTCCCCGGTCGAACCGCCTGCAGGTGGTGAGCCGACCACAGTCGCCGTGCCCATCCCCACCGACGTCACGGACGGTCTGCTCCGGATCGCCCACGACCGCGGCGTTCCGGTGAAGACGCTCTATCGCGCGGCTCATGCGGTGGCTCTCGGCCGCCTCGAGCCGGACGCCGACGAGGTGTTGATCGGCCTTGTCGTTCACTCACGGCCGGAACGGACCGGCGGTGACGCCGCAGCCGGCCTTTACCTCAACACCGTGCCGCTGCGGATTCCGCTCACCGGATCATGGGAGATGACGGCGAACGCGGTCGCCGCCGCGGAGAAGGCGGTCTACCCGTATCGCGGACTGGCAACAGCCGACATCCAGGCGGCAACGGGCGTGGAGATCGAGAACATCTGTACGTTCGCCGATTATCACGGCATCGACGACCTGGTCCGGCGCGGTCTGGTCGAGCAGGGATCCGCGACGAACGAGGTCTACACCAGTGTGCCGCTCCTGGTGGAGGTCGCCGCGGACGCCGGTACGACAGACCAGAGGCTGCTGTTCCAGTTCCACCCCGATCGTTGGCCGGCTGCCGGTGCACAACGTTTCGTAGCGGATTTTCTAGCCATTCTGGCATCGATGGTGACCGGATTCGACGAGCCGGCCGTGCACCGGCCGGATCCCGCGCCGGCAACGCCGAAGACACTCGTGGACATGCTCCGGCGGGCTCGCGCCGACCACCCGGACCGGCCCGCCATCGCCACCCCCGAGAGCACGTTCACGTACCGGGAACTGGACCACCGGATCGGAATCCTGGCCGCGACGCTCCGCGCGGCCGGGATCGGGCCCGAGGCGCGGGTCGGCGTCCTCCTCCCCCGCACCGCGGACCTGGTGGTGGCGATCCACGCTGTTCTGGAGGCCGGTGCGGCCGTCGTGCCGCTCGACCCCGGTCACCCGGCCGCCCGCAACGCACGGATTCTGACCGCCGCCGGAGTGGACCTGCTTCTCGGCACACCGGCCGGGCTGCCAGGTTTCGCCGGCACGGTGGTGGACGTGTCCGCAACGAACTGGGCGGGCACCGCACCGCCGACACCGAGGACGGACGGTCCGGCTCCCGATCAGCTCGCGTACGTTCTCTACACCTCGGGATCCACCGGAGCGCCGAAGGGCGTGGCGCTCGAACACGCGCAACTCGTCAACCTGGTACGCGGACTGGTCGACCGCGTCGGGCTGACCGCGGAGGCGGTCGTGCTGGCATGGAGCACCGTCGTCTTCGACATGGGGTTCGCCGAGCTGGTCCTGCCGTTGACCCTCGGAGCACGCATCGAACTGGTCGGTGACGTCGAGGCCCGGGATCCGGTTCGGGTCCGCGACCGTATCCGCCGAACAGCCGTGACCGTGGTGGAGGCGACACCGACGAAGCTCCGCCTGCTGACCGAGGTGGGCTGGACCGGTCCGGCCCTCGTACTCAGCGGAGGAGAAGTCCTGCCGCAGAGCCTGGTCCGGGAACTGACCGACGGCGGTTGCCAGGTCTGGAACGGCTACGGCCCGACCGAGACCGCGGTCTACACCACCCTTCACCGCTGCGACCCGGACGGCGCGGGCCCGATCCCGATCGGACGGCCTCTGCCCGGCTACACGGTGGAGGTACGGGACGCGGCCGGTCACGTGGTGCCGGCCGGCACACAGGGCGAGATCTGGATCGGCGGTGCGTGCGTCGCCCGCGGCTACCTCGGCGCGCCGGAACTGACCGCGGAACGCTTCGTCGTCGATGCCTCCGATGGGAGGTACTACCGGACCGGAGATCGAGGCCGGTACCGCCAGGACGGAGAGCTCGAGTTCCACGGCCGGGCGGACAGCCAGGTGAAGCTGCACGGCGTACGCGTCGAACTGGAAGAGGTGGAACAGGCCCTGTCGGCCCATCCCAGCGTCCGGCAGGCGGTCGTGACGGTGGCGAACGACCCGGAGGGCAGTCGGCTGACAGCTCACGTCGCCGCCGACGAGGTCACCCTCGGCGAACTTCGGCGTCACCTGGCCGAGCGGCTCCCGGAGGTGATGGTGCCCACCCGCATCGTGATCTGGAACGAGCTTCCCACCGGGGCGACCGGCAAGGTGGACCGCCGACTTCTGACCACCGGGACGCCGCAGACGCCGGCCGGATCGGCACCGGCCACGCCCTGGGAACGGATCGTCGCCGATCTGTGGGGCGCTGTTCTCGGCATCGCCACGGTCGGCCGCACCGACGACTTCGCCGACCTGGGTGGCGACTCGCTGCATCTCATGCGGCTGATCGGCGCATTCGCCCAGCGTGGACATCCGGTCACGGTGATCGAGCTGAGGACCCACCGAACGGTGGCCGATCAGGCACGTCTTCTGGCCTCCAGGGTTCCCGGCCGTGGCTGACCCGGAGTACGCCGAACCGGTCCTGCCGACACAGCACGAGATCTGGCACCTTGACCGGTATGAGGGCTCCCGAACGGCGCTGCACGTCGTCTCCGTGTGGCGGTTGACGGGTCGGCTGGACGTCACGGCGCTGGCCGCCGCCGTGGACACGGTGGTGGCCTCGCACGAATCACTGCGCAGCGTGTTCGACGACCGGGACGGCCGACCGTCGCTCCGCATCCTTCCTCCCGACAGCGACCTGCTGCGGATCGCCGGCCCGGCGGACTGCACGGATGTCACCGCCGCGGTCGAACGGCTGGTCGAGGAGCCTTTCGACCTGAGTACCGGTCCGCTGTTCCGTTCCACGCTGCTGCAGATGGGGCCGGACGAGAACGTACTCGTCATGGTCCTGCACCACATCGTCGCGGATGCCTGGTCGCTCGGTCTCGTAGAGCAGCAACTTGCTGATGCCTACCGGGCCGTGGTCGCCGGTTCGCCGCCGAAACCGCAGGTCAGGCGACCGCTGCGGGAACTGATCGGGGAATGTCTGTCCGAGAGGGATACCCCGGCTTGGCAGACCGCGCTGGATCACTGGCGACACCGACTCGACGGTGTACCGACCTCGTTCGATCTGCCGTCCACTCCCACGCCGGACGGGTTCGGTGGGTCCACCTTGCTGCGGGCTCTGCCGGCCGTGCTGACGGAGGACGTCCGTCTCTTCGCCCGCGTCCACCGGCTCACGAACGCCAAGGTATTTCTGACCGCCTGCGCCGCCCTCCTCGCGCGCTGGGCGAACAGCCGGGACTTCGTGATCGGTATGCCGTTCGCCGACCGGGCCCGGGCCGGCGTCGACCAGACGGTGGCCTTTCTCACCAATGTCGCCCCGATCCGCGTCACCGTGCGGGAAGACCCGACCTTCCGGGAGCTGGCGGCCCAGGTGGAAGGCCGGTGTGATGAGGTTCTGGCACACCGGGCGGTTCCCCTGGCAGACGTCCTGCGGGTGGTACGGACGGCCGGGGACGGTAACGGTGTGTCCCTCACCGACGTGGTGTTCACCCATCGGCGCGATCCGGGAGGACGGCTGAGCCTGCCCGGCGTGGAGGTCGAGGCATTCCCCGTCGACATACCGCACACTCTCTACGGTCTGGCCGTACAGATGGAGGAGAGCGGCACGGCGATCGCCGTGCGTCTCGACAGCCGCACCATCGCCCGCCCGGAATTGGACCGTCTCTGCGACCGGTATGTCACGCTGCTGGCCGCCGCGGTCGCGGATCCGGACACACCACTCTCGGCTCTGCCGATCCTGCTGCCGGACGAGCGGTGGGTCGCCACCGGACGGCCGGACGACGACGTCGTCCGTACCGAACCGGCCCGGACCCTGGCCGCCACGATCACTCGGGACGCCATGCGCACGCCCGGCCGGGTGGCCGTCCGGGATCGGGACGGCACCCTCACCTATTGGCAGTTCCTCACGCAGGCCCGGCGGATCTGCCACCGCCTGCGAGAGGATGGTGTGCGACCCGGTGATGTCGTCGGCGTCTGCGCGGAACGCGATCGGTACCTCGTGTCGGCTCTGTTCGGCATCCTGCTGGCCGGCGGGGTCTACCTCCCCCTCGACCGGGATTGGCCGAGCGCCCGGCTCACCGCCGTCCTCGCCGATGCGGGAGCACGCCGCGTTCTCTGTTCCGCTACGTCCGCGCACCAGCTGGGTGCGCGAGCGCTTCTGATCGACGCGGTGGCGACCGCCGGCCCGGCACCACCCGTCGATGAGTCACGCCTGGACGGTGCCGCTTACATCATGTATACGTCCGGGTCGACCGGGCGCCCCAAAGGTGTGCTGGTCGGGCATCGCGCCCTCGCCGAGGTGATGGCGGAGATGGCCCGGCTGACCGGCATGACCGCGGGCGAACGGATGCTCGCATCGACCACGACCACGTTCGACATCTCTCTGATCGAGATTCTCCTTCCCCTGGTCACGGGGGCGACCGTGGTGATGGCCGACGACGAGCAGGTCCAGGATCCGGCGAGCCTGGGTGGGCTGATCGACCGGGAGGAGGTGGACGTGGTCCAGGCGACTCCGAGTGTCTGGGCCGTCCTCGACCCACCGGCTCGCCGGCTACGAGCCGCCCTGTGCGGCGGGGAGACGATGAGCGCCGAGGTACGGGACCGGCTGCTCACGATCGCGGAGCAGGCCTGGAACTGGTACGGCCCGACCGAGGCGACCATCTGGGCCACCGGCTGGCGGGTGGAGCACGGAGGGCCGGTCTCGATCGGCCGGCCGATGCGCCATGTCCGGGCTTGGGTACTGGACGAATGGAATCGACCATGCCCACCCGCCACGCCCGGAATGCTGGTGCTCGGTGGGACCGGCATCGCGGAGGGTTACCTCAACCGGCCGGATCAGACCGCTCTCCTGTTCCGCACGGACCTCGTTCCCCACTCCCCCCGTGAACGCGCGTACATCACCGGCGACTCGGCCGTCTGGTCCGCTGAGGCGATGCTGTCGCTCCGCGGCCGGGCCGACGACCAGGTCAAGATCAGCGGACACCGCATCGAACTGGGCGAGGTCGAGTCGACCCTCCGCCGGGTACCGGGCGTCCGGGACGTCGCCGTGGTGCGATTCGACGGTCACGCGGGCCGCGCCGCGCTCGCGGCATTCGTGGTACCGGACGGCACGCTCGTACCGGCCGCCCTGTCCACGCGACTCCAGGAGGAACTCGACGCCGAGTTGCCGGTCTACATGCGGCCTCGGGTAGTGCTGCCGATCGATGAACTTCCCCGGTTGCCGAGTGGGAAACTCGACCGGCCCCGCCTCGCCGCCACCGTCACCCCGGAACGAATCGGGACGGGGGCGGAGACGGTCGATCGGATTCCCGTCGATCCGGTACGGATCCGGCTCGGCGCGATCTGGACCGGCATTCTCGGCATAGAACCGGTTCCGGAGCAGGCGGACTTCTTCCGGCTGGGTGGCGACTCCCTCGGCGCGGCACAGGCGCTCGCACTGGCCGGACGGGCCTTCGGTGTACGCCTCTCCCTACGCGATTTTCTGGCCGAACCCACGCTCGGCACCATGGCCCGCCTGATCGACACCGCCCGTCCCGCCGATGCTCGCTGAGGAGTAGTCACACTCACCCCGATCGGAAGGCGCCGATGTGCCCAGTCGCACCGAAGGTACGAGCCGGCCAGGATCCGCATGGACCTCCGCCGACGTGGCCCACTATCTGAGGGCATACCAGAAGACCCATACCAACGAGCTCGCGACGGCCCAGGTGGACGGCGCGGTCACGCTGGCCGGGACTCCGCCGGACGGCGATGTGCTCGATGCCCCCTGCGGCGCGGGCCGGCACAGTCGCGCGCTGGCAGCCTCCGGTCACCATGTGACGGGCGTGGACTCGTCCCAGGACATGCTGGACGCCGCTCGGGCCGTCCACGCACCGGCCGGTGTCCAATGGGTCCGGGCCGACTACCGCGACCTGCCCTTCCGGGCAGGCACGTTCGACACCGTCCTCAACCTGTTCACCTCGTTCGGTTTCTGCGGCGACGACGGCGACCAGGCGGTTCTGGATGAATTCCAGCGTGTGCTCCGGCCCGGGGGCCGGCTGGTCATGGACACCACGCACCGTGACCGGGTGATCAGCGAACTGGCCGCCAAGAATCGGACGGACGTTGCCGGGCAGGCCGGAGAAACCACCTGGGATGTTCACTCAGGATGGATGCACATGTCGCTTCTCGACCGAACGGACGGACACCGATCGGTGAGCCGTATCCGCGTCTACACCCCGTCCGAGCTGGACCGGATGCTCGTCCGTGCCGGGTTCCGGGAGGTGTCCGTCTTCGGCGGGCTGGACGGCCGCCCCCTCGGCCGGCGGACCCGCCTCGTGGTCGTCGCGGCATAGGCCCTCGCACCGCTTCCGTCACCTTCCGTCAACCTGCTCTTTCGCATGGGGGAATCCGCATGGCTGATCCGGCATCACACGACAGTGCGAATATCAGCGTCTTCCTGGTACAGCAAGGCGTCTGGGACATGCCCCTGGAGTCCATGCCACTGGCATCCGGATACCTGAAGGCGACCGCCCTCACCGATGATCTCGTTCGGCGCTCGGCCAGCATCGACATCAAGAATTTCCGCGGAGGGACGACCAATTCCGCGATGGCGAACGAATTGTTCTCCGACGGTACGCCTGACGTGATTGCATTCTCGGTGCTCGGCTGGAACTACCGAGCCTTCGGGGCGCTCGCCGCCTCTTTCCGGCAGCTCAACCCGGACGGCTGGGTCATCTTCGGCGGAACTCATGTCGCCGGGCAGGCAGAACGTGTGTTCCGCATGTTCCCGGAGGTCGACGTGGTCGTCAACGGAGAGGGTGAGCTGACCTTTCGCGATCTGCTGAGTGCCCGCATCCGTGGTGACGACCGCCGGGCTCTGCACCACGTCGACGGGATCTCCTTCCAGCACGAGGGGACCACCGTCACGACAGCCGATCGTGATCGCATCGAAGACCTTGAGGTCATCGCGTCTCCGGTACTGACCGGAGCAATCGATCTCACCGACGAACACGGCGCCTTCCGTTACGACGTAGCACTGATGGAGACCAATCGCGGCTGCCCGTACAAATGTGCCTTCTGTTATTGGGGTGGCGCCGTCGGGCAGAAGATCCGTGCGTTCTCGCTGGACCGGCTCCGCCGAGAGTTGGAGGTGTTCGGTCGCCTGAAGGTGCACACCGTGGTGGCGTGTGACGCCAACTTCGGCCTGCTGCCGGGGGATGTCGACTTCGTCGAGGCATTGATCGAGACCAGAGAACGGTTCGGTTTCCCCCGGGCGCTGGAGACCTCGTGGGCGAAGAACAAGTCGAAGACCTTCTACCGCATCGTCAAGCGCATGAAGGAGGCCGGCATGCGCAGCTCCTTCACGCTCGCTCTACAGACTCTGGACGAACGGGCGCTCGACAGCATGAACCGGCGCAACATGAAGCTGAACGATTGGGAGGAACTGTCGGCCTGGCTGGACCGGGAGGGCCTGGACTGCTACGCCGAACTCCTCTGGGGTGCTCCCGGCGAAACGGTGAAGTCGTTCATGGAGGGCTACGACCGGCTCTCCCGGCGTGTCTCGCGGATCGCGGTGTATCCGATCATGCTGTTGCCGAACACCGACTACTTCGAGAAGAAGAAAGAATACGGCATCACCTCGGTTCGGGGTGACCACGACGACTTCGAGTACGTACTGGCGCACCACACCATGACGTTCGCGGAGAACCGGCAGATGCAGCGATTCCTGTTCTGGGCTCGGGTGATCGCCGAGAACGCGGTTCTGCGGTACATCTGGTTGCCGCTCCGGCAGTTGGCCGGGCTCACCCAGTCACAGGTCCTGCTCGACCTGGACACGTGGATCGTCGAGACGGCGCATCCGGCCGCGGCCCCGCTGCGATCCCACGCCGCAACGGCGATGGGTGGCACCGCGGCGTTCGGCGCGGCGATCACCTACCTGTACACCGACCCGGCGGGCCGTCGGTTGCTCCAGGTCTGGTGGCAGGAGTCCATCCGACCACGGTTGCCCACTGCGATGACGCCCCTGCTGGACGACGTCTTCCGGTACGACCTGGTGACCCAGCCGGTCTATCTCGGCGGCGCGGGCGACGCCCGCGCCGACGACCTTCCCGTGATCGAGCTGTACGGGGAGACCTACCACGTCCGGCACGGTATCCGGCTCGACCACGACGTGCCGAGGATCCACAGCGACCTGCGTGCTGATCGGGACCCGGATCTCCGGCCGACGGAACGGGTCGTCGACCTCTATTACCGGACCGGGGCGGTCGCGGCGGTCACCTCCACGAATCACGAGATCGTCGTGCACTTCATGGGAATGACCGAGCAGCAGGTCCGGCGTCATGCGATCGGTGACGCCGGCCGCGGCGGGCCGGCCGATGACGGGGCTGGTCCCGAACCGGTCGACCCCGGTGACCGAACCACTCTCACCATCCTGAACTCCGACGAAGGTGGCTGCTCGTGACTACACACCTCCAGGCCGATGCCGGTATCCCGAGCCTGGTACGGGCGCAGGTCCGCCGGCACGGCCCGGAACTCGCGGTAATGGACGGGAACACCACCCTCACCTACGACCGTCTCTGGCAACGAGCTTCGATGCTGGCCGAGCGACTCATTGCGACCGGGGTCGACAGCCAGGACCGCGTCGGCATCGCCGTCGAGGGGTCCGTCGACGTCGTCGTGGTGTTCCTGGGCGTGCTGCTCGCCGACGCCGTGCCAGTACCGCTGGATCACTCGTACCCGCCGGCACGGCTGGCCTTCATCGCCGGGGACGCCGGACTGGAGGTTCTCGTCGGCAACGCTCGTACACTCGGGCATCTGCCGGCCGATCTCCCCATCCGCGCGATCATCGACCTGGACGGCATCCCCGACCGGCCGCCCTCCGTCGATCTCCTGGGCCGGCGCGTGCCACGCCCTGAGAGCCGACTGTCATACCTGCTGTACACCTCAGGGTCGACCGGGCAGCCTAAGGGCGTGATGTACCGGGAGGACTCGTTCATCTCCCTGGCTCGCTGGCAGGTGGCGGACTCGATCTTGGACGGTCGCGGACCCACCCGCACGCTCCAGTTCGCGCCTGCCTCGTTCGACGTGTCGTTCCAGGAGGTTTTCTCCACCCTGCTCGCCGGCGGAACCGTCGTCTGCCCGGACGTCAGCGTCCGCAACGATCCGGATCTGCTGTCCCGCGTCATCGCCGAACACCGAGTTGAGCGGATCTTCGTACCGTTCATCGCGTTGCAACTGCTGGCCGCCTTCGGGAACCGAGACGCCCTGCGCGGCAGCACTCTGCGGGAGGTGGTGTCGGCCGGAGAACAACTGCAGTGCACCGATGAGATCATCGCGCTGTTCGAGGGAACCGGTGCCACACTGGTCAATCAGTACGGGCCGACCGAGACCCATGCCGTCCTGCGTCACCGGTTGGACACCGATTACCGCTCCTGGCCGCGTCTTCCGTCGGTCGGCACCCCGGTACGGGGTGCTCGGCTCACGCTCGTCGACCGCGACGGGGCAACCGTGGACGACGGCGCCGAGGGTGAGCTGACAGTCACCGGGGAACTCGTCGCCAACGGCTACCTGGGCCGGCCCGACCTCACCGCCCAGCGTTTCGCCGGCCTGGACGGGCCGGGGCGCAGCCGCAGCTACCGTACGGGCGACATCCTGCGAAGGGACGCCGACGGCATCTATCACTTCGTCGGTCGCGCGGACGAACAGGTCAAGATCCGTGGGGTCCGGATCGAACCGGGCGAGATAGAAGCGGTCCTGGGTACGTCACCTGAGGTGTCCGCCGTCGCTGTGACCACGGTGGGCGACGATCCGCTGAATCGCGTACTCGTCGCGGTGCTGGTGCCCGCACCCGGCACCGTGGCCGACGTCCGCGACATGCGCCGGTTCCTGCTCAGCCGGGTTCCCAAGCACCTCATCCCACGGAGTTTCGCAATCGTCGATATGATGCCCCGGCTGCCGAGCGGCAAGATCGATCGTGCCGCCGTACGGGCGCTCGCGATCGCCGCCGCGGAACGCCACCACTGACCTTCGCTCGCCGCGGCAAAGGAGCCGCCGCAGACAGAACGTGAGGTTTGATCGATGACAACCTATCGTCAGATCCTGGCCATCCGCGAATTCCGCGTACTCTTCACCGCCACCTCGGCAACGGTCATCGCCAAGATGATGGAGACCTTAGGCTTGGCGGCACTGGTGTACGCGAAGACCGGGTCACCCCTGCTCGCCGCGGTCGCATACCTCGGAGGCTTCCTGCCTCAGGCGCTCGGCGCGATGACGTTGCTGTCCGTGGCCGACCGGCTGCGACCACGGACCGCGCTGGCCACCTGGTCGGCCGTGCACGCCACCGCTCTCGTCCTGATGGCGACCGGCGTCCTGCCACTCTGGGCGATGCTGGCGCTGCTCATGATCCTGGGGTTCGGAGACCCGGTGGCGGGGGCGATCAGCAACGCCCTGGTCGTGGACGTGTTGCCGGAGGAAGCCTACGTCCTGGGCCGTTCGCTGCTCAACGTCGGCATCGGTAGCATGCAGATCGTCGGGTACGCGGTCGGCGGTATCGTCCTCGCACTGGTCAGCCCGATCGGCGCCCTGTGGACCGCGGCGGGCGTGGGCTTCGCCGCCTCGCTCGTCTTCCGGCTCCGCCTCCAAGACCGGGAACCACGAGCAACCGGGCGTGCCTCCCTGGCCGCCACCTGGGCCGGCAACCGGACACTGTTCAGCTCGTCGTCGATCCGGCGCCTTCTGCTGGCGTTGTGGCTGCCCGCCAGCCTCATCGTCGGGGTCGAGTCGATGTTCGTCCCGTACGGCGGCAAGGCTGCCGGTGCCCTCCTGACCGCCGCCGCGGTCGGGATGCTCATCGGCGACCTGACCATCGGCCGATGGACGAGCCCCGAGACGCGCACCCGGCTGACGATGCCGCTCTTCCTCCTGCTCGCGTGCCCGTATCTGGTATTCGTGTTGCACCCGAATCTGGCGGTGGCCACCGGGATAGCCTTCGTAGCCTCGTTCGGCTACGCCGGCATCCTCTCCCTGCAGGAACGCTTCGTTTCGCTGGTACCGAAACCGATGCTGGGACAGGCGATGGGCGTGGTGGGCAGCGGCCAGAGCACGATGCAGGCCCTGTGCGCCATCATGGTCGGAGGTCTGGCGCAGGTGACGGAACCCGCGACCGCCATCGCCACGACCGCCCTCGTCACCGTGGTGGTGACGCTGGCCCTGCTGGCCAAGCCGTGGCCGAAGACATCCGGGGAGCAGCTGTCCGGCGGCAGCCCGTCCGATCCACCGAATGCCGCGGAACCCGAGGCCTCGTCACGAGAGGGGTGACGCCCCCGCCGCCCCACTCAGCAGGGGCCGGACGATGTCCGCGATGCGCCGGGAACCCCGCTCGTCCAGAAGGAGGGAATGTGGCAGATCCACCTGGCGGACCTCGACCTCGTCCGCCAGCCGCCGCCACCCCAGAGCCGGATCGGTCACCGGTTCGTTCCCGCGGATGACGAACAACCGGCCCGGATAGTGTTCGATGTCGTGGCGCGCGAGTGCCTCCAGATTTCCCGCCAGGGTGTCGCGCAGTACAGCGAATTTCTCGATGGGATAGGAAACGTCTACCAAACCCGCCTCGACAGCTTGTCGATGCAGGTCCGGGAGGGTCAGGGTACGCCCGCGGGGTATCCGCTCCGAACCGTTGTCGAGGAGCGTCCGCGCCAGGCGGTCGGTGGCCTCGGCGACGGAATCGGACGGCTGACCGGCCATGGAAGCATCCGCATCGACGATGATGATGAGCGGGGCCTGCCCGGTACGCTGACGAATGATTCTCGCAATCTCCACGGAAACGACACCGCCGAACGAGAAACCGAGAATCCGGAACGGACCGTCCGGGGTCAGCGACATCATGGCGTCGGCGGCGGCCCGCGCAATCTCGGAGATATCACGATGCGGCCGCCCCCCGGCGAGCCCGGTCGCCTGCAGACCGTACAACGCCTGTTCAGCGCCGATCGCGGCGGCCAGTGCGAAATACCGGATGACGCTGCCGCCGATCGGATGAGCGCAGTACAACGGCACGGAACCCGCGGCGACCTGCAATGCGACCAGAATGCCGGCGTCGGCGGCCGGGGCGATGTCTCCGCGCAGGGTGAATGCGATCCCCGCGATGGTCGGCGCCCGCACCACATCAGCCAGACTGATACGTACGCCGAACCGGGATCGAATTCTGGCGGTCAAGGTGATCACTTGAAGTGAATTCAGTCCGGCGGTGAAGAGATTCTCGTCGACACCGATATCGAAACGTCCCAGGATATCGCGGACCATGCGCCGGAGTTCCCGCTCGGAAGCGAATCTCGGTTGAACGGTCGGGCGCCGGCCGGCGGAGGGGCCGGCCTCGGGCGAACTCATCTGGTGATCACTCCCGTCTGCGTTCTCACACCTCCGAGAGTAGATCAAAATCGATTTTTCAACACCCTCCGCAACGGTCCGGACACAAGCTCTGCCCGGCGCATGAAACGGTTCACCGGGTGAACAGGAACGTGATCAACAGCAGGGCCGGGACGCAGGCCACCGTGGAGGTGAACACCGCGTCCCGGACCAGCGTCAACGCCATCCCCGACGGATCAAACACGACGGTTGGCTATTCAGGCCGAACAGTCCGCTCGTTCGGGCCCGCTGGACCGGAGAGGAAGAACTGGTTGAAGCCCGGGCTGCGACCGCTGGGACTGCCCGTTCCGCAGTTCTCCTGCCTGGACCTGCTCGGCCAGGGCCCGGGCTGTCGGCGGCGGAGCCGGCCCGGGGCGTGTTCGTCACCCGGCAGTCGACAAGCGGTAGAGACCGAGATCAGGCGATCTCCCGGGCCACCCGCAACGTCTCGACCGGGTCGACCGCCGGATCGTCCCGAATCACCGCCACGTCCAGCCCCGCCGCGGCCCACCGTTCGAGCCCACGAGCGGCCCCGGCCACGTCACCGGCGATCACCACCTCGTCGAGCAGCGCGTCACTGACCAGGTCGGCCCGGGGCGCCCCGGCCAGCCATCCCGCCCGCAGCCAGGCGGCGAGCGCCGGGTCCACCCCTGCTTCCCGGGTGATCACGTGGTCGCCGTGCACACCGAGGTACTGCGCCGCCATCGGCCGGATCCGGTCCCGGGCCACAGCCGGATCCGGGTCCACCGAAACCCCTATGTAGGCGGAGATCTCGGTGCCGGCACCGACCTGCGAGCGCACCCATCGCACGTATCCCGGCCCGGCCAGGATCGACAGCAGTAGCCCGTCGGCGACCGCACCACCCCGGGCCACCGCCCGGGGCCCCTTGACGCCGAGCACGATCGGCGGGTCCGGCCGGACCGGGGTGAAGGACAGCCCGGTGTCCACCTGATGGAAGTCCCCGTCGAAGGTGACGTGCCGTCCGGTCAGCACCTGCCGGATGACGGACAGAGCCTCCAGCGTCCGTGCCAGCGGCCTGTCGAACGGAATCCCCAGGTTGTCGGTCATCCAGTGGGCGTTGCTGGCGCCCAGTCCCAGCACCGCCCGGCCGCCGCTGAGCTCGTCGAGGGTGGCGAACTCCATGGCGGTCAGCACCGGATGCCGCGTCCACGGGTTGACCACCCCGATGCCCACCCGGACCCGCGAGGTGTGGGCGGCCACCGCTCCGGCCAGCGCGAACGCACCCCGCTCAAAGTAGTCCTCGGTCAGCCAGACGTCGTTGAACCCGGCCTCCTCGGCGGCCACCGCGGCCCGGACCGCCCCCGCCGAGTCCCGCCGGCCGGAGATCGAGAACGCGAGCCTCACGACACCGCCCCACCCGAGAACGACAGCACCCGGTCCAGGTCGGCGGGAGACGGCTCGATCACCGGCACGTCGGTCAGCCGGGCCGCCGTGGCGCCGACGTCCTTGAGCCCGGTGGACGTCCCGATGACCACCGCGGTCTCGGACGGCGCCACCAGCCCGGCGGCCACCGCCTTCCGCAGGGCCACCACGGCGGTGATGCTCGACGCCTCCAGGTACATCCCGGCGTGCCGGGCCAGTTCCAGCTGTGCCGCCATGATCTCCTCGTCGTCCGGGGTGGCCACCGCGGCCCCGCCGGACGCCTCTACCGCCGCCCGGCTCTGCCAGGTCCAGAACGGTGAGGCGGTGGAGAACGCCACCGACGGCCGGACGGCCACCGGTTCCCCCGATCCCATTGCAGCCGCGAGCGGGCCGAACGGCTCCGCGACGAGCAGTCGCGGCACCTTTCCGATCACCCCGAGTGCCACCAGGTCGGCGAAGCCGCGGCCGATGCCGGCCAGCCCGTCGCCGTAGGCCACCGGGACGACCACGACGTCGGGCACCGACGGCAACTGTTCCACCAGCTCGTAGGCGATCGTCTTGTAGCCGTCGACGCCGAACGGGTGCGAGCCGGCCGGCGGGTCCGCGTACCCCGACATGGCCATCCACCCGCGTGCGGCGACCAGCTCGCGCATCAGATGCCAGCGATCCACCGGCCGGGGCAGGGCGACCACCCGCGCGCCGTAGGCCTGCATCAGCGTCTTCATCGTGGCCGGCACCGAGGCGATGGTCAGCACCACGCAGCGCAGTCCGGCCCGGGCCGCGTAGGCCGCGATCGCCGCGCCGTGGTTGCCGGTGCTGGCCACCACCACGGTCTCCGCGCCCACCTCGACCGCCTTGGTGGTGGCCACCGCGGCCAGCCGGTCCTTGTAGGACCAGGTCGGGTTGCGGCTCTCGTCCTTCACCCACACCCCGCCCAGTCCGAGCCCCTCGGCCAGCCCGGGCAGCGGGACCACCGGCGTGCCGCCCTCGCCGAGACTCACCGGCACCGTCGCGTCGGCCAGGGGCAGCAGGGCCCGGTGCCGGAAGATCCCCGGCGCGCCGGTCACGGTCGGGACACCGGTCAGACCCGTCATCCGGTACGCGGGAAGCACGTTGGCCGGGCTCCCCTCGGCCGCGCAGGCCGGACAGCCGGCGCCGATCAACCCGATCGACGGGTCGGGATATCCCGCACCGCAGCGGACGCAGCGCAGTTCCCCGGTGTAGGCGCTCATGCCGGCACCACGGTCAGCTCGCGGGAGCCCGCGCAGAGCATCGTGTGTCCGTCCTCGGTGATCACCACGGTGTCCTCGACCATCATCCCGCCCCAGCCCAGCTCGTAGTACGGCGTCTCGAAACAGAACGTCATCCCCGGTCGCAGCGCGACGTCGACGCCGGGCGCGATGATCGGCGGCTCGTAGACGGCGAGCCCGATGCCGTGCCCGCAGTGCTGGCGCCGATAGCTCGGCACGCCCGCCGCGGTGCCCTCGAGTCCGAGCCTGAACAGTGCGGTGGCGCTGATCCCGGGTTGGGCCGCGTCCAGCTGTGCCTGCTCGCCGGCGTGCACGGCGGCGTACACCCGGCGCTGGCGGTCGTCCGGCTCGCCCAGCACGGCGGTCCGCCCGATGTCCGACCAGTAGCCGTCGACCACGCACCCGACGTCGAACCGGGCCGTCTCGCCCGGCTGCCACGCGCGCGACGTCGGCACCACGTCGGCGAGGGCGCTGTTCGGGCCGGTGGTGGCCACCACGAACCGGGGATCACCACCGCCGGCGACCATGGTGGCGGCGATGACCGCGGCCAGCTCGCGTTCGGTGGTGCCGGGGCCGGCCACGGCCAGCGCGGCGGTGACGGCGGATTCGCTCAGCCGCGCGGCGTACCCCAGAAGACGCACCTCGCCCGGCAGTTTGACGGACCGGGCCGCGGAGGCCACGCCGGTGTCGTTCTCGTGGGCGACGCGCGTCCCGGGACGCAGGCGGGCGACCACCTCGCGGACCGCCGTCTCCAGATCCGGATGGCGGTCCGCCATCCGGGTGATCGCCGCGTGATCCGCCTCCCCGGTGCCGGCCTCGACGTAGAAGCGACCGAAAGGGACTATCCGATCGACCGGGATCCCGGCGGCCGCGGCGGCGGGCGCGTCGGAGGCGGCGCAGACCAGCCAGAGGTCGTCGGCGGTGACCACCGCGGCGATCCGGTGTGCCCGGAAGACCTGACCGGGCATGCTGCGGTAGCCGGTCGCGTAGAGGACACTCTCGGACTCGGTCAGCACGATCGCGTCGCAGGGCGCGGCCGCCAGCTCGGCCCGCAGCCGGGCCAGGCGCTCGGCGGCCAGGGCGGTGAGATCGACCTGCGGGCGTTCCGGCAGCACCGCCGTCGCCAGGGCGGCCGTGATCAGCGCGGCGCTCACCGGGCGATCACCTCCTGACCGAATCCGGCCATCATGTCGATGGTCTCGCCGACCGAACCGGCGGCGAACAACAGCGCGGCCATCGTGGTGACGCCGGCCTCGCGGTACTGCTCGACCTGCTCGATGATGTCCTGCGGCGTACCGATCAGGTTGCGCGAGATCAGGTCGTCGACGCCCTGGTCCTTCAACGTGGTCTTGGACAGCGACACCAGGTGGTGGAAGAGCTGCGACGACTCGAACCGCCGCCACGCCTCCTCCCGGGTCGGCGCCACGCTCACACACACCTGAAGAGCCACGTCGAAATCGTCGCCGAGGGTACGTCCGTGCTGCTCGGCCTCCGCCCGGATCAGGCCGAGGCCGCTCGCCACCTCGGCCGGTGACAGGCAGGCCGGCAGCCATCCGTCGGCCAGCCGGGCGGCACGGGACCGGCTGCCCGGGGCGTTCCCGCCGGACAGGATCGGCAGCGGTGTCTGCACCGGTTTCGGGTAACTCTCCACGTCGTCGAACTTCACCCACTTGCCGTCGAAACCGGCCCGTCGCTCGGTGAACAGCCTGCGGAGCGCGACGATCGCCTCCTCGGCGTGCTCGCCGCGGTGCAGCGGGGTGCCGGGCGCCATCGCCTGGAACTCCTCGCGGTACGCGCCGATCCCGACGCCGAGGACCGCCCGGCCGTGCGACAGGTGGTCCAGGGTCGCGACCTGCTTGGCGGCGACCACCGGGTTGCGGAACGGCAGCACCATGATCGCGGTAGCCAGCCGGATCCGTTCGGTGACGGCGGCGACATAGCTGAAGTAGGCGAACGGGTCGTAGTAGCGCGGCGGGGTGTCGAAACCGTCCCGCACGTACCGCTGGGTGGTGATGTGGTCGTTGCCCCACACCGACTCGAACCCGTACTCCTCGGCCTTGATCGCGAGTTCGACCGCCTGGTCGATGTCGGCGTACGGGACGGCGTACATCAGGCCCTCGGTGCCGGTCGGCACTCCCAGTCCGTAGCGCATCAGGCGGCGACCTTCTTCTTGAGTGCCACTCCGGCAAGGGTGTGAAGAACGAACCCGGCGACCAGGCCCTCGATCGCGTTGGCCAGCAGGAAGTCGGTGTAGTAAGCGAGCAGCGCGGCGGCGATCCAGCAGACGACGGCCTCCCAGCGCACCGCCGGCAGGTCCTTGAGCACGTTCTCGACCCGGCGTTCGAGGATCCAGAAGTGCGCGATCAGCAGGCCGGCGAACGGCGGCACCACCACGCCGATCACGGTGAGGAACCTGCCGAACTGGCCGGCCACCCCGAGGAAGGCGATGGCCACCGCGATCACCACGGCGACGACGGTCCACACCGGCTTGGAGATCTTCAGCTTGACCAGGTTCGACGCGGAGGTGAAGGCCAGCGAGGCACTGTAGATGTTGTTGTCGGCGGTGTTCCACAGCGCCAGGAAGAGCAGCACCGCGGCCGGGGCGAGCAGGCCCAGACCCTGCATGACGACCACGAAGTTGCTGTTGCCGACCTTCATCGCCGAGACCGTCGCGATGACCTCGAAGATGCCGACGCCGACCACGAAGCTGAGCACGCAGGAGATCACCACGTCGCGGGCCTTGAGGGCGTACCGCTGCACGTCGGAGACCAGAGCCGCACCGGTGACCCAGGTGGCGATGACCGAACTGACCGCCGCCGAGAACCCGATCGACGCCGCCGGGGAGGCGTCGAAGACCGCACCGAACCCGCCCTCCAGGCTCCCGATCCGGAACAGTGCGAACAGGCCGATCGCCACCTGCACCGGCACGGCGACCATCGAGAACTTGTGCAGTCCCTTGAACCCGAAGATCGCGGTGGTGAGGATCGCCAGGGCGAACCCGATGACGAACACCGACGACGGGATCGCCGGGATCAGTTTGTGGACCGCGCCGCCCCAGGTGTCCATCAGCACACCGATGAAACCCATCGCGATCACGCCGAGCACGATCGAGACGACCACCGAGCCGGACCGCCCGAACACCGCCCGGGACGCGAGATAGCTGGTCAGGCCGGTTCGGAAACCGATGATGCCGATCAGCGACGCCACCACGGCCAGCACCAGGTTGCCCACGCCGATCGCGGCCATCCCCTCGCCGAACGTGGTGCCGGCGCCGACCACCCCGCCGACCAGGAAACTGCTCACACTGATGTTCCAGCCGACCTGCACCACGATCAGCTGCAGCAGCGGTTTGCGCTGCGAGGCCGGTACGGCTTCGAGGGCATGGTCGTCCATGTCCGCCACGAGGGTCCTGTCGTCGGGCATCGCGCTCTCCTGATAGCCGGGCTGGTCGCGGTTAGCGATTCACCACATAATCGAGGCGTCCCACGACCGAAAATACCCAGGTGAACGAGAAGATGGGCGGCGACTTATTGTGGATGTGCCACAACGAGCACACCTTCTTCTCAGCCGTGTTACCGATCTGGCACGGGTCCTGGTCACCGACGTGTGGCGGCAGTTACCGGGATATGACGAGGACCGCATGGACCTCGACGACCTGGTCGGCACGATCACCCCGAACATGCGGACCCTGCTGATCTGCGTCGCCGAACGCCGCCCGCCCGCCGGGGACGAACTGGCCACCGCCGCCGGGCTGGGCGAACGCCGCGCCATCCAGGGCGTGCCGATCGAAGCCGTGGTCACCTCCTGGCACCGCGCCGAACGTGAGGTCTTCTCCTGGCTGGCGACGGTCGACGCGCCGATGACCGCGGACGAGCACCGGCAGTCGTCCAGGGACCTGGCCGCCGCGGTCGACGCGATGATCTCGGCGTCCACCGAGGCGTACCGGCGGGCCCGCACCGAGGTCGCCGGCCACCTGGAACAGATCGCCACCGACCTGGTGTCCCGGCTGACCGGCGCGGAACGCCTCGACCCGCAGGTCATCGAGGAACGGGCCCGCCTCGTCGGGGTCGCCGTCCAGGCCGAACATCGGGCCCTGGCCGTCCACGGGTCGCACCTGCTGCCCCGCGCCCAGCGGCTCGTCCTGGACGCTCTGCGGCCGATCCTGCCCAGCCGTACCGTGGCCGGCGCCCGCGACGACGTTGCGGTGATCGTCACCCCGGAGGTGCCCGGCCTGATCGCCGCCCTCAACCGGGTCGTCCGCCGCGACGAGATGGTGATCGGCGTCGGCCTGCCCCGCCCCCGCTTCGGCGAGGTGGCCGGCTCCTGCCGCGAGGCGATGGCCGCCCTCTCCGCCGGCCGGCACGCGGGCCGCCTCGGCGTGGTCGAGTTCGGCACCGTCGTCGCCGACGTGCTGCTGCTGGAGAACCCGTTGGACGCCCGCCAGGTGGTGCAGAGCGCCCTGGGCCCGCTGCTCGGCCGGCCCCACCTGGTGGAGACCCTCCGCGCCTACCTGCACTCCGGCCTCTCCACCCGCATCACCGCGACCGAACTGCGCCTGCATGAGAACACCGTCGCCTACCGGCTGAAACAGATCACCGACGCCCTGGAGGCGGACGCCCCGGCCGCCCTGGTCCGCGCCGACATCCTGATGGCGCTGCGCTACCAGGAACTCGATCAGCCCTGAATCAGCATTGCCACAGGAAGCGGCCCTCGGCGCCGTCCGGCGAGACGAAGAGGTACGCGATGCCGCCGTCCCCGAAGTTGTGGCCCAGGTCGTCGGTCATCTGCCCGACGAACCGCCAACCGGCACCCGGCGGTTCCGGATGTTGCAGCCACCGCGGCTCCCCGCCCAGGAACTGCCAACTCTCCTCGTCGGCGGCCGGCACGTCCTCCGGCAGGTGATCGTCCTTGAAGACCGGCCCGGTCCGGATGGGCCGGACGGTCACGAACGACGGCACCCGCCCGCCGGGCTGGATGATGACCGCGTTCTCGCCGCCCTCGGGATCGAAGGTGTCGCCGACCTCGTCCTCGTCCACCTCGTCCTCATCGTCGGCGTCGGGATCCCAATCGTCGTTCTGTTCGTCCTCGATGTCCCAGATGTTCTCGTCCGACATGAACACGTAGGCCAGGCGCGGCTCTCCGGTGCCGTCGTCCAGACGGAACTGCCCCACGAACGGCATCTGCCGGTTCCGCGACGCGGAGATCGGCCACTGCGGCGTCTCCAGCCACACCGGCTGACCACTCAGTTTGGTGACCGGTTCGGCGATCTCCCGCCCGGCCGGAACGTACCGCACCACACGACGCATGGGACCACCCTAGAGATCACGCCGAGCCGGCCACCCGGGATCGTCGAAAACGGGTCGAGACGGGTTGATCGGTGGTGTTACGGTTCCGGCCGGAAGAGGGGGACACCGTGCCGAGACTGAACCAGATCATCGCCGTGGAGAAGGGCGTCAAGAGCAAGGCGTTCGCCGACCTGAGCGAGGCGCACCACGCCGTGCAGAAGACCGGTCCGCTGGCCGGCATCTCCCGGACGTACCAGCCGAAGGACGAGGAGGGCGAGCAGCTGCCCCCGGAGTCCACGCGGGTGCAGATCAAGGCCGAGGACATCCTGCGGGACATGTCCGCCACCCTGACCCGGCTCTTCGACGTCACCGCCACGAAGGACTGGACGAACTGTGTGGCCCGCGCCGACGTGGTCGTCGACGGGCGCACCATCGCCGCCCAGGTGCCGGTGACCTACCTGCTGTTCCTCGAGAAGCAGCTCGTCGACCTGCACACCTTCGTCAAGAAGCTGCCGGTCCTCGACGCGGCCGAGACGTGGATCCGCGACGACTCCACCGACAGCTGGCGCACCGAGCCGGTCCGCACCAACCGGACCAAGAAGGTGCCGCGCAACCACGTCAAGGCGGAGGCCACCGACAAGCACCCGGCCCAGGTCGAGGTGTACTACGAGGATGTCACCGTCGGCTACTGGACGACGCTGAAGTTCTCCGGTGCGCTGCCGGCCAAGCGGGTCAACGAGATCCTCGAGCGGGTCGTCACCCTGCAGACCGCGGTCAAGTTCGCCCGCGAGGAGGCGAACAACAGCGAGGTCACCGACCAGAAGGTCGGAGCGGCCGTCTTCGGTTATCTGTTCGGATGACCGTCATGGATTCCCCCGTGGGAGCGCGGGGGTCGCGCCGGCAGCGGCGCGAAAGCTGACAGCTGAGGCTGAAGCTGAACCAGCCGGTGACAGTGCAGGTTCGAGTCCTGCTCCCCGCACCACTCGCGCGGGGGTAGCCCAACTGGCAGAGGCAGCCGGTATGAATTTCAGATTCTCGCTCCAATGTCAGCATTCACCACTGATCACCGGATCGACCGGGTGGGACGACGACAGCGGATGCCGGTTCAATTCCGGCCCGCCGCGCTTCGAGCGGCGGTAGTTTAAAGGCAAAACCCGATGTCTTGATGATTGATCCACACCCTTAAACGTGCCGGTGTGTGCAATTCAGTGGTACGCGGAGGCCCGGGGATTGGCCATATCCCCGGGCTTCACCATCTTCGGGGCTTGACGCGGCCGCCTAGGGTGGACGCCTCGAGGAGGGAGATGCCATGCGTCATCTGATCCGGGTGCGGCTTCTGGTCGCCCTCGCTTTCGCGGCAGCGGTCATCGGCGGGGCGGGCTGGGCCGGTGCCGCCGCGGCAGCACCGTCCGACGTCTGCGTGGTCACCACGGCCACCGGCACCGTGCTCTACGACATCGACTGAACCCTGCCTCCGGACCGACGGCACACCCCGGCGACGTGACGGGAGGTCCAGGGGCCACGGGCGTTGATCGATACCCGTATCCTCCGGACACCGCTACGGAATCCACGGGGGATGGTTCATGCGCCGTTTGCTCCTGACAATCACTGCCGCCGCTGTGGCCGGCGGTTTCACGTTCACCAGCCCGGTCCGCGCAGTCGAGCCGGTCCGCGCCGCCGTGCCCCCAGCCGCTGCGCCGGTCCGCGCCGCCGTGCCCCCAGCCGCTGCGCCGGCCGGCGCTGCCGTGCCCGCGGTTGTCGCGCCAGTCCGTGTCGGCGCGCTCGGGGGCATGCCCGCAGCCGCACCGGCGGCGGCTGACGACAGCTGCACGACAGCGGCGGACGCCGAGTTCGACGCGGACATCGACGACACGACCGGAGCCGTGACGGTCACCACCACGAAACCGCTGTGTGCGGGTGACGGGGTGACCGTGTCCGTCGCCTCCTACACGACGCCCCCGGAGGCCGACGCCTACCCGCGGATCGTCTACCAGCGGATCACCTACCTGCGCATCGACGCCGCGCAGCCGACCGTCGCGGTCACCGTCGACGTGCCCGCCTGCCGGCACGAGATCGTGGTCCTGCGTACCACGGTTCCCGACCCGGCTGTGCTGTCCGCGCAGGAGGAGGCCCTGGTCCCCCGGATCGCCGTCGCCCGCGGCGGCAGTGCGGCGTGCGCCCCGCAGCCGACGGTCACCTTCACCTCCACCTGCGACCGTAGGATGACCGCCACGTTCGCCAACGGTCCGGCCGCGAACGTCGACGCCGTATTCCTCATCCTGCAGCTGAAGTACGGCGCCTGGTCGGAGTACCGGGTTCCGGCCGGCCGGAGCACGGTCCAGGCCCGCCCGGCGCAGCTGAGCACGTTCACCGTCCGCGACAACAGCGGCGCCGTCCACACCGGCACCTGGCAGCAGCCGGCCGGCTGCTCGCCGTCACCGTCGACCTCCACCTCGGCGTCGAGTTCACCGTCGGCTTCCACATCGGCGTCAGCATCAGCGTCGGCATCCGCGTCGCCCTCGCTCTCCGCCTCAGCGTCGCCGTCCGTAGGCACGTCGGTGAGCCCGTCCGTCTCGGTGAGCGCCACCGCCACCGCCACCACGGTTCCGGTCTCCACCGGCGGCGCCCTGCCGCGGACCGGGCCGAACGCCATGGGCCTGGCCGGTCTGGGCGTGGGCCTGCTGGTGGCCGGCGGCGCGGCTCTCTACTTCACCCGCCGCAAGTCCTCCTGACCGCGGGACGGAGCCGTCTGGCGGGGGCCACGAGCCCCCGCCAGAACAAGACCCGATAAATCGGATATATCAGGAAAAGCTCGACGGTTCAGTGGCCCAGGTACACCTTGATCAGGGCGATGCCCGCCGCGACCGCCGCGAGCACCAGCCCGGCGACGAACGTGTGGATCGACGGCCGCTGCGACCGCAACCGTTCCAGCAGGAAGCCCACCAACGCCAGCCGGATCAGCAGGTAGATCTCGGACAGCAGGATCGCGGTGTCCCCCGCCGTCCACCCGGCCCACGCCGCCGCGAGCAGCAGACCCGGCACCAGCGCGGAACTCACGATCGGCCGGGAGTCGCCGATCTCGTGCCAGATCCCGGCGCGGGTCATCGGCTCCCCCGCCCGCGCCTGATGCCCGACGATCTCCGAGAACACGTGCGCCAGATACGTCGACACCGCGACGCCGAGCAGCAACTGAACGGCGTGCCCGTGCACGGCGTCCCCGGTCGTCAGCGGGACCGTGGTGGCGAACACGACGATGTTGCCGTAGAGGTAGGCCGTGATCCGCGCGGCGGCCTGGTCCCCGGTCAACGACCGGTCGACCCGGTACCGGACGACCCGTTCCCGCATGCTCTCCGGCTTCGCGCTCACCATGTTGATCACGGTAGTACCACCCGCGCCGCTGTCCGGGATGTGCCCCGGACGTCGATGGCGAGACCGTGCCCACAACCCGGCATGGTTTTCGGTGCTTCAGATCTTTAACCGATCAACAGCCTTCCTGTGTACGCGTGAAAGGAACCACCGTTGTCCGACAAGATCTTCACGCCCGTCCGGTTCGGGGCGATCGACCTGCGCAACAGGGTCGTGATGGCCCCGCTGACGCGGATCCGGGCCGGCGCCGACGGCGTCCCGGGTGACCTGCTCGTCGAGCACTACCGGCAGCGCGCCTCGGTCGGCATGATCGTCACCGAGGGCACGTGGCCGGTCGGCGAGGGCCGCACCTGGATCGGTCAGCCCGGCATCGAGACGGCCGAGCACGTGGCCGGCTGGCGCCGGGTCGCCGACGCGGTGCACGCGGCCGGCGGGACGATCGTCATGCAGGTCATGCACGGCGGCCGGATCTCGCACCCGCAGGTCAGCCTCTCCGGACGGGTCGTGGCGCCGAGCGCGGTAGCGGCGCCCGGCGACATCCGCGTACCCGATGGCCGGGAGCCGCTGCCGGTCCCGCACGCGCTCACCACCGCGGAGATCGACGAGGTGGTGGCCGGTTTCGTGGCGGCGTCCCGGAATGCGATCGCGGCCGGCCTGGACGGGATCGAGTTGCACAGCGCCAACGGTTACCTGCTGCACGAGTTCCTGTCGCCGGCGTCGAACCAGCGGACCGACGAGTACGGCGGCTCCCCGGAGAACCGGGCCCGGCTCGCCGTCCGGGTGGCCACCGAGGTCGCGGCGGCGGTCGGCGCGGACCGTACCGGCATCCGGATCTCGCCGGAGCACAACATCCAGGGCGCGCTGGAGACGGACGCCGACGACGTGCTGGCCACCTATCTGGCGCTGGCCGCCGGTCTGGCCCCGCTCGGTCTGGCGTTCGTGGACATCCTGCACGCCGATCCGGCCGGCCCGCTGGTCCAGAAGATCCGCGGCGCGGTGCGGGCCCCGGTGATCGTGAACACCGGTTTCGGCGTGCAGACCACCCGCGAGGAGGCGGTCCGGCTGGTCGGCGAGGACGCCGGTGACGCGGTGGCGGTCGGCCGCGCGGTGATCGCGAACCCGGATCTGGTCGAGCGCTGGGCTGCCGGTGCCGACGAGAACGCGCCGGACGCGGCGACCTTCTACATCGGTGGGGCCAGCGGTTACACCGATTACCCGGCCCGTACCGCAAGCGCTTAACCTCGCGGGCGACGTCGTGCAGGGTGGAATCGCGCAGCGGATCTCTCTACCGTGCTCAGCATGGGCGAGGAAGCCGCACGACTGGTCGTCAAGCAGTGCCGGTGGACGGATGTCGCCGTGTGGGAGAAGCACTCCCCCACCGGGCCGAACCGTTATCACGAGTTCCGTTTCCGGCGGCAGTGTGCGGGCGTCAGCACCTTCCTGATCGCCTGGCTCGGCGAGGAACCGGTCGGCAGCACCGAACTGCTGTGGCAGGGCGCGAAGGAGTCGCCGGTCCGCGCCCGTTTCCCCGGCTGCCCCGAGATCAACGGCCTGGTGGTGGTCCCCGAACACCAGTCCCGGGGTATCGGGACGGCGCTGATCCGCACGGCCGAACGGCTGGCCGCGGATCGGCGCCGCCACCGGATAGGTCTGGGCGCCTCCGACGGCAATCCGAGGGCGGCGGCGTTGTACCTGCGCCTGGGCTACCAGGAGACCGGCTGCCACTACCTGGACCGTTACCCGTTCATCGACGATCAGGGCTCGGTGCACGAGATGGCCGACCCCTCCCGCTTCCTGGTGAAACGCATCCCCTGAACCTTCGCCGGCGACGCTACTCGTCTGACCAGGCCACGGCGGACAGGCGCCATCCCGACGTGGTGCGGACCAGTTGAAAGGTCTTGACTCCTCGGCCGGTGAACGGCCTGCCGTCCAGAAGGCCCGACTTGGTGTAGGTGCAGAGATGCTGGGCCACGTCACCGGCGACGGCGGTGTGGCCGGCCAGTTCGTGTTCGGTGAAATCGGTCAGGCGGCCGCTGGTCAGGAGATCACGGCGCGGGGCGATGAACGACTCCACGCCGTAGACGGCCAGGTCCGGGCCGGTGCGGACGATCACCGCCTCGGGCAGGAACAGGCCCGGCAGTGCGTCGAGACGGGCCGGGGCGTCGTCGCCCGACACGAAGGCCGCGAAGAACGTCCTGATCAGCGCGCCGATGACGGCCTCGTCCAGGGTATCGGCGATGTCCTCGTCCACGTCAGCGGCCATGCCCGACGGTAGCCCGGGGACTCACGGTAGGCGTACCCCCAAGGAGGACGGACCGATCGGTCCTGGCCGGACCACCGCCGCTTCCTGCCGCGCGGACCGGGCGGTCCGCGCGGCAGCCCGGCATCGACGCTGATCGGAAACTGCCGGGGATGAGGCGGTCAAGGCTGATCGAGAACAGCCACAGGCGAAACGGTCACCAGGAGGCCTTGCGGATTCCGGGTAGTTCGCCGCGCAGCGCCATCTCGCGGAACCGGACGCGCGACAGACCGAATCTGGTCAGCACACCGCGCGGCCGTCCGTCGATGCTGTCGCGGCTGCGGCGGCGGGACGGGCTGGAGTCGCGCGGCAGGGCTGCCAGGCGGCGCACCGCGTCGGCCCGGGTGACGCCGTCGGTGTCAGGTGCAGAGATCAAGATCTTTAATTTTGTACGCTCCGACCGGTACCGATCTACCAGTTGCGATCGGCGGGTCTCGCGTTCCGTCAGGCAGCGACGTGCCATGGGGCATTCCTCACGTTCGATGATTGCGGACGGTGCCGGCATCGACGGCACCGGTGCGGAAGGATCAGCGGTCCTCGCGGAAGAGCACGTGCTGCCGCGCCACCGGGTCGTATTTGCGCAGCGTGAGCCGGTCGGGATGGGTTCGGCGGTTCTTGCGGGTGACGTACGTGTACCCGGTGCCGGCCGTGCTCCGCAGTTTGATCACCGGCCGGATGTCCGTGGACCGGGCCATCAGAATCGGACTCCCCGGGCCCGGACGCGGGCGGCGACCGCCTCGATGCCGTCCCGATCGATGATCTTGATGGCGGTGGTGCTGACGTTCAGGCGGATGTGGCGGCCCTCGGAGGGCAACCAGTAGCGGCGGCGCTGGATGTTCGGGTTCCAGCGGCGGCGGGTGCGGCGGTGGGAGTGCGACACGGCGTTGCCGAAGCCCGGCGACTTTCCGGTCACGTCACAGACGGAAGACATGCGGCAGACTTTACAATGAAAATCATTTCCAACAAGATGGGACCCCATGAGGCGATCTTCAGCACCGCTGGTCGTCCCGCTCTGCGGGTTCTGGCCGCACGCCACCCGGACGGCCGCCGACCGGCTGGCCGGCCCCGGGTCCGTCGTGGACTTCGCGGACCGGGGCGGCACACCGGTGGCACACCTGGTCAACGATCTGATCACCGTCGCGGGCGGATCGGAGCGCGACACCGTGGTGGTCATGCCGGACGGCTGCGAACCCGACCACCTGCGCCGGGCCTGGACAAGCGACATGACCGGAACCGCCGCACCGGTCACCGTGGTCGCCGCCGACCTACTGCTCGACGGGCTGACCGCGGACCGCCCGGTCAGTGAGCTCGTCGCCCGGCAGATCGAGCAGGCCGGCACCATCGTCATCCAGGGTGGACCGGAGAGCGGCGAACAGTGGGAAGCCGATCAGTTGCGGACACTGCTGCGACGGCTCGCGCCCTGGGCCGGCGTCCTCGGCCTGGACGACCCGCGGCTGCCGGCAACCGTGCGGCGCCCGGCCGGCCGGTTCGGGGAACCGGTCGCCGCGTCCACCCGCGGACTGCTGGGCCGGATGGTCGGCGTGCACGAGCCGGTGTCCCGCGACGACGTGGTGGCCTGTGTGTTCAAGGCGCGGCGGCCGTTCCACCCGGAGCGCCTGCACCGGGCGCTGCCGGCGATCGTCGAGCAGGTGCTGCGCTCGCGCGGGCACTTCTGGCTGGCCGGGCAGCCCGACCGGGTGCTCTCCTGGGAGTCCGCCGGGGTCCTGACCGTCACACCGGCCGGCCACTGGCTCGACGGGCAGGACGACGGCGCCTGGGAACAAGCGCACCCGGAACGCCGGATCGCCGCCGCGCTCGACTGGGATCCGTACTACGGCGACCGGCACCAGCACCTCGCCTTCGTCGGCGTCGGCACCGACCCGGTCCGCCTGCACCGCACCCTGGCCCGCTGCCTGCTCACCGACGCCGAGTTGTCGCTCGGCCCGGACGGCTGGCAACGGTTCCCGGACACCTTCGCCGCCCGCGGGGAGTTGCTCCCATGAGTCTCGAGCCGGCCCGGACCACCGCGCCACCCCCCGCCGACACCCGGCCCCGCATCACCGTCCTGTCCGGATTCAGCCCGCCGGCCACCCGGGCCGTGGCGGCACGGCTACTCGCCGAGGACCCGGCCCTGGTGCTGGTCGAGCACGACATCACCCGGATCCGGCACGGTCTGGTGCGGCGCGTCGTCCGCGACCAGCGGCACGTCCTCGAGGACACGACCGTCGCGCTGGTGCACGGCTGCGTGTCGTGCACCCTGCACGACGACGTCCTGCCCACCCTGATCAGGCTCGGTCACGGGCGCCGGGACGTGCTGCTCGTCCTGCCGCCGGTGATCGAACCGGAGGACGTCGCGGACGCCTGCGACCATCCGGCGCTGCGGTTCGACTCGTACGTGACGGTCCTGGACACCGCCGACTTCCTCGACGACCTGAGCACCGACGACGACCTACGGGACCGGGACCTGCACGCGGCCGACGACGACTCCCGGGCCGTCGCGCAGGTGGTCGCCCGGCAGGTCGAGTTCGCCGACACCGTCGTGGTGTGGGGACGCCCCGAGGCCGACCGGGTCACCGCGACGGCCCGGCTGCTCGTGCCGTGGGCGACCGTCGTGGCGGTCCCGGACACGGACGGCACCGCAGAGTTGACCCGGCGGCTGCGGCGCACCGGCCGGCACGATCCGGACGCCCCCGGCATGATCGGCCGGGCCCTGGAGTCGATGCCGATCGGCGTCCACGATCCGCACGGGTCCTGCGGGGTGTCCGCGATGCTGTTCGACAGTCGGCGGCCGTTCCACGCCGGACGCCTGCACGAGGCCCTGCCCGAGATCACCACGGGTACGCTGCGCGGCCGCGGCCAGATGTGGATCGCCTCGCAGCCGGACATCGCGGTCGGTTGGGAGTCCGCCGGCCAGGGCATCAGCCTGGGCACCCTCGGCCGGTGGCTGGACGCCCTCCCCGCACAGCGCTGGTCCGAGGTGAGCGCGCTGCGGCGGCTGACCGCGGACGTGACCTGGGACCCGTACTACGGCGACCGGCGGACCGCGCTGGCCTTCGTCGGCCTCGGCATGGACACCGCGGACCTGCACGACCGGCTCGCCGGTTGCCTGCTCAGCGACGTCGAACTCGCGGCCGGGGCGGACACCTGGAGCGCCCTGCCCGACCCGTTCGCCGGCTGCTTCCCGGATTCGCCGTGAGGCGGGTTCGCCATGCGGCGGATTCGCCGTGAGGCGGGGGAAGCGTCCGCCTGCGACCATCAAGTGGTGATCAATAAGCGCCGCTCCCTCCTGCTCGCCACCCTCGCCGGGATCACCGTGATCGTGGCGGGGGCGGCGCTGCTCACGCCGGTGCTGGGACCACCGGGCCCCCGGCCGAACTTCCAGCTGCCGGTCGCCTGCGGGGAGACCTGGGAACTCACCACCTATCCGGGGCACGACGACTTCGACGTCGATCTCTACCCCGCCAAGGGCAAGGCCTGGGGCCGCCCGGTGCACGCGTCGTTCCCGGGCACGGTGATCGAGGCGGGGATCAACGGGGAGCTCGGTGGGCGTACCCCGGAGAACCCCAAGGGCCCGCAGGGCCGCGGCGGCGGCTACTGGGTGAAGATCGACCACGGCGGCCGGTGGGCGACGCTGTACCTGCACATGCTGGAACCGCCGATGGTCAGCAAGGGCGACGAGGTGACCCAGGGCCAGCAGCTCGGCAAGGTGGGCAGCACCGGCAACTCCAGCGCCCCGCACCTGCACTTCGAGGAGGTGGCCGCCGGGGAGAAGCAGGAGACGTACTTCAACGGCGTCCCGTCCGGCATCACCTCCGACGACGCCGAGTACGACGTGAAACTCAAGAGCGAGAACTGCCCTTGACACTCCCGGTCACCGGCTACCGCCGGTACACGGCGGCGCGGCTGCACCGGGCGGTGGGCGTACCCCGGAAGGAGCGTGACCGGCTCACCCGGCCTGGATCAGATGGCGCATCCCCAGGCGGGCCGGCGGCAGCGGCGGACCGGTGTGGCGGGCGTCGAACGCGGCCAGCAGATAGGCCACCAGCCGCTGTGCGCCGGCGCCCGCCTCGTCCGGGGCGACCGTCACCAGCCCGCAGACCGAGGCGATGAGCAGGGCCAGGTCGGCGGGGACGAAGTCCGGGCGCAGCCGGCCGGCGGCCTGGGCGCGACGGGTCAGCTCGACGAAACCCTGGTAGCCGCGGGCCCGTTCGGCGGCGACCCCGCCGGTGTCCGGGAACGCCGCCAGGAACGCCTGGCCGAACCCGCGGTCGGAGACCTGCAGGTCGCAGACCTTGTGGAGCAGCGTGCAGAAGCCGCGCCAGGGGTCCGGGTCGGCCAGGGCGCGGTCGACGACCGCCACGCAGGCCGTGAACTGTTCGGCGAAGACCGCAGTGACCAGGGACTCCTTGGTCGGGAAGTGGCGGTAGAGGGTGGCAGCGCCGACGCCGGCCCGGCGGGCGACCGAGGCCATCGGCACGTCGAGGCCGCGGACGGCGAACAGGTCCCGGGCGGCGTCGAGGATGCGGTCCCGGTTGCGGCGGGCGTCGGACCGCAGAAGTGGAGAGGCGGGGGCGCTCATTGCTCCCACTTTAAGGTGGGCGGACGACGCTCTCCGTTTCGGCGGATAGCGTCGCCGTCATGCGTACTCAGGCACGACCCGTGACCGTTTTCGTCGACCGGTTCAACAGCTGCGTCGTCGGACTGCAGAACTCGCCCCGCTGGGGGCGGCTCGTCAACCGGCGGATGACCGTCGTGACGTACACCGGCCGGCGGTCCGGCACGGAGTTCAGCATCCCGGTGGCCTACCGCCGGACCGCCGACGGCGTGACGATCGAGGTGATGATGCCGGACGCGAAGAACTGGTGGCGCAACTTCCTCGACGAGGGCGGACCGATCGGTCTGCGCCTCGACGACGTCGTCCGGACCGGGCACGCCACCGCCCGCCGCGACGGCAAGCGGGTCCTCGTCACGGTCAGGCTGGCGGCAGCAGGATCCGGGCGGTGAGACCCGCCCCCGGCGTGCTCTCCAGCAGCAGGTAACCGCCCTGCGCCTCGACGATCCGGCGACTGATCGACAGGCCGAGGCCGAGGCCGGGCGCCTGCTCCCGGCGGGCGGCGTCACCCCGGACGAACGGCCGGCCGATGATCTCCAGTTCGGCCGGCGCCAACCCGGGACCCTGATCGCGAACGGTCACCGTCGGCTGCGGTTCGGCGGTGATCGCTATATCGACCGGTTTGTCCGGTCCGCCGAAGCCGAGCGCGTTGCTGAGCAGGTGACCGACGGCGATGGCGAGCAGACGGACGTCCGCAACGATCCGGATCGGCGCGGCGGGCAGGTCCATCCGCAGCCGGTGCGCACACGGGCCCAGACCGGTCGCCGCCGCGGACACCACGGTCGCCAGGTCCGTCAGGCGCGGCTCCCCGACCGGCTCGCGGCTCTGCTGATCGGCCGCGCACAGCAGGTTGTCGACCGTACGGCAGAGACGGTCGGTGTTGCGGGCGATCGCGTCGAGCGGCCGCTCGGAACCCGGGGCGATCGAACCCGCCAGGATCTCCAGGCTGCCCCGGATCACCGCCAGGGGCGTCCGGATCTCGTGCGAGATCGCCGAGATCACCTCGTCCTGGTCCTTCGCGACCGGGAACGGCTGATGGGTGAGCAGGTGCCGCAGGTTCGTCTCGGCGTCCACCCGGCGGGCGATCCGCGACAGCAGCCGGCTGATCGTGTCGGTGTTGCGGCGGCGCGGCGCATCGTCGAACACGCACAGCGCCCCGACGATCTGCCCGTCGTGGTGCAGCGGGGCGGCGCCCAGGAACCGGACGTGCTCGGTGCCGCGGACCAGCGGGTGCGTCGACAGGCGCGGGTCACGCGCCGCATCATTGATGACCATGGTGTCGTCGGCCGCGGACACGATGTCGCAGAGCGACATCGACTGGGGCACGTCGACCACCGTCTGAATGCCGAGCGTCGCGGCGAAGTGGGCACTGCCCCCGCCGACGACCTTGAGCGCGGCCATCGGGACCTGGCAGGCCTCCGATGCGAGTTCCAGCACTTCGGGTACGGCGTCCACCGCGGACCTGTACCGCTCGGCCGCGACGGCTATGGAGGTGTCGGACATCGCGGGGTCTCCTCCCTGTACCCCCTATGGTTCGGCCCGGCGGGCGCCGTCCTGACGTTTGCCGGTTGCGATCCGGGTGCACCCTGACCCATCGCGATCCGCGATCAGTCCACCCGCCCCCACAGCGCATGCCGGTCCGCGCCGGGCCGGAACCCGTACGCCTCAGCCATGTGCGCCGCAGCGGCGAACCCGTGCCCGACCGCGTCCGGCGTGTGAGCGTCACTGCCGAACGTGATCGCCTCCCCGCCCTCCTGATGCCACCAGCGCAGAATCGTGGCGTCCATCGGCAGCCGGGTGTTGACCTCCAGCGCCCGCCCGGAACCGGCGGTGATCCGCAGCGCGTGCCGGAACTCCTCCTCGAAGTCGGCCGGATCGAACACCCCGGCAGTCTGCGCCGGCCAGAACCGCAGCGGGTAGTCGATGTGCGCCAGCACCTCGAACACCCCGTCCATCGCCGCCATCGTGGCGACGGCACCGAGGTACTCCCGCATCACCTCGCGCGCGTCCCGGTGCGGAAAGATCAGCCACGGTTCGGCGAAACTCCCCCGGTCCGGCAGGCAGTGCAGCGACCCGAGCACCCGGTCGAAGCCGCCCCCGGCCAGCACACGCCCGACCGGTTCGGCATGCCAGTGCGGCTCCCCCACCTCGACACCACTGAGAATCCGCAGCCCAGGGAACAGCTCCCGACAGCGCTCGACAGCCGCGAGATACCCCTGAGAATCGAAGACCGGTGGGGTCAGGACGCCGTCGTCGTCCGCCAGCCGGGTGAGATTGTCCATCTTGTACGGCCCGTCGACCGCAATCCGCCACACGGTGTGATCGAAATGCTCCGTGAAAGCGACAGCAGGCAGCCCGATGTGAAGGGCCCGCGCACACGTCCGTTCCATCGAGGCAGCCGTGGTGTCCCACGACCATTCACTGTGCACATGACTGTCACCAGGCAGACCCACACCCCGACGCTACCGCCGTCGATACCCGCCCGCTGTCAAGGTCCATAATGCGGGGGTGGACTTTCAGGTGAACCGCGGCCGGATGTGGCTGACCATCACCGGGTGGGCCGTCACCGCCGTCATCCTGACCCGGCTGATCGCGATGCTGATAGCGGGCAGCGCCACCGTCGACGCCTCCGACATGATCCCCCTCGTGGCCGGCCCGGTCGGCGCGTCCGCCGCCTTCGCCCTCCTCCGGCGCGACTCCCTGGCCCGAATCCGCCTCACCGAAGCCGGCATCGCGTTCACGCCCACCCTGCGCCGCCCGATGTTCCTGCCCTGGTCGTCGGTGGCCGCCGTGGAACGCCGTCTCATGGGTTCCCTGACCCGCCTGGTGATCATCCCTGACCGCGTGGAGAACGTCCGCCACCTGGAGGGCACGGCGCCGGTCCAGCGCCCGCACCTCCGCCGCGGCCGCCCGTCCTTCACCGTCGTCGTGGGCTCGATGACCCCCGGTCCCGACGCCCTCTTCGCCGAGCTGAACCGCATCCGCACCGCCCACCCGGCG
>NZ_JZKF01000280.1 GCF_000962825.1 Actinoplanes rectilineatus
GCGAAGGTGTAGTCGTCGGTGCGGGCGATGCGTCCGGCGATCATGACGAGTTCGTCGGGTCCGTAGTTCTCGAATTCGAGGGTCTTGGCGAAGCGGGAGGCGAGGCCGGAGTTGGCGTCGAGGAAGTCGGCCATCTCGGTGGTGTATCCGGCGACGATGACCGCGACGTTGTCGCGGTGGTCCTCCATGAGTTTGACGAGGGTGTCGATGGCTTCCTGGCCGAAGTCGGCTGCCGCCCCGCCGGCTCTGGCCAGGGTGTAGGCCTCGTCGATGAAGAGCACGCCGCCCATGGCGGCTTCGAAGGC
>NZ_JZKF01000281.1 GCF_000962825.1 Actinoplanes rectilineatus
TTCGCCGCGCTGAACCGGACGATCGTGGCGGGGGCGCCCCGGTAGCGCGCGGAGTCGCCGGGCTGCACGTCGGGGGGGGCACCGCCGTTCTCCCCCGCGGTAGCGGCCCCGCAGGCACCATGCTGTGCCCACGGGCGCCGGGGATAGCGGTGCTGCACTTTACCGCGCCCTGGCCGCCACTGCCGCGGTTCACTGGGGCTCCGGGGATGCGTCTAAGAGAAAAGAAAGAGGCCTCTTCCTTCGGCGGGTACCCCCCCCCGACCACCACGATGTGCTGGTTTTTGAAAAAAAAACCTTCACAAGAC
>NZ_JZKF01000282.1 GCF_000962825.1 Actinoplanes rectilineatus
CGCAGCACCGCCGGCCCGGAGATCCGTCCCGGGCTGGTGGCCGAGCGGGGCGGCAGCGGCCCCGCGGGCTCGCCGACTGAGTGACTGTCAGTCGATCGTCGTAACGTAGGGCCATGAAGATCTTCGGGGTGGACATCGGCGGATCCGGGATCAAGGGGGCCCCTGGGGACCTCGACAGGGGCGACCTGGCCCAGGAGCGCTTCAAAGTGCTCACCCCGCACCCGGCGACGCCCGACGGCGTGGCCGACGGCGTGCGGCAGGTCGTGGAGCACTTCGGCTGGACCGGCCCGGTGGGCCTGACC
>NZ_JZKF01000283.1 GCF_000962825.1 Actinoplanes rectilineatus
CCGCCACTGCCCGCACCCGCGCCGGGCGAACCGGCACCGGGCATGCCCGGCATCATCGGCGCCTGGAGACCGCTGCCGCCGGAGCCGGGGGTGGCGCCGGACGACGAGCCCGGCACCTCGACACCGCCGAGCGACGGCGACTCCCAGTCCGACGCGTCCCCGTCCACCAGGCCCTTCGAGTCAGGAGCCTCCGGCACACCGGAACCGCCACTGCCCGCACCCGCGCCGGGCGAACCGGCACCCGGCATGCCCGGGATCTGCGGCGACTGGAAACCACCGGTGCCCGGGGTGGCGCCCGTCG
>NZ_JZKF01000284.1 GCF_000962825.1 Actinoplanes rectilineatus
ACCACATCCCCATCGGTGTGGTGACTTGGGGCGTCCAGCGCGCCCGTATTCACCACATCCCCATCGGTGTGGTGACTTGGGGCGTCCAGCGCGCCCGTAATCACCACACCCCCATCGGTGTGGTGATTTCGGGCGTCCAGCGCGCCTGAAATCACCACGCGGACGGGCTTCGCACCCTGACCACGAAACGTGTCTAGCCACAACGCCGTTCAGTTAGGCGGATGGCTCATGCGTCAAGGCTCGTCGGTGACGACGTTGATGCTGGTGGTGGCCTTGTAGGTGTGGCGGTCGATGTTCGG
>NZ_JZKF01000285.1 GCF_000962825.1 Actinoplanes rectilineatus
CCCAGGTCACCGGTCCGATACCAGCCACCCGGCAGGAACCGCTGCGCCGTCTTCTCCGGATCACCCAGATAGCCGTCCGAGACACCGTCCCCGGCGACGAGCAGTTCACCGGTAACCCCGATCGGGCAGGGTCGCAGATGCCGGTCGACGATCCGCACCCGCAAATCAGCCAGCGGACGCCCGATCAGACTCCGCGTCTCCTCCACCGACGACGGCGTGAGCTCCTGGAACGTCACGTGGACGGTCGTCTCCGTGATGCCGTACATGTTCACCAGACGGGCACGATCACCCATCA
>NZ_JZKF01000286.1 GCF_000962825.1 Actinoplanes rectilineatus
CCCGTCGAGATCACCGGCAATCCCGACGACACCACCCACCAGGCCCGCTGGAACACCAACGACAACCCGGCCGTCCTCGTCCACGAGGTCATGCACTACCTCGGCCTCAACGAGGGCTACAAGGCGGACCACCACCTCTTCAACACCCAGGACCGCCCCGGCGTCATGGGACCCGAGGCACTCGACCCCGACGGCCCCACCCGCTACCTGCACGACAAAGACCTGCAACTCATCCAGAACGTCTCGGACACCGCCGGACCGGTCAACAACCTCACCCCGGCGAACACAC
>NZ_JZKF01000287.1 GCF_000962825.1 Actinoplanes rectilineatus
TGTTGAGTTGACCGGTACTAATAGGCCGAGGGCTTAACCACCCTAAACTTTGTGCTACGCGTCCACTGTGTGATTCACAGCAAACGAACAACCACCCCGATTTTGAGGGTCCGGTTGGTGTCGACTTGTCGGCGCCGGCGGGCTCGGAGAAGTCAGGTTGCTGGTTCTTCGCTGTTGCTGAAAGGTGTTTCGGTGGTCATAGCGGAGGGGAAACGCCCGGTTACATTCCGAACCCGGTAGCTAAGCCCTCCAGCGCCGATGGTACTGCACTCGGGAGGGTGTGGGAGAG
>NZ_JZKF01000288.1 GCF_000962825.1 Actinoplanes rectilineatus
ACCCCCTGTCCCGCGGCCGGATCATCTACAGCCTCGTCGTCATCCTCGCCGGAGTCGCCGTCATCGCCGGCGGCGAATGGCTGAACGCCCGCTACGGCAACTCCATCGACAACATCCACAAACGCCTCGCCTCCGTCGGCGAACGCCTGCAAGAAGCAGGCAGCGCACGCGTCACCTTCGCCGCCGAGTTCACCCCGCAGGTCGCCGGGCCGACCGCCGCCTTCACCGGCACCAGCATGATCAGATTCGGCGCCGACAGCGACGACGCCAACACGGAATACACCA
>NZ_JZKF01000289.1 GCF_000962825.1 Actinoplanes rectilineatus
CATCGGGTGCAGACACCACCCCAGGCCGACGAGCGCACCCCGGAAGCCCACAGCAAGAGCACCCGATCACGACATTGGGAACGCCCACCACCCGAAACAAGACGGCCACCGCACCCGATCAGCACAGCGGGAACGCTCACCACCGGAACAGGACGGCCACCGCACCCGATCACCACAACGGGGACGCCCACCGCCGGACAGAATGGCCAACGCACCCGACCGCAACATCGGGTGCAGACACCACCCCAGGCCGACGAGCGCACCCCGGAAGCCCACA
>NZ_JZKF01000029.1 GCF_000962825.1 Actinoplanes rectilineatus
CTCAACGGGGGAATCTCCGTTCGGGGCGGTCGGCTGTGAAGCAGGAAACCCGGCGGGCGACCGCCGGAATCCCCGTCCTTTAGGGCGGGGAGAAGTCAAGAGGTCTTCACCCGGGCCTTCACCCGCCACCTCGGTCGTAGTCCGCAGCGCTACCGTGCCCGCGGGTTGAACGTGGCTGGCCAGCACATCGCCGCCGTGCACGCCTCGACCGTGAGTTCGACGGCGCCCTGCATCAGCCTCTACCGCATCAGCATCATCGAGAGGAAACCCGCTGTGCCCCTCGACATCTCGGTTCGTGACCTGCCCACCGTCCACGCCCTCGTGATTCGCCGCCGGGTCACGCGCGACGAGATCGCGACTGCGCTCGCCGAGTGTCTGCCGGTGGTGTTCGACTACGCCCAGCAGCATGGGCTGGCTATCGCCGGGCCGCCGTTCGCCCGCTATCCGGAAGTAGGGATGGGGTCGCTGACCATCGAGAGCGGCATCACCGTCGTCGAGGCTCCGTCAACGGCACTCGCTGACGGGATCGAGGCGCTCGTCATTCCACCGGGTCGAGCAGTGGTGACCATCCATCGCGGACCCTACGACAGCCTGCCCGAGTCCTACCAGCGAATCGAGAGGTGGATTCGTGACCAGGGGCTGTCCGCGGCAGGAGCGCCTTGGGAGACGTACCTGACCGATCCGGGGGAACGCCCGGACCCGGCGACGTGGGAGACGGAAATCGTCCAGCCCGTGCGGTGACCGGGCGCGCTGTGATCGGCCGGGTTGCTTCTCGTGATCCTGTACAGCTTTTCTAAAGGACCGCGGCCGCTTCATGAAAGTCGACCACGGCCCCGCCGTGCTGCGCTGACCAGTCGGTCAGGACCCGGATCGGCTCGATCAGGGTTGCTCCCAGCTCTGTCAGGCGATATCCGGCCTGCGTCCCGGCCTCGCTCGCGACGAGACCATGGCCTTGCAAGCGGCGCAGGGTCTGGGTGAGTACTTTGCGGGAGACGCCATGGATCACGTCGGCGATCTCACCGTGACGCAGCGGACCCCGGCTGAGCGACCAGACGACCGGTACCGCCCACTTGTCGCTGAGAATCTCGATGGCGAGCCGGGCCGGGCAGTCCGACACGAAGCCGCTGGGTGCGCATCCATACATCGCTCGACGTTACCAATCGGTTCCGAGCGCCCTTCTAGCTTGGTCGTCATGCGATCTTCGAACTCCGCACGAACTGTCCTGGTGGTCGGCGGCACTGGTGCGATGGGCAGCAGCGTGGTACGCCGCCTCCTGGCGACCTCCGACGATCTGCTCGTCGTTCCGACCCGCGATCCAGCCTCGCCCAGGGCGGTACGGTTGGCCGAACTCGGTGCCGGCCGGGTCACCCTGATTTCCGACGCCCTGGACGCGGCCGTCATGCGCCGCGTCGACCGTGTCTTCGCCAACACCAACTTCTTCGCCGCGGCCGACGTGCTCACCGAGTACCGGCAGGGGATCGACCTGCTCGAGGCGGCCCGCGCGGCCGGCGTGGATCGCTTCATCTGGTCGTCGCTCGACGCGGCCGCCACGCTGACCGGGGGAACCAATCCGGTCCCCCATTACGACACGAAGGCGGCTGTCGCTGCGCACATCAATCTCATGCGTGCGCACGAGATGATGCGTCAAGAAGAGGACGGCTGGTACACCGAGCACGTGTCGGTGCTCGTGACGGCACCGTACTTCGAGAACCTGTATCTTCTCGCGCCACAGGAGGGCCCACTGCCCGACGGCCGGCACGGCATGCTGTTCACGCTCGCCCTCGGCGACGGCACATGGCCCTTGATCGCACTGGACGACATCGCGTGGTTCGTCAGCCACATGTTCGACTCCTGGCAGAGCTGGGGCGAACGGGACCTGGCCGTGGTGGGCGACAGCCTCACCGGGCAGCAGATAGCGTCCGTCTTCGAACGCGTCACCGGAGTCCCATCGGCCTACCAGCCGTTGCCGCTCACTACCCTGCGCGACGCCATCCCCGGGACCGGCCATGACTTCGCGGCCATGTTCCAGTTCTTCCAGAGTCGGAACATCGCCGCCGGTGACCGTGACATCGACGCTCTGCGAAAGCTGCACCCGAACCTGATGACCTTGGGCGACTGGTTGCGTGCGACGAACTGGGACGGCAGGCAAAAGAACTGGTAGACGTGGCTATGAATTGTCGCCGGTGCGGAACACCGGTCCTGGCTGCCGCACCCGCTGGTGCTGGGGCTGGGGGAGAGCCCCGGGTGAAGATGGGTGTCTTTCCCCTTCTTGCCGGACCGGGGCCTATGGTGCCGGGACCTGGCGGCGGATGGGGCACGCGGTGATCGCATTGCCGGCGGCTGCCGGTTCGGTATCGATCGGTGGCCCGATGCGGGTGGCACGGTTTCGAGGGCTACCGCACTGCCGGGGGCGGCCCGACACTCGCCGGGGTGTGGGCGGTGTACGCCGGGCTTGTCCTGCTGGTGACGGTTCCGGTGCTGTTGTGGACGTTGTGGGGGCTGGCTCGTCTGCGGGGCCGGGTCCTGGGAGGGGCCGTCACCCGGTGAGCGCCCGCTGCCGGGCCGCCTCGTACAGGACGATCGTGCCGGCGGCCGCCGCGTTGAGGGAGCTGGCGGAGCCTCCGATCGGGATGCGCAGCATGCGGTCGCAGGACTCCCGCCAGGCCGCGCTCAGGCCGTGTGTCTCGTTGCCGATCACGACGATGGTGGGGCCGGTGAAGTCGTGCGCGGTGATGTCGTGGCTGCCGTGCTCGTCGGTGCCGACGATGACGGGGTTCACGGCATGTAGCGATGAAGCCCAGGCGAGCACCTCGCGGTGACCGGGCGCGCGTACGACCGGCACGGCGAAGAGGGAGCCGGTGCTGGCGCGTACGGCCTTGGGGTCGTAGGGGTCGGCCGCATGCCCGGTGGTGATCACGCCGGACGCGCCGAGGGCGTCGGCGGAGCGGATCAGCGTGCCGATGTTGCCGGGGCTGGTCGGCCGGTCGAAGACCACGAGCGGCAGGCCGGGGCGGACCGGGATCCGGTCGAGGTCGTCGGCGGGCTGCCCGACGACGGCGAGCAGCTCCGGGACCTCCTGATCCTTGCCGCCGAGCTCCCGGATCAGCTCCGGGGACAGGCGCACCCGGGTGGCGTCACCGGCCTGGTCCAGGACGTCGTTCGCCCACGGTGAGAGATCTCCTTCACCCTGGATGAGGGTACGAACGTGCCAGCCGTGCCGGACTGCGAGGCTGATCGGGCGTACCCCCTGGACCAGGAATTCGCCGGACCGGTGGCGCTTGGTGCGGTTGGTTGTCAGCGCGAGCCACTGTTGGAAGGCGGCGTTCCGGGTCGTGATCCGGAGCATCGTCGTCACCACCTCGCACCCTGGCCGGACCATCGATTGTGCTCGCTGTCCCCCGATCCGGTAACCACCGGATCGGGGGAGGCCCCCATCGGCCCGGGGCGGTCAGCGGGTGACGACGTGCAGTTCGGCCCGGTCGGCGGGCTCGGTGGCGTCGTAGGTGACGGTGTAGAGCCGCCGGGTATCCGGTGACCAGGTCAGAGCGCCGGCAACGATCGCACCGGTCGAGCCGGCCAGGGTGGTGTCGGAGAGCAGCGTGCCGCCGGCTCGGTAGACGAGCAGATGCCGGCCCACCTCGGCGCCCTCGACGGCGGTGGCCAGCAGGGTGCCGCTGTCGGTGAGTTCCATCGCCTGCAGGAACGGGCCGGTCTCGTACGCGCCGGTCTGCTGGGTGAGGTCCGTGACGGCGTACCGCTGCACCCGGTAGGCCCCGGCCGCGTATGCGGTCCGGCCGCCCGGCGCGAGCGCCAGGTCGAACACGTCACCGCGGGCCGGGTCGTAGGAGCCGGGCCCGGCCGGGCCGAGCACGCCGCCCGTGCTGACGGTGTAGGCCCACAGCCGGGCCGGGCTGAGGCCGTAGTCGCTGACGAGCAGGATGCCGGGGTTCGCTCGGGCGGTGGCCAGCAGCGGCGGGGTGAAGAACTTCTGTCCCGCCAGCTCGAGGGTCACCGTGCCCGCACTGCCGCGCAGGTCGACCCGGCCGAGGTCACTGTCCCACTGGCCGCAGCCGTACCCGAACCACAGATGCCGGCCGGTGACGGCGAGGGTCTCCGGGCAGGGGCCGGTGGTGTAGCGGGCCGTCTCCCGCAACGTTCCGGTGTCGAACGCGACGATCGCGTTCGCGGACGGCAGCGCGGCGAACAGGGTCCGGCGGTCCAGGCTCAGCTGCAGGTCGGTCGGTCCGGGCAGGTTGTCGAGGCTGCCGGTCACCACCCCGGCGGCGTCGGTCACGGCGATCTGGGTGGCGGTGCGGCCACCACTGACGAACACCCGGCCGGCGGTGGCGACCACATCGGCCGGTGCGGTGAACGGAAGGGTGGTGACGGTGGACGCCGCGAGTGCGGGCCCGGTGAGTACAGCGGTGGTGCAAGCCGCGGCGGTGGCGGCGAGAGTGATCCGTGCGACGGTTCTCATCAATCCCCCTGGCGCGTCGTCGGCAGACGCGGAGGACCAGGCCGGCATGGACGACACGCCGATCGGCCACCCCCGTGAGCCGATCCGGAAAAATGAAGAGGTACCAGGGGCGGGCAAGGGCGGGGACGTCGCTTTACGCGTACCCCGGAAAGGGATCGAGAGAATCGCCTGGTCCTCGCCGCGCCACCGCCCGCGCACGGCGCCCGGCGAATCGGATTGCCGACAGGCGGCCCACGGTGAGAGTTCTCCTCCGGCCTCGATGGGGCGGAAGGCCGCGTCGCGTGTGGTGATCCGGAGCGTCGCCGGTCACTCCGAGGACTGCAGGACCCGCCGGATGAGGTCGTCGACGAAGTCCTCGGTGGCGGGTTCGCCCTCGTACGTGACGCGGACCAGGACCGCCCCGGTGAGCTGGGCGAGGGCCGGGGCGATGTCGTCCGGATCCAGGTGTTCGGCGAGGATCGCGCGCAGGCCGCTCGTCCCGGTCTCGTAGAGCCGGTGCCGCAGGGACCGCATGACCTCGCCGTGCCCGGAACGTTCGACGACGCCGGCGAGGAGGCGGTCGAGGCGCCGTTCGGTGAGGTCGGTGGCGAAGTCGAGGAGTGCGGTCCGCAGGTCGGCGCGCAGGTCCCCGGTCGGCGCCGGGTGGTCGGCGGCGTCGCAGATGTGTTCGATCGCCGCGCGTACCAGGTCGAGCCGGCTGGGCCAGTGGGCGTAGACGGTGCCCTTCGCATATCCGGACCGGGCGGCGACCGCGGCGTGCGTGACGGCGTCCCAGCCCTCGTCCAGCAGCAGGGCGGTCACCGCTTCGATCACGTCGCGTTTGGTCCGCACGATTCTCGGGTCTTCGGCCACTGCCTGATCGTTCACAACCGCCATGGTAACTACTGAACAGGTTGTGCAATAGTGAACGGCATGACCAACAAAGTCGGGATGACGATCACGCAACTCCCCACCGGGACGTACGCCACACCCGCCGCGCTCGCGGTCCGCGGCGGCTCCTTCCGGGACCGGCGCGACTTCACCGCCACCGCCGTGCTGATCGAGCACCCGGACGGTGACCTGCTGATCGACGCCGGATTCGGCCGGGACGCCGGCGCCCACATCGCCTCGCTGCCCTTCTACCGCCGGTCCGCGCACACCCTCGGCCCCACCGCGGCCGCGCAGCTCGACGCCCACGGCTACGACCGGTCCCGGCTCCTCGGCGTCCTGGTCACCCACACCCACTGGGACCACGTCAGCGGACTCGACTCGCTCGACGTACCGGTGTGGATCAACGACGACGAACTCGCCTACGCCCGCAAGGCGACCTCCGACCGGGTCTTCGCAAACGTCGCCGCGGGGCACGAGCTGCGGACGTACCGGTTCGACGGCCCCGCCCATCTCGGGTTCCCGGCCAGCCACGACGTCTACGGCGACGGCTCCGTCGTGATCGTCCCCGCCGCCGGTCACACCACCGGGTCGATCATCGTCTTCGTCACCGCGCCCGGCGATCGCCGGTACGCCTTCATCGGCGACCTCACCTGGCAACTCGACGGCATCACCGAGCACGCCGAACGACCCCTGCTGATGCGCTACCTCGCCGACAGCGACGCCCGGCAGGTCCGCGCCGACCTTGCCCGGATCATCGCGATCGCCGACCGCTACCAGATCGTGCCCGCCCACGACGCCCGCGGCTACCGGGGCATCCCGGTGCTCGCCCCGCGATGAGACGAGGCGTCACCGGTCCGGTTCGTCGAGCATGTCGTGCCGTCCTTCACCTGAGCCGGCCGGCCCCAGGTCGCTGATCTCGTAACCGTCCGGGTAGCTCGGTGCGGTCAGACCGCCCTCGAAACGGCCGGCCGTGCGCGGGGTGCCGAGGTGGCGGATCAGCAGGGACCGGGCCCGCAACCCGCGATCGACCGCCACCCTGACCAGCCGCGGTGGGGTGGCGGCACTGGTCGCGGCCCGCAGCCGGTCGTCGTACGTGGCGCCGACGATCAGCCGGGCGAACCCGCCGAGCATGCCCGCGTTGGCCCGCTCGATCGCGGCGGCCTCCGGGTTCGGGACCAGGTGCTCGGCGTCGTAGGCGTCGAACCAGCCGGTCAGCTCGTCCAGGGTGTCCGGGACCGGCACGTGCATCAGGCGACCGAGTTCCGCGTAGAAGCGGAACGTGGCCTGCCGTTCGTGACAGCACGGTTCTCGCCACGCGTACCTGTCCAGCCAGCGCAGCGGGATCACCACGCAGCAGGCGAGCACATAGAGGTACTCGTCGGCGGGCTGGTCGCGGTACGGACGGTGGATCCGGTTGATCCGGCGGATCGCCTCGCGGCTGCGCGGATGGTCCAGGCCGTGGATGACCATCTCGTACATCAGCAGGCCGGTGTCGTCACGCCTCTTGCGGGTACGTTCGGTGAGCTCACCGGTCCCGGCCAGGATGCGGGCGATGGACGGGGTGGAGAACGACCGGTTGAAGCCCTGGTTGAGGCCCAGCTTCATGTCGAAGGGGAACTCCACCAGCACCATCTGCCGATAGATGTCCGCGAAGTCGACGTCCGGGTCAAGATCTTGGATGCGCCGGAGATTGGCGTAACGGCCTCTCATGGTCCGGACATTCAAGCAGATCGCCGGGTACGGGCCACGGGCGGCGGGCAATGGCGCCCGCCGCCCGTCTGTCATCTCCCACAGCCGGATCGCCGGTCGGCAACCCGCGCTGCGGCCGTCATGGTCACCGCCGTGATCACGCACAGCGCGACCAGAGACTGAAGGACGACGCGTTCTCCCAGCCCCCACACTCCGGCGGCGCCGAGGATGCTGCCGATCGCGGTTGCGAAACTGCCTCCGGCCAGCAGCACGGCGCGGGCGACCGAAGGACCGCCCTCTGGCCTGCTGGATGTCGTCAAGTCGGTCATCACGATTCCCTTCGCCGGGGTACGCCGTCGCGAGCCTTGACGTGAGAAGACCAGCCGACCGGTGCGGGAAACCAGGCATGCCGACTTCTGTGCAAGTCTCTTGCGTGATTCGCATGAGGCGCGCGACGGTGAGAGTCCCGGGCGTCGAACGGAGCGGGCCGTGACCGCACTCTCCTGGACGACGAACCCGGCAATTCTGCAGGCTTCTCGCGCCGGCGAATACGCCACCATCCTGCGCAGTGCCCGGGCCGCCGCCGGGTTGACGCTCGAGCAGCTCAGCGCAGCCAGCGGCTATTCGGCGTCGACGCTGTCGCGGCTGGAGAACCGGCGTCGGCCCATTCGTGATGAAGCCGAGTTGCGCAACCTCGCTGACCTCTACGGGGTACCTCTGCGATTGTTCGGCCTGCCTGCCCCGTCTGCGATGTCCCCGAGGTCTAACCTGGCGAAGACAGTGGACAGAGGGGGCGACGACGTGCAACGACGCAACTTCCTTGCCGGGGCTGCGGTGGCCGGGGTGTCGGCAGTCCTTCCGGGATCGTCCCCTGCCGACGCGACTCCGGCAGGGCACTCGATCCCGGATGTGCTCTTCGGCCGTGTCGTCGCGGAACCGCTGCCGGGCCGCCAACTCGCGGCGCAACTCGCAGCCGCCCGGGGTGACTACCGGGCCGCACGCTACAGTCGGCTCGCCCGGCGGCTGCCGAGGTTGCTTGCTCAGGCCCATGCGGGCCGGGACGCCGCCGGTCTCAGCGAGATCGCCGCAGCGTCCGACCAGCTCTCCGAGGCGTATGTCGTCGCCGCTCAGCTGCTTCTCAAACTGCATGACGACAGCCTGGCCTGCGTCGCCGCGGACCGTGCACAGCGAGCCGCCGGCACCGGAACCGACCCACTGATGATGGCGGAGAGCCGGCGGCTGGCCGCCACGGTCCTCCGGCGTGCCGGTCACGGTGACAGCGCCCAGCAACTGGTGCTCGCCGCCGCGGCCCGGCTTCGGGACGACGTTCCGCGCCGGGACGCCGCGACCCGGGCCGCCTACGGCCGGATGCTCGCCGTCGCCGCCTACACCGCAGCGGTCCGTGACGACCGGGACGCGGCCTGGGAGCTGCTCGCCGAGGCCGGACAGGCGGCCGCGGTGGCCGGCGGGGCGGCCGCGTTCAACGGCACTGAGGTCGCCGTCTACCGGATCAGCGTCGCCCGCAAGCTCGGCGATTACGGAGCCGCGGTCGACTTCGCCCGGCGGGTCGACCCGCGATCGATCGCCGACGCCGAGCGGCAGGCCCGCTACTGGGAGGACACCGCGCTGGCGTTGCACGGCCGGGGCCGTCCGTACGAGGCGTTCACGGCCTTACGTTCCGCCGAGCAGGATGCTCCGGAGGAGGTCCGCTGCCGGCCGTGGGCTCAGCAGCTCACTCGCGACCTGCTGTCGTCCCCAGCGGCTCGGGGTATGTCCGGGCTGCGGGACTTCGCCGTCCGTACCGGTGTGGTCTGAGCCCTATCCTTTCGGCTGCGCGGTGGCGGCCAGGATCTCGGTGACGACCTGGTGGGCGGCGTCGGGGCGGCCGTGCTTGCGGGCGGCCTGCGCCAGCGCGTCGCGCTGCCGGGGGTCGGCGAGCAGGCTGGTGACCTCGGTGAACAGGTGCTGCGCGCTGACCTGGTCGCCGTCGAGCATGCGGGCCGCGCCCTGCTCGGCGAGGTGACGGGCGGTGATGCGCTGCTCGTCACCGGCCGCATGCGGGTACGGCACCAGGATGCACGCCTTGCCGAGGGCGGTGAGCTCGGCGACCGTGCCGGCGCCGCTGCGCGCGATGACGATGGCGGCCGCGGCCAGCAGGTCGGGCAGCTCGTCGTGGATGAACTCGACGACCCGGTAACGAGCCGCCAGGTGCGGCGGCAACTGGGCGGCGGCCTGCTGCATGTCCGCGTAGTTGAGGCTGCCGCACTGGTGGACGATCTGGCAGTGGGGGAGCAGGCCGGGCAGCGCCTCGGAGACCATCCGGTTGATCTGCTGGGCGCCGAGCGCGCCACCGGTGACCAGCACCAGCGGGACCGACGGGTCGAGGCCGTAGGCGGCCAGCCCCTTGCCCGGGTCACCCTGCAGCACCGCGGGCCGGATCGGGTTGCCGGTGACGACGGCCCGGCGGCGGACCCGCTCGGAGAGGTGGGCGAGCGAGGCCTCGTGGCTGAGCAGGACCCGGGTGGCGACCTGGGCGAGGATCCGGTTCGCCAGGCCGAGGCCGAGGGTCTGTTCGTGCAGAAGGTACGGCACCCGGAACGCGGCGGCGGCCAGGCCGATCGGCACCGAGACGAAACCGCCGGTGCTGAGCACGACGGCGGGACGGGTCCGGGCGACGGTGAACGCGGCCTGGGCGATGCCGATCGGGATCCGGAACGCGTCGACGAAGTTGCGCCACAGGTCACGGGGCGAGACGGAGCGCCGCAGCTTGCCGGTGACGACCGCCTTGAACGGGATGCCGTTGCGTTCGGCGATCTTCGCTTCGAGCCCGGTCGCGACACCGACCCACAGCAGCTGCGGGGTGGTGCCGACCTCGGCGAGCCGGGCCTGCAGCTCGTGGATCGTGGTCAGCGCGGGATACGTGTGCCCACCGGTGCCGCCACCGGTCACGATCATGCGGAGTGTGGTCAGACGCTGGGTGCTGTAGAGGGACATACCTAGCCACTTCGATGAACGTGAAACCGGACAGAGTCGCCGAGTCTAGCGGGCTCCTAGAAGCGTGGGTCGCGGGTGGGAACCGGGACCTGCGGGGCGCGGCGGAACAGCAGCGGCAGGGCCGACGGGCCGGGCACCATCGACGCGGCGACGAGGGCCTCGCGCCGGTGGTCGCGGGTCAGCTCGTTGATCTCGGCGGTGGCCTGCAGCCGGAAAGCGATGCGGGCGGCGAGCCTGCGGAACATGGAGTCTCCTTGTCGAGAGGTGTCGCGTACCACGGTAGGCCGGAGAAGGGCCGGACAGGGGTGCCCTGAGAGGGCACCCACCCGCGATCTGCGTCACGATCCGTAGTGGTAGGCCACGGTGAGCACCAGCGTCGTGGTCACCGTCACGAAGAAGATGAACCAGCCGAGAAGATTGCGCGAACCGACCCGCAGATGCGCGATCAGCGCACCGGTGAAGTACAGCACCAGCCCGGCCGCGGCCAGGGTGCCCAGCCACGGGACGGCGAGGCCGGCCACCAGCCCCAGCGAGCCGGCGGCCAGCAGCAGGCCGAGGACCGGCACGAAGCGGCGCGGGATCCGCTTCATGTCGGCCTGGGCTTTCGGGTACTCGTGTCCGATCAGGTAGAAGACTGCCGCGGTGGCGGTGAAGACCGCGGCGATGACGGTGGTGATCAAGTAGGCGGTGTGCACGGGACAGGGACGGCGTGCCACCGGGAAACGTGACAGTCGTCAGGAGGCCTGGCAGGTGGGTGTCGCCGTCGGGCCGGTGCCGGTGCCCTGGAAGCCGAACTCGGTGCTGCCGCCGGCCGGGACCTGTCCGTTGTAGGTGGCGTTGCGGAACGTGCTGCCGGTGGCGACGGCGTTCCAGGTGCTGGTCACGGCGCTGCCGGACGGCAGGGTCAGGCCGACTGTCCAGCCGGTGAGGGCGGACGATCCGGCGGTCACCTTCACCGTCGCGACGAATCCACCGGTCCACGAATTGAGCGAGATCGTCGCGGTGCAGGCACCGGTCGGGGGCGGCGTGGTCGTGCCGCCGCTGTCCAGGCCGAAGAAGGAGATCGCCATCTTCGCCATGCCGGTCAGGGGCAGTGAGTGCCCGACCCCGGCGACGCTGATCGCCTCGACCGGGGCCTGCACGGTGTTCGTGCCGTACCGGGTGCGGGTCCATCCGGCCTGCGGCGTGTCGGTGGCGACCGGTGTCTGGCTGACGCCGAGCACGTCGGTCCACTGTTTGATCTCTTCACCGAGGTTGGGGTACGCCAGAACGGTGTCCGTCGCGCCGTGGAAGACCTGCATCCGCGGCCGTTTGCCGGTGTACCCGGGGTAGGCGGCGCGGACCAGGTCGCCCCACGCGGCCGGCGTCTTGATCAGCTGGCCGGACGAGCAGGTGCTGTTCCAACCGGCCTGGTTGGCCGGGTCGGTGGGGTCGCCGGCGGTGGCGGCGAAACAGCCGAACGGCACGCCCATGAACGCGGACCCGGCGGCGAACACGTCGGGATAGTCACCGAGCAGCACGTTGGTCATCATGGCGCCGGACGAGGCGCCGGTGACGAAGGTGCGGCCGGCGTCGGTGCCGTAGTTCTGCTGGACCCAGCGGACCATCGACACGATGCCGGCCGGGTCGCTGGTGCTGTCGTGGGTCAGCGCGCCGGGGCTGGAGACGTCGTAGCAGTTGCCGTTCCGGACGGTGGACGGGTAGATCACGATGAAGCCGTACTGGTCGGCGAGCGACCGGAACTCGGTGCCGGAGAAGAACGCCGGGCCGGAGCCGGTGCAGTAGTGCACGGCGACCAGCAGTGCCGGGTCGGCGGGCCGGTTGTCCGGCACGTAGAGGTGCATGCGCAGGCCGGTCGGGTTGGTGCCGAAGCCGGTGACCTCGGTCAATGCGGCCGCGGCGGCTGGGCGGGTCGGCAGGAGAACGACGGCGGCGAGCGTGACGAGCGCGGCCAGCAGGGCTCTTCGCATCGGGAAACACCTCTCCTGATTGACATTTTTCAATGTCATGCATGTTACGGGAGCGCTCCCACGGAAGCCATCACCGCATACTGTCAAGAAACCTTTGAAAGGGGTGGGGATGACGCGAACGGTTCTGGCGGCAATGATCGCCGTGATTCTCGGCGTCGGCGGACCACCGGTGCGGGCCGAGGCCGCGGAGACCTGGACCGGTCCGCTCAGCACCCGCGGGCGTTACATCGTCGACGCCAACGGCGAACGGTTCAAACTGCGCTCCGGAAACTGGCACGGCGCCAGCGGCACCTGGAACGGTTCCGGCGACACCGCCGTCGATGCCAATCACCACGCCGGGGAGAACGCCAACCGCATTCCCCTCGGACTCGACCGCGCACCGCTCACCACGATCGTCGACAGTTTCCGCGAGATCGGGCTGAACAGCGTCCGGCTGCCGTTCTCCAGCGAGATGGTGCGCGACACCGTGCCGGTCACCGACGCCGCCGTAGCCGCCAATCCACAGCTTCGCGGAATGACGCCACTGCAGGTGTACGACCGGGTGGTCGCCGCACTCACCGACGGCGGACTCGCCGTCATCCTCAACAACCACACCACCACGACCCGCTGGTGCTGCGGCGTCGACGGCAACGAACGGTGGAACACCTCGCAGACCGCGCAGGTCTGGGAGGACACCTGGGTGACGATGGCCCGCCGCTACGCCGGCGATTCCCGGGTCGTCGGCGCCGACCTCTACAACGAGGTACGCCGCACTGTCCTCGACGACCCGAACTGGGGCTGGGGAAACGACCACGACTGGTTCACCGCGTCCCAGCGCGCCGCCGACCGCATTCTGCGCGAAGCCAACCCGAACCTGCTCATCATCGTCGAGGGCATCAACTGGACCGGCATCCCGGTCGACGGATTCGCCCACGAACGCCCCACCCTGAAACCGGTCCGCACCCTGTCCCACACACTCGTGACCTCAGGAAAGCTGGTGTACTCGGCGCACTTCTACGACTACACCGGACCGAACCACAGCGGCGCCTCCGGCGTGGGCGAGACCACCGACCCGCGCTACCGGGACCTGAGCCCGGCGGAACTGGCGGACGTGCTCTACCGCGACGCGTTCTTCGTCTCCGCCGAAACCGGCCAGCATTTCACCGCCCCGGTGTGGATCAGCGAATTCGGCGTGGACGGCAACGCGGCAGCCGGATCGCTGCAGCGGACCTGGTTCGCGAACTTCGTCGCCGAACTGATCCGCCACGACGCGGACTTCGCCTACTGGCCGGTGGTCGGCTGGTCGGAACAACGCGCCGCCAACGGCTGGGCGCTGCTGTTCTGGGACCGTGCCGGAACACGGACGATCGCCCAGGACTGGCGGTCCGAGATCTGGGCGCGCCTGCTCACGGCCACAGGCTTCACGGGGTACGTGCAAAGCACCCCGACCTGGTCGATGCTGAGCCCCGACAACGGCGACTTCGTGGCGTCGTCCCGTCTGCGGAATCAAGGCGACTGGGATTCCGGGGCACGTAAGGCCGCCTGCCCGGACGGCCAGCGCCTCGCCGGAATGGGCCACACCGGCAACCGTGGCCTCTGTTACGGCCCGGCCGGAGCCTTCACCGGAACACAGGTGGTCACCGGCGAGCAGAACGTCACCACCGACTGGGCGTCCGGCTACACGAAACTGCAGTGCCCCACCGGATCGGCGGTCATCGGATACGCGGTCCGCGGCGCGGCGATGTCCAGCGTGATCTGCGGCGCCCTCGGACTCCCGAACAGCAGCGGCCGCACCGTGTGGTTCGACCGCGGCGACAACCGTCCGTCCGGCAACCCGGGCGGCGACTTCGCGTCCGGCAATTACAAAGGCCAATGCGCCGCTGACGAATTCGTGGCCGGCGTCGCGTACACCGGAAGGATCTTCTCTTCCAAGACCCCCGACGCCCTCTACTGTCTACGGGCGTGAGCACAGCTCAGTCGGGGTGGTAGCCGTATTCGGCGAGCCGCTCGCGAGCGATGCGCACCTCATCGTCGGTGAACAAAGTGTTCCACGGCTCACGGAGGACGAACGCCTCGACGGCGAGGTCGAGGCGTTTCTTCTCCCAGAGAGTGGTGAAGCCGCTGGAGACCGACGACGTGTGCAGAAGCTGCCGTGCCGCACCGAGTCCGCCGAGCCGGGAAATCATCTGGATATAGATGGTGGCGTTGTAGTTGATCTGGCGTTTCATGTCCTGATATCCCTGCACCAGAGCCCGGTGGAAATTCCTCTCCAGGGCGGCGCGGTCCACCGGTTCCGCCTCGCTCGGCGCGACAGCTTCGACGAGTGTCGGAGCCGAGTCGCTGCGGCCGACGTTGTTGCGCCCAAGCGCCAGGAGATCGGCGAGGCCGGTGCCCTTCTGTTGCGGCCGGGGCATGCCGCGGGCGTGCAGCCCGCGGACGAGCGCGGTGTAGATGTCATGGAGTGAGAGCAGGCCACCTGCGCCGGGAATGCCCTCCCGGAGGATCCTCAGCAGCTCCCCGGTGAAGGCGGTGAAGCGCTCACCGGGCGGTGCGACGGCGGTCGAGTACGCGGGCGCCGAGGCGAGGGTGTAGGTGCCACTGATGTCGAGGGCGGCGGTGACTGCGGACTGGGCGACGGACATGGCCGCCGTGGCATGCCCGGAGAAGCAGCAGTCGAGAATCAGGATCCGGTTCTTCGCCGGAGCCTCGGCCAGTGCCTGCCGCAGCCAGTCGACGGGTACCGCGGTGTACGCGACCCGAGCCGGATCGGTGGTGGCGACGGCGAGATGGAGGACCCCGCGGGGAGTCAGGAATCCGTGCCCGGCGTAGTAGACGATCACCGTGTCCTCGGCACCCTCGACGGCCTCGTCGAGGGCCTGGCCGACCTCGCCCGGAGTACGCGGATCAACGAGTTGCCGACACCGTCCGGGACCGATCACCCCGGCCAGGGCCTGCGCCACCGCGGCGACGTTTCCACCCACCGACGGCAGGTCACTGATCGCGTCGCTGATGAACTGCGACGTCCCGATCACCAGCGCCCGGGACCGGCCCGGTTCCGGCAGCCGGGCGGTCACCGCTGTTCGCCCATCGACTCGACCGCTCGTGACAACAGCCGCTCGGCCGCACTGGCGTTCGTCGCGTCGATCTCGACACGCCGGGTCCGCTCGCCGTCGGCGATCTCCACGATCACGGTGGTGCGGCGTGCGGACAACCAGGAGGTGAGAGCGCCGCCGAACGCGGCGACCGCGCCACCGCTGCCGAGCGCCACGGACACCATCTCGGTGACACCACCCATCTCACCCGGCTGTGCCGCGGTAGGGACCGTCCGGACCCGGCCACGCAGGTCGTCGTCACGCTGAAGCCAGGAGTAGAGCGACGTCAGTTCCCCGGCCATGCCATCGATGAGCGCAATCGTCGCAAGCACGCGGCGATGCTCCCGCATCCCCGGCTGTGAGCGCTATAGGTCGTCCGGGTCAGGACAGAAGTCGTCGCCAATCGGTCTCTTCCGGGCCTCGACGCTGTCTATCGTCTGTCGGCGTGATGAACGACGAAGCCGGGTTCGCGATTCTCCTGGGACGCCCGCTTGGCGATTTCGACCGGGATGCGACGTACGCGTTGTACTACTCGTGTTCCGACCTGTCCGGCGAACTGTTCGCGCGGTCGTTCGACGCCGGGGTACTTACCCGGGGCGAGATCGTGCATCCGCCGTACCCGAGCATCTCGGTCCTGGGCGAACTGTTCCGGAGCTGGGATCCGATCGCGCCGCACTGGAGCCTCGACCTCGGCCTGTCGTGGTTCCGCAGCGGCGATCCCGAGGAGGCCCTCGCCCTCGACCTGCCGGAACTCGCCGTCGGACTGTCCGGCGTCGAACTCGGCCGCCTCCTGGTGGACCGTGACTGGAAACCGCGGAAGCTGCGCCGCGCGTACCCGGAGATCGATTTTCGGGTGCACACCGACGGCACCCTGCTCGACGCGATGCGCGCCGCCACCGGCACCATGCTCGCCCACGGCGAGATCTTCGAACCCGGGCCGGTCCGCGGCGTCGAGCCGCAGTGGCAGCGGAAACTCGCGGTGCTGCCCGCCGAACTCCGCGACCACCTGAGCGTCTTCTGCCGCGACGAGAACACCGCCCGCTCCGACGGTGCCTTCTACCTCGGCACCGAGGACCCGGGGCTGCTGCGCGAGGCCGAGGTGATCGCGGCCTTCCAGTTCGGCGAGGCCCAGTCCTGGTCGGCGATCGTCCAGATCGAGGCCGACCTGGAGGACGAACCGGAGGACGTCGACCGCATGATGCTCCTCAGCCCGGAACAGTTCGCGTTCCTGAGTGCGGTACGGGAGGAACAGGGCGAAGACCTGACTCCCGATCGGGTACACGCGCTGCTGGCCGAACTCGCCGAACAGGGTGCTACGCCCGCGCCAGCACCTGGATCCCCTCGGCCTGGTGACCGTTCATCGTCGGCACCCTGATCCGGCGCTGGTCGATCAGGTGAAAATCGGCGAGAAGCTGCCGCAGATGCCCGGCCTCGTGATGACGGCAGACCGCGCCGTCACCGGTGGTGAACACCCCGTGCGGGCCGGGTGAACGCGCGTACCGCAGAAGGCTCCGCTCGTCCGTCTGCAGCGTGAGATCGCTGACGTAGAGCAGGCCGCCGGGCGCCAGGAGCCGCCGCACCTCGGCGACCAGCGCGCGCTGGTCCTCGTCGCCGGGGACGCAGGTGAGCACGGCGAACAGCAGAATCATGTCGAAGCTCGCCGCCGGACGGTCCACGGCCGGCGGCGACGCGATCAGGTCGAAACGCAGGTCCGGCCGGTCGTGGCGGCCCCGGTCGAGCAGCGCCGAGGAGATGTCCGCACCGACGACCCGGCTGAAGCCGAGATCGCTCAGCTCCGCCATGGTCCGGCCGTACCCGCACCCGTAGTCGAGCACCCGCGCCGACCGGTCGACGTCCGCCAGCCACTCCCGGTGCAGGGGATGGGTGAAGGTCTTCGCCGCGCCGACGGTGTTCCAGTACGACATGTTCACACGGTCTCCCAACATGACGCCGACAGGTGGTGGAGAGATCAGCCGCTCTGCAGGCAGCGGCCGTCGTCGAGCACACCGACCGGTTGCATCGGGGCGGCGCCCTGGCCCGGCACGGCGAACGACACCAGACAGGCCGCCTGGGCGCGCAGGTGGACGCCGTAGACGATGCCGCTGCCCTCGGACTCGCCCGGATACCTGGCCTCCCGCACCTCGGCCTCCGGATAGCCGGCCTCGATCAGCGCTGCCCGGACGATGCCGAAGGTGGTGCCGCCGGGGGACTGCGGACGCGCCGCGGCGCAGGACGCCGGGTCAGGGCACATTGCCAGGTGTACGCCGGCGACGATGTCATCGGCCTCGCGGGTGGCCTCCGGCGTGACGGCAGGCCTGCTGCGGTGCGGGTCCTGTTCCAGCAGTGGTTGGCAGTGCTGCGCCTTCGCCATCAGGATCCGCACGTTGACCGCGTCCGGGCCGGCGTCGCCGACGAAGGCGTACATGCCGTTGCTGCTCGGATCACACCCGGCTCTGAGCTGCGGCATCTCCACCGGCGCCGCCCGGTCGCCGGTGGCGGTCGTCGCCGGCGCGGGCCGGTGCTGCCACCAGAAGCCGGCCGCGGCCGCACCGACCGCCAGCACCACCGCGGCCACCGTGACGAACCCGGCGGACCGGGGCTGATCCCCGAACACGAACATCCGGCCACAGTAGTGACGCCCGGACGCGGGCCTGGGAGCGGGTTTCTACGCTGGCGGCATGCAGCTGACCGAGATGAGCGTCGTCGGGTTCCGGACGTCGGTCACCGTGTTCCAGCGGCCCGGCGGGGGACTGCGGTGGGTGATCATTCCGACCATCCACATGGGGCACGCCGACTACTTCTGGGCGATCTGGCAGCGGCTGCGCTCCTGCCAGGCGGTCATCGCGGAGATCGCGGACGGCCCCAGTTCCACCGGGATGCTGTACGCCGACGCGATGCGGCTGGCCCGGCAGCGGGCCAGCCGGGACCTGGTGCCGCAGGACATCGACTACGGGGCGCTCGGGGTGCCGATCATCTTTCCCGACGAGTACCTCGCCCCGCCGCCCGATCCGGAACGCCGGATCTCCCGCGAGGAGCGGCTGCTCGTGCGGATCCGCAAGCCGTTTCTCGCGCTGGAGATGGCGCTCACCGGCGACGGCGACTGGTTCGGCAACCGGCAGAACCTCGACCTCTACGACAGCACCGAGGTGGAACGCGACGCGACCGACATCGAACGCGAGGAACTGCTGCTCGGCGTGCTGCACGAGATCGACGGCGAGTTCGCCGCCGAGGACATGGAGGTGGCGGTCGTCTTCGGCGCACTGCACATGCCGACGGTCGTCCGCGACCTGATCCGTCTCGGTCACCGGGTGATGCCGGGCGCGCAGTGGCTGACCGCGATCGATTACGACGAGCCGCCCCACCTGCGCAAGCCGAGCCTGGACGGCTGGATGAACTGGTGACGGCCGAGCCGTTCAGACCGCGTGGCTCGTGGTGAGCCTGCCGCGATACGGGTCCCGGGCGATCGCCTGCCGGCACGCCTTCGGCCTCTCCGCGGTCAAGAAGATGCCGGCCGTCGGGCCGGTGCAGTCGTCCCGGAACTGCGGCATCGCCACCGCGGGCGCCCGGTCGTCGGCCCACACCACCTCCGGCACAGGACGGTGCTGCCACCGGAAGCCGGCTGCGGCCGCGACCACGGCGAACACCACGGCCGTCACCACCAGAGCCCCGGCCGACCGGTACTGATCCCCGAACACGAACATCCGGCAACGGTAGCCATGTTCAGTTGCGACCCGGTTGCCGTCAGCACGTCCGTGCGTACGCGATATCAGGCACGAGCCGTCCCCCGACCGCCCGGTCGATACGCAGGCCCGATCAGCGGGACGGTCTCACGAGGCAGAGCGCCGGATTGTCAGACCTGCCGCAGCCTCGGAATTGGCCGTGTTCGACGGGGCAGGTGGCCGTCACGATGAGGCATGACCACATTTCCGGCCAGCCCGATGACCGCGCTGATCGACGCGCATGTCCGCTACGACCTGGCGGAGAGCACCAGCCCACCACTCACCGTCGGTGACCTCGCCTCCGGGGAGGAGCTTGCCGGGCTGACGCTCGGTTACGGGACCAGTCGCGGCGATCCGGAACTGCGGGAGCTCATCGCCGCGGCGACCGGTGTTCGTGCCGATCAGGTTCTGGTCACGGCGGGCGCCATCGACGCGATGTTCCTGGTCGCCCAGGCAACGGTCGAACCGGGGGAGCAGGCCGTTCTGGTCAGCCCCTGTTTTCCGCCGGCGCGGACTGTTCCGGAAGCGCTGGGTGCCACGATCGACGTGGCGCGGGCCTCGTTCGACGACGGCTACCGGCTGCCCGTCGCGGCGATTGCGGGACTGCTCTCAGCGCGTACAAAATTGGTGTCCCTGGCTTCTCCGCAGAATCCCTCCGGGGTGCTGCTGCGGGCGGCGGAACTGCGGGACATGCTTTCCGCGGTGCGGGAACGTTCACCCCAGGCGGTGGTCCTGGTCGATGAGACATACAGATTCTCGGGGTACGCGGAAAGCCCCGTCCCGCCCTCCGCGGCCGCGCTGTCACCGCACGTGGTGACGTGCGGTTCCGTCTCGAAGGCGCACGGCGCGCCCGGCCTGCGCGTCGGCTGGCTGACCGTGACCGATCCTGATCTGTACGAGCGGCTGCGTGAGGCGAAGTTCCAGTCCGCGATCGCCGGTGCGAACGTCGACGAGTTCCTGGCGGCCCGGGTGCTCGCCCGCCAGTCCGCGATCCTGGCGTCCCGCGGTGCGTACCTCGCCGAGCAGCTGGCGACGCTGCGGAAGTGGTCCGCGGACCACGGCGTGGAGATGGTCGTCCCGGACGCTGGCGCGCTGTGTTGCCTGCGAGTGCCGGCCGGCGTCGACGTCGACGGCTTCTACGCGCGGCTCGCCGACCTCGAGGTCCGGGTGGGCCGCGGGTCATGGTTCGGCGAGTCGGACCGCGTTTTCCGGGTCGGTTTTGGTCATCTGCCGGCCGACGAATTCCGGGCCGCGCTGGAGCGGCTCGGCACCGCGCTGATCGGAGGCAACCCCTCAACCGGTCAGGCGGGGACCCGATGAGGCGTAGGTCACACCGAAGTTGAAGAGGGCTCCGCAGCGATGACCGACACCATCACCGACACCCGTGACAGCCACAGCCACAGCCACAGCCACGGCACCACCAGCCTCGCTGATCTCGCCGACCTCACCGATCACATCCTGTTGCAGATGCAGGCGCAGTCGGCCTACGACGACGTCAAGAAGTCGGTCATCTTCGCCTACGTGCTCTGGGCGACCTGCGGATTCCTCGGTGGCCACCGGTTCTACCTGCACCACAACGGCTTCGGCGCGGCCCTGCTCGTCACGGTCGGTGGCGCCGGGGTCATCTGGGTGGTCGATCTGTTCTTCATCGGCAGCGCGGTCCGTGAGCACAACGCGGCCACGAAGGCCGCGATCTTCGAGCGTGCGGGCGTTCCGGTGATGTACGCGGGTTGACGGCTGGCCGGATTCCGTCGGAAGGCGGCATTCCTGCCACTGTGGGCGAACGGGCGCCGCACCTAGCGTGATCGGCATGCTTGCTCAGATCGTACTTTTCGACGGCTTCGACCCGCTCGACGTCGTCGCACCCTTCGAAGTGCTGCACAGCGGAGGCGCCGCCGGCGGCGGACAGCTGACCGTGGAGCTCGTCTCCGCCGAAGGCCCCCGCGACGTGACCAGCGGAACCGGGGGACTGACACTGCGCGCCACGGCCGCCCTCGACCCGGCGGTGGCCGACCTGATCGTGGTGCCCGGCGCGTCCGGACCGCTGGACGCGATCCCGCCGCTCCTGGCCCAGGCCGCAGCCGGGGGACTGACGCCGCTGCTCAAGGCCGCGATGGATCGCCCGGAGACGACGGTGGCGACGGTCTGCGGCGGCTCGATGATCCTCGCCATGGGCGGACTGCTGGCGGGCCGCCACGTGACCACGCACCACCTCGGGCTCGACGGGTTGGGGGCCTCCGGGGCGTACCCGATCAACGCCCGGGTCGTCGACGACGGTGACCTGATCTCCGGGGGTGCGGTCACGTCGGGCCTGGATGTCGGCCTGCACCTGGTGGACCGTTTCCTCGGGCCGCGGGTGGCGCACGCCGTCGAGCAGCTCTTCGCCCACGAGCGCCGCGGCACCGTCTGGCGCGCCACCGGCACCGTCCCCCTCCCGTTCTGAGGATCAGACCCTGCGGAACCGGACGCCCCAGTCCTGGCGCGGGACGGTGTTCAGCGGGAATTCCTGGGTGACCTCGTGGGCGAAGGTGTAGGGCACGATCCGGCGTGGGCCGGCCGGCTGCGGGGGCGAGGGCTTCGGGCTCGTCGTCCCGGCCGCCGAGAACATCAGGCCCACGGTGGTGACCAGCACGGTCACGCCGACGAGATACAGGTCGAGGGCGCGCGGGGACATCAGGAAGTCCGGCGCGTGGGTGCAGAACTCGCCGGCCGCCGCCGCGCCGGCCACCGACGCCACGATCACCAGGATCGGGGCGGCCGAGGCGGCCGGCGAGGCATGCCGTGCCAACATCCGCTGGGCGGGGCGGAGGAGGGACAGGGACAGGATCGCCACGGAGAGCACGGTCAGGCCCACGCCGATCCCCGGCACCTCCGGGATGCAGGGCCGTCCCGCCGCGGCGGCGCGCAGCGCGACGGTGTCGGCGCCGGCCTGGACGATGAAGAACACCACGAGGCCGGGGAAGACGACCACCGCGTTGAACCGGGTGACGCGGACGGTGGAGGCATCGACGCCGGAGCCGCGCATGACCAGGTGCAACCCCTGCAGCAGCGAGATCACGGCCAGGCCGAAGATCAGCCCACCGACCAGTTCGAGGGTCGCGGCGCGCGGGCGGGCGAGCTCCGCGGTGTCGCCGGCGATCAGTGAGTAGGTGAGGGTGGCCAGGACCAGCGCGATGAACGAGCCGATCAGTGCCAGCGGGGCCCGCTCGACGGTCTTCGTCGGTGCCAGCAGCAGGACGAGGGCCGTGAACGCGAAACCCGCCAGTACGCCGGTCATCTGGCCGTAGTTCTCAGCGGTGACCGCGAGGTCGAAGAGGAACGGGCACGCCATGCGGGAAACGATGACGGACCGTCACCCGTCCCATCAATCCCGGAACGGACTCGTGGCAGATGCCGCACCACGCGCCCGAACAGCAAAGATCCTCGAAAGGAACGGTGACGTCGGGCATCGGTGAACGTGACGCTGTGTGCCGAACGCCCGGCGGAGGAGACCGCCGGGCGAACGGGTGCATCGGAACCGGGTCAGGGGATGGTGACGGTGGTGGCGCCGGAGTTCTCCGACGAGTCGGTGCGGTAGGCGACCACCTGGTACGTGCCGGATGACAGGCCGGTCAGGCCCTCGGTGGCGGTGCCCTCGACCAGGCCGAGCCGGTCCAGCAGGTGCGACTCGCCGACGACGGTGTTCTCGACCATGAGGAACGCCTGTGCGGAGACCGCACCGGCCGGGGCGACCGCCGTGTACGCGCTGGTCATCCAGCCCGTGGTGGCGTCCACCGTGGACGCGTTGGAGCTGGCCAGGCGGGTGACCTTGCCGTTCGCGTCGGTGAAGGCGATGCCGGCGCGGACCCGGCGGGCGGTGCCGGTCGCCTGGAAACTGGCGACCGAGGTGTACGTGGCGCCGACGGTCGGCGTCACCTTCTTGCTGTAGGTGCTGATCTGGCCGGCGGTGGCCGACGTCAGCTGCAGGGACGCGGATCCCACGGCGCCCGCGGCGGTGCTGCGCGCGACCCGGGTGCCGGAGCCGCCGGCGGTCCAGCCGGCCGTGCCCGCGCTCGCGTTCTCCAGGCCGGCGGCGTCGGTGTCGAGCAGGTTGCCGGGGATGGTGGCGGTGCCGGTCGGCAGGGTCGCGACCGGCAGGCCGTCCCGGTACACCTTGTAGCCGGCGATCGGGTTGCCGGTGGCGTACGACTCGTCCCAGGAGACGCTGTCCGCAGTGGCGGTCAGGTTGCCGGGCGCCTCGGGGGCGTTGGCGGCGGTCCGCAGCGCCGAGCCGATCAGGCCGCTCGTCGTGTTGTTGCCGACCGAGGTGTACGTGGCCTTCGACGATCCCTTGCGGGCGCCGATCTGCACGCCGTACCAGGTGGTCGGGTTGGCCTGGTCGTCGACGATCGTGTTGCCGGTGACGACGTCCTTGCTGCCGACCGAGACGCCGACGCCGGCGGTGTCGAAGTATCCGGCGCCGGTGCTGTAGGACGTCGACCCGCCGAATCCGGCGTTCACGATCCGGTTCCCGGTGATCGTGTCGGCGGCGTTCTTGGCCGCGTTCTGGCCGTAGACGATCACGCCGGTCTCACGGGACCGTTCGATCACGTTGTCGCGGACGGTGTTGTTGCCGCCGGCGCGTACCACATGGTCGTCGTCGGCGGTGCTGAAGTCGTTCCAGCCACCGAGGGTGCCGGTGGTGCCGTCGGCGTCGGTGTAGTCGTCGTACGCCACGGCCACGCCGACGGTCGCCGAGTCGCGGATGACGTTGTTCGCCACCAGGATGTCCCGCGGGTTGGTGACGTCCTTGTTGTTGCCGGTGTGGGCGTAGCCGGAGTTCGACTTCAGGACGATGTGCGCGCCCTCGAGGGTGTTGCCGGTGACGGTCGCCCCGACGACCCCCTCGAAGTACATGTTGCCGTACTCCTTGTGGCCGCGGGCCGCCGCGACCTCCGGGGTGGTGTGCACGATGTTGTTGCGCACGACCGTACGGATGGCGTTGGTGAAGTCGAAGCTGTTGCCGTTGATCGTCGCGTCGAACTGGTTGTTCTCGATGATCGTGCCGTCGTTGCGGCCGCCGCCACCGATGTTGTCCTCGTCGCCGGATTCGCCGCCGCCCCGGTTGTCGAACCGGTTGTCGACGATCCGCGCCCCGCTCGCGTAGTTGATCCACAGCTTGAAGTACTCGAGGTTGGTGAAGCGCACCTGCCGGACGGTCCAGCGGTCACCGACCGAGATGCCACCGGCGGTGTTGGTGCTGGCGCCGACGGTGGTGCGGAAGTCGCACAGTTCGCCGGGGCTGCCGGGCAGGGTGGCGTCGTCGAAGGCGCCCGCGCCGGTGCGGCAGTTGCCGTTGACGGTCAGGTCGGACACCAGGTTGCTGCTGCCGGCCGACTTGTCGTCGGTCGGGCGTACCAGGAAGCTGTAGGAGAAGTTCTTCCAGTTCACCGTGGGGTCGGCGAGCAGGACGGTGGCCGCGATCCCGGCGCCGCGCAGGTTCACGTTCGGGGGCAGGCGCAGCCCCTTGGTGAGACGGTACGTGCCGGCCTGCAGCAGGATCGTCGCGGTCTTCGCGGGCGTGGTCACGGTGCCGTCCGCGGCCACTACCGCCGGGACGGTCTTCGCGGCCGCGGCGGCGACGACCTGGTTGAGCGCGGCGTAGTCGTCGAGCGTTCCACCGCGGGGCGCCGGGGCGACCACGCAGTCCGGCCCGCAGTCCGCGGCGGTCAGCGGCGCGGGGCTGATCGTCGAGCTCAGCGTGTAGGCCGGGACGTCGGCGGACGCGGCGGCCTGTGCCGGTGCACCGAAGGCCACCAGGGTGGCGGGGAGCCCTACGGCGAGCACGGCCGCGGTGGTGCGGGCGCGGGCGGGGAGGGGAAAACGCATCGACGCTCCGGTCGGTTACGGGCGGATAGCACCCGATTTGGTGGGGGATGCAACCGTAAGATCACCGGCCCGTGTCGCACGTCCTCCGACCGGATGAGCCGGGGTCGTCCTGATCAGCGCCGCGCGCTCAGCTGTGACGCGCCTCATCGGCGCCGAGGAAGGTGGGCAGGGCGGCTCCCGCGTCGCCGGCCGGGCCGCGCCAGGCCACGTAGCCGTCCGGCCGTACCAGGGTTGCTTCGCCGGTGACCTCCTCCGGCGCGACCACGTGCAGGCGGTCGGCGTACCCCCTCATGGGTGTGGCCGTGACAAGCACGTGCCGGCCGTCGCGAAGTGCCTCGTAGAGGCGTCCGTCCCGCTGCAGGGGACGGTCCTCGGCGCGCGGGGCCCCGGGATACCCGATGCCGATCCCGGAGATCGTCCCGGCGGCGCGACGGGCCACCGCCGGCAGCGTGAGCAGGGCGGATCCGGCCGTGTTGCGCGCCCAGCGGGTGGGTGCGCCGCGGAGCATGGCCATCCTGACGAGCAGGCCGCTGCTGCGCAGCACCATCTTTCCCACCGGAGAACGCTCATTCTGGTACGAGTCGAGCAGGCCGCCCGGGGCCCACCCCCGGATCGCGGCCGCGAGTTTCCAGGAGAGGTTCGCCGCGTCCTGGAGTCCGGTGTTCATGCCCTGCCCGCCGGCCGGTGAGTGCACGTGGGCGGCGTCGCCGGCCAGGAAGACCCGTCCGGCGCGGTACTGCGGGACCTGCCGTTCGTCGCTGCGGAACCGGGAGAGCCAGCGCGCCTCGGTGAGACCGAAATCGGTCCCGTGGACGCGGCGGGTGACGTCGCGGACCTCGTTGAGGGTCACCGGGGCGCTGTCGTCGACGTCGTTGTCCCGGTTCCAGGCGAAGATCCGGTGCCAGCCGTCGCCGAACGGGGCGATCATCGCGAAGGCGTCGCCGGTGCTGTCGACGGCGACGGTGTCCCGCGGCGGGCTGGTCAGGCGCACGTCGGCCAGCATGATCGAGCTGAGCACGGTCTCGCCGGGGAAGGGCAGGCCGAGGCTCGTCCGCACGGTGCTGTGCGCGCCGTCGGTGCCCACGATGTAGTCGGCGGTGGCGGTCGTGCCGTCCTCGAAGCGCAGCGTCTCCTGATCGATCCCGGTCAGGGCGGCGCCGCGCACGATCTGCGCGCCGGCCGTGACGGCGCGGTCCTCGAGGGCCTGCTCCACCCGGTACTGCGGGGTGATCAGCAGGTAGGGGAAGCGGGACGGCAGCGTGGACAGGTCGATCTCGATGTGGTCGAACAGGCGCAGCCGGTCGACAGGTTTGCCGCCGGCGGCGAGGTCGTCGGCCAGGCCGCGGGCGTCGAGCATCTCGAGGGTGCGGGCGTGCACGCCGAATGCCCTGGTCAGGTTGGAGGTGGTGGTCCGCCGTTCGTAGACGGTGACCGGGATGCCGGCGTGGGCCAGGTCGCCGGCGAGCAGGAGTCCGGTGGGTCCGGCGCCGACGATCGCGACAGTGCTGTGCATGGTGCGCTCCCTTCGGTGGTGCCTTGTGCCAACGCTTGTTGGCAACGCTAGGCGCCGCCCTACGGGGTGTCAACGCTTGTTGGCAAACGCTTGTTGGCATTACGCTGCCGATCATGCCGCCACGCCGTTCCGACGCCACCCGGGCCGCGATCCTGGTCGCCGCCCGCGAACGATTCGCCGCCGACGGGTTCGAGCGCGCCACCATCCGCGCCATCGCCGCCGAGGCGAGAATCGACCCGTCGATGGTGATGCGCTACTACGGCAGCAAGGAGGGGCTGTTCGCGGCGGCCGCCGAGTTCGAGCTGCGGATCCCGTCGATGACCGGCGTGCCCGTCGAGACACTCGGCGCCGAACTGGTCGCGCACTTCCTGCAACGCTGGGAAGGCGACGAGACCCTGCTGGCCCTGATGCGCGCGGCCGTCACCAAGGAGGTCGCCGCCGAACGGATGCGCACCATCTTCGCCACCCAGCTGGGCCCGGTCGTGGCCCGGGCCGCCCCGGACCCGGACTCGGCGGCCACCCGCGCCGGACTGGTGGCGACGCAGATGCTCGGGTTCGCGCTCTGCCGCTACGTGCTGAAACTGCCGCCGGTGGCCGAGCTGAGCCGCGACGAGGCCGTCCGGTGGCTCGGCCCGACCGTCCAGCGCTACCTCACCGACCCCGTCTAAGGTGGACCGATGGGGACGATCAAGAAGGTGCAGATCACGTTCGACTGCAAGGAGCCGGAACGGGTCGCCCGGTTCTGGTGCGAGGTGCTGGGCTACGTGGTGCCACCGCCCCCGGAGGGCTTCGCCGACTGGGCGGCCTACGAGAGCACGCTGCCGGCCGAACGCCAGGGTGCCGGTTTTGTGGCGCAGGACCCGGCCGGTGTGGGGCCGCGGCTCTACTTCCAGCGCGTACCCGAAGGCAAGGTCGTCAAGAACCGGGTGCACCTGGACGTGCGGGTCGGCACCGGCCTGGTCGGCGCCGAACGCCTCGCCGCCCTTGAAGCCGAGAGCGCACGGCTGGTCGCCCTCGGCGCCACCCGCGGACAGCTGCTGCTGGCCGACGAGGAGAACGAGTCCTGCCAGAACATGCAGGACGTCGAGGGCAACGAGTTCTGCCTGGACTGATCGCGCTCGTGATGTCGCCGGCACAGTCCGCGACCGTCACAGCGCACCCGCGGATGCGAAAGGGTGACCGGCTCACTGCGCCGGTCACCCTTTCTCGGGGGGTACGCCTAAACGGCCGCGACCTCCGTGCCGACCTCGAACGGGACCTCGGTGACCGGGGAGAGTGAACCGTCGGTGAACCGGCGCTGCAGGTACAGGGTGTTCGCGCCGGCGTGGTCCGGGGTGTAGGAGGCGAGCGTCTCCCAGGCCCACGGATCGAAAGCGGTCTCCTGGACCGGGCCGTCGTTGACGTGCCAGACGAACGACGTGGTGTACTCGCCGAGGTCGTAGACGGAGAACCCGAACTGTCCGGTGACCCCGACACCACCGGCGTCCGGCCACGGGTTGGTGCTGAGCACCGCGTCGGCGTTGCGGACGACGACGGAGAACTCGTCGGTGTCGGAGACCTCACCGCCGGCGGTCAGGCTGGCGACCGTCAGGGTGACGTCGCCCCAGCCGGCGGGCACGTCGTAGGTGATGGTGGCGGTGCCGTCCGCCCCGACCGGGACGGTCTGCTCCGGATGCTCCTCGCCGTCGTAACGGCTGCCGACCGTGTAGCGGAAGGTGGCCGCGCCGGGCTGCACCGCGGTGACGGTGAACGTCACCGGCCGCAGCGCGACCGCGTCCTCGGTGAACGGGCCCTTCGCCGTCACCGTCGGCGCCGAGTCGACGTGCAGGACGATCGTGGTCGACGGCGACAGCGAACCGTCGGACAGCCGGGCCCACACGACCAGGGTGAGGTCGCCGGGGCGGGTGGGCACCACGTCGAAGTCGGCGTGGCTGCTGTCGTACGTCTGCGTCGGCCCGTCGTCGAAGCGGTAGACGATCCCGGTGGCGTTCGGCAGGTCGGACCAGGCGTTGACGGTGATCGGCCTGCCGACCTGGCTGTCGTGGTCGTACGCGGAGACGGTCGGGTGCGGGTCGATCACCCGAAACGAGGACTGGGCCGGCTGGGACCGGTTGCCGTCCGCGTCGACCGAGGTGACGGTGATGGTGAAGTAGCCGCCGGCCTGCGGCGTCCACGACACCGTCGCGGCGCCGTCCGGTCCGGCATCGACCGTCCCGCTGCCGCCCTCGCCGAGGTCGTAGCGGTACGACGTGACGCCGGTGGTCCGCGGCGCGAACGTGAACGAGCCCGGCTGCCCGGCGATCGGGGTCCCGGACCAGGTGAACTCGGCGGAGGTGACGACCGGGGCGTCGGTGACCGACACCTGGGAGGTGTGCGTGCCGATGACCTCGTCGCCGGCGAAGGCGCGCTCCAGCACGTTCTTGGTGCCGACGCTGGTGAACACCAGGTCGCCCCGGCCCTGCTTGTCGACCGCGGGCACCCGGGTCTCCGGGCCGCCGTCGACGGCGTACCCGAATCCGGTGACCTCGGCGGCCTGCGAGTAGAGCGTGATGTGGCTGGTCAGGCCGACACCGTTGAGCTCGAAGGTGGACGACGGGGCGGTGTTGCGGACCTCGTAGCGGTACTCGACCCAGGGGCCGCGGTTGCCGGCGGTGTCCACCGCGGCGACCCGGACCCGGTTCGTGCCCCAGAGCCGCGGGGTCACGGTGATCTCGGCCCGGCCACCGGGGTGCTCGGGACGGGTCCGGGTGATCGCCGACTCGGTGTACCAGTCGAAGGCGACCGTGTCGACGTCCCCGACGGCGTCCAGGACGAAGACACCGGGCACGCCCGGCCCGCCGGTCCCCGGGTAGGTGCTGGTCGGGTACTTCTCCGAGGAGACGACCGGCCGGGTGGCCGGCGCGACCGAGTCGAGCACGAAGTAGCAGGTGTCGCCCCACGGCCCGGCGTCGTCGTAGTCACGCCCCTGGGCGGTCCAGGCCATCACGGTGCCGTCGGCGATCCCGGTCAGGTCCGGTGACAGGCTGTTGGTCTCCTTGCGCAGGTCCGGGCGGTCCGCCGGCCAATACGCGAACCAGATGCGGGCGTAGTCGTTCGGGTCCGCGTCGGTGACCGTCGCCTGGAACTGCAGCGCCTCGAGGGCCGGCGTCGGATCGTCCAGGGTGCCGCAGCCCGCGTCCGGAGTGCGCAGTTTCAGCCCGGAGACGATCGGAGCGTGGTTGACGGCGTAGCTCATCTGCGCCGGGACCATGCTGCGACCGAGGCCCTCCTCGCTGCCGGGCTTGACCCGGACCTCGAGGGTGACGGTGTCCTCGCCCCGGTCCAGAGCCGCCTGGACCGTCGGGATCATGTCGATGCCGAGGTAGGCGCCGGGGCAGATGGTGCCTTTGCCCCAGGTCCGCTCGGTGAGCAGCTCCAGCTCGTCGGGCGCGTCGTCCCAGGTGGTGCCGGCGGTGACGGGTGTGGTCCGCCAGACCTCGATCGGCGCGACCCGGCCGCAGTCGTCGACCGTCTTCTCCGTGGTGTAGAAGGTGACCCGGTGCAGGACCCGGCCCTTCAGCGGGGTGAGGTCGAAGGTGAAGTAGGCGCGCCCGGTCGAGTCGCCCCGGCTGCCGATCAGATAGTTGCCGGCCGGGTCCGGATTGGGTGTGGACGGTGTGGCCCTGTCGGTGAAGGTCCAGGTCCGCGGCAGGTTGCCGTAGGTCTCGGCCTGGGCCGGGCCGGCGGTGACGCCGATCAGGACGGTGGTGGCGCAGAGTGCGGCCGCGACGGCGGCCGACAGCGCCCGAAGGCTGCGCAGCATGTCGTTCTCCCCGTTGCTCCCCAACATCGATGTCCGTGGGGGCGCGCGGATCGTAACATCGGCGTCCGTCATTTTCGGTCGATGATTTCCGGGGCGTTACAAGGTATCGATGATTTACGATGCTGGGAGCGCTCCCGAGAGGAATGATCTATGAGTACGCGAGCAAGAAGGGCCGGGCTCGCCATCGTCGCCGCGGCCCTGGCCCTCACCGGATCCGTGTACGGCGTGACCCGGTCCGCCCCGGCCGAAGCGGCTGCCCCCCTGACCGCCGCGCAGCTGGTCGCCGACATGGGTGCCGGCTGGAACCTGGGCAACGCCCTCGAGGCCAGCAACAACGGCGTCCCCAGCGAGACGGCCTGGGGCAACCCGGTCATCACGCCGGCCCTCATCGACCGGGTGAAAGCCGCCGGGTTCAAGACGATCCGGATCCCGGTGTCCTACCTGAGCAAGATCGGCGCCGCCCCGAACTACACGGTCGACGCCGCCTGGCTGACCCGGATCAAGGAGGTCGTCGACTACGCCTACAGCCGCGGCCTCTACGTGCTGATCAACATGCACGGCGACGGGTACAAGACGGTCACCGGCTCCTGGCTGATCTGCGACGCGGCCGACCAGGCCACGGTCAAGGCCAAGTACCAGAAGGTCTGGCAGCAGGTCGCGACCACGTTCGCGAGCTACGACGACCACCTGATCCTCGAGTCGATGAACGAGGAGTTCGACGGGCAGTACGGCAACCCCACCGAGCCGTGCTACACCAACATCAACGCCTACAACCAGATCTTCGTGGACACCGTACGCCAGACCGGCGGCAACAATGCCGCCCGCTGGCTGCTGGTGCCCGGCTGGAACACGAACATCGACCACACCGTGGGCAGTGGCTTCGTCATCCCCACCGACCAGTACCGCTCGCCGACCGTCCCGGCGGCCGAGAAACGCATCATGATCTCGGTGCACTACTACGACCCGTGGGACTTCACCGGCCAGGAGGACGGCGTCATCACCCAGTGGGGCGCGTCCGCGACGAACCCGGCGAAGAAGTCGACCTGGGGCCAGGAGGACTACCTCGACGGCCAGCTGAAGAAGACCTACGACCGGTTCGTCACCCAGGGCTACCCGGTGTTCGTCGGTGAATACGGTTCGATCGACAAGACCACGTACGACGCGGCGAGCAACACGTACCGGGCGGCGTACGCGCGAGCCGTGACGGCCACCGCCAAGAAGTACGGGGCGGCCACCGCATACTGGGACAACGGCTGGAACGGCCAGCACGGCTTCGGCCTGTTCGACCGCAGCACCACCGCGGTCACCCAGCAGGGCATCATCACCGCCATCCTGGCCGGCGCCGGCAGCACCCAGCCCAGTACGTCACCGTCCGCGTCCACGTCGGCCTCACCGTCGGCGTCCGCCTCACCGTCGACGTCCCCGTCCACCCCGGGCGGCACCGGGGCCTGCCGCGTCACCAGCTCGGTCAGCGCCTGGAACACCGGCCTGACCAACAACGTCACCATCACGAACACCGGCACCGCCGCGATCAACGGCTGGACGCTGGCGTTCACCCTGGCCTCCGGGCAGACCATCACCTCCGGCTGGAGCGCCACGTACGCCCCGGCCAGCGGCGCGGTGACCGCGACCAACGTGAGCTACAACGGCGCGCTGGCGGCGGGCGGCTCGACCACCATCGGCTACCAGGCCACCCACACCGGCAACTCCGCCGCTCCCACCGGCTTCAAGCTCAACGGAGCCACCTGCAGCTGATCTGCGAGCGCGGAGCGACCTGCAGCTGATCTGCGAGCGCGGAGCGACCTGCAGTCGATCTGCGAGCGCGGAGCGACCTGCAGTCGATCTGTGTGACATGGCGGCCGGGCACCCGAAAGGGCCCGGCCGTCATCAGTTCTCAGGCGACGGTGAGGACGATCTTGCCGCGGAGGTGACCCTGGGCGGCCCGGGTGTGGGCCGCGGCGGCGTCGGCGAGGGGGAACGTGCTGTCGACGGCGGTGCGGACCGTGCCGGCGGCGAGCAGGTGGGCGAGCTCGGTCAGCTGGCGGCCGTTCGAGCGGACCTGGGCGCTGGAGACGGTGATCTTGCGGGTGGCTGCCTCGTCCGGGTCGACGGCGCCGAAGAACACCGGGAACAGTGCGCCGCCGTCCCGGATGGTCTGCAGGAAACGGCCGGTGTGCGGGCCGCCGACGGTGTCCAGGACCAGGTCCACGTCGCGGACGGTCGTGGCCGGATCGGTGGTGGTGTAGTCGATGACCTCGTCGGCGCCCAGGTCGCGCAGGAACCGCCGGTGGCGGCCGGACGCGACCGCGATCACCCGGGCGCCGCGCCACTTCGCGAGCTGGACCGCGAAGTGGCCGACGCCGCCGGCCGCGCCGTTGACCAGCACGGTCGTTCCGGGGCCGAGAGGAACCGGGCGGTGCGTGAACGGCTGGAACGGAGACGGGTCGTCGTGGCCGAGGTCGATCAGGAACTGCCAGGCGGTGAGGGCGGCCATCGGGGCGCCGGCGGCCTGCACATGGTCGACGCCGGACGGCTTGCGGGCCAGGTCGGTGGCGGGGGCGGTGACGTACTCGGCGTAGGTGCTGCCGCCGAAGCCGGGAAAGCGGAGCATGCCGAACACCTCGTCGCCGACCGCGAGGTCGCCGGCGTCCGGGCCGGCCGCCTCGACGACACCGGACACGTCGGTGCCCGGGATCAGCGGCAGGGGGATCGGCGGTCGCATCGCCTCGGGCATCACGGTCATGCCGTCGCGCACGTACCAGTCCGGGGGGTTGATGCCGGCGGCGTGCACCCGGATCAGCACCTCGCCGGGCCCGGCGACCGGGGCCGGGATCTCCTCGTGGCGCAGTACCTCGGGGCCGCCGAACTCGTGCAGTCGGATCGCCTTCATGGTTCCTCGTTTCCGTAGGCGGCTAGACACGTCTCGTGGTCAGGGCGCGAAGCCCGTCCGCGTGGTGACTTCAGGCGCGCTGGGCGCCCCAAATCACCACACCCGTGGTGGTGTGTTGATTACGGGCGTGCTGGGCGCCCCAAATCACCACGCCCGTGGTGGTGTGGTGATTACGGGCGTGCTGGGCGCCCGAAGTCACCACGTGGGTGCTGAGCGCGTAACGTGTCTAGAATGCTCCAAGTGGAGCGGTGCTCCGAATATATGGAGCAGTGCTCCGATTGTCAAGGAGGGGTGCATGCGCGCCGATGCCAGGAAGAACTACGACCAGCTGCTCGCCATCGCTAGCACCGTCGTGGCGGAGGGCGGCGCCGACGCGTCCCTGCGCGACATCGCCCGGCGCGCCGGGGTCGGGCTGGGCACGCTCTACCGGCACTTCCCGACCCGGGAGGCGCTGCTCGAAGCCCTGCTCCGGACCGGGTTCGACGCGCTCACCGCCAAGGCCGCCGACCTGGAGGCGGCGAGTGCGCCGGGGGAGGCGCTGCGGGTGTGGCTGCGCGACTTCATCGCGAACGCGACCACCTATCGCGGCGTCACCACGGTGATGATGGCCGCCATCGAGGACCCGGACTCGGCCCTGCATGCCTCGTGTGTCGCGATGCGGGCCGCCGGGGCGCGCCTGCTGGCCCGGGCGCAGGCCGACGGTGCGGCGCGCGCCGACATCGACGGCACCGATGTGTACGCCCTGGCGGGCTCCCTCGCGTGGATCGCCGACCAGCCGGGCTTCGCCTCCCGTGTGGACCGGCTCGTCGGCGTCGTCACCGGGGCCATCCTGACCGCCTGACACCGTACAGGGATATAGATGTTTCGATATCTTGTGCGTGGTGGTGAATTCCTGTTCTCCTACGGCCAGCCATGATTCGGCTCGACCCTAGGAACCCTCATGAGACTCAAGACGGTGACGGCACGACCTGCCGTAGCTGTTCTCGCCGCGGCGGCGCTGGTCCTCAGCGCCCTGCCCGCGGCGGCCGCCGCCACCCCGCCGGCGAGCACCACACCCCTGCTGGCGGCCGCACCCGTCGTCGACGTCGCCAACGTCAACGCCCACCTGCAGCAACTGCAGACCTTCGCCACCGGCAACGGCGGCAACCGGGCCACCGGCACGGCGGGGCACACCGCGACGACGACGTACCTGCAGCAGAAACTGCAGGCGGCGGGGTACACCGTCACCGTGCAGACCTGCACCACGTGCAGCGGTTCCGCGAAGAACATCATCGCCGACTGGCCGGGCGGCGACACCGCCAACACCTACATGTTCGGCGCCCACTCCGACAGCGTGTCGGCCGGTCCGGGCATCAACGACGACGGCTCCGGGACGGCCACGCTCCTGGAAGCCGCACTCCAGCTGGCCGCGAACAACCCGACCATGACCAACCACCTGCGGTTCGGCTGGTGGGCCGGGGAGGAGCAGGGGCTGATCGGGTCCAAGTTCTACGTCAACTCGCTGACCACGGCGCAGAAGACCGCGATCAAGGCGTACGGCACCTTCGACATGATCGCCTCTACCAACGGCGGCTACTTCGTGACCGGCACCGACGCCGTCGCCGTGAAGCTGCGGGAGTACTTCACCTCGATCGGCGTGCCCACCGAGACGTCGACCGAGTGCTGCAGCGACGACGGCTCGTTCCGCAACGCCGGCATCCCGTCGTCGATCAACTCGACCGGGGCGAGCTACACCAAGACCAGCGCCCAGGTGACCAAGTGGGGCGGCACCGCCGGGCAGGCGTACGACCCGTGCTACCACAAGGCCTGCGACTCGTACCCGTCGAACGTCAATGTCACCTCGCTGGGCCGGTGGGCCAACGCCGAGTTGTACGCGCTCTGGAACCTCACCACCGGCAGCGCTCCCGCCGACGACTTCTCGGTCGCGCTCAGCCCCGGCACCGGCGCGGTGACCCCCGGCTCGTCGGCCACCGTCACCGTGAGCACGGCCACCACCTCCGGCAGCGCGCAGACCGTCGCGTTGACGAGTTCCGGCGCACCCACCGGCGTCTCGGTGAGCTTCAGCCCGGCGTCGGTCACCTCCGGCGGATCGTCGACCATGACCATCGCGGCCACCACGGCCGCGGCGGCCGGGGCGTACACCATCACGGTGACCGGAACCGGCGCGGCGGCCCACAGCGCCACCTACACGCTGACGGTGAACGGGACCGGCGCGTGCACCGGCGCCGGCCAGAAACTCGGCAACGAGGGCTTCGAGAGCGGGACGACACCGTGGACCGCCGCGACCGGGATCATCGGCGCGAACACCGGTGACGGCGCGCCGCGGACCGGCACCCGGGACGCGTTGCTCAACGGGTACGGCTCGACCCACACCGACACCCTGTCGCAGTCGGTGACGATCCCGGCCGGGTGCAGCGCGTACACGCTGTCGTTCCACCTGAAGATCGTCACGTCGGAGACGACCACCAGCACCCAGTACGACAAGCTGACCGTGCGGATCGGCAGCACCGCGCTGCAGGTCTTCTCCAACCTGAACGCGAGCGCCTACACCCTGCGTTCGTACGATGTGGCGGCCTTCGCCGGGCAGACCGTGACGGTCGGCTTCACCGGGGTGGAGGACTCCTCGCTGAAGACGTCGTTCGTCATCGACGACACGGCGCTCACCGTCAGCTGACGAGCGCCGGCCCGGCGCCATGCAGTACCGGCCCGGCACCACGCGCGGTGCCGGGCCGGGCGTCGTCACGGATGCGGGCTCAGGTCCCGCAGTGGCGGATAGTCGGTCAGCGTGACGCGGCGCGGACCGGCGGCCCGTTCCAGCGCGGACCGCAGTCGTGCCTCCTCGCCGGCCCGGTCGCGGTACCAGGCGACCGACCAGACGCGGTGCAGGTTCCAGCCCAGGCCGAGCAGCACCTGCTCGCTGATCCGGTCCCGGTCGCGGGCGGCGGGGGAGCCCGCATAGGCCGCGCCGTCGCAACGGATGCCCAGGGCGTACCCGGCATGGGGTTGGTCCGGCAGCCGGACGCCGATGTCGACACGACCGCCGGCCCAGCCCAGACCCGGATAGGCGGGGTAACCCCAGGACCGGACCGTCTCCAGGACCGAGGCCGGCAGCGGGCCGTCGGCGGCCTGGTCGGGGGCGGGCACCACCTCCAGGACCGTGGGACCGTGTTCGGCGTAGTCCAGGTAGGAGGCCAGCAGCCGGACACCCTCGTTGTCGGAGGCGGGGATGTCGCGGGCGGTGATCGAGGTGACGATCTCCACGCGGTAGCGGGCCCTGGTGATCGCCACGTTGAGGCGCCGCCAGCCGTTGGGACGGTTCAGCGCGCCGAAGTTGCTGCTGATCTTCCCGGACTCGTCGAAGCCGTAGCCGATCGAGAAGATCATCACGTCGCGCTCGTCACCCTGGACGCTCTCCAGGGACTTCACGAAGAATCCGTGCAGACGGTCGTCGTCGAGGATGCGCTCCAGTTCGGGACGGCCCGCCGCCACCCGCTCGACGGCCCGCTCGATCGCCTCCGCCTGCGTCACCGAGAACGTGACCACCCCCAGTGACAACCCGGGACGCGTCGTGAAATGGTGCACGATCCGCTCGGCCACCCGGTCCGCCTCGACCACGTTGTCCCGCGACGTGCTCCGCCGGTAGACACCCCCGGCCGGGATCAGGGCGACCCCGGTGTCCGGGCCGCCGGCGGTGGCACTGGGGAACACGCTGAGACGTCCCTGGTAGAACGCGTGGTTGGAGAACGCGATCAGGGACTCGTGACGACTCCGGTAATGCCAGCCCAGCCCGAGACTGCCGAACGCGCCGCACCCCTTCGCCAGTTCCAGCACCGATTCGAAGTCGAGGACCGCCAGGTCACCGGCGCTGTCGGAGTACCCCCGGTCGAAGAACGACGTGGGCGGAAGCTGACGGTCGTCCCCGGCGGCGATCAGTGCGTCCGCCCGGTAGATGCAGTTGATCGCATCGGCCGGCGTGACCTGCGACGCCTCGTCGAAGATGACCACGTCGAAACGGATGTCGGCCGGCAGCGACTGACTCACCGTCAACGGCGACATCAACAGGCACGGCCGTAGCCCGAGCACCAGGTCCCGGGCCTGCGCCATCACCTCGCGCACCGGCAGGTGCCGGCTCGCCTTCATCGCCTCCCGGCGCAACAGATCCGCGTCGGGGCCGTCGGTGGCCGGCCGGCGCCCGGTGACCGCCGCCGCGATGTCCGTCACCGCGGTCGCCGCCAGCCGGGCGTCCAGGGTCCGGAACTCGGCGACCAGCCGGTCCCGGTCCGCCGAGCGCCACGGCCGCAGCCGGTGATCGGACTGGATGATCGCGTCGGCCCAGGCCCGGTACATCGCCCGCTCGACCGCCGGGCGCACGTCGGCCGCGGCCAGCCGCCGGTCCGCGCAGAACTCGACCACGCCGTCCAGGCCGTACCCGCTGAGCACCGCCCGGGCGTCCTGCGCCGCGAACCATTCCTCCTGCCCGCCCGCGTCGTCGCGGATCCGCTGCAGGAACGCCGCCGCCCGCTGGTAGTCGCCGAGCTCACCGGCGAGACCGTCGCGCCGCTCCGCCGCGAACGCCTCCAGCAGTTCGGCCCGCGCGGAACTCCACTGCTCGGACAGCTTCGCCAGCCCGGCCACCGGGCGCAGGTTGCGCAGCGCGTCGCCCTGCGCCGGGCTCAGCGGGGCGTCGGCGCCGGTCAGCAACCGCCGGGCCGTCGCCGCCCACTCGATGGCCTCGGCCAGGGCGATCTCGTCACTCTCACTGTCACGGTACGCGTCACCGAACACGTCCCCGTACCCCGCGGCATGCCCGGCCAGCGCCGCCTCCGCCGCGGTCACCTCCTGACGCAGCCGCCCGAGCCGGAGCACCTCCGCATAGTCCAGGTGCCGTCCGGTCGCCACGTCGTACGCGTGCACGACGGCGGCCACCGCGGCCAGCGCGTCGGCGTGCGCCCGCAGCCACCCGGCAGCCGCGTCGACCGGGCCGGTGAGCAGGTCGGGACGGTCCGCCGCGTACGGCCCGGAGTGCCGTCCGAGCACGGTGTCGCGGGCGGCCGTCGCGGTGCGGATCACCTCCGGGTCCGGGCTCGGCCCGCAGGCGTACGCCGCGACCGCCCCCATCGCCGCCGCGGGCGCCAGCCGCAGTGCCGTCTCGGCGACGTTGAGCGCCTCCTCCAGGGCGGCGAAGTCCGTCGCCGCTCCCTGCCAGTACCGTCCGAGGGCCGGCCCGTACGCCTGTTCCGCCGCTGCCAGGTCCTGCCGCGCCCGCTGCCAGGCGACCGCCGTCTCCAGTCGCGGCAGCGCGTCCCGCACCGCCGCCGTGGGCAGCACGAATGCCGCCACCACCCGACGGTCCCGCCGGTACGCCCCGAGCATCCGCCGCCAGCCCCGGTGTACCCGGGCGAACCGGTCGGCCAGTTCCTCGACCGGCTGGGTGAGGATCGCCTCGGCGAAGAACGGCCGGGCCCGGACCTCGGCGGAGAGCAGGTTCTCCAGCGATCGGCGCAGCGCCTGCGCGCCGGTCGCCACGGTCGCCGCGACGCCGGGGGAGAACCAGAACGGCTCCGGCTTGTGCGGGCGCGCGCCGAGTTCGACGAGCGCGGCGACCCGGCCGATGTCGGCGACGGTGACCGCCGGCGGCAGCCCGAGCTTGCCGGTGACCCGGTCCAGTGCCGCCCGGTGCCGGTCGAGTTCGTCGGCGGCCTCGGTGCAGGCGCGGGCCTGCCGGTCGGCGTCGGCGGCGGTGAGTGTGGTGAGGTCGGCGGCCGGTGGGGTGAGGGCGCTCAGGTCGGGCGGTTCGGGCAGCCCGGCCGGGGCGGGGAGAGCCGCCCACGGCACCCCGGCGCGGCGGGCGGCGTCGTCGCGGGCGGCGCGGACGGCGGTGAGGTCGCGGGACAGGCTGTCGGCCGCGGCACGGACCGGATCGAGCGTGGTGTCGGTGAGCCAGGCGTCCGGGACCCGGGCCGGGCGGCGGCCGGCGTGCACGGCGAGGGCGGCGAGCACGGCGGCGTCGTCCGGGCCGGCCAGCCCGAACGCCGCCACGGCGGTCTTCTCCGCCGCAGCGGTACGGGCCAGCCCGGTCAGGGCCCGTTCGGCGCGCGACAGCACCGCGTCCAGCGGTTCGCGCCGGGTCACGTCGAGCCAGGGCAGGTCGTCGCGGTCCAGGGTGCGCCAGGAGGCGGCGAGCCGGTCGGTGGCCTGCAGGATCCGGCGGACCGCCTCCGGGGTGACCGCGGTGGGGGCGATCACCGGCACCGGGGCGGCCGGCGCGTCCTGCAGGCGGGCGCAGAGACCCAGCACGTCGTGCAGGGTGCGCCCGAGCGGGCGGCGGACTTCGTTCATCGCGTACGCGTACGCGGTCAGCTGCTCGCGCCGTTCCCGGGTGCCGCGCCGGTCGGTGTCGGTCTCACCGCTGACCGGTGCGGCGTCCAGCGCGGCGGCGAGGGCGGTCGCCACCTCCTTGCGGCCGGCCTTGCTGCCGTGCAGCTCCAGGACGTGCCGGTCGAGCCCGGCCTCGGCGAGCCGGTGGTGCACGACGTCGAGCGCGGCGGCCTTCTCCGAGACGAACAGGACCCGTTTCCCGGCGTGCAGCAGCCCGCCGATCATGTTGGCGATGGTCTGCGACTTGCCGGTGCCGGGCGGCCCGTCCATCACGAAGCTCTGCCCGGCGACCGCGGCGGCGACGCAGGCCCGCTGGGACGCGTCGGCGTCCAGCACCAGTGGGATGTGTTCGGGTGCGGCGACCCGGTCGACGTCGCCGGCCGGGATGGGGGTGAACCGGAACGCGCCGGTCTGCCGGCCGTCGGTGGTGGCGAGCGCCTGCACCAGCGGGTGGGCGACGATGCGGTCCTCGTTGACCAGCAGGTCCCGGTAGATCGCCTCCTTGTGGAAGGTCAGGCAGGACAGCAGGATGCCGCGTTCGACGTGCCAGCCCTTGCGGCGGGCGACCACGGTCTGCAGGGCGGTCCACAGCGCCTGCACGTCGTCGTGGCCGCCGGTGGCCGGGGGTTCCAGGCCGAGGCGGCGCAGCCGGATCGCGAGGGCCGGGTTGAACACCGCCTCGTCGTCGCGGATCCGCAGGCGGGGCGGGTCGCCGGGGCCGTCGGCGACCAGGTCCACCGGCAGCAGCAGGACCGGGCTGGCCAGCGGGGTCTCCTCCTCGTCACGCCAGCGCAGCAGGCCGAGGACCAGGTGCAGCACGGACACGCCCCGGTCCAGATATTCCTGGCGGCCGCGTTTCATCATCCGGCGCAGCACCAGGTCCAGGGACTGGTCGGGCAGTTCGGTGCGGAACCGCTCGGGCCCGGTGTGCCGCTGCGGGTCGGCGCCGGTGCCGACCAGCCCGTGTTCCCCGCCCTGGCGCAGCGCCTCGACCACGGCCTCCGGTTCGGGACCGACGATCTCCACCAGATCGGGCTGGTCGATCGGGAAGTTGATCAGCCGGTTGGTGTCCCCAAGGTCGACCAGGCTGTCCCGCCAGGCGTGCAGGGCGGCCCGGACATCGGTGGAAGGGCGGTCGCTCATGCACCGATTGCACCAAAAGTTAACTTTTCTCGCAGGTGTTTACCGAAGTGCGCCGCGCAGCACCGAGTCCAGCAGCCGCTCCGCGAAACCCTCCTTGGGCATCTCCGGATCCCAGGTCGGCAGGGACCGCGCCATCGACGGTGCGGTGAGCAGCAGCACCGTCATCTCGACGTCCAGGTCCTCGCGCAACTCGCCGCTCGCCACGCCACGCCGCAGCACCGAGCGCATCACCTCACGGCGGGGCTCGATCACCGCCCGGTACATCCGGCCCAGCTGCTCGTCCTTCATCAGCTCCGGAATCAGGCAGGCGGTGATCCGGCCGTAGTGGCGGGCCCGGGTGTTGCGGTTCGCGACCATCAGGGCGAGCAGGTCGTCCCGGACGGAACGCTCCTCCAGCACCGGGACCGGGCCCTTCATGCTGCCGACCGCGTCGATCAGCAGCGCCTCCTTGTTGGGCCACCGGCGGTAGATCGTCGCCTTGCCGACCCCGGCGCGGGCGGCCACCGCCTCCACCGAGATCGCGGCGAAGCTCTGCCCCTCGGAGAGCATCGTGAGTACGGCCTCCAGGATCGTCTCGTCCGTCTGGGCATTGCGGGGCCGGCCAGGAGCCTTACGCTCCTGGCCGGTTCCGGATGGTGCGCTCGCCGTGGTCATGGCAACTATTGTTAACTGCCGGTTTCCCGGCCGGCCAGGACGATGCCCTGTTCTTCGGCGAGGGCGGTCTCGGCGGTCGGTTCCGGGGCGTTCGCCGGGCGCTTTCCGGGCAGCCAGATCACCGCGACCAGCGTGCCGAGCAGGGCGAACACCATGGTGCCGACGGCTGCGGAGTGCATGGCCGTGATGAAGGCCTCGTTCGCCGCGTCGAGCAGCGGGGCGGCGGCCGGCCCGGTCTGGGCGGCGACCGCGTACGCGCCGGACACCGAGTCGCCGGCGATCTCGGCGGCGGCCGCGGGCAGGCCGTCGGTGGCCGAACCCAGTTCGCCGCGGTAGACCGAGGAGACGACCGCGCCGAGCACCGCGACGCCCAGGGCGCCGCCGAGCTGGCGGATCGTGTTGCTGACCGCCGAGCCGACGCCGGCCTTCTCGCGGGGGAGTGCCGACATGATCGCCTCGGTGGCGGGCGGCATCACGTTGGCCATGCCGACGCCCATCACGAAGAACGAGACGCCGACCACGGCGATCGGGGTGTCCGCGCCGATCAGCAGCCAGATCGACAGGCTGGCCGCGACGAGCAGCAGGCCGACGGTGCTGACGGCCTTGGGGCCGTACCGCTTGACCATGGTGGCGCTGAGCGGCGCGAAGATCATCTGACCGACGGCGAACGGGACGAACAGCGCGCCGGAGGCGAGGGGGCCGTATCCGCGGACCAGCTGCAGGTAGAAGGCGCTGAAGAACAGGGAGCCCATCGAGGCGAAGAAGATCAGGCCGACGATGCCGACCGAGGCGGAGAACTGCCGGTTGGTGAACAGCCGCACGTCCAGGCTCGGGAACTCGATGCTGCGCTCGTACAGGATGAATCCGACGATGACCAGCAGGCCGGCGGTGATGGTGCCCCACGCGGCGAGTGCGCCGAAGCCGTCCTCGCCGCCCTTGATCACGCCGTAGGTGAGCAGGGTCAGCCCGATGATCGACATGACGACGCCGAGCCAGTCGATGCGTCCCGGCTTGGGGTCCTTGGACTCCGGGACCAGCAGGGCGACCAGCGCCACCCCGATGATCACGATCGGCACGTTGATCAGGAAGACCGAGCCCCACCAGAAGTTCTCGAGCAGGATGCCGCCGACGACCGGGCCGATCGCCACGGCCAGGCCGACCGAGCCGGCCCAGACGCCGATGGCGCGCGGGCGCTCGGTCGGGTCGAAGACGTTCGCGATGATCGACAGGGTGGCGGGCATGACCGCGGCCGCGCCGAGGCCCATCACCGCGCGGGCGGCGATCAGCTGGTCGGGGGAGGAGGCGTACGCCGAGATCAGCGACGCGATGCCGAAGACGACGAGGCCGACGGTGAGCGAGAGTCGCCGTCCGAGGCGGTCGGCGAGGATGCCGGCGGTGAAGAGCAGGCCCGCGAAGACCAGCGTGTACGAGTTGATCGACCACTCCAGCTCGCTCTGGGTGGCGCCGAGCCCGTGCTCCGGGTCGGCGATCGTCTTCATGGCGACGTTGAGCACGGTGTTGTCGAGCACGACCACCAGCAGGCTGATGACCAGCACGGCCAGGATCGCCCAGCGCCGCGGATGGCCCGCCGGCGTCGGTTGGTCAGTCATGGGTCCCCCGGAGATCAATTCAGATACGGAACCGTTCCGTATCTGCGGAGGAAATATAAAACGGAACCGTCTCGTATTGCATCGCCCGGAGGAGTGACGCCAGTCACATGATCGTCTACAGTGGCCGCCATGGAAGCCCTCAAACCATGGCTCATGGGTCTCTGCATCGGCGGCGTCGTGCTGTTCACCCTCTTCGTCATCGCGATGATCCTGGCGGTCCGCAAGATATGAGGGTTGATCTGGAGCGCGCTCCAGGTCATAGCGTCGAACCCATGGAAACGATCGAACTCGGCCGTACCGGAGAACACGTCAGCCGTCTCGCCCTCGGCGCGATGCAGATGGGCAGCGCCACCGACGAGGACACCTCGGTGCGGATCCTCGACCACTACCGCGACCTCGGCGGATCCTTCGTGGACACCGCCGACTGCTACGAATGGTGGTCCACCCCCGGCAGCCGCGGCGGCGAGAGCGAGGAACTGCTCGGCCGCTGGCTGCGCAAGGGCGGCCACCGCGACGAGATGTTCATCGCCACCAAGGGCAGCGCGCTGCCGGCCCACTCACCCGACCTGTGGGCCGCCGACGGCACCCCGAACTGGGAACTCGCCCGCCGCACCTTCGCCGGCGCCGGCGCGGACACCCTGCGCGCCGCCGTCGACGGCAGCCTGCGCCGCCTCGGCACCGACCGCATCGACCTCTACTACGTGCACGTCGACGACCTGTTCACCCCGCTCGAGGAGAGCCTCGAGGCCCTGCACGGCCTGGTGGTCGCCGGCAAGATCCGCCACATCGGCTGGTCCAACGTGCGGACCTGGCGGCTGGAGAGCATCCGCCAGCTGTGCTCGCGGCACGGCTGGACCCTGCCGGTCGCCGTCCAGCAGCAGCACTCCTACCTGCGGACCCGCGGCGGCCACGACACCGCCTCGATCGTCGGCGGCGAGCAGCTCGACTACCTGAACCGGCACCGCGACCAGACCCTGGTCGCCTACTCGCCGATCGTCAAGGGCATCTACGACGACCCGGCCCGCCGTGCCGAACACTGGATGATGGAGGCCTACGCCGGCCCGGACAGCGACGCCCGCCTCGACGCGGTCACCACCCTCGCCGCCGAGCTCGGTGTCACCCCCAACCAGCTGGTCCTGGCCTGGCTGTTCCACCAGACCGAGCCGCCGGTGCTGCCGCTGATCGGGCCGCGCACGTACGAGCAGTTCACCGACCTGCTGCCCGCCCTGGACCTCGAACTCGACGCCGGCCACCTCGGCCGCCTCGACCGCGCAGGCTTCCCGGCCAGCGCCGGGTGACGGTCGCCGAAGGGCCGGGCCGGGCCGGAGCGGGACCGGGGTTCCCTGATCCGGGGCAAATCGCTTCCGGCTCCCCGGAGAGGCCTACCGTTGACGGTGGCGGGATCGGGAGGTGGGCGCCGTGACGGACTTCAGCCGGGTGGCCGGGGTCGCCGCCGTGCTCCTGGCGCTGCCGTCGGTGCCAGCCGTGGGTGCCTCCGACGGGCCGGCGCTCTCCTGGATCCGGAGCGGCACGACCGGCCAGTGCCTCACCGTCGGCTGGGCGGTGGACAGCTCGGTCGTGGCCACGCCACTGCCGGTGGGCCTGGCGGACTGCCGGGCGTCGTCGCCGTTCCAGCAGTGGACCGTGAACGGGCTGCTGATCCGCAGCCGGATGTACGGGCGGTGCCTGCAGTCCGACGGGGCCACGGTCGAGGCGGCCACCTGCACCGGTGTCGCCTCCCAGCGCTGGGCCGAGGACGCGGGGCGGATCCGGCACACCCCGGATCCGGACGGCGACTGTCTCGTGGCGGGCGCGTCCACCGTCGGCGTCGATGGTTGCGCGAACGGCGGCACCGGGCAGCTCTGGACCGTCACCGCCGTCGGCTGATCCCGGCCGGAGCGGGCCGGCCGCGGGCGACGCCGCTCGGCGGGGCCTCACGCAGGCGTACCCGCGAAAGAGCCGCCGGAGAAACGCCCGGCTGGTGTCGGGCAAGGGGTCAACAACGGGCCGCAACTGACGATCGTCAGGGTGTGAGCGAGGCGCCGCGGAGAATCCGCGTGCTGGGCGTGCTGGGGCTGTTGACGGGTGTGGCTGTCGCACTCGTGCTGCTCCGGCCGCCCGGAACCGCCGCGATCATCCACGCCGTGGCCGTGCTCTCCACCGCTCTGACCGCCCATGTCTGTTTCCGGATGATGCGGTACCCGGGGCTCGGCCCGCCGTCGCGGGCCTTCTGGCGACGCAACCTGATCGCCATCAGCACCATGACCGTCGCCGAGATCTGCGGCCTGATCGCGGTGCGGGAGCCCGCGGCGACCGGTCCCGGCACCCTCCTGCGGTTTCTCGCCGCGACCTGTTTCGCCTGGTCGCTGCTGCGGCTGTCGGCCCACGTGGACAGCGGGGCGCAGAAGGTCGCGCTCGGGCTGGACATCACCACGGTCACCGCCGGCACGATGATCATTCTGGGGCATGTGGTCCTCGCCGACGTCATGCAGGCCGGCGCGGGCATCCCGCCGCAGACGATGGGGCTGCTCATCACCAGCACCGTCGGGATCTTCCTGGTGACCCGGCTCGCTCTCGGCGGCGGCGGGCTGCTGCCACCACGGTCCCTGATCGCGATCGGGGCGGGCGCGTGCGCGGGTGGGATGGTGCCGCCGGTGGGCATGCTGCTGCTGGGCTGGGCCCCCGGCACTCCCGGCAGCGAGGCGCTGCTGATCGGTCCGCTGCTCGCCAACCTGGGCGTGGGGCTGACCGGTCGCTTCCAGCTCGCCGACGCGGGGACCGCCGCTGCCGCCGGCATCCCGGGGACCTGGCGCAGGATGCTGCCGTACGCGTCGGTCGTCGCCGTCGACGTGCTGCTGCTCGCCCGCCTGCACCACGACGACGACAGGCTGACGCTGGTGACGGTGGGGGCGGTGTTCCTGACCGGGTTGGTGGTGGCCCGCCAGATCGTCGCCGCCCGGGAGAGCGAGGTGCTGGACAAGCGCTTCCGGCTGCTGGTGCAGAACTCGTCCGACATCATCTCGATCTCCGACCCCGAGGGCCGGGTGACCTACTGCAGCCCGGCGATCCACCGGGTCCTCGGCCTGGCGGCGTCCGTCGCCGTCGGCACCCGGGTCGCCGACTGGTCCCACCCCGACCAGGCCGATGACCTGCGGGACTGCTGGACGAAGACGCTGAGTGGCCCGGGAGCCTCGGCTACCTGCCGGATCCAGGTCCGCAACAGTGCCGGTGAATGGCGCTGGATCGAGATCGTCACCTCGAACCTGCTGCACGAACCGAGCGTCGGCGGCATCCTCACCAACAGCCGCGACGTCACCGAGACGACCCTGGTCCAGGCGAAGCTGAGCCACGAGGCGACCCACGACGCGCTGACCGGGCTGGCCAACCGGGCGCTCTACACCCGGCGGGTGGAGGCGGCCGTCGTCGCCGGCGCGCCGTTCAGCATCGCGCTGGTCGACCTGGACGGCTTCAAGAACGTCAACGACACCCTCGGCCACGCCGCCGGGGACGCCCTGCTCATCGCGGTGGCCGAACGGATGACCGCGAACGTCCGGGCCAGCGACACGGTGGCCCGGCTCGGCGGCGACGAGTTCGCCATCCTGTTCGACGGGCTCACCGGCGCTCCCGTGGACCGGGTGCTGAACCGGATCGCCGAGGCGCTGCTGATCCCGGTCGCCGTCCAGGAGAAGCTGATCTCGGTGCGGGCGAGTTTCGGCGTGGCCGACGCCGACGGCGGTGACGTCGACGAACTGCTGCACAACGCGGACATCGCGATGTACGCGGCGAAGGTCCGCGGCGAGGGCGGCCACGTCCGGCACCGCGCGGGCATGAGCATCCAGGCCCGCCACGACACGGCCGGACCGCTGCGGACGGCGATCGACGACGGTCAGCTGGTGCTGCACTACCAGCCGGTCGTCACGCTGCCGGACGGGCGCCCGGCCGGCGTCGAGGCCCTGGTCCGCTGGCAGCACCCGGAGCGGGGGCTGCTCGGTCCCGGCGAGTTCGTCCCGCTCGCCGAGGAGACCGGCCTGATCGTCGCGCTCGGCGCATGGGTGCTGCGCGAGGCGGTACGCCAGACCGCCGCCTGGAGCCTCGACCACGGGGACGCGGCGCCCGGCACGGTGGCGGTCAACGTCTCCGCGGCCCAGCTGCGCGAGGACGGCTTCGCCGCGGAGGTGGCGGCGGTGCTGCGGGACGCGGGCCTGCCGGCCGCCCGGCTCTGCGCCGAGATCACCGAGAGCACGGCGATCGGCGGCGGCGCCACCGCGCAGAACCTGACCGCGTTACGGGAACTCGGCGTGCGGCTGTCGCTGGACGACTTCGGCACCGGCGCGGCCACCCTCAGCACGCTCGCCGCCTGCCCGGTCGACCAGATCAAACTGGACCGCTCGTTCGTCGACGGCCCGGACGCGATCCCGGAGGCGGTGATCCAGCTGGCGCACGCCCTCGGCATCGAGGCCGTCGCCGAGGGCATCGAGACCCCGGAGCAGGCGGACCGGCTCGCCCGCCTCGGCTACGAGCTGGCCCAGGGCTACCTGTTCGCCCGGCCGATGCCCGCCGCCGCACTGTCCGCCTGGTTGCCGGTAGCGTCGTCACATGGACCGGCCTGAACGGTGACGCCGCCCGCCGTCCGTACCCGCGACGAGATCGCCGCACTCCTCGACGGCTGGGACCTGCTGCCGTCCGGCCTGGTCCCGATCAGTCAGTGGCGGCCCGGCCCGGACGACGCACCCGCGGCCGCCCTGAGCGTGCTCGGGGCGTGCTCGGGGCGGCCGGCCGGCTCACTCGCTGATGCTGATGTAACGCTCGTCGGAGTCGCCGTCGACCCCGAGCTGCGGGTCGGAGGTGTCCACGTCCACGCTGGCCAGCTGCTCGTCGAGCTGCGCGGCCATGTCGTCGGTCAGGAAGTGGTGCTCCACGGACAGCCGCCGCAGGTGGGTCAGCGGCTGCCCGGCGAGCAGCGCCTCCGCGCCCGCGTCGGAGAGCGCGCCGAGGGACAGGTCGAGCTCCTCGAGGCGGGCCACGACCGGGGCGTGCGACACCGCGGCGGCGACCTCGTCGGCCAGCTCGGCGTTGCGCAGGCCGAGGTAGCGCAGCTTGGGCAGCCGGTCCCCGGCCAGCACCCCGGCCAGGTCGTCGACGATGGTGGCGCTGCCGCCGTACCACTCGGTGCCCAGGTACAACTCCAGGTGCTCGAGGGCGGGCAGATCGCTGGCGCCGACACCCCGCGCCACCGGGCCGGGCAGGCCGCCGCCCTCGAACACCAGACGGCGCAGGTGCTCGTGGCGGACCGCGGGGAACTCCAGGCCGTCGGAGCCGCGGACCTGCAGATGCTCCAACCGGGGTGCGGCGGCCGGCAGCGGCGTCACGTCGGCCTGGTGCACCCAGGAGATCTGGGCGGCCCGGTCGATGACGTCACCGACGAACAGGGCCCGCAGCCGTGGCATCTTCGCGACCGCCGCGGCGATCCGCTCGATGTCCGGGGCGTCCTCGTCGCCGTCCGCGATGATCAGGGCGGTGGCGACGTCGCCGTACTGCGCGACGAACTCGTCCAGGTCCATGCCGCCGCTCAGGTCGGCGATCTCGGGCCGCTGCCGGCGGTCGTCCGCGCAGGTGGAGCAGGGGCAGCCGCCGCTCCACAGGCCGCCGTAGCTGAGGCGCCAGGCGACGGCGGCGGGGTCGGGGGTGTCCGCCAGGCCGGGGAAGTATTCCAGGGCGGGCAGGCCGGCGAAGGACCGCAGATGGTCGTCGTTGTCCATGGCCGGGCACGATAACAGCGCCCCCCGACACCTTCGGCCCGGACGCCCGCAGGGTCGCATGGGGAGTGTCCGATCTCGATGCTCTGGCGGGGTGATACTGCCCTCAACGGCGAGGGACGGACCAGGCTCACCGAAGGTCATACAGTGATCGCGATAAGTCAGACCTATCGGGGAGTCTTGTGCTTAAGCGTTATCCCGTACCCCTCATCGCCATCCTCGCACTGATCCTGTCGTTCGCCGTGACGCCGGTGACCCCGGCCGCGGCGGCCGTCGTGACGCCCGCAGCCGGGCAGTACGTGCCGCTCACCCCGGCCCGCATCGTGACCAGCACGCTGGTGACCGCCGGCAGGATGCTGACGTTCAACCCGCTCGGTAAGGGCGGCGTCCCGGCCAGTGGTGTCGCCGCGATCGCGTACCAGTTGCACGCGGCGGGCACCGGCAACGGCACACTGACCGCGTTCCCGGCCGGCAACAACACCCCCGGCACGTCCGATGTGAACTTCGTCGCGGGGGAGACGGTCGACAACGCCGTCATCACCAAACTCGGCACCGGCGGCCAGGTCTCGATCACCAACGGCGCCACCAACGGCGCGTCCGCCACCGTGTACATCGACGTGGTCGGCTATTACACGGCCGCCGGCTCCACGGTGACCGGTTCCACGTTCGTGCCTCTGAAGCCGGTCCGGATCGTCAACGGCGGCACCACCACGACCGGTGGCACCCTCGACGTGGCGCCGCTCGGCACCGGTGGCGTTCCGCACAGCGGCGTCACCGCCGTGGTCGCCCACGTCACCGCGCAGTCCGGCACGGCGGGCGCGTTCCTCGCGTACCCGAACGGGATCACCCGCCCGGGCGCCTCCGACCTGCACTACGGCACCGGCGGCCGGTACACCGCGCAGACCACGGTGAAGCTCGGCGCCGACGGCACGTTCCGGATCTACACCACCACGGCGGCGTCGCTGTGGGTGGAGATCGTCGGCTACTACCAGGACGCCACCGGCTCGGCGACCGGCTCGCTGTTCACCCCGGTCACCCCGGCCCGGCTCCCGGGCACGCGGCCGACCGTCGCGGCCGACTCCACCGACACCTTCTCGCTCGCCGGCGTCGGCGGGGTGCCCGCGACCGGCGTGTCCGCCGTCGCGTTCAACGTGACCGCGTACTCGGAGACCGGCGACGCGGCGGGAGGCCTCAGCGTCTACGCCTCCGACGAGAGCACCCCGGTCGCGCGTCAGCTGTCCTACCAGGCGAACACCCGCCGCTGGCCCACCCAGCAGACCACCCACCTGGGCCAGGACGGCACGTTCGCGGTCCGCAACGTCGGTGCCGGCGCCGTCGTCATGCTGTTCGACGTCCACGGCTATTTCACCCCCACCGGGGTACGCGCCAGCCGGCTCCCGTGGAACTCCGGTGTCAACCCGCAGGGCCAGAACACCGCGCGGGCCAACCAGTTCGCGGAATTCCGTGGCGCCGCCGTCGACAACGTCACTCTGTTTCCGAAGCGCGACAACTGGGACGTAGCACTCGAGGACGCGGCCCAGCTCGTCGTGAACGGTCTGCCGGACGGCTTCAACCCCACCCGTGACGACCTGATCATGACGCTCCCGCTGTGGCCCGGCGGCGGCGTCAACCACGTCGGCTTCACCGGCACCCAGGCCCAGTGGCAGAAGATGGCCACGACGATCGCGAGCGGGGACCCCAACGCGTACGTACGTCTCGGCTGGGAGATGAACCTGGGCGGGTACTGGGCGCTCACCGAGGACAACCAGGCGGACTGGCAGGCCTCGTTCATCCAGGCCGTCCAGTGGATGAAGGCGGCCGCACCCGGCCTGCAGTTCGTCTGGAACCCCAACAAGGGCCACGACCAGACCTGCAGCAACGAGTGCAGCCTGCAGGTACTGGACGAGGTGCACGAGTACATCGACGTGTACGCCATCGACTCGTACGACTCGTGGAACCCCGACCTCGGCGATGCCGGCCGCACCGAGCATTACGACGGCTACCGGCGTCTCAACGAGTCGCTTGCCATCGCTGTCAAATACGGCAAGAAGTTCGCGGTCGCCGAGTGGGGTGTCGCCTGTACCGAGCACACCAACCCGGATCCGCAGCTGGACTGCCAGTGGCTGGGCAACTCCGGCGGTGACAACCCGCAGTACATCGAGGACTACATGAACTGGTTCGCGGCCCACGCCGGGGACCTGGCCTTCGAGTCGTACTTCGACGAGCCGGCCGACTACATCCGCTCGGCCCTGAGCGTCACGCCGCTCGGGCCGCTGGCGCCCGCGGCGTACCAGGCGAAGGTCGCCGCCAACCGGATGTGACCCGCCGGGCGACAATGATGTGACGAATGCCGCCGGGGCATCGGAGGGAGATCTCCGATGCCCCGGTCCGCCACGGAGAATATTTTGTCATTCCTTGGCGACGGTGAAATAGGCCTTCACCGTCGCGGTTCCCGAATAATGGACGTCGCACGTCAGTTCGTCCGGGGCCTCGCACGTGATTTCGTCGTCGTCGGTGTCCCACGGGTGATTCCAGTAGATCTCGACGTCGCCGTACTTGGTCCGGTAGACGACGGTCGCCTCGGTGCCGCTCTGGTGCCCGTCCGACCGGGAGCCGAACGACGCCTTGCCGTTCTTCTTGATTTTGGCGGGCGGCCGCTTGGTCCACTCGCCCTCGTCGAGTTCGAGCTGTGAACCGACCAGCTTGAGCTGTACGGGACTTTCGTTCGTCACGTACGCCAGGACCTTCCGGCCGCCCTGGTCGGCGTGTGCGATCCCGGGCAGTGCGCCGATCGTCCCGACGGCCACGAATGCCGCGGCTCCGGCACCTCGGATCAGTCTGCTGCGGAATGGGGACATGGTCATGTGACGTCCTTTCCTGGGACCGGCTCATCGGTTCCCCATGACCCCATCACGGCGATTGACCGCACCACAATGTCGTTACCTCGAAAGGGCGTACCGCTCTGTCCGGTAATGATCTGGTCAACAATTCCACCGACATTGACGTCATTCTTTTCGGAAGATCCTCCGCGAGGGGTGGCGTGGCCTTGGCATGATCATGCGCGTCGAACCAGTGGGTGGAGGAGACGAAGTGGACCAGCCCGAGGATCAACCGGCGCCGCCGGACGAGCGCGCCGGCGAGCCCGCGCCCATGTCCGCGCCCATGTCCGCGCCCACGTCCACGCCTGCGTTCGAGCCGGTGTCCGAGCCGGTGGACAGCGGGCGGCTGAGTGCCGCTCTCGACCGGCTCGTGGGGCGCGGCGAGATCACGTCCGCGCAGGCCGGGGCGGTGCTGAGGGAGTACCGCGGCCCCGGCGACGCGCTGCGGGGCCCGGGACTGCGGCGGCAGCTGGGGGAGATCGCCGGGTATCTGGGGGCCTCGTTCGTCGTCGGGGCGGTAGCGCTGTTCCTCGGCGAGGAGTGGGAGGTGCTGGGGCGGCTGGGCCGCGTCGCGATCCTGGGCGCCATGACGGCGGTGCTGTTCGCCGCCGGTGTGGCCGTGCGGTGGCGGGCGGCGGCACCCGGTGCCCGGTGGTGGCGGCCCTGGCCCGGCGACAGCGTGCGGCGGCGGCTGGCGAGCACGCTGGTGACCGGCGCGGCACTCGCGGCCGGCGTCGCCGTGTACGCCGGCTTCGACGCCGACCCGGTCAGCTTCTCGCCGCCCGCCTATGCGCCTCTGCTGGCGTCGGCGGTGGGGCTCGCCGTGGTGATCCTGGGATACCTGCTGGCCCGCAGCGCGCTCGGTCAGCTCGCCGCGGCCGTCGGGGCGTTCTGGACCATGGGGAACCTGCTCGACGTGCTGAACCTCGACGACATGGCGGCGTACGGTGCCGGATCTCTGCTGCTGGGCCTCGCCTGGGTGGGTCTCGCCTGGCAGCGGCTCGCCGTCGAGCACCGGTTCGCGCTGGCGATCGCGGTGACGTTCGGCCTGCTCGGCGCGCAGCTGATCGTCGGCGGTGACACCGGGGCTCAGAACCATCTGGGGTACGCGCTGACGGCGCTCGTCACCGGCGCCTGTTTCGCGGCTTACGCGCGGCTCCGCGAATGGGTCGTGCTGGTCGGCGGGGTCGTCGGCGCCACCCTCGTGGTGCCGGAGTTCCTGTACGACGTCACCGGTGGCGCGCTCGGCACCAGCGGCGTGATGCTCGTCGCGGGTGTCACCCTGCTCGGCGGCAGCCTCGCCGGTCTGCGGTTGCGCAACACCACCACCGAAGCCGCCGCCGTCACCGACGGGTGACGGCGGCCCGGACGGGCGGCTGCCGCAGTCGCGCAGCCGCCCCAGTCGCGAGCCGGTCTCCGTGGGGCGTCTGTCTCAGTAGGGCGGCTGTCTCAGCCGCGGGGCACGACGACGGTCAGCAGCACGGCGGAGTCCTCGTCGGCGAGGAGCTCGTGTCGTTCCCGGGTGACGATGACGTGGTCGCCGGTGCCGCCGGTCCAGGACTGCGTCGCACTCTTGACGGTGACCCGGCCGGTGAGCACCTGCAGCGTCGACTCGCCGGGGCTGTTGTGCTCGGCGAGGTGCCGGCCGGCGGCGAGGGCGATCACGGTCTGCCGCAGGTGGTGCTCGTGGCTGCCGTGCAGGGTGTGCGCGCTGCGCCCGCTGTGCGCGGTGCGGGCCTCGTCGAGGAGCCGGGTGGCCAGGTCGGTGAGCGCTGTCGACTGCATGGGTTCTCCCGGGGTCGGTAGGGGACGAGGCCCCATTCTCGCCGGACCGTCCCGGCCGGACACGGGCCGAAGGTCACGGCTGTGACCGCTCGGCGACAATGCTCGAATGATCACGCCCTTCGACCGTTCAGCAGTCCCGGCGGACCTCGTCCGGCTGGCGCCACCGGAGGTGCTCCGGCGGTGGACCGGACCGGACCGTGGCTACCACGATCCGCGCCTGGTGGTGACCGTCGACGCCGACGGCACGTGGACCGGTGCGGCGCTGGTCACGGCACGCCCACGCACGGCGTACCTCAAGATCGTGGATGTCGTTGGTGTGGTGCCGCCGGTGTGTGACGAGGTCGTGGCGTATGCCCGCCGGTCCGGAATGGTGCAGATCAAGTGGGAGGGCTGGACGGCCGGTCCGGCCACCGGGTTCACCGCGATGCTGCCGCCGCTGCCGTCCGGGCCGGGCAGCGCCGAACCGGGCGTCTCCTATGTACGCTGGCTCGCCGAACCGTCGGTTCGGGAGTCCCGCTACTACCGGCAGACGCTCGACTTCAGCTGCGGGGCGGTGACCGCGCTGACCGCGGCGATGCGGGCCGGTGACCTCGACGCCGCCGCGTTCGGCCCGGACGCCGAGGTCGACTTCTGGCGTGCCGCCACCAACTTCATGGCCTGCGAGCCGGTCGGCCTGGGCGTCGCGGTCCGGCGGGCCCGCCCGCACGTCCCGGTGCACATCGACCTGGACACCGACCAGCCGGTGATGCTCGGCCATCTGACCGAACGGGATCAGCAGTGGCGGGCCCGGCTGCAGAGGCGCTCTCGCGACGAGGCGGCGGAGGCCGGTGTGCCGGTCGAGTCCCGGCGGCTGCCGATCGACGAGGTTACCCGCCTGACCCGGGCCGGAACGGACGTGCTGCTGCTGATCACCGCCGACGCCCTGCACGGGGTGGCGGTGCCGCACTGGCTGCTCTGCCACGGCACGGCCGGCGACACGGTGGTCACCGAGGACCCGTTCGTCACTCCGGGGATCGGCGAGAGCTGGGTCGACGGGCACCTGCTGCCGATCGCCGCCGCCGACCTGGACGCGATGGCCGCGATCGACGAGGGCGGCCACCGGGGCGCGGTCCGTCTGGGCTGACGCCGGGCTCAGGCGAGGGCGGTGACGGCCAGGACGAGGGCGGCCCCGGCGAAGACGACGGTGTTGCGGACGTACTGCTGGATCCGCACCCAGGCCGGGAAGCCGCTCTCGGCGGCCTTGAGCAGCGCGGGCACGTCGACGCGCAGCAGCACCGGGTCGCCCTTGCGCCGGAAGGCGGCCCGCACCGAGTCGGCGGCGGTCAGGTTGCTCCACACGATCAGCCCGTTGCCGAGCAGGACGAGCGGCATGAACACCCAGCCGAGCGTCTCGCCCCAGGGGTTGCCGGCCAGGTTGAGCGCGGCCAAGGTGACCATGACCGCGGCGACGCCGGCGGGGGCCGCCGTCTCGTGGCCGGAGGCGTCGAAGCTGATGCCGTTGTCGGCCAGGACCGTGCCGGGCACCCTCTGACGGGCGAGTTCGGCCTCGGCGGCGGCCGCGGCGGTGGTGCCGTAGCGGTGGCGTACCACGGGGATGCTGACGAAGGCGACGGCGATGAGCAGTTGCAGGATGGCGGCGAGTGTCGGCACGGGGCTCCTCAACGGTTCGTCTTGAACTAAGTACAGGACGACCGTAGGGCGCTCCTGTACTTAGTTCAAGGGATTTCCTGAACTAAGTACAATCGCTGGCATGCCACGTGACGCCCTCAGCCGGGACCAGATCATCCAGAGCGCCGTCGACCTGCTCGACGCCGAAGGCCTGGACGGCCTGAACATGCGGGCCCTGGGCCAGCGGCTCGGCGTGGCACCCACCGCCGTCTACTGGCACGTCAAGAACAAGGACGACCTGGTGACCCTCGCCGGCGACCGGGTCTGGACCGAGATCGCGCCACCCGACCCGGAGGGGACCGGCTGGCGGGCCGCCGCCACCGCGATGGCCACCGACCTGCACGCCATGTTCAGCAGGCACCCGTGGCTGGTCCAGGCGTTCGGTACCCACCTGTTCTACGGCGAGGGCAAGGCGCGGTACGACGACAACAGCCTCGCCGTGTTCGAGGCGGGCGGATTCACCGGCGCCGCCGCCGACCAGGCCGCCGGCATGATGTTCACCTTCGTCCTCGGCAACGTCCTCGGCGCCGCCGCAACCACCACCCTGACCCGCCGGCTGACCCGCAGCGGCCGCGACGCCGAGGAGGAGATCGCCGGTGCCGTCGCTGCGGCGACCGCGATCGCCCAGCGCTTCCCCCGTCTGCGGGCCCGCCTCGACACCGCGGCCACCGCCTACGACGCCGCACCCGCGCAGACCTTCGAAACCGGCCTGCGTGTCCTGCTGGCCGGCCTGGAGTCCGAACGCGATCGCGGTCGGATGGAAAGCTGACGGGCATGGAGTTCCTGTGCTATCACCGCGACCGGCCCGGCTCCCTGGCGTTGCGTTACGAACTGGGGGAGGCACACTGGGCCTACATGGACGGCTTCACCGATGCGCTGATCGCCCGCGGGCCCACCCTGGCGTCGGACGACACCCCCACCGGCAGCGTCCACATCGTCGACCTCCCGGACGCCGCGGCGGCCCGCGCGTTCGCCTTCGACGAGCCCAACTATCAGGCCGGGGTCTACCGGGACGTGCTGCTGCGGCGGTGGCGCAACACGCTCGGCCGGACCATGTGGGACTTCCCCGGCGAGGCCGACGGCGGCGACCGCTACCTGGTCCTGGGCCTCGGTTCCGGTGAGCCCGCCGACCTCGCCGTGCCGTCGGATCCGAAGGATCTCATCGCGTACGGGCCGCTGCTCTCCGACGACGGCGCGACCTGGCTGGGGACGGCGGTGCTGCTGGCCGCCCCCAGTCCGGAAGAGGCCGCCGCCGTCCTGACCCGAAGCCGCTACACCACCGTCGAGGCGCACCGCTGGCGATTCGGCGGCCGCCGATAGCCACAGGTGCCCACAGGGCGTTCCTACCGCATTCATAGATCGATTGGCTTTCATGTTCCGGAATCGGAGAACGGTCCGGAACTGGAGGTAACAATGCGCGAAGAACAGAGCAATGCGGAGTACGTCCGGGAAGTCCACGACAAGGGGTTGCGGTTCGACCGGAAGGCACTGACCCGGCGGGGCCTACTGGCGGCGGTCGGCGGGGCCGGCGCGCTGGCGTTCATCGGCCGGGCTGTCGTCGGCGGCGACGCGTCGGCCGCCACCGAGGACGCGACCTGTCTCGAAGAGGTGGCGTCCGAGACGGCCGGGCCCTACCCGGGTGACGGGTCGAACGGGCCGGACGTGCGGATCGAGGACGGGATCGTGCGGCGGGACATCCGGTCGTCCTACGGCGACTCGTCGACGGTGGCCGAAGGCGTACCCCTGGAATTCTCCCTGGTCGTGCAGGACCTGGAGTGCAATCCCCTGGTCGGGGCGGCTGTCTACGCCTGGCACTGTGACCGGGAGGGCCTGTACTCGCTGTATTCGGACGGGGTGACCGACGAGAACTACCTGCGCGGTATCCAGGTCACCGACGACACCGGCACGGTGACCTTCACCAGCATCTTCCCTGCCTGCTATCTGGGGCGCTGGCCGCACATCCACTTCGAGGTGTACGCCAGCCTCGACGACGCGACCAGCGGTGCCGGCCCGATCCGCAAGACGTCGCAGATCGCGCTGCCCGAGGACGTCTCCGACACGGTGTACGCGGAGGCCGACGGCTACGAGCTGAGCGTGTCGAACATGGAGCAGATCACCCTGGAGACGGACAACGTCTTCGGGGAGGATTCCGCCGAGCACCAGATGGCGACCGTCACCGGCGATGTGACCAGCGGTTACGTCGCCACGCTGACGATCACCGTCGACCCGGAGAACGAGGAGGAGACCGGCGGCGGCGCTCCGGGCGGCCCGCCGCCGAGCAGTTCGCCGTCCGTGTCCGCGTCGGCGTCGGCGTCGGCGTCGGCGGAGTAAAGCCGTCGGAGGGTAAGCCGTCGAAGGGGCGCCGCCGGTGCATGCTCGATCACGTTGCGGTTGATCGATCGCACCGCCGGCTCCCCGGCCCGGCTGGCTCCCCGACCCGGCCCGCCCCGGCGGAGGATACGGGTTTCCTGGTGCGCGCCGGTATGAGAAGGGCACGGGCGCGTCATGCTGAGGCGACGGCCAGCCCGAGGGTGAGCGCGGCGAGGGCACCGAGCACGGCCGCCATCGGCATGCCCTGGTAGTCGCGGACCCGCAGGTGGGCGACGACCGCGCCGCCGAAGTACAGCACCAGGCCGGTCGCCGCGGCTATCCCCAGCGGGCGCCACGCGATCCCGCCCCACAGTCCGAGTGCACCCGCGACCTGCAGCAACCCCAGGGGCAGGAACCACGAGGTGGGCACGCCGACCGCGCTGAGAATCCCGGCGACCCGCTCCACGCCGCGGATCTTCGCGGTGGCCGAGGCGACGTTGGCCAGTCCGTAGACGACGGCGACGACGGTGTAAGCGATGGACATGATTACTCCAATGATCTGTTCGCTCGAATCGTTGGAAGCTTACAACGATTGCTCGCGGCCAACAATCCGGCCGTTGGTATCATGAGTCCCATGACAACGACCGAGTTGGGCGTGCTCCTCGCCGGCCGCGGTGCGGTCGCCGGCGGCCGGGTCCGCAACGCCCTCGCCGGCCACGGGCTGACCCAGCGGTCACACTTCACGCTCACGCACCTCGCCGGCGGCCCGGTCGGCCAGCAGGCGCTGATCGAGCTGCTCGGCGTCGACCCGAGCGCCCTGGTCGCCGTCCTCAACGAGCTGGAGAGCCTGGGCCTGGCGTCGCGAGACCGCGATCCGGCCGACCGCCGCCGGCACATCGTCACCATCACCGGCAAAGGCACCGAGGCTCTCGACGCGGTCGGCACCGCGCTGACCGGCGCCGACGACGACCTGTTCGCCGCGCTCTCCGCCACCGAGCGCGATCAGCTCGCGCAGCTGTTGCACAAGGTCGCCGAGACGGAAGCCTGCGGCGCCGGCGACTGACGGCCCCCAGGTGAAGAACGGACGGTGTCACTTCCCGGGGGCGGACCGGGGGAGGTTCCGGAACGACGGCGCGCCTACCCTCGTACCGGTGATCATCGTTCTTCTGCTGGCCCTCGTGGCGCTGGCTGTGCTCGGGTCGGGCCACTGGTATCTGTGGCGCCGCCTCATCCGCGACACGACCCCCGCCGGATCGGGGCTGCGCCGGGCCGGCACGGCACTGTTCGCCGCCGGGCCGCTTCTCGCCGTCGGTGCCCTGATGGGTGAGCAGCTCGCCGTTCCGCTGCTGGTCAAGCGAGTGCTCGCCTGGCCCGGCTACCTGTGGCTGGCACTGTTCCTCTACCTGTTCCTCGCGGTGCTGGCCGGCGAGGTGATCCGTCCCCTGCTGACCTGGTGGTTGGAACGCCGCGCGACGACCCGGCCCGCGTCGTCACCGACACCGGCGGCCGTGGCGCCGGCACCGGTGGCCGTGGCTTCGACCGGGCCGCATGCGGAGACGGAGGCCACGCCGCCGGCCGGGGCGCAGCCCACGACTCCGCCCGAGACCCCGCTTGCGACCCTGCCCGAGACCCCGTCCGCGATCCCGTCTGCGACCGTGCCCGAGACCCCGCTTGGGATCCCGTCTGCAACCCCGCCTGCGCCGCCGGTGTTGTCGCGGCGGGTGTTCGTGTCGCGCGTCGTCGGGGGAGCGGCAGCGGCCGTCGCCGTCGGTACCGTCGGAGCAGGCACCTACGGAGTACTGAACGGCCCGTCCGTCAAACGCCTGACCGTCCCGCTCGCCCGCCTGCCCCGAGCCGCCCACGGCCTGCGGATCGCCGTCGTCAGCGACGTCCACCTCGGCCCGGTGCTCGGCGCCGGGTTCTGCCGGCGGGTCGTCGACACGATCAACGGCACCCAACCGGACCTGATCGCCGTGGTCGGCGACCTGATCGACGGTGACGTCGAGACGCTGGCCGGTTCCGTCGAGCCGCTGCGCGGACTGCAGTCCCGGCTGGGGACGTTCTTCGTCACCGGCAACCACGAGTACCACTCCGGCGTCGAGCCGTGGGTGGCCAAGGTCCGTGAACTGGGCATGCAGCCGCTGCGGAACACCCGGGCCGAGCTGCCGTACCTGGACCTGGCCGGGGTCGACGACGTGGCCGGCGAGTCCGACGGCGGTGGCCCGGACTTCGCGGCGGCCCTCGACGACCGGGATCCGTCGCGCGCGCTGGTGCTGCTGGCCCACCAGCCGGTGGTCATCCACGACGCGGTCACGCACGGCGTCGACCTGCAACTGTCCGGGCACACCCACGGCGGTCAGCTGTGGCCGGGCAACTACATCGCCGCGGCGGCCAACCCCACCAACGCGGGGCTCGAGGCGTACGGCGACACGCAGTTGTACGTCAGCCGCGGCGCGGGCGCCTGGGGCCCGCCGGTCCGGGTCGGCGCCCCGTCCGACATCACCGTCGTGGAGCTTGCCTCCCGTCAGGCGTGACCGCCGCGTCCAACTGCATCGACGGAAATGCGATACGAACCAGTGCCTGCCGCCCCGTGCGGTGGCCATTTATATATCGCATTCCGTCGATGTAATTCTGCCTGGTTGGACGGCCGAAACGGCCGTCCGGGGAATGGTAGTCATGAATGGAACCGTGGCCGGCCCGCGGATCTGTTCGCCACCACGACCCGGACAGGCAGGTGCCCGTGCACGCCGAGACTCCGTTGCCGCCGCTGGGCGGCACCGCCCTGACCCTGCTGCTCCTCCAGATCGCCGTCCTGCTCGGCCTGGCGCTGCTGCTCGGGCGGCTCGCGACCCGGCTGGGACTGCCCGCCATCGTCGGTGAGCTGACCGCGGGGGTGATCGCGGGACCGTCGCTGTTCTTCTGGCTCGCCCCGGGCGCCGCCGGCTGGCTCTTCCCGCAGCAGCCCGGGCAGGCGCACCTGCTGGACGCCGTCAGCCAGTTCGGTGTGGTGCTGTTCGTCGGCATCACCGGCATGCAGCTGGACATGGCCCTGGTCCGGCGGCGGGCGGCGACCGCGGCCGGGGTGAGCCTGCCCGGCCTGCTGATCCCGCTGGGCCTGGGCATCGGCGCGGGCCTGCTGCTGCCCGCCGCGCTGATCACCGAGGGCACCGACCGGACGATCTTCGCCCTGTTCCTCGGCGTCGCGATGTGTGTCAGCGCGATCCCCGTCATCGCGAAGACCCTGATGGACATGAACCTGCTGCACCGCAACATCGGTCAGCTGATCCTGATGAGCGGCACCATCGACGACGTCCTGGGCTGGCTGGGGCTGTCCCTGGTGACGGCGATGGCGACGGTCGGCCTGACCGGGGCGGGCGTGACCCGGGCGGTGCTGTCCCTGCTGCTGTTCATCACCTTCGCCGCGCTGCCCGGCCGGCTCGCCGTCCGGTTCCTGCTGCGCCGCACCCTGCGCTCGGAGTCGGCGGGGGTGACCGTCAGTGCCGCCGTCGTGATCATCCTGTCGTTCAGCGCGGTCACCAACCTGCTCGGCCTGGAGGCGATCTTCGGTGCTCTCGTCGCCGGCATGCTGGTGGCGTCGGCGGGCACCGAGGTGCTCACCCGGATGGCCTCGCTGCGGGCGGTCGTCACCGCCGTGCTGGCGCCGATCTTCTTCGCGGTCGCCGGCCTGCGGATGAACCTCGCCGCCCTCGCCGATCCGCAGGTGCTGCTGGCCGGGGTGATCCTGCTGGCGATCGCGATCGTCGGCAAGTTCGCCGGGGCGTTCGTCGGGGCCCGGTTCAGCCGTCTCAACCGCTGGGAGTCCCTGGCTCTGGGCGCTGGCATGAACGCGCGCGGCGTGGTCGAGGTCGTCGTGGCGATGGTCGGGGTCCGGCTAGGCATCCTGAGCACCGCGATGTACACCGTGATCGTGCTCATCGCGATCGTGACGTCGCTGATGGGGCCGCCCATCCTGCGTGCCGCGATGGCCCGGGTCGACGTGGACGCGGACGAGGTGCTGCGGCGCGAGAAGGACGAGCGGCTCAACGCCGTGCGGTGAACCGGGTCAGGCTCCGGTGAGCGCGGCGGTCGCCTGCCACAGCCGGCGGGCGACGGCCGGGTCCTGGGCGGCCCGGCTGGGCTTGCGGACCAGCGGGTACCCGGTGAAGCCGAACAGCCCGTCCGGCCCGACGTAGGCGTTTCCGGGCACGTCCTGGGTGGCCGCGTACAACAGCGGAAGCGCGCCGTGCTCGGCGTCCTGGACCAGGAACGGCACCCGGTTGATGAACCCGAGGGGGGAGTGGGCGACCAGGCCGGTCCGGGCGATGCCGGGGTGCGCGACGATCGAGCGGACGGTGCTGCCGGCCTCGTCGAGGCGGCGCTGCAACTCCAGGGAGAACAGGACGACGGCGAGTTTCGACGCCTCGTAGACGGCCAGCCCGTTGTACCTACGGGTGCGCCAGTCCAGGTCGTCGAGGTCGAGCCTGCCGAAGCGGTGCAGCTGGCTGCCGACGGTCACCACCCGGCCGGTGATCCGCGGCAGCAGCAGGGTGGTCAGCAGGAACGGCCCGAAGTAGTTCGTCGCGGTCTGCACGTCGAGGCCCTGCGGGGTGCGCGCCGCCGGGATGTCCATCACCCCGGCGTTGTTGATCAGAACATCGATCCTTCCGGGGTACGCGTCCGCGAACGCGCGCACCGAATCCAGATCGGCGACGTCGAGCCGGCGGACGGTGACGTCACCCGGCAGGCTCGCGATCGCCCGGTGCGCCTTGTCGACGTCACGGGCGGCCAGCACGACGGTGGCGCCGGCGCGGGCCAGTTCGCGGGCGGTGATCAGGCCGATGCCCCCGGTCGCACCGGTGATCACCACGGTGGTACCGGTCAGGATGGGCAGGCGGTCGGCGGTCCAGTTCTTCACGGCGGGTTCCTTCGGTCGGGGTGCCCACCAGTGGACGCTCCGGTGGGCGGGCGGATGAAGGACCAGCTCAGCCACTGAACGACAGGGCGTGGATAACGGCGTACGCCTGCCGGACGATGGGGTGGGAGAGGGGAAGCCGATGACGAACACCGCACTGGCCGCGTTCCTGCGTGGCCGCCGTGAGGCCCTGCAACCCGAGGACGTCGGGTTGCGCCGCGGCCCGCGCCGGCGCACGACCGGTCTGCGCCGGGAGGAGGTCGCCGAGCTGTGCGACATGTCGGCCGACTACCTGGCCCGGCTGGAACGCGGCAGCGGATCCCAGCCGTCGCCGCAGATGGCCGCGGCCATCGCCCGGGGGCTGCGGCTGACCCCGGACGAACGGGACCACCTGTTCCTGCTGTGCGGGCACCGGCTGCCGTCGCGGACCCTCGGCGACGCGCACATCAGCCCGGGTCTGCTGCGCGTCCTGGACCGGCTGCAGGACACCCCGGCGCAGGTCATCGGCCCGCTCGGCGAGACGCTGCGGCAGACACCCCCGGCGGTGGCGCTGCTCGGCGACGAGACCCGGTACGCCGGCCGGGACCGCAGCGCCCTCTACCGCTGGTTCACCGACCCGGCCTCCCGGTCCCGGTACCTGGCCGACGACCACCCGGAGAACAGCCGGGTGTACGTGTCGATCGCCCGGGCGATCAGCGCCGCGCAGGGCGCCGGCTCGCCCGCCGCGGCGCTCGTGACCGACCTGCGGCGGCTCAGCCCCGAGTTCGCCGCGCTGTGGGACCGCCAGGAGGTGGGCCTGCGCTGGAGCAACGCCAAACGGTTCGTCCACCCCGAGGTCGGGCGCCTCGACCTGTTCTGCCAGACGCTGCTCGACCCGGACCAGGGCCAATCGCTGCTGATCTTCACCGCCACCCCCGGCACCGACAGCTACGACAAACTCGCCCTGCTCACCGTGCTGGGCTCCGACGCGTTCCCGGCGTCCACCGGCTGAACCCGCGCGGGCAGGCTTGACCACCGCCGCGAACGGGCAGTCCCCGCGACATGGATGAGATCTTCGGGGAGCCGTGGCTGTCGCAGGCCGTGGACATGCTGGTCCGGGTGGTCGAGGTCGCCGGTGCGCTGATCATCTTCGTCGGGGCGATGATCGCCTTCGGACGGTTCGTCGTCGTCGGGCTGCGCGACCGCCGGGCCGCGAGCTTCGTGCCGGTGCGCCTGGGCCTGGGCCGGTTCCTCGCGCTGGGCCTGGAGTTCCAGCTGGCCTCGGACATCCTGCGGACCGCGATCGCACCGACGCTGCGGGAGATCGCCGAACTGGCGGCGGTCGCGGCGATCCGGACCGCGCTCAACTTCTTCCTCGACCGCGAGATCAAGCAGGAGCGGGCCGAACTGGATCACGACGACGAACGGGCACGGCGGTGACCACCGTCCTGGCGTACGCCGCAATGGTCTGTGTCCTGGCCGGTCTGGTGTCCGGCACGGTGACCCTGCTGATCACCCGCCGGGTACGGGTAGCGCTCGGCACCGCCCTGGACCTGCTGCTGGCGGCGGCCCTGATCCAGCTGGCCCTGCCGTTCTCGCCGTGGCAGCTGCCGGCGGCCGTGGCGGTCATGGCGGCCCGGCTGCTGACCGGGCCCCGACCGCGCGCCCGGCCCGACCGGTAGGGTGCGCGGCGTGAGTTCACCGCTGCACCCCGGGGATCCGCGGTCGCTCGGCAAGTACGAGATGGTGGGACGCCTCGGCGAGGGCGGCATGGGTGCCGTCCTCCTCGCCCGCGACCCGGGCGGCCGCCTCGTCGCCGTCAAAATCATCAAGCCGGAGCACGCCGGCGACCGGGAGTTCCGGGGACGGTTCCGCAGCGAGGTGAGCCGGGCCCGCGAGGTCCCCGCGTTCTGCACCGCCGAGGTCCTCGACGCCGACCCCGACCACGACCCGCCGTACATGGTGGTCGAATACGTGGACGGGCCCAGCCTCGCCGACCTCGTCCGCCGGCAGGGGCCGCTGACCGGCGGCAACCTGCACAGCGCCGCGGTGGGCGTGGCGTCCGCGCTCGTCGCCATCCACAGCGCCGGGATCATGCACCGCGACCTGAAACCGGCGAACGTGCTGTTCGCGTTCGGCTCCCCGAAGGTGATCGACTTCGGCATCGCGAAGGCCGTCGACCCGACGAGCCACCACACCCGCACGTCCACGGTGGTCGGCACCCTCGCCTACATGGCCCCGGAACGCCTCTCCCCCGAATACGGCCGGGAACTGACCGAAGCCGTCGACATCTTCGCGTGGGGGACCCTGATCGCGTACGCGGCGACCGGCACCACCCCGTTCGCGGGCGACACCCCGGCCGTCACGCTGGCCCGCATCCTCACCCAGCAGCCACGGTTGGACGGTCTCGCGTACCCGCTGAAAGAGATCGTCGAACGGACCCTCGCGAAGGATCCGCGGCAGCGCCCGAGCGCTCCGGAACTGCTCGACATGCTGCTCGGCGCCGATCCCGGTGCGGAGGCGACCATGCCGATCGCGGTGACCCGGGCGGCGAAGGCGGCGTCGCGCAGGCCACGGCGGCGTCCCGGCCGGCTGGTGGCGGTGCTCGCGACCCTCACGGTCCTCGCCGCGGTCGGTGCCGGCGTGGGCCTGCGGCTCGGTGCGTCCGACGCCGCGTCGCCAACCCCACCGCGGCCCAGCGCCTCGTTGGTCGTCGAGGACTCGCTGCAGGAACAGGGGACCTGGGTCGCCTCCGGAGACAGTGAGAAGGGCTGCCGGTTCCACAACGGGCTGCTGGTCCGGACCGTCGACGCGGCGACCGTGATCTGCAAGCCCGGCACCGGCCCGGTGCTCGCCGGCGACCAGCACATCCAGGTGCAGGCGCTGCTGAGCGCGGACGTCTGCGCGATCGTGCGGTTCCGGGCCGCCGACGGTGTCCGCGTCTGTCCCACCACGGTCGCCCTGACGTCCGGGGAGGACGATGTCGCCGAGCAGCCGCTGCGCCCGGCCACCGGCGACAACCTCATCGACATCCACGTGACCGGCGACGTGGCCGTCGTGTCCGTGGACGGCACGGAGGCGGTACGCGGCACCCTGCCGGCGAGCGGCGGGGGCCGGGTCACCTTCGGCGCGGTGCGTACATCGGAGGTTCAGGACGTCGCATGGTCCGGGGAGGTGACCTTCCGGGACGTCCGGATCACCGCCTAGAGTGTCCGCGTGCCCACACCCCTGCGCCCGGACGACCCGCGGTTCCTGGGCCGTTACCAGCTCGTCGCCCGCCTCGGCGAAGGCGGCATGGGCGCGGTCTTCCTCGGCCGCGACGGCGACGGGCGACAGGCCGCGATCAAAGTCATCAAGGCGGAGTACGCGCGGCAGGAACAGTTCCGGGCCCGGTTCCGCAGCGAGGTGGCGAAAGCCCGCGAAGTCCCGTCTTTCTGCACCGCGGAAGTCCTCGACGCCGACCCGGAACACGACACCCCGTACCTGGTGGTCGAATACGTCGACGGGCCCAGCCTCGCCGACGTGGTCCGCGGCAACGGCCCACTGCGGGGCGGCAGCCTGCACAGCGTCGCCGTCGGAGTGGCGTCCGCACTGGTCGCCATCCACCGCACCGGCATCGTCCACCGTGACCTGAAACCGGCCAACGTGATGTTCGCGTACGGCTCGCCGAAAGTGATCGACTTCGGGATCGCGAAGGGCGTCGACGCCGCCACCGACCTCACCGGCACGCAGGAGGTCGTGGGCACCCTGGCGTACATGTCACCGGAGCGTTTCGACCCGGACACCGGCCAGCGGCCCACACCGGCGGCGGACATCTTCGCCTGGGGGGCGCTGATCGCGTACGCGGCAACCGGCCGCAGCCCGTTCGACGCCGACACCCCGGTCGCCATCGCCGGCCGGATCCTCACCCAGCCGCCGTCGCTGGAGGGCCTGCCGCCCCGGCTGGCCGGCATCGTCGAGCGCGCGCTGGACAAGGACCCGGGCCGCCGCCCGACCGCGCCGGAACTGCTCAACCTGTTGCTGACCACGGGCACGGACACCGAGGCGCCGTTGCCCGTGGACGTGCGTCTCGCCTCCGAGGCGGCCCAGCGGACCACGGTGCTGCCGACGTCCGCCTTGCGAAAAGGCCGTCGGCGGGGTCTGGTGGCGGGGTCCGTCGCGGTGGTTCTGGTGCTCGGGCTGGCCGGCGCCTGGGCCGGGACGACCCTCGCCCAGCAGTCCTCGTCCGCTGCGTCGTCGCCCGCGGCGTCGCCCGTGTCGTCGCCCGTGTCGTCGCCCGTGGCGTCGCCGGCGGTGGTCGGCGACGCGGGCGACGACAGCGGCGAAGGCTGGCCCGTGACCGCCGACGAGATAGCCGACATCGTCGACCCGCTGACCGCCCGCAAGTCCTGGAAGGAATCCGGCACCGGCACCGCGGGCTGCCGCTTCGACGACGGCCTGCTCGTGCGGGCCCGCAACGAGGTGGCCTGCACCGGACCGGCCAGGTCCTTCACCGACGTGATGATCGAGGTGACGGTCGACATCGGCGACAACGTGTGCGCCACGGCCTACTTCCGCCGTGACGCCGCCGGCGACGGCTACGCCCTCTACGTCTGCCCCGAGATCATCCACCTGGGCCGGCAGATCGACGGCGAATACATCCAGGACTCCTGGGTCGACACCGGCACCGTGGGAGCGTCCCAGATACAGTTCGGAACCCCTGGCGAACACCGCCTCCAGATCATCATGATCGGTGCCGGAGCCACCATCTCCCTCGACGACAAGAACGCCCTGAACGTCGACCTCGAGAAGGAGGGCCTGGACGCCCCGGACGCCGGACGGGTCACGTTCGGCGCGATGGGCTTCGACCCCGACGGCACCCCCACGGTGACCTTCCGGGACGCCCGCATCACCTCGTTCTAGCCACGTTTCGTCATCGGGGTCCGCGTGGTGACTTGTGGCGTGGAGCGCGCCCGTATTCACCACACCGCGGCGGGTGTGGTGATTTGTGGCGTGGAGCGCGCCCGTATTCACCACACCCCCACCGGTGTGGTGACTTCGGGCGTCCAGCGCGCCCGAAGTCACCACGCGGACGGGCTTCGCACCCTGACCACGGAACGTGTCTAGGCTTGAGTGGTCAGGGCAGCGAAGATCATCTCTTGGACTGCCCGGACCGTCGCGTCGAAGGCGGCCGGGTCACGGCCGATGCGCTCCGCGCCGGCGCGCATGACACCGGACAGCAGCTCCACGGTGAGGTGCGGGTCGCCGACGTCGCGGAATTCGCCGCGGGCCACTCCGTCGCGTACAACATGCTCCACCTCGACCACGACGGCGTGGAACGGATTGCCCGGTCCTTTCGGCGCCCCGGCGGTGGGCATGTGGGAGCCCGGGCGGAACATCAACTGCATGGCGGGGTCCCGGAACGCCTCCAGGACCACCTGGATGATCTTCAGCATGCGCTGTGCCGCCGGTTCCGCGTCCCGCGCGGCGATGCCGGTCACGCGCTCGACCGTGGGCCGGCCCCGCCGCTCGGTCAGCGCAAGGATCAGGGCGCTCTTGTCGGTCGCGTAGTTGTACAGGGTGTTGCGCGCGAGCCCGGCCCGGGCGGCGATGTGGCCCATGTTGATCGACTCGTAGTCGCGTTCGAGCAGCAGCTGCCGTATCGCCTCGGCGAGGTCGGCCCACACCAGCTCGTGGTGCTCCTCGAGGTTGACTCCCCGGATACGCGGCATTCTCACTCCCTTTCTTCGCTACGCGGCGGCTTGCTTCGGGTAGTGGCGGCGCAGGTTGGCGGCGAGAATACGGTCGAGCGTGCGGTCGGACAGTATCCGGGTCAGCGGGATGATCATGGCAGCGTCCCGTCCGGCGGTGTAGCGGGACCGTGGCCTGCGGGTCGTCACGGCCTTCACGACGACGCGGGCGGCGGCCTCGGCGGTCAGGCCCGATGCGGTGCCCGAGGACATCAGGGCGTTGTTCGCCCGGACCAAACCGTCGTAGCGTTCGGCCTGCTCCGGTGTCATCCGCGCGGCCAGGTCGTTCGCCGTGGCGACCCCGCGGGCGGCCATCTCGGTGCGGACGCCGCCGGGCTCGACCACGATGACGTCGACGCCCAGCGGCGCGACCTCCCGGCGCAACGAGTCGCTGACCGCCTCCAGGGCGAACTTCGCGCCGGCGTACGCACCGTAGGTCGCCATGGCGGCCCGGCCACCGATCGAGCTGATGTTGATCACGCGGCCCCTGCTGCGCAACAGTGCCGGCAGGAGCGCCTGGGTGACGGCGATGTGGCCGAACAGGTTGACCTCGAACACCCATCGCCACTGCTCCATCGGCAGCGCTTCGACCGGCCCGTTCACCTGGATGCCGGCGTTGTTGACAAGCGCGTGCACCGCACGGGTGTCGGCGGCGATCCGGGCGGCGAGCGCGGCCACGTGCTCCGGCTCGGTGATGTCGAGGATGACGGGTTCGACGCCGGCCGCCCGGATGGCGTCACCGTCGCTGTCCCGTCGCACGCCGGCCAGGACGTGGAATCCCCGGCGGGCCAGTTCGCGGGCGGCCGCCGCCCCCATGCCCGTGGAGGCCCCGGTCACGACGACCAGCTTGCCCGCACCCGCGCTCATTGCCTGCTTTGCCACTACGCCACCCTTCTCTATGCGACAACCTGTCGTAAACATTGCGACGAACTGTCGCAAAAAGCCAGATGGCTTCGTCGTTCGTGCCTCACACGGCAGCAAGCCCGCTGACATCCGCGCTGATGGCGGCGACGGTCAGGACGATCGGGAATTCCTTGTCCATCTGGCCGAGGAGCAGCGCGACAACGCGATCGCCGTGCGGCCAGGCCGGTACCGGTTGGTCGCCGGCGAACATGGCGAGGTCGAATTCCAGGCTCGAGACGCTGTCGTCGCCGGCCACGACCCGTTCGAATGCCGTGCGGAACGAGTATTGCCGGGGCGGTCCCCACCGGGCGGTCAGCGCCACCACGATCTCCTGCCGCTGCTGCTCGAACCGGCGGAAGGCCTCCACGTGCTGCGGCCATGCGGTGTCGTCGTAGTCGGCGGGCGTGTCGTGCAGGCTCGCGAACACCGCGAGGGGAACGAAGTGTGCGTTGGCCCCGCTCTGCGCTGCGCCCTCCAGCCAGTCGCCGACGTCCGGCAGCTCGCGGGGAAAGGGCCGCGACAGCAGCTCCTCGGCATCCTCGATGGTCACCGCCGGAGGGTATCGATCAGCCCGGCGATGCGTCAGCCTTCGGCCAGGTCCGCCGGCGACCGGTTCAGCCGTGCGGAGGGGACGGTGCTCCGGGCGTACCCCCACTTGGTGTTGACCGTGGGGGTACGCGGCGGGAACTGGTCAGTCGGGCCACTCGCCGGTGGCCCGGTGGACGCCCACCGCGCCGGCCCGGTCGACGGCGGCCTTGACGATGGCGAAGATGGCGCCCTGCATGCCGGCGGCGAGCAGGATCTCGCCCCAGCCGCGGTCGGGGTCGGTCGCGTGCGGCGCGTCGTCGTCGTGGCCGGCGACCTTCCAGATCTGTTTGAAGATCAGGCCTGCGGCCAGGCCGGCGCCCGCACCGAGGAGCAGACCGACCGGCTTGTACGCGAGTTTGGCAGCCTTGCTCATGCGTGCCGTCCCTGCTTCGCCGCGTCCCGGACGGTGCGCACGTCGGCCTGCACGCCGGCGACGGCGTCGGTCGGGGTCGGCGGGACGGCGGCGGTCAGCTTCTGCCGGCCGAGGAACGCGGCGACCGCTGCGGCGGCGAACACCACCACCATGACGACCAGGATGGACAGCCACAGCGGCCACGCCAGGTCCAGCAATACCACGGCCAGGGTCACCAGCAGGCCCAGGCCGAACCAGCCCAGGACCGCGGCTCCGCCGACCAGGCCACCGCCGACGCCTGCTCGTCTGCCCTTCTCGGCCAGTTCCAGCTTGGCCAGGGCGAGTTCGTCGCGTACCAGTGTGGAGATCTGCGCTGCTGCCTGGTTCACCAGATCGCCCGTCGAGGGTGATCCGGCCGGCCCGCCGCCATGCGCCGCATTTGTCGTCACAACTTACCTCCCAGCTCGCTGCTGATGAGGTGCCCGTCCCTCGACCTGCTGAAACACCCGGACGGGGGACTGCTGGCGGGCGGCCCAGCAACGATCGTGGTGCGTCAGCCACCCCCGGCGGGGGTCAGTGCGCCACGATCGGCGGCGGGAGGCGGGACGCCGCGGGACGAGGTGTGGTGGCGGCGGGACGAGGTGTGTTGGCGGGACGGGTCGACTGTCAACCGCCGGCAGGGGCGCTGTGGTGAGCGGCGAGGAAGTCGCGGATGATCATGCTGATCACGGCGGGACGTTCGGCGACGAGGTTGTGGCTGGTGCCCGGCACGACACACAGCTGCGCGCCGGGGATCGACCTGGCGATCAGCAGGCTGTGGCCGGGGCGGATGGTGTCCCGGTCGCCGGACATCACCAGCACCGGCGCGGTGATGCGGGCCAGCTCTTGCGGGTCGATGTGCGGTTCGGTGTTCCAGAGGCGGAAGAGCTTCTCGAGTACGCGGTCAGCATGCTCCGGCCCGTCCGGCGACAGGCGTTCGTAGTGCAGGCGTTCCATGTCCGGGCCGGGCTCCGCCGTCGTGGTGAGTTCGCCGAGTGCCCCGGCGGCGTCGGTGAACGCCGACGGGTCCAGGTTGCCGCTGATCATGGTCAGGGAGCGGACCCGGGCCGGGTGGTCGAGGGCGAGCAGCAGCCCGATGATCGCGCCGTCGCTGTAGCCTACGACGTGCGCCGACTCGAGGCCCACGGCGTCGAGGTAGGTCAGGGTGTCGGCGACCATCCGGGCGTACCCGTATTCCTCGGTGATGTCGGCCGACCGGCCGTGACCGGGCCGTTCGAAGGCGTGGACCCGGTGGTCCGTCACGAGCGCGTCGGACTGGGCACGCAGTGACTCCAGCGAGCAGAAACCGCCGTGCAGCAGGAGCACGGGATCACCGTCTCCGGCGATCTCCGAGTAGAGATCGACGCCGCCGATCCGGAGAAAGCCGCCGGCCCGGAGCGAGGAGTCGTTCCGGAGAGAACCGCCGGGCCGGAGAGAGGCGTCGTCCCGGAGTGGGGAGTCGTCCCGGAGAGAGGAGTCGATCCGCAGGTAGGACATGTGCTCCCACAACCAGGTGACCAGCATCGGACCGCCCCAGCGTAGCGGCGCCCCGGCGTCCGGGTCCGTGGAGACCTCGATCGCCGGGGCGGCCGTTTCAGTACCGGGGTGCGGGGTGGAGCAGCACCTCGTACGCGTGAATCTTGTGCTCGCTGTCGCCGTAGCCGATGTTGGCCGCGCCGAACTCGCGCCGCAGCTTGCCGAGCTGCAGGTTGCTGCCGTCGACCGCCGCGCGGGCCGTGTACAGCGGTTCGCCGCTGCTCTCCCAGCCCACCTGGTACGCGTCCGCGGGCACCTCACCCCCGTGGGCGATGCCCCACACGCCGCGGTCCATCAGCACCTCGTAGTCGGGGACGCCCAGCTCTTCGCCGTCCCAGGCGATGCCGGCCATGCCCAGGGCGGGCCGGACCTTGCCGGGGTGCAGCCCGCCGTACATGTGGGCCCGGCAGACCCAGAGCGGGGTTCCGTCCTGTTCGTAACCGTGCGGGACCGCGCCGGGCGGGATGTGACCGCCGCTTGCCCGGGCCCAGCGGTAGCCGTCCGTCGGGGGCGTGGACCGGTTCGGATCGAATGCCATCTTCACAACGGCAGAGCCTATCGATCTTGGTCGACGAGGGTGGGGCGGCCCCGCGATGTCACTTCAGACCGAAGGCCCGGGTGATGGTCTGTTCGACCCGGTTGCCGCCGGTGTCCTTCGCGGCGGTCCGCAGTGTCACCGTCTGTGCGCTCCTCGGGGCCCGCAGTCCGCCCGTCCATCCGGCCTTCGTCCTGGTCAGCTTCACCTTCGTCCAGTGGGCGCCGTCGTCGTAGGACACGTCCAGCGTCACCGTGGTGATGGTGGAACTGCTCGGGGCGCCGGCCAGGTGGGACGGTACGACGGTGATGCCGGCCGTCCGGGACGCCTTGTCGGCCAGGTCGGTGTCGACCAGGTAGTCCAGCTGGATCAGCGGCAGCCGGGCAGTGCCCTCCCCGGACATGAAGTCCCAGTCGGTACGCGTGGGCAGCGTTCCGGTGGTCGTGGTGCTCAGCCGGTAGGGCAGCCGGGCCGGGTTCAGGTTCCGGTTGCTGTCGATCCAGCCCCACCCGTTGTTCTCGATCACCGTGTCGCCCTGGCTGAGGGTCACCGTCTGGCCGCCGCCCTCCGGGACGGTGTCGCCGGCGTGGTTCGCGCCCGAGTCGCCCCAGCCGGGGACCTCGACCACGATCCGGTCGCCGTCGCGGCGGGGGAGCGTGCCGGCGTCGGTGATCCGCGGGCGGACGATGGCGGCCAGCCACTTCTCGCTGGTCCGGCTGCCTGCCCGGTAGGTGGTGCTGCCGCTGCGCTGGGAGGTCTGCATGTCGTTCATCTCGGCCGACCAGCGGATGTCGTCGCCGGGGGTCAGCCAGTCGGTGCGGAACCGGTCGGCCAGCATCGGCAGCGTGGTGCCCACCTTGAACGTCGTGTCCGGGTTGGTGTCGTAGCGGCGTTCCTGCAGTGCCCGGTCCGAGGTGTTCTGGAAGTCGACGTCGACGCGGGCCAGGTCACGCTCGGCCGGCCGGTAGACGAGTGACTTCGGTACGCCGGACGGCCAGTAGCGGACCAGGTCGTACAGGTAGTCGGTCGTCGGGTGGGCGGTGACGGTCAGCGTGACCCGCCCCTTGCCGAGCCGGGTGATCAGTTTCTCGCCGCCGTCCTTGGTGAGCGCGGCCGCGGCGAGCGGGGTCCGGCTGGTCGCGTCCTCCCAGCGACCGGTCTCGCTGGTCACGACCAGCAGCAGTGCCACACCGGCCGCCTCGGCTGCCGCCACCTGCTCGTCGAGGTCGTTCTGGCGTACCACGGCGATCTTGTTCTTGGCCTTGGCGGCCGCCAACTCGGCTGCTGTTCCGGTGCCGGCGAACACGGCCTCGATCCGCCGGGTGCCCTCGGCGGGCAGGGTGGTGCCGGGCAGCACGAGCAGGTCGTCGAAGTCGTCGACGGCGAGCGTCGGCTGGATCTTGCGCCAGCGGGCGGTGATCGACATGTCGCCGTCGTCGGCCGTCACACCGGGCGTGGTCCAGATGCTGTCGTAGTAGCGGGGGAGCAGGTAGGAGTCGGTCGCCGACGCGGAGTCGCCCAGCTCGCGGTGGTAGTCGAGGCGCAGCTCGGCGGTCGCGGACGGCTTCGGCGTGATCGCCTGGATCTCCCGGGTGGTGCTGGCCGTCATCTCCAGCGTGGTGTTGCCGTCGACCACCAGGTCGGGTTCGGTCAGCAGGGCCATGCCGCGGGAGTTCGGGCCGTGGCTGCCCTCGACCGCACCCCACGTCCACACCGAGTACTTACCCTCCGGCAGCAGCAGGTCGACCGGGCTGCCGTCGAGGGTGACGATGTTGTAGTAGGTGCCGGGCTCGTCGCCCTCCCGGATCAGGTTGATGTCGGCGGGCATCGGCTTGCCGCTGCGGTCGGTCGGCGCGATGACCAGGTGCTTCGGCGAGTTCTCGGTGCTGATCCCGATGATGGTGTCGGCCAGCCGGGTGCCGGCCGCGTTGGTGGCGACGACACTTCCGGTCCAGCGGCCCTTCGCCGCCAGCCCGTCCAGGTCGGCACTGAGGGTCACCGTCGTGGTCCCTCCCGCCGGGACGGTCACGCTGGGCGACGACAGAGAGACCAGGTCTTCGGGTACGCCCGGAGCGTCGATCTTCAACGCCAGGGTGACGTCGGCCGCCCCCAGGTTCGTGTAGGTGATCGGTTTCTCGGTGCTGCCGGTCGGCTCGTCCTCGAGAGGGTGGATGCCCAGGTATGCCGACGCGCTCGCGAACACGGTGGCCTTCGTGGTCGCGGCGACGTCGAGGCGTCCACTGCCACCGGTGTAGGCGTCGTAGTCCGGGGTCTCCTTGGCCGTGCTGACCAGGGCGTCCTTGAGTTGCGTACCGGTCCAGGCGGGGTGTTGGGCGGCGAGCAGCGCGGCGGCCCCGGCCACGTGCGGGGTGGCCATCGAGGTGCCGCTCATCGTCCGGTACTTGTCGTCGCCCATGCCGGTGTAGTGCGAGGCGGCGGCCACGATGTCCACGCCGGGCGCGGTGATCTCCGGCTTGAGCCCGCCGTCGGCCACCCGCGGGCCGCGGCTGGAGAACGAGGCGAGTTCGTCGTCGCCGTCGACCGCGCCGACGGTCAGGGCGGCGTCGGCGGCGCCCGGCGACCCGACGGTCTGCTCGAACGGTCCGCTGTTGCCGGCCGCGATCACGAACAGGGCGCCGGTCTCGGCGCTGAGCTCGTTGACGGCCACGCTCATCGGGTCGGTGCCGTCGGTCGGGTCACCGCCCAGGCTCATGCTGACGACCTTGGCCTTGCGGTCGCGGGCGGCCCACTCCATGCCGGCCACGATCCACGAGTCCTGGCCGGAGCCGCTGTTGTCGAGGACCTTGCCGATCTGCAGGTCGGCGCCGGGCGCGACGCCCTTCTCGACGCCACCGGCGGCGGCGCCGGTGCCGGCGATGGTGGACGCGACATGCGTGCCGTGGCCGTTCCCGTCGGCGACCTCCTCCCCGGGTACGAAGCTGACGGCCGACTCGATCTGGCCGGCGAAGTCGGGGTGTTCCGGGTCGATGCCGGTGTCCAGGACGGCGACGTCGACGCCGTCACCGGTGTTGCCACCGGCCCAGACTTCGGGGGCGCCGATCTGGGCGACGCTGTCGGCGAGAGTGGTGTGGACCTTGCCGTCCAGCCAGACCTTGGTGATGCCGTTGGTGAAGGTGGCGCCCGTCGTCGCCTTCGCCTTCGCCGTGGCGGTGGCCGGTGCCGTCCCGGTCAGCGAGGTCCAGAAGTCCCCGGCCCGGGAACGGTCGGTGTTCACCGCCCGGCCGTGGATGCTGGGCAGCGCGCGGACCTCGGTGGCGGCGTCGGGCAGTGCGCCGGAACGCTTGGCGAGCGTGGCGTTCTCGTACCCGAGGATGACCGGCAGCCTGTCGGTGTACCCGTCCCGGGTCAACAGGGTGATGTTGAACAGGCGCTTGTCGAGCAGCCCGGTGCCGACATACGGCAGGGCGCTCTCCGGATAGACGTACGTGTCCGGGCCGATCGTGGTGATGCGGGCGCCGATCTGCTCGCCGTCCGGTCCCTGCACGGTGGTGCCGCCGGGCCGGACGGTGACCTTGTCGCCGGTGATCAGCGTGATCGTCTGTTCCTTGACGGCGGCCGTCTGTCCCGTCGCGGCTGCTGCCCGCACCTTTGCGGCGGCTGCCTGTTCTTCGGCGACGGCCGCCGGTTCTGTCGCGGCGGCCGGGCCCGGTGGGAGCATGGCCAGCGCGGTCACGGCGGCGAGGAGAACCGGCACGGACCTGCCGGGGGAGGAGAGCGTCAACGGAGACTCCAAATCGGTCAGAAGCCTGAAGTGGGGTCGACGCTATAGACGTACCAATCCTGAAGATCGATATTTTGATCGTCGATCTCCTCCGGTAACGGGAATGCAACCGAATGCGTAGCCGCCCGAAACGGAGCGGATCAGGGGAGCGGCTGCGCCCGGGGCGGGTCGAGGCCGTCGAGGAGCGGGCTCAGGTGGCGGCGGCGCATGTCGCCCGGCGTCTCGATCGCGGCGAACCCCAGCGAATCCGTTACTGCCGAGTGGGCGCCCCCGCAGCCGTCGGGGCGAGCCGTCACGAACTCCACTTCGGACACCCCGCGTCCCTAGCTTCGCGGCATGCGAACAATTGATCCGGAGAAACGTGACGGCGTGGCCGGAATCCGTTTCCTGGGAGAACGGATCCTCCCGCACCGTATGCAGTTCGAGGGCACCACCGTGGGGGGCCTCTCGGGAATAGACTTCGACCACCGGTCGGGACGATGGGTGATCATCAGCGACGATCGTTCCGAGCTGCATCCGGCGCGGTTCTACACGGCTGTCATCGATGTCGACGAGCATGGGCCCAGTGAGGTCCGCATCACCGGCGTTCACACGTTGCTCGACCCGGAAGGGCAACCGTTCCCGGCGTTCTCGGCCGCCGGTGCCGCTTCGATCGACCCGGAGGACATCCGCGTCGATCCGCGGACCGGAGACTACTGGTGGTCCCAGGAGGGCACGCGCGGGGAGGCCACCGAGGACGGCGAGGAGATCGCCGCCTGTTCCGTCCACATCGCCGCACCCGACGGGCGCCACCGCGGATTCTTCCCGCTACCCGCGAACTATCTGGAACATGGGGAATCGACCGGGCCACGGCGCAATTACTCGCTGGAGTCCATCACCTTCGCGGCCCGGGGTGCGCTGTTCATCAGCGCTCTCGAAGGGCCACTGCTCCAGGACGGTCCGCTGTCGACTACCGAAGTCGGGGCGCTGTCCCGGATATCCGTGCAGAACCGCCGGGGCCGGACACTCGGCCAGTATGCCTACCGGCAGGAGCCGCTCTTCACCGAGCCGCCCACCGAGGGCCGCCCCGCCCACGGTGTGTCGGCGGTTCTCGCCTATCCCGGCTCCGTGGACCGGTTGCTCGTGCTGGAACGTACCTTCATGCCCGGCCACGGATTCAAGGTGTGGCTCTTCGAGGTGACGTTGCACGGGGCGGTGGACGTCCTGCACGTCGACGCGCTCGCCGGTGTGTCCGGGGTGGCACTGCGCAAGCGGCTGCTGATCGACTTCGACGAACTCCCGTTGCCGTGGCTCGACAACCTCGAAGGGATGGCCTGGGGACCGCTCCTGCCGACCGGTGAGCGGGTTCTGCTTCTGGTGAGTGACGACGGCTTCCATCCGCGGGAGGTCACCCAGTTCGTCGCCCTGGCTCTCCGCTGATCTCGGTCCCGCCGGCCGGACTCCACCGCGTGGGCCGGCCGGCACGCCGTGGCGGCGTTCATGAACGACCTGCAGCGGCGACTGGACCACAGCCCCACCTGGACGGCCCGTGGGCAGCATTGCCGCGGCCCTCTCGGCACACCGGGTGGTTCTGGAAGATCTGCTCAGCGGTTCAGAGGCTCACCCAGTCCTGACGTGAATGGTTGACCAGAGCAGTGGACAGCACCGTCTCCAGAATGCGGGCGAGCGGGACACCGGCCTCGGCCCACATTCGGGGAACCGGCGCGGTCGGGTGCAGGCCGGGGGCCACGTCGACCTCGAGGACGGCCGGGAACATGCCGGCGGGCGTGTGGTGCAGGGTGAACTCGACGTGCAACAGGCCGGCACAGTCCAGGGACCGGAAAACCGCGCAGGCGAGGTCCGCCAGCCGTTCGTGGGTGCCGGGCGGCAGAGCAGCGACCGCGAAGCCACCGGAGGTACCGGGCTCGAACGCGGGACTGGCCGACAGCCGGCCGTCGGCGTGCTGAAGCACCGCCACGCTGACCCGCGGCCCGGTCGTGGCGGCCTCGACCAGTACCTTGCTGTCGACCGTGCGGGCCAGACCGATCGCGTCGGCCAAGTCTGCCCAGTCGGTCACCAGGCTCAGGCCCGGACCCCGTCGGACGCGGCACGGTTTGACGAAGACGGGCAGGCCCAAGGCGGTGCGGTCGGTGGGAGACACCGTCCAGTCGTCGTGCAGGACGGTGCCGGGCATCACGCTGATGCCGTCGGCGGTCAGGTACTCCCGGACGCGTTCCCGGTCCGCGGCGACCAGCGTGGCCGTGGCGCTGAAACCCGCCTGGGCGACATGGGCGATCTCCAGCATCGCGCGCAGGATGCCGGCCCTGCTGTCGCATTCACGTACGCAGGACAGGGCGACATCCACGGTGGCCAGCGCGGCCGCCGTCCTCGCGATGTCGTCGGGCAAGTGGAACTGCTCGACGGCCCACTGGTCGGTGAGATCGCTCAGCAGCGTGCCGTCGAGCAGGATCGCGTCGGACACCTCACGTCCGACGTTCCACCTGCCCTGCGGGGTGACACAGACCGGCAGGCAGGCGAAGTGTTGCCGGTCGAGATTGTTCAGCACGTTCGCTGCGGATTCGCAGGAGTCCTGGTAGCCGGTGCCGGAACCGCCGAAGACGACGGCGACCGTGGTTCTGCCGCCCCGGGGGTCGAATGTCATCTCTTACCTCCACAGACATGAGGCTGTGAATGTGGCAGCTCCGAGTGCTCACGTGCCGTTCCACCCCTGCCCACCAGGGGCTGTCGCCGTCGTACGCGGCCGTCCACGGCTGCGTCGTCACTTCACTCACCCCGCGGCGGGCCCTTCGCCGACCACACCATGATCGCCCAGCGTATGGCGTTGCGATCCTGCCGGCCGCCGCCGGCCTGCTCGTGGGTGCCGCCTGTGCGACCCCGTGGATCGTGCGCGAGAGCAGCACCGTACTTCCAGCCGTACGCGGCGGCACCGGTGGGCTGGCTCGGCCTGGCCGCGACCGCGCTGCCCATGAGCTCTACGCGCGGGACCTACGAGCCGTCAGCACGAGCGCCGCGGGACTTCTCGCGCTCGCCGAGCCAGTGATCATGCGTGGCCTTCTTTCTGATCGTCTCCGCGACAAATCATGACCTTGCGCCGACCCTGGCGCGTCACCGGCCGTCTGCTCCGCACCGTGCCGTGCGGCAGCCTGCCCGGATCTCGTAAGGAAAACCCATCTCATGTCCCCACTCGTGGACTTCACGGTCGCCGGCCTGGCGGCCGGCACCACCTATGCCCTGGTCGGCGTCGGCATCGCCCTGGTCCATCAGGTCACCGGCATCATCAACTTCGCGCAGGGGGAGTTCGTGATGCTGGGCGCGCTGCTCTACGCCCTGGGCTGCGAGGGCGGCCTGCCGGTCTCGCTTGCGATCTCGCTGGCGGTGACCGGGACGGTGGCCGCCGGTGTGGCCATGCAGGTGTTGATCATCGCTCCCGCCCGTGCGGCGGGTCCCGACCGGCTCATCATGCTCACCATCGGTGCGTCGATCCTCGTGCAGGGCCTCTGCCTGACCGCCTTCGGCGCCGATCAGCACTTCGCGCCACCGTTCAGCGGTGAGAGCCGGGTCCAGTTTCTGACCACGTCGTTCTCCACCCAGTACGTCTGGTGCGCGGTGCTCACGGCCGGGGCGGTCGCCGGACTGTGGCTTCTGCTGAACCGTACGTCGTGGGGCCGGATGCTGCGCGCGACGGCCATGGACCGGGACACCGCACGACTCATGGGTGTCTCTCCACAGGCGATGAGTCTGCTGGCCTTCCTGCTGGCCGCGGCTCTGGCAGCCGCCGCCGGGATCGTCCTGGCTCCGCTGCAGCCCCCGGACGCCACGATCGGCGTCGCTCTCGGGCTCAAGGGATTCACCGCCGCGGTGATCGGCGGCCTCGGCTCACTGTTCGGGGCGGTCGTCGGCGGGCTCGTGGTCGGTCTCGTCGAGGCCGGCGTGACCGGCTACCTGAGCAGCGGTTACCGCGACGTGATCGTCTTCGCGGTGCTGTTGCTGACCCTCATGCTGCGGCCGCACGGCCTGCTGCGGCGGAGCGGCTCATGACGCCCGGTATGAAACGCTGCGCGGCTCACGGAGTCTTCGCGGCTGTCGTCCTGTCCGCTCCGGCCCTCTTCACCCGGATGCCGTTCTACACCCTCTCCACCGCTGTGCTCATGGTGATGCTGGCCATCGGCGCCCTCGGGCTGGTCCCGCTCACCGGGCTGGCACGGCAGGTATCGCTCGGTCAGGCCGCGTTCTACGGCATCGGCGGCTACACCTCGGCGGTCCTCTCCACCCGGTACGGCATCGACGGGTGGACGGCGATGGCCTGCGGCGCGGTACTCGCCGGTGCCCTGGCGTGGCTGCTGGGGCTTGCCATCTTCCGTGCCCAGGGCCACTACCTGACGCTGGCAACCCTTGCACTGGGGATCGCGCTGAGCGCCCTCGCCGGACAGCTGCCGGTGACCGGGCGCAACGCCGGTGTCGCCGGGATCCCGCCCTTGGAGGCGTTCGGCATCCGGCTCGACGGCGACCTGTCGGTGTTCTACGCGTTCGCCGGCATGTTGGTGCTCTGCGTCCTCGCGGTCGACTGCCTGCTGCGTTCGGGGTTCGGCCGTGCGCTGACCGCCGCCGGCGACAGCCCTCTGGCCACCGCTGGAAGCGGGGTGGACATCGCCCGGCTCCGGCGTGCCGCGTTCGTGCTCGCCGCGGTGCTCGCCTCGATAGCCGGCAGCGGATACGCGTACTGGTACCGCTACATCGACCCCGGCATCATGGGTCTGCTCAGTTCCGTCGAACTGCTCATCATCGTCACCGTCGGCGGAACACGGTCCGTCTGGGGACCGGCGCTCGGCGCGTTCACCGTCATCTCCCTGTCGCAGTTGTCCAAACAGTACCTACCCGGCACCGGCGGAACCTACGAGTTGACGATCTACGGCGCTGCTCTGATCCTGACACTGCTGCTGTTGCCCGACGGCCTCGTGGGCGCCTTCGCCGCGGCCGGCCGCACGGTGCGGCATACCGTGGAGCGCCGCCGGACCGCCGCCACCGCGCGAGCGCTGTCATGACCGGCGCGCTGCTGGAGATCGACGACCTGACCGTGCGCTTCGGTGGGGTGACCGCGCTCGCCGGGGTTTCGCTGCGGCACACGGCCGGTGGTGTCGTCGGCCTCATCGGGGCGAACGGTGCCGGCAAGTCCACCCTGATCAACGTGCTCTCCGGGGTGCTGCACGGCACCGCCGGAACCATCCGGCTCGACGGACAGGACATCAGCCGGCTGCCGACCTACCGGATCGCCCGTGCCGGTGTCGCGCGGACCTACCAGAACCTGGAGATCTTCGGTTCACTCAGTGTGCTGGACAACGTGCTCGTGCCGTATCGACGTACGGACGACACCCGCAGGCTGCGCGACCGGTTCGGTATCCGGTCGGCGGACAGGCGCGCTCGGGGCGAGGCGATCCTCGCGGAGGTCGGGCTGGGCGGGCAGTCGCACCGGTACGCCGCGGAACTGCCGTACGGCCTGCAGCGCCGTCTCGAGATCGGCCGGGCGCTCGCCACCGCGCCCCGGCTGCTGCTACTCGACGAACCGCTCGCCGGGCTCACCCTCGGCGAGAGCGCGGACCTGCTCGACCTGCTCGCCCGCCTGCCCGGACGTGGTGTGACCGTGCTGCTCGTCGAGCACGACGTTCCGAGCGTGCTACGGATCAGCGACCGCGTGATCGTCCTGCACCACGGCACGGTGCTCGCCGACGGAGCCCCGGAGCACATCGTCACCGATCCCGCGGTGCGTGCGGCGTACCTCGGCAGCGACGGGAGCCACGATGACTGAGTATGTGCTCGAAGCCCGTGGCGTGGCCGCCCGCTACGGCCATATCGAAGCCCTGCACGGAGTCGACCTGACGGTCCGTGCGGGTGAGGCGGTCACCCTGGTGGGTGCCAACGGGGCGGGAAAGACGACCCTGCTCAAGACGCTCGTCGGTCTGGTCGCGGCGACCCGCGGCAGCATACGGCTCAGAGGCCACGACGTCACCCGGTGGCCTGTGCAGAAGCGCGCGCGGGCCGGACTGGCGCTCGTACCGGAAGGGCGCCACGTGTTCAGCGGCCTGTCCGTGCAGGACAACCTCCTGATCGGCGGCCACGGCCGCGGGCGTACGGCAGTCCGCCGCGCCCTGGTCGATGTCTACGACCGTTTCCCTGTGCTGGCGCGGCGCCGTCGGCAGAGGGCCGGCTCGCTGTCCGGCGGAGAGCAGCAGATGGTCGCGATAGGGCGTGCTCTGATGGCGGCCCCCGACGTTCTGCTGCTCGACGAGCCGACGCTCGGCCTGGCCCCGATCGTGGTGGCCGAGGTGACCGACATCCTCACCGGACTGACCGGTGGCCACACGGCGATCGTGCTGGTCGAGCAGAACACCGAGACCGCATTCCGGGTGGCGCAGCGCGGCTACGTACTCGACCGCGGGCTGATCCGGCGTACCGGTGACGTGGCCGATCTTCGTACCGATCCCGAGGTCCGGGCGGCCTATCTGGGTGAAACATCCCGGTCCCAAGAACCACTACCACTACCATCTCCACGAAAGGTGACACCGTGAGGCCACTTGCCCTCGTATCAACCGTCAGCGCTGTGATCCTGGCGGCCTCCGCCGGGGGCTGTGCAGCTGACGAGGCAACCGGCGCGCAGGCCGGCGCCGAGATCGTCATCGGCGCGAGTCTCGAACTCTCCGGCCCGACAGCATCGATCGGCAGCACGTACAAGAAGGCGCTGGAACTCAAGGCCCAGCAGCTCAACGACAGCGGCACGCTCGGCGACAGAAAGATCAAGCTCGTCATCCGGGACAACCGGACCGACAACAACACCGCGGTCGCCGCGGTCAACGACCTGATCAAGAACGAGAGGGTGGCCGCGCTCATCACCGGTGGGTGCAGCGCCTGCGTCGTCTCGGCGATGCCGGCCATCACCGAGAATCACATGCCCACCATCGCGCTCGCCTCGGCCAGCGCCATCACCACACCCGTCACCGAACGCCGGTACGTCTTCAAGATCGCCCCGAATCCGGCACAGGACGCCACGGTGATCGCCACCCACGTGGCCGCCGCATCGATCAAGAAAATCGGACTCATCGCCGTCAACAACGTCTACGGTCAGGACGGCGAGACGTCGATCAGGCAGGAGAGCGCCAAGCTCGGCGTCGATGTCGTCGCCGCCGAGCAGTTCGCGCAGACCGACACCACGATGACCGTCCAAGTAGGCAAGGTCATCGCCGCGAAGCCGGACGCCGTCGTCATCTGGGCCGTCATGCCGGCAGCGGGCACCATCGTGCGCGAGCTGCACGACGCCGGTTTCCAAGGCGCCGTCTACCTCGACGCCGGCGCGGGTGCGGAATTGTTCGTCAAGGGCGCGGGTGACACCGCCGAAGGCACCAACATGGCCTTCCCCCGAGTGCTGGCCACCGACGAGATCGACGCGAGCACGGCCGCCGGAGCGGTGCAGAAGCAGTGGGTCACCGCCTATGAACAGGCCCACGGCACCTATTCCGGGTTCGCCTCGTTCGCCGCCGACGCACTCCAGGTCATCGCCGACGCTGCCAGCCGGGACACCGACAGCGAGCGGATCCGCGACGCCATCGAGACCGCGGCCCTGGACGGGGCGAGCGGGCCCGTCCGCTTCAGCGCCACCGAGCACTCCGGGTTGCAGCCGCAGGCACTGGGCGTCCTGACGGTCCGGCAAGGCGAATGGCACCTGGCGCGGTGAGAACCGGCGTCCTGCCGCCACCGGTGGCGGGGCTCGCACCGTTGATCCGGGCTCCGGGCTGACTCCGCTGGACACACCGGTCATGTCGTTCTCGCGGCCGGCGAGGTACCAGCACTCCGTGTGCTGACTCAGCGCCGCCTGGATCGTCACCAGGCGGCGCTGACTGTCGTTGCCGTCGCTGTCGGGCCCGCACGGCCGGTCCGGCCGGCGGACGTGGGCCGTTCAAGCCTGGGACCGTCCGTCTGAACGAGCCGAGCATCGCTGACCTGTCACATGACCAATGCGATCGGCGACGGTGATGCCGTGCTGATAGTAGGAACGCCGCCCGGCGCCGCTGCCGGGCCGACACCCCGCAAACTTTGGATACCACACAAGTCCGGCCTCGCCTACTTCCACGGACTACCGGACAACGTGCTCGTCGAGGTGGCGGACCATCCGGATCTGTTGCCGTCGGAACCCGGCGGTGTGGAGTTCTGGATGCCCACCTTCTTGAACCAGTCGCCGATGCACACCCTCGTGGGGCGGCTGCCCGACCTGCGTGTGCTGCAACTACCCAGTTCAGGATCGGACGCCTGGACGCCCCTCCCGGACTCCCGGATCACACTCTGCGACGCCCGCGGGGTCCATGACTCGGCCACCGCGGAATGGGTGATCACCGCGATCCTCACCAGTCTTCGCTCCTTCCCGCAGTTCCAGCGGGCGCAGGCGGAACGCCGGTGGACACACGACGCGCCGGCCCCCACCGGGGAACTGGCGGGCAGGCGTGTACTGATCGTGGGCGCGGGCAACATCGGCTCAGCGGTCGCGCGCCGCCTCGGCCCTTTCGAGGTGGAGGTGACGATGGTCGCCCGTACGGCGCGCCCGGCGGACGGGGTACGCGCTGTCGCTGATCTGCCGGACCTTCTGCCCCGTGCCGATGTGGTGGTACTGCTGGTACCTCTGACCGACGAGACACGTGGACTGGCCGGACCAGCCTTCCTGGCCGCGATGCCGGACGGCGCGCTGCTGGTCAACGCTGCCCGCGGGCCGGTGGCCGATGCCGCAGCCCTGTACCGCGAACTCGAATCCGGACGGTTGTCAGCCGTGCTGGACGTCACCGACCCCGAGCCGCTGCCGCCGTCCGACCCGCTGTGGGCGATCCCGAACGTACTCATCACCCCACACGTCGCCGCCCTCACCGAGAGCATGCACGATCGGGTCTATCGGCTCGCGGGCGAGCAGGCACGGCGCTACTTCGCCGGGCTGCCGCTGGTCAACCGGGTGCGCCCATGGGACGGGCACCTGCCGCGGGCGTCGGCCTGAGCCCGGGCGACGGACCGGCCCGCAGCCGTCGCACCGGGCGTAGCCGCCATCGCCGTAGCGTTCTGAACTCCTCCGAGGTCAGTACCGGGACCGCCTCGACGGTGCCACCGGCAGGACGGTCGCCCCTCTCCTGAACGGCTCGGTGTGGCGTCCGCGACGGCGGACGCCACACCGGTCAGCCCAGCTTGCCGGTCCGGATCCATCCCGTGACATCCCGCTACCGGTCGGCGGTCACCCGGATGGTGTCGAGGATCTCGTCGGCCGGGCCGGGCCGGCGGTTCACCAGTACGTGCTGGGCTTGATGTTCACCCAGCACGACCGCTCCGCGTTCAGGTAGAAGCGGACGCGTACCTGGTTGTGTGAGATCTTGTGCCAGGTCTGCTCCCAGTTGTGGCCGGTGTCGCCCTTGGCCGCCACGTCGTGTTCGGTGGCCGTCGTCCCGCCCCAGGAGCGGATGTCGTCGATGTCGCTGCCGTCCGTGGTCCTCGACGTCACGGTCAGCTTCGCCGCCGTGAAGTCGGCGTCCCACCAGAGGCGATCAACGCGGTAGTCGGTGCTCTGCGGCTTCCAGCGCAGCCAGACCTTGACGTCGACGTTCTTGCCGGCCACCTGGCAGCTCTTCGGAACCGGGCCGATCAGGTTGTTGTCGTTCGGGCTGTCGTCGGCGGAAGCGGCGGGCACCACACCCAGGATCCCGGCCCCGAACGCCACGGCCGCGGCCCCCGACAGCAACACTTTCCTCTTCGACACTTCGACTCCCATGAGTGAGGCGGTGGACATAGGCGATTCAGGCTATTGGCGCCCGGCCGTGGACACGCGCCTTACCGATCAAAATGGGATGAGAATCGCAAATAGAAAGGAACGGATTGGTTGCCGCAATTCCACTGAGGATCACCCTGAATGGTTCCCTTCCGGCTGGCGGGTAGGGGTGGACGGAAGCCGCGCTGGGCGTTCGTCGACAGGCGGCCGCGGCGAACCGTGCATCCTCGGCGCCGGTGGCGCACTCCAATGGTCGTGATCAGGCTCGCGCCGGCGAGGGACGACCGAGGAGCCCGGGGTGATGTGGCCGCCGCTGTGGCCACGCCCATCCTCTACGATCCCGCCGTGTCTCACACGCGGCGGGTGTATCGGCGACGCGACGGCCAGGTCCTGATCCTTCTCGGACTTTGGGCCGTCGTGATGGTAGGTGTTCTCTGGCTGGAGTGGCCCGGCGAGACGATGCTCGCAATCTCCATCATCGGACCCGTCGGCCTCATCCTCTTCCTGTTCGGGCCCGCGGTCAGCGTTGTCGTCACACCCGCCGAGGTGGTGGTCAACAACACCTTCCATCGCTGGCGGATCGCCCGCAGCATCGCGACCTTCCCCGACCCGGAGAGCCCGAACGACAGCTTCATCGCCGTTCAGGGGCATCCCGCAGTGGACATGGCCGCGCTGCAGTCCTTCTTCCACCGTCGCGCCGACCGGGATGCGTTGCGCTGGCTGGCAGGGGCGCTGGAACAGGTGGGACGGCTGCCGGACGACGGCCGCCGTCGACTCGGAGTGCACTGGGTCAACCTGGCCATCGCTGCCGCCGCGATCGGACTCTGGATCTGGAGCGACAGCCTGATCCCCTGATTCATCGGGTACGAGTGAACGAAAGCCCGCTGGCCGACGGCCCGGTCGAAGTACCGCAGTCGGGCCGTCACCGCCGTGAAGCGGCCCTCCGGCGTTCCGCCTCGGCCCCGGTGTCGTCGGCGGTCGGCGTGACGGCCAGGTGTTCCTGCAGGCGGGCGTGCCGGAACTGCCACGCCGTGCCGGACTGGCGCAGCACGCCGCGCTCGTACGCGTCGGCGAGGAACCGGGTCGGCCGCCACGGCAACCGGCCGGTCAGCGGCAACCACACCCGGACCAGGATCAGCCACTGCCCCCACACGGTGGCGCAGAGGCCGAACAGCAGCGCCAGCAGCATCCCGGACGTCAGCCCCTGCCAGGGCGACGCGGACGGGTCGGCGAACGCCGTGGCGATACCGATGGCGGCCGAGGCGACCATCCCGATCAGCAGCATCTGCAGCAGCGCGCTGGTCCGTGCCAGGGACAGCGACCGGAGCGGGCCGACCTCCTCGCAGACGTCCAGCGGCACCCGCGAGCCGACGGCCAGGCCGCACACCATGCCGAGGGCCGCGCCCAGGCCGAGCAGCAGCAGCGGCCGGTCCACCAGGTCGAACAGCATCGCGTCCATGCCGACCGCCAGGATCCCGGAGGTTCCGGCGGCCCGGAAGACGGCCTCGGTGGCCAGCCAGTAGAACAGCGTCGCCGCGCAGCCGAGGGCGCCGCCGGTCAGCACCGACCGCAGCAGCCGCTCGGGCCGGCTGTGCACGCCGAGCCGGGTCGCGCTGGGCCGGGGCCGCGGGCCGGCGATACCGAGGGCGAGACCGGCGATCGGGCCCAGCAGCGCCGCCGACGCGACCGCGCCGATCACGGTCGTCTGGATGCCCTGCTGCCCCAGGAACACCTCGGGACCGTACTCCAGATACCAGCGCAGGCGGGTGGCCAGCGTGCCGGCCACGGCCCCGGCGAACGCCCACAGAACACAGACGACAAGGAAGCGGGTACGCCCGACCGCGCCGGACCGGGCCGTGAACAACGCGTAGCCGACGGGGAGGATGCCGGCCAGGCCGTACCGGAGGACGGCGTCCACGGCGTACCCCCGAACGGGGATCTGATCGAGGTGCCCGGCGTGACCCAGCAGCAGGAAGGTACCGGTCAGCCCGCCGATGAGCAGGAAGTACAGCAGCACCGCGACCGGCAGCGACACGGCCTGGGACAGCCGCCACCACTCCAGGTCGGGGGAGCGGCGGTGCTGGGCGTAGCGGGCCAGCGTCGACAGCCAGCCCTGCACGGCCCGCCGTGACCGGTGCGGGTAGACCGCCGGGAGGTACGCCCCCAGCAGGTGCCGTTCGACCTCGGCCACCCGGGAGAAGGCGAGCAACTCGGACGGCGGACGGTGGCCCGACTCCGCGTAGACCACCCGGGCCAGGTGTGCCATCAGCGGGTTGGCCAGCGCCCGGCGCACCGGGGCGTCCTCGTCGAGGCCGTGCAGCATCGACGTCCAGTCGTCGCCGCGTGCCGGGCTCGCCGACCGGGGCAGGTACACCAGCAGGTCGTCGCCGGAGAGCGGCTGCACCTCCACGACGGCGGCCCGGGCCAGCGGGGCGGTGGCGGACACCGCTTCGGCGTACTCGTGGGGCCGGCTCGTGAGCACGACCGGCAGTCCCGCCTCGCCGATCCCGCGCAGCGCCCAGGCGTGCAGGCCGGCCGGCATCTCGTCCAGGCCGTCGAGGATCGGCAGCAGGTGCCCGTCGTCGATCAGCATCCGCGCGGTGCTGCGCCCGTCACCGGCCGCGCCCGCGAGCCCGGGATGGTCGCGGACCAGTCGGCCGGCGATCCACTCCGGCAGGGACTGCCCGTCGGTGTGCCCGTCGTTCACCGGCGTCCACGAGGCGACACTCAACACCACCGGCACCGCGCCACCGGGCTCGCGGCGTTCCAGCAACTGCAGCGCGAGACGGGCGGCGAGGACCGACTTGCCGCTGCCGACCGGGCCGAGCAGCACCAGCCGGCCGGACGGGATCCGCTGGTAGACGTCGGCGAGCCGGTCCAGGTCCCCGTCCAGGTCGAGCGGCCCGGCGTCCTGCCCGGCCGGTGCCAGCCCGATGTTCGCCCAGTGATCCATGACCGTGGCGGGCGCGGTCACCCAGCGGACCGGCAACGCCACCGGGTCGTTGATGCGGCGCTGGCGTTCCGCGGTACGCCATTGCAGGTCGACCGCCTGGGCGAGCTGATCCAGGGTGCTGTCCCGGTCGTCGCCCCAGTGCGGCACGCCCCACTGCCGCCGGTGCCGCACCTCGACGACCAGCGCGGCGAGACCGCACAGCGCGGTGAGCACCCACACCCCCGTGACACCCCACGGTCCGGCCACCTCGATCGTGCCGGTGGCCAGGTTGGTCAATAGAGCCAGCACCACGGACAGCGCCGTGGCCGCGATCGGGGACGGGCGTCGCATCTCACTCCCACCGTGCATTGAGGACAGTGAGGCGAGACTCTAATGCGGTGTCCACGAACGTTCACCGGGTAGGTGTCGGTCTCGTTGTGGATCATCGCGCACGGGTGTGTGCGAGCGGCTCCCCCTGTGGTGGTGGGGTGGTGGTCGCGCTGCCCGGAATGCGGGTGGCGGTGGTGGGCGCCGCAGCGACGTGCCCGACGTCGGGTTTGTGCCACCGCCGTGACCCGGGTTGCCTGCCGGGCCTGGCCGCCGGTGGTGGCGTTGATGTCCAGGATGCACGCCTTTACACGTTGCTGGCCGACCGTAGCAATCCGAATACCGCTGCCGCTGAGCGCTGCGGGCGGTGGAGAGTTGTCCGAAAAGGGGATTTTCAGCCCTTAAGGGGGTAATATCTGGCTAGCGAATTCGAGGGTATGCGAGGGCCTGGGTGACCAATATCTGGTGCCCTGGCCGAGGGTGTCTGAGGTGTTGTCGTATGCGGGCTCGTTTGCGGCATCGGGTGGCCGGGATATCAGGATGGTGGGCGCGGTCCATGTGTTTCAGGCGCTTAGTTGCATGGTTGGCGATTGCCGTATCAACCGCACTTTATGGTTGTGTCACCCAAAGGGTTGACACCCGAGTCTCCACGGCGAGCCCTCCCGCAGAGGTGATCCCGAAGGAATCTGTCTGCGACACGGAGGCTCTCGCGCCGGCAACGCTGACGAATTTGCGTCTGATGGCAAAAAAATCAGCCGGCACTGCCCTCGAGGAAAACTTTGATTACTCAATGATGGGTGACGTGCTGCGTTTGACAGGCGCCCGGAGCGAAGTGGACTCGATGCAGGAAGCGACCATTATCGTCCCCTCGAACCGGGCTTTTGCCGATATGGGACCGGAAAGGTACTTCGATCTGTCGAAGGATTCGAAGAAGTCAAGGGTTCTGCTCGATGCAAGCATCATTCCGCAACGCCTGTCGAGCCGGGAGATCGTTGGGCGGCATGAAACCATCGGACATGGAACCATCTCAGGCTCCGCGGAGAACGGGAGTGTCGTTGTCAATCGTGCTCGCATCATCTGCAGTGATATACAGACGTTGAATGCGACGATTCATATCGTCGAAAAAATGATGGAATGAGAAATGCTGAAAATGGGTGGCGGTGTGACGTCACCGCTGTCCGGTCAGCGGAGCCAGCCGGTGAGGGTGACGGCTGCGGCCGCGGCGAACTGCTGCACGGTGGCGAGGGCGCCCGAGGCCGCACCCGGCACAGCGCCGGAGAGGGCCCGCGCGGTCAGCCGGGGCAGGATCGCTCCCATCGCAGCACCGCACAGCACGAGCGGGATCCCGGAGTAGCCGGCGACCGCGAGCAGCGTCAGGGCCAGCACCGCCACCGCGGCCTGCGGGATCGGGCGGCGCAGCAGCGAGAACACCGCGAAGGCGATCCCGTACCCGACCGCCTCCGGCCGCGGGGCCGCCAGGAGGAGAACGGCCGCCTGTCCCGCGTACGCCGCCCCCGTACCCACCGCCGCCACCAGAGCCGTCCGGTTCGCGAACACCCGCCGGGCCCTTCTCCGGTACGCGACACCGAGCGGCACCACGGTCAGCGCGAACAGCAGGAACAGTGGCGTGACGTCGGTGAGGCGTACCAGAGTGAGTGGTCCCAGCACTGACAGCGGTAGCAGAACGCCGAGCGTGAGCCCGGCCGGGTCGAGGGATGAAGAAGGCGAAGAAGGCGGCGGAAACGCGCGGGCTGTCGCGAGCACGCCGCCGGTGACCAGGCCGGCGGCGTACACGGTGGAGAAGACGGCCAGGATGAGTTCGGGGTGCTGCCACACCAGCGGCGCGACCGTGCTCATCGCGAAATAGTCGAAGACCGTCAGGAACGGCGCGAGCAGCACCATCGGTCAGTCCAGCACGCCCGGCGGCGACTGCATGGTCCGCCGCCACGCCCGGCGTTCCGGCCCGCGCGGGTCGTCGACCTGCTGCCATGTCCGGCCGATGTGCATCGTGGTGCGATGGCCCGCCTCGTATCGCGGCCAGCCCGGGTCACCGGTGCGGGCGAAGCGTACCCAGGCGTCGTGCATGGCGCCCGGGCCGAAGACGAACGGCAGCTCGATCGTGTGGGTGGCGCCGAGACGCTCGTCGCGATGGCCGAACTCGTACATCCAGGTTGCTGATCGGGTCCTGGTGTCGGCCAGCGCCCAGGTGCCGGCGCCGAACAGCGCGTCGCCCATGATGGCCGACCGCAACTCGGCCTCGGTGGCCTTCGGGCGATGTGCGCGGTATGCCGCGACGAGCCGCTCCGGTTCGCGATGTGCCGCCGTTGCGGCGGCCAGCACGTCGGCGCTGGTCGAGCCGTCGTACCTGCCGACCGGGATCAGATAGAGGTTGCCCTCCTCGGTGTTGGTCCCGATCAGCAGGTCGGCGTCGACGACGCGGGCGTCGGCCGGTTGCCGCGCCAGCACCAGGCTGAACGGGCTGAGCCCGATCAGCGGATCGGTGTCGGCCGCGGTCCGCAGGTCGATTCCGGCCAGCGCTCCGGCCGCGTCGACCAGGCGCTCGTCGGGGATCTCCGCGAACGCCTCGACGGTCGGTGCGACGCCCAGTTCCCGGGCCGCGGCGGCGGTGACCCGGGCGGCCTGTTCCGGGCTGAACGCGCCCAGCCCGCTGCCGCTCTGGACGATCGCCCGGCGGAACAGCCCGGCCGCCTCCGCGGTGGCGAGGATCCCGCCGACGATGGTGGCGCCGGCGGACTGCCCGAACAGCGTGACGTTGTCCGGGTCGCCGCCGAACGCCGCGATGTTCTCCCGGACCCAGCGCAGCGCGGCGACGACGTCGAGCAGCCCCCGGTTGGCGGGTGCGCCCGGAAGGTCCAGGAAACCGGCGATCCCGAGCCGGTAGTTGACGGTGACCAGCACGATGCCGTCCCGGGCGAACGCGGTGCCGTCGTACTGGGCGGCCCGGTTGGAGCCGGCGACGAACCCGCCGCCGTGGACGAACACCATCACTGGCGCGCCCGAACCGTGGGCGTCCGGGGTCCAGATGTTGACGGTCAGGTAGTCGTCGCCCCGGTGCCAGCCGTCGCCGAAGTAGTGCGTCATGTCGACGTCGCCGAGTCGGCGTGGTGACTGGGGCGCGTTCGGCCCGAACGCGGTGCAGTCACGCACACCGTCCCACGGCTCGTGCGGCTGCGGAGCCGCGAACCGGGCCGCGCCGGTGGGCTTTGCGGCGTACGGAATGTTGAAGAAGCCGTTGATCTTGCCTGTGGTGGTGGTGATGACGGTCAACGGAACGGCGCCCATTCCTTGATGCCGAACCGGTCACCGTCGCGGGAGACCTCCAGCGCGCCGCCGCCGGGGAAATGCGCGGGTACGACCAGCGCGCCGGTGTCCGCGGCCTGGCCCAGCAGACGGCGGCGGGTGGCGATCGCGCCCTGCGGATCCTCGCAGAAGCAGCTGTTGACGTGCGGTTCGAGGATCTGCACGGGGCTGTGCATGAGGTCACCCACGAACAGCGCACGGTCGGTCCCGGAGGTGAGCGTCAGCACGCTGGAACCCGGGGTGTGCCCGGGCGCCGGCTCCAGCGCCAGGTTGCCGTCGATGCGGTGGCCACCCTCCCAGAGCAAGGTCTGACCTGCCTGGTGTACGGGCGCCACGCTGTCCTCGAAGACGTTCTGGTTGCCCCGCCCGAGAACCGTCGGGCTGTTGTTCGCCGGATCCCAGAACGTGAAGTCGGCCTTCGGCATCAGGTAGGTGGCGTTGGGGAACGTCGGCACCCACTCGCGGTCGTCCAGGTAGGTGTTCCAGCCCACGTGGTCGATGTGCAGGTGCGTGTTGACGACGACGTCGACGTCCTGGGGGCGGACACCCGCGCGGGCCAGGTTGCCCAGGAAGTCCGAGTCGTGGTGGGCCCACACCGGGGCGTAGGGCCGCTCCTTGTGGTTGCCGACGCCGGTGTCGACCAGGATCGTCCTGCCCTCGCTGCGCAGCACCCAGGTCTGGATCGCCGAGTTGACGATGTTCGTGGCCGGGTCGAGGAACGCCGGGTCGATGCCCTCCCATGGCTCCGCCGGGCTGTCCGGGAAGAACTGGCCCGGTGTCATCTCGACGGTGCCGTAGTACTCCCACACCCTGGTGACGGTCACGTCGCCCAGCTGGATCGTGTCGGTCATGCGATCTCCCCGGCCGGGTTCTTCGCGGGGTGGGCGGTGGTGAGGATGGCGGAAACAGCAGTCATGCCGAGAATCCTGGGGAGTGCCGGGACCGGCCAACCAGACCCGCTCTTGCCTACACCTGACAGGTGCAGGCAGCCGGGCCCGGGAGCCGCGCATACTTGCCGGCATGGACGCCAAGTCGCCGCTCGGCGAGTTCCTCCAGGCCAGGCGGGCGCGGATCAGCCCCGATGACGTCGGCCTGCCCCGCTACGGGGAGCGGCGTCGCGTACCCGGCCTGCGCCGTGAGGAACTGGCGATGCTCGCCGGGGTCAGCGCCGGCTACTACACCCGCCTCGAACAGGGCCAGTCACTCAACGCCTCCGCCGAGGTCCTCGACGCGATCGCCGGCGCCCTGCAGCTGACCACCGCCGAACGCGAGCACCTGCACGTCCTGTCGGCCACCGTGCCCCGCCGGGTGCGCACCTCCACCCCACCGGACGAGGAAGCAGACCCCGGTCTGGGTACGCTGCTGGCCGCCATGCACAACGTGCCGGCGCTGGTCGTGGGCCGCCGCAACGACGTGCTCAGCTGGAACCGGGCCGGACACGCCCTGCTCGCCGGGCACCTCGACTTCGCTGCCCCCGGCAGTCCGGAAACCCGCCCCAACATGTCCCGGCTGGTCTTCCTGGACGCCCACACTCGGGGCCTCTACCGCAACTGGGACACCAAGGCCCGGGCGGTCGTCGGCAACCTGCGCGTGATGACCGCCCGCAACCCGGGGGACGCGGGCCTGGCGGCGCTGGTGGGCGAGCTGGCCATCGAGAGCCCGGAGTTCGCCACCATGTGGGCGGAGCACACTGTTCTGCCGTGCGGGCGCGACGTCTACGACCTGACACACCCACTGGTCGGCGAGCTGACCGTGACGCAGCAGACGTTGCGGGTGCCGCAGGAGCCTCACCAGTCGCTGGTGACGGTCACCGCCGAAGAGGGTTCGGCGTCCGCCGCAGCCCTGACCATGCTGTATCAGGCCTGCGGTCACCCGTACCACGCCCGTCCCGCCGGGGGAGGCGGGTGACGATCGCCCGGACCGCACCGCGGTGGTCGCTGCGGTAGGGAGCGACCGGAGGTGCGGTCAGTACCGGAACTTCGACACCAGCCCCTGCAACTGGCCGGCGGTGGTGGCCAGTTCGTCGGCGGCCTCGCGGGTGTTGCCGGCCGCGCCGTTGGTTCGTTCCGTCGCGTTCGAGACGGTGCGGATCGTCTCGGCGATGCGGTCGGCACCGGCGGACGCCTCCGACAGGGTCCGGTTCATCTCCTGGGTCGTCGCGGTCTGCTGCTCGACCGCCGCGGCGATGGTCGTCTGGATCCCGTTGATCCGTTCGATGATCGCTGAGATCTCGCCGATCGCGCCGACCGCGCCCTCGGTGTCGGACTGGATCGTGGCGACCCGCCGGGAGATGTCCTCGGTTGCCTTCGCGGTCTCCTGGGCCAGGTCCTTGACCTCGCCGGCTACCACGGCGAAGCCCTTGCCGGACTCGCCGGCCCGGGCCGCCTCGATCGTCGCGTTCAGCGCGAGCAGGTTGGTCTGCTCGGCGATCGCGGTGATCGTCTTCACCACCTGGGCGATCTCGGTCGACGACGTGCCGAGCCGGGCGACGATCTCGTTGGTCTGCTGTGCCATCTGCACGGCCTGCTCGGCGACCTGGGACGCCTCGGTCGTCGACACGCTGATGTCACGGATGGCCGAGTCCATCTCGTGCGAGCCGTCCGAGACCACCCGCAGATTGCTGGACACGTCACCGGCGGTCGTCGAGACCGCCCCGGCCTGGGAGGACGCCTGGGAGGCGGCCGAGCCGACCTCGTCGGAGACCGCGGTCAGCCGCCCGGCCGCGTTGCCCAGCGTGCCGGCTGCTCCGGCGAGCTGGGTCATGTCCTGGCGTAGGCGGCCGACCGCGCCGTCCAGCGCGGCGGCCATCCGGCCGACCTCGTCGCGGCTGGTCACTCCGGAGGATCCGGTCAGGTCGCCCTCGGCGATCCCGCTGGCCAGCCGGGACACCCCGTGCACCGCGCGGCTCATCCGTCCCACCACCCGCAGACCGACCAGCAGGCTCAGCAGCAGCCCGGCCGCCAGCAGCAGGATCACCGTCCAGGTGTTGCGGGTACCGGAACTCCGCGAATGGGCGATGCTCTCCTCGGAGAGGGCCCCGGCCCTGTCCTGCAGCGCGGTCTCGTCGGCGACGAGACTTGCGATGATCTTGTTGTAGGCGTCCGACGCCTCGGCCAGCTGGGCGGCGGTCATCTTCCCGAAGTCCTGCTTCTCGAACTCCAGCAGGGTCTGCCAGTCCGTGGTCGCCTGGGCCGTGGCGGCGGCGCCCGCGCTGTCCCCGGCGAGCGTGGTCGCCAGGCTGCTCAACGCGGCGTTGGCACCCTCCTCGGCCGCGGAGATCTGCTCGTTGATCGAATCGGTGAGACTCGGATACAGCTTCAAGGCGTTCAAATACCCGATGTACGCCTCGCGGTTCTTCCCGAACGATCCGGCCGCGGTCGCCACCGCCAGTGTTCTGCGCTGCGCCGCTGCGGTCTCGTCGGTCTGCGTACGCTGCGCCACGACCGCGACGACGGCGACGATCACCCCGCTCGCCATCGCGACCACCAGGGCGGAGCTGATCTTGGTACGCAACGACCTGTCGTCGAACAGCGTGGCGAGTCCCACGTCCTGCACCTCTTTCGCTCCGATACCCCTCTGCTCTTCGGCCGGGATCCAGCGGTGTTGAGCGACTGGCCCCCGTGGGTGAGGCGTTCTCGACTTCTGTCGGAGTACAGCCCTGCTCGGCCATGCGAGGTCAGCGCGCGTTCCCTCTTCGGTGATGACCAATCTATCGCTGATAGAGTGCCGAGGGAGGTACCGCATTGGCGCTGGACAGAAAACGCATCGTCGCCGAGGCCGTCGCCCTGCTCGACGCCGAAGGCCTCGACGGTGTGACGACGCGGCGGCTCGCCGCGCGGCTCGGCGTGCGGTCACCGACCCTCTACTGGCATCTGCCGAACAAGGCGGCCCTGGTCACCGCGATAGCCGACGCGATCCTCGACCAGGAGTTCGGCGAGATGACACCGCCCGGGCCCGATCAGCACTGGCAGGACTGGCTCAGCGACCTCGCCGGACGACTGCGCCGGGCGCTCCTGGCACACCCGGACGGCGCCCGGGTCGTCTCCGCGTCGCAGCTCTCGCACACCATGGCGGCGATCTCCGAACTGGCCATGAGCACCCTGGTGGCGCGCGGCATCCCGTTACGGCAGGCCCGGGTGATCGTGCTGACGGTCGAACGGTTCACCGTCGGGCACGTCCTCGAGGAACAGGCTCCCCGCCCGGACGCCGACACGCTGAAGGGTTTCGACATGGCCGCGTTCACCGAACGGCATCCGACCGCGGTCGCCGCCTATTTCGAGCCGGGCCGCACCGTGGACGACCTGTTCCGGGACTGCCTGGACGTGGTGATCGAGGGCGCCGCCGTCACGGCCGGGGCTCAGCGGAAGTGACCGTCCAGGGGCCGACGCCGCTGATCCGTTCCACCCGGTAACGGATGAGGTAACCGGGGCCCTTCGGTGCCGGGAACGTGACGTCCGGACCCTGGTAGACCTTGGTCAGGTCGTCGAGCACGTCCCAGGCACGGTCGCTCGGCTCGACGGTGGCATGCGCGTAGAGCACCGCATAGGGGTTCAGCGTGACCGACGGGTCCCGCGGCCCCTCGAATGAGAGCGCCACTCGCGGGTCACGCTCGATGTTGCGCAGCTTCGCATACCGTCCCATGTGGCCGCTCACCAGGTCGTCGCCGTCCACGCCGATCCAGATGACGCTGACCTGCGGACTGCCGTCCGCGTTGACGGTGCTGAGGTGGACCAGCGGGCCCGAGGCGATCAGTTCGCGCAGTGATTCCGGCAGATGCACGAGGATCACGCTATCGATCCCCGTGCGGCCCGGCTGTCCCGTCCACAGTGTTTCATGACACTCCATGCGGCAGCGCCGGGTCGAGCATCACGAACGTCTGTTCGGTCACGGCGTGCGGGTCGGGCGGTGCCGTCGCTGCCAGCCGGCGTTCCATCGCCGCGTCGAAGGCGGCCGGCGCCAGGCGGGCGGCCATCTCCGCGAACAGATCACCGGCCGGCCTGCCGGGCTTCCCCATCGGCGGATTCGGGTGACGAGCGGCGGGGTCCGGCGGCGGTTGGTGACACGGGCAGGAGCCGCGTGCGACGCTACCGAGCGGTAACAGTCCCGACGGAAGGTGACGCCATGACCGATCCGACCGACTGGCTGCCGCCGTCCACGATCGAACCCGTGCACGGGCGTCGCGCCTGGCGGGCCGCCGAACCGCTGCACGGGATGATCTATTTCGTTCCGGAGGCCCACGAGCGGTACGCGGCGCTGGGCATCGACCCGGCGGCCGGATACTTCGCGTCCCGGTCGGCGCCGATGGGCCCGGTCGGTGCCGGGGCGGTCGCCGGGGCCTTCTTCAACTTCAACCCGGCGCTGGTCGCCCGGGCGCTGCCCGCCGTGTGGGAGACGACGACACCGCAGGCCGTCCTCGCCGCCCGCCGGGAGGGCGCCGTCGCGGCGCTGACCCGGGCACTCGGCGACCGGGTGGACTCCGCCGAGATGCGCGAGGCCGCCGATCTCGCCCGTCGGGCAGCGGAGTCGGCTACGGCGTACCCCGAAGGGCGTGTCCTCTTCGCCGCCCACGCGACGCTGACCTGGCCGGACGAACCGCTGCCGGTGCTCTGGCACGCGCAGACGCTGCTGCGGGAGTTCCGCGGCGACGGGCACCTGGCCGCCCTGCTGATGGCCGGACTGACCGGGCTGGAGGCGCTGATCCTGCACACCGCGACCGGTGAGGTGCCCGCGAAGTTCCTGCGCCGCAGTCGCGGGTGGAGCGACGAGCAGTGGTCGGCGGCCGTCGAGGGCCTCCGCGAGCGCGGCCTGGTCGAGGGCGACGAGCCGGCGCTGAGCGACTCCGGCCGGGCGCAGCGGGCCTGGGTGGAGGCGACGACCGACCGGCTGGCCGTGCCCGCGTACACGGTGCTGGGCGTGGAGGGTTGCGCCCGGCTGGCCGAACTGACCCGGCCGATGAGCAGGGCGGTCGTCGATGCCGGGCTGCTCGACCCCACCAAGGCGATCCTCGCCAAGAGCTAGACACGTGTCGTGGTCAGGGTGCGAAGCCCATCCGCGTGGTGATTTCGGGCGCGCTGGACGCCCGAAATCACCACGCTGTTGTGGGTGTGGTGATTACGGGCGCGCTGGACGCCCCAAATCACCACGCTGTTGTGGGTGTGGTGATTACGGGCGCGCTGGACGCCCCAAATCACCACACCCGTGGGGGTGTGGTGATTACGGGCGGGATGGGCGGCTGAAGTCACCATGCGGACCCTGATGACGAAACGTGTCTAGAACAGCAGTGCGGTCAGCCGGTCGCTGCCCTGCCGGAACACGGTGGGGAGTAGGCCCGGTCCTGGTCGCATCCGCTCGCGGCGGCCTCGTCGGAGGTGAACTGCCCGACCACCGTCGTGCTCACCGTGCGGGTCGCCAGATTCTGGTAGGCGGTCGTGAACTCGGTGCGGAACTTGTGGCACCTGTCGACCGGGATGCCGGGGCGCATCCAACGGCCCTCGGCGTCGAGCAGCGCGAACCAGAGGGCGATCTGCCCGTCCGCGGTGCAGGGGGTGCCGGGGTCGGTGTCCGGCTCGTCGGGTAGCCGCAGGGCCGGCAGCAGCGCACTCACGTCGTCGCCCCGGGCCTCGACGACGACCCGTTCGGTGCCGCCGCCCGGCCGTTCCCGATCAGTCTCGCGGCAGATGACGACGGCGACGGGCCGGAAGCTGTCATCGAGGTGCGGCAGCGTGCCCTCATCCGTCTTCGCCACGTCACCGCAGGATTCCCAGGAGCTGTGGATCTCCGGTTCCGGGCTCGCTGCCATCTCCGGGCTCGCACAACCGCCGAGGAGCAGCAGCGCGGCGATCAGTCGTATACGCACAACAGCTCAGACGTGGCGCGGCCCGCCCCGGTTCCCCGACGATGGCGGGATGGATCAGCGCATTCTCGTCACCGGCGCCCGGCGTGGGATCGGCGCCGCCCTGGCCACCGGTCTCGCCGCCCCCGGCGTCACCCTGCTCCTGCACCACCTCGACGCCACCGCCGAGGCCGAAGAGGTGGCCCGCCGCTGCCGCGACCTCGGCGCACAGGCCGAAACCCTCGACGCCGACCTCGCCGACTCGTCCGCCGTGACCGATCTGGCCCATCGCGCGGGCAACATTGACGTACTCATCAACAACGCCGCCCGCGCCTCGAACGTCCCGATCGACGCGATGACCGTCGACGAATGGCAGGCGGTCTTCGCCGTCAACGTCACCGCCCCGATGTTGCTCGCCCAAGCGCTCGGAGCAGGGATGTCCGCCCGCGGGTGGGGCCGCATCATCAACGTGGTCTCACCGACGGTAGCGCTCGGCGGCCCGTCCGGCCCCGCCTACGTGTCCAGCAAAGCCGCCCTCATCGGCCTTACCCGCTCCCTCGCCCGGGCGCTCGGCCCCGGCGGCGTGACCGTGAACGCCCTCTCCCCGGGCGCGATCCGCACCGAAGGCGAAGACGAACTCGAACGCGCCGAACACGCAGCCGGCCGCGGCGTGGGCAACCACCAGACCCCGGTCGTCTCCCGCCAGGCCATCCCCCGAGCACTCACTCCGGACGATCTGGTCGCGACGGTGCGGCTGCTGGCCGGGGAAGGCTCCGCCGCCATAACCGGCCAGGTCCTCGAGGTCGGCGCCGGCTTGGTCTTCCGCTGACGCTCTTCCGGGGGTACGCGCAACCGCAGTCCCCGGCTTCCCCAGTGACGGAGCCCCCGGTGTTGCCACGGGGCCCCGTCCATGGCGGTGGTGATCGACTGCGATGGCGGGCGGGTGGTCTGCCGGGCCCTCGCCGGCGGCGTGCCTCGTCTGTCCGGTGGATCAGGACTCGAGGGCGGCCAGCCCGACGTTGAGCACCTGAGCGGCCCGCCCCACATCGGCGCGTACGTTCTCACGAATGTCGTTCGGAGCCCGGCCCGGCTTCATGTGCCGGTGCAAGCTCTGGAACTGCACGCGCCAGAGTCCCAGCAGCGCCGCGGCGGCGATCTGCGGTTCGGGGTCCTCGACGCTCATGCCGGTTCGTTGCGCAAGCATGTCGGCCGCTTCGGCGATGAAGCGGTCCATCATCTCGCTCTGATACGCCCTCAACGACGGCGTAGCCCTGATCAACTCGCCGAATCGTTGATAGTCGCTGATCGATGCGGCGGGATCGTCGTGGTCGCTCAACGATGCGGTGAGGGCGGTCAGTTCCGCGTTCAGGATGTTGAGTGCCGCCTCCACCGGTGGCCGCGAACGGTCGGCCAATCCCGTGCGCAACGACGATGCTGTCGCCTCGAGCCGGTCCATGACCAGAGCTTCCTTGGTGGGGAAGTAGTTGAAGACGGTCTTCTGCGACACGCCGCACGCGTCCGCGACCTCGCTGACCCGGACGCCGTCGAACCCGTGTTCCATGAACATCCGCGCCGCGGTGTCCGACAGCTGCCGGCGCATCAGCCGCTTCTTGCGCTCCCGCAGCCCTTCGGCCGGTTGCCGCTCCTCGACGCTGGTCATGTCGTCATGTTAATACAGCGTCAGAAAACTTACTGCGACTAAAATCTTGTAGTCGCAGCATAAATGCCGTTACGGTAAGTTCAGTTCGATCTCGAGGAGATGTGCATGAGCGAGTTTCGTGTCACCCGGGACTACCCGTACCCCGCCCAACGGGTGTGGCGGGCCTTGACCGATCCCGGCCTGGTTCCGCTCTGGACATCCACCGGTCAGGGCGGGCGACCGGAGGGTTTCTCCCCGACCGTCGGCAACAGGTTCCGGTTCGTGGCGAAACCGACCATGGGGTGGCGCGGCATCGTCGACTGCGAGGTGGTCGAGGTGCGGGCCCCGCATCTGCTGCGCTACACCTGGGTCGGCGACGAGGGCGACAAGCCGTCCGTCGTGGCGTACCGGCTGGCACCGCAGGCCGGCGGCACGCGCTTCACGTGGGAGCACACCGGCTTCACCGGGGTCGGCGGGTTCGCCATGTCGCGGTTGCTCAAATCCGTGCGCGAGAAGATGCTGACCGATGCGCTGCCGGCCGTGCTCCGTGACATCGACGACAACGGGGTTCTGAGCCGCACTTCGACCTTACGGGCTGAGGGCTGAGCGCGCCGACGCCGCAGTCTCGCAGCGTTCGAGCACCGACGCACGCTCGGTTTCGAGGCTGACGAACCCGGTCAGCCCGCCGGTCGGACACGGTCGCATGCGGCGCGACGGCGTTCGGGAAGCCGATCGATGGTTGGCGAGTCGTTCAGCGGTCGGCCATGGCTTGCGCCTCGATGCGCAGGGCGGCCCGGACCGCGGCCGCCGAGGGTGTGAGCGCGCCGATCCGGGCGAGGCTCAACGTTCGTCCCGTCCACGACGGGTCGTCGACCGCGAGGCAGACCACGTCGCCGGGCAGCACGCCCGTGCTGAGGCTCGGGACGGTGGCGATGCCGAGGCCGGCCGCGACGAAGCCGAGCCGGGCGGACCAGTCGCCCAGTTCGGCGACGATCCGGGCGTTCGTCAGGGTGGGCCAGGCGCCGAACTGCGGCTCGGACCGGGTGGCCCGGCCGACGATCCAGCCCTCGCCGGCGAGGTCGGCGACCGTCACCCGCCGGGCGTGGGCCAGCCGGTGCCGGCGGCTCACCGCGACCATCAGCGGGCCGGCGGGCAGACGCTCGATGTCGATGCCCGTCAGGTCGTACCCCGGAAGGCCCTCGCCGGTCGCGAGAAGCGCGAGATCCAGACGGCCCGCCCGTAACCGCCGGACCTGCACGGCCGTCGACGACTCCAAGAAGTCGATCTCGAGGGAGGGGTGTTCGGTGCGGAGGCGGGCGAGCGTGCGCGGCGCCAGCTCCATCGCGGTCGCGGGGAAGCCGCCGAGGGTCAGCCGGCCGCCGAGCGGGGCGGACAGGTCGTCGAGTTCGCGCTGGGCGGCGTCGAGCTGGTCGAGGACAGCCGCCGCCCGGGCCGCCAGCCGGGTGCCCGCGTCGGTCGGTTCGACGCCGCGCGGGCCGCGGCGGACCAGCGGAGTGCCGGCGGCGGCCTCCAGGGTGGCGATCTGTTTCGACAGCGCGGACTGGGTGAACCCGAGACGTTCGGACGCGGCGGTGAGCGAACCGGCGTCCAGCACGGTCCGCAGGGCGAGCAGCAGTTGCGGGTGAACGTTCAGTCCCATCGGCCGAGTATGCCATCCTGGAATACCTGCCATGCGAAACATTCGCTGGTGGCATGGCCGACGGGTGCGCAGACTTCAGGCATGCAGAAGATCTGGTTCATCACCGGCGCGTCCAGTGGCTTCGGCCGGCTCTGGGCGCAGGCCGCCCTGGAACGCGGCGACCGGGTGGCCGTCGCCGCCCGCAGCGCCGTCGACCCGGCCCTCGTCGAGCGGTTCGGCGACGCGGTGCTGCCGCTGACCCTCGACGTCACCGACCGGGAAGCGGTGTTCGCGGCCGTCGACCACGTGGTCCAACGCTTCGGCCGGATCGACGTGGTCGTCAACGCCGCCGGATACGGCCACGTCGGCATGGTCGAGGAGGTCACCGAACGCGAACTGCGCCGGCAGATGGAGACCAACTTCTTCGGCGCGGTCTGGGTGACCCAGGCGGTCCTGCCCGTCCTGCGCCGCCAGAACGCCGGGCACCTGCTGCAGGTGACCAGCGAGGGCGGCGTCCGGGCGTACCCGGGATTCGGTGCCTACCACGCGTCGAAGTGGGCGGTCGAAGGACTGACCGAGGCGCTGGCGCTGGAGACGGCGGACTTCGGGTTCCACGTGACGCTGGTGGAGCCGGGCCCGTACGCGACCGGGTTCGTGGGCGCGATCCACCAGAGTGCGGAGTCGCCGGCGTACCCGCGCCCGGAGATCGATTTCCGCCTGGGCGACCCGACGGCGACGACGGCGGCGCTCCTCGCCCTGGTCGATGCGGAGAACCCGCCACGCCGCCTGGTCATGGGCGACGTGCTGCCGGAGATCGAGGCCATCTACGAGCAGCGCCTCACCACCTGGCGTGACTGGGCGAAGGTGTCACTCGACGCGTTCGGCAGCCGGGTCGCCTGATCCGCGGTCGTTCTGCCGCTGCCGGAAACGCCGCCACAGGCCCGGCATCTCTCATTCCCGCGTCTCGATCCCCGAAACGGCGGTTCCGGATCGTGCCGTTCCGGACCGTGCCGTTCCGGGACGACGACAGTGACGATACCTACAGCGAACGGGACACCGCCGGCGGCGGCGCCGGGTGACGATGGGGCCCTACTGTGGATCTACGGAAGGACTCCTCCATGCGACGGCACCGGCGGCTCGCCCTGGGCGCAGCGGTGATGCTGCTCTGCGGACTCGTCATGCCCGGCACGCCCGCGGCCGCGGCGGACGCCAAGCACAGCGAACTGCTCCTGTTCGACGGGAACGGGGAGACCTACGCGGGTGTCACCTACCACTCGTTCCGGATCCCGTCGCTGATCCGCACCACGAAGGACACGCTCCTGGCGTTCGCCGAGGGCCGGGTCTCCTCCAACCGGGACCACGGCAACATCAACCTGATGTTCAAGCGGTCCACCGACAACGGGAAGACCTGGTCCGCGATCGACGAGGTGGTCGGGACCGGCCAGGGCACCTGGGGCAACCCGACCGCGGTGGTCGACCGGAACACCGGCACCATCTTCCTGTTCGTGTCGTGGAACGCCGCCGACAAGAGCGCCGACGGCGCCGACGGCACCACCGAGATCTCCGCGTGGGGTGACCGGCGGGTCAGACTGTTCACCAGCAGTGTCGACGACGACGGCACGAAATGGACCGGCCCGGTCGACCTGACCGCCGACGTCACCCCGAAGGTGCACGCCGACGGCAGGGTGTGGGCGTGGGACGCGGTCGGCCCGGGCACCGGCGTGCAGACGACGACCGGACGGCTGGTCGTGCCGGCCACCAACCGCAACATCTACAGCGACGACGGCGGCACGACGTGGACGAGCGCGCCGATGGCGAACGGCAACGAGGTCACCGGCGAGAGCACCCTGCTCGAACTGACCGACGGCCGGCTGATGCGCAACGACACCGCCGTCAAGTCGGTGTGGGAGACGGCGAAGAGCCGCTGGGTGAGCCGCGGCACGATCGAGTCGGGCTTCGACTCGTACGCCCCGGAGCAGGCCCTGCCCGACCCGCACGCCGAGGCGTCGATCCTGCGGTACAACCTGCCGTCGCCGGCCCGGATCGTCTTCCTCAACTCGGCGAGTTCGGCGAACCGGCAGCACATGACGATCCGGATCAGCACCGACGAGGCGGCGACCTGGCCGGTCAGCCGCCCGCTGAGCGACGCGCCACTGCCGGCCTGGCCCGCACTGGGCACCGGCACGGTCGCCGAGGGCGGCTACTCCAGCATGGCGAAGACCGCCGACTTCTTCGTCGGCGCCCTGGTCGAGGTCAACGAGGACACCGGCGCGAGCGCCACCTCACACCGTTCGATCGCCTTCCGCAAGGTCAACCTCGCCTGGATCACGGGTTGACCTTCACATTGGCCACGCTCACCGGCTGCTGCCGGTACCCCGGTGACTGTGGTCCCTGACACGATCAACGGTGCGGTCGGAACCCGTTACCCTGCACCGATGTGGTTGATCTGGGGGATCGGGGCTGTCGTGCTGGTGGGATCGGGGTACGCGGCGGTCGCTGTGCCCCGGCTGCGGGAACGCGCGCTGCAACGCCGGGTCGCCTGGTCCACCGCGCACGCCGCGATCACCGCCGCCTCGATCAGCCGGGACGCCGCCGGGGCGGGCGCGCCGCGTGACGCCGAGGCGACCGGGCTGCTGCGCCGGGCCGAGACCATCGCCGCCGCGAGAGGCGGACCGGACGCCGCCCGGGAGGCCACCGACCTCGCCGAGACCGCCGACCGGATGTGGCGCGAATGATCAGCCAGACGGTGCGGTGGGCCGCCCTCACGGTCGCCGCGCTCACCATACTCGTGTTCCTGGGCAGCCAGCGCAGCGACTTCGAGGTCAGCTACGCCCGGTCGCCGGCCGGCGGTAACGGCAAGGTCGCCCCGGCCGGCACCGTGACGCTGCCGTCGGTCGAGGAGATGACCCGACTGGTACGGGCGTCGCCGGTGGTGCGGCTGCCGGGCACCGTCGCGCGGTGGGACACCGCCCGGGTCGACGCCGCGATCGGGGACAGTGGACTGCGGATCCTGGCCGTGCCGCCCGGCCTCGACGAGGCATCCACCGAACGGCTTCGCGCGGTCGAGGAGGCCGACCTGCGCATCATCGGCACTGCGGTGACCCTCGGCACGATCTCGGTCGGCGGCTCGACTTTGGCCGACTGGCGGGACGAGTTCGCCACCGCCGACGTGACGAATTCGCTGCTCCTGCTCATCGCCGACCTGCGCGACCAGCCGGCGCCGGCGATGCCGGAGACGCTGCGATGGCGGGAACCGACCGCCGCCGAGACCGCGGTGGTCGCCGCCGATCTGCGGGCCGGCGGATTCCACCGGGCCGAGGGCGCGGCGCTGGAGGAGGCGCCGCAGAAATCGACGGCGTTCCCGGACGGGCGTGTGCTCTACGTTGCGCTGCCGGTGCAGCCGCTCGGGAAACCCGTTCCGGAGTACGGCCCGGCGCTGGCGAAGCTGTTTCCGGACACCCCGATCGTGGTGATGTACGGCGGCTGGATCGAGTACTCCGGCCCGTTCGCCGGCGACTTCGCCGACATCGCGGCGGCCGGCTTCTACTCGCAGGCCGCATCGGTGATGGAGCGCAGCGCGTACACACAGCGTGGTGTTCTGGAGACCTATCTGCAGCGCGTCACCGAAATCCGGTTCGCGGGGATCTTCGACCGGCCGTTGCCCTACCAGCCGCCGGATCCGCTGCGGGTAGCCCTGCCCGCCCTGCCGTGGATCTTCGTGCTGTGTGTGCTGCTGTTCGTGGTGATCTCGGCGCGGCCGATCCTGCTCCCGGCCGGTCCGCAGGTCGCCCGCCTGATTCCCGGGACGCTCGCCCAGCTCGCCGCGCTGACCGCCCTCGCGGTGGAGATGTCCGCACTCGCGGATCAGCGCAGCGAGACCCCGCTGGCCCGGGCGCTGGTCAGCCTCACCGCCGCGCGGGACGCCGTCGACGCCGATCTTCCCGATGCTCACGTACGCGCCATGCTGCGTAACGCGGAGATCGAGCTGGACCGTGCCGCCCGCCTGCTGCCGTACCGCGGGTACCGGCCGGCCGAATACCTGAGGGGGCGGCTCGCGTGAGACTGCGCCGTATCGTGCGGGCCGTGGTGTCACCGTTCGCGCTGGCCTCGCTGGCGTGCCTGGTCCTGGCCGGCTGGGCGTTGTGGACCGGCGGCCTGTTCGAGGGCCCGATCGCCCGGCAGGTGCGCACCTCGTCGGTGTACGCCGCACCCGGCGTCGACCTGGACGTCCCCGCCGCCGAGCAGATCATCGGCAATCGCCGTCTCATCGTGCTCTTCCTGGACCAGAGCACCAGCGATCCGGCTCCGGTCTGCGACTCGCTGGAACGCGCCGCCGACGGCGTCCTGGTCCTGGCGCTGCGCCCCCGGGGGGACGGCTGGAACCGGTACGGCTGTGCGATGTTCCCCGGCGGTGGCGAACTGATGACGATCGAGGCCACCATCGGCACCGGCATCCAGCAGTTCGGCGGTGACCCGCTGTCCACCGTCAAGGTCGTCGCGGTCAACTACGACCGTCTGGTCAAGACCGGACTCCTCACGGACGGGCCGCGCACCATCAACCCGTACCTGCCGCGCTACCTGATCGCCGGAGCCGCCGTATCGGCCGTCGTGCTGGGTTCGCTGCTGCTGTGGCTGACGGGCCGTCGCGCCGCCCGGGCGGCGCTGGACCGCCGCGAACGTCTGGACGCCGCCACCGACGACCGGGTGGCCCTGAGTGCCGCGGCGTCCGCGGTCGCCCAGCAGATCATCGACCTGGACGCCGGTTACCGCGCCGGCAGCCGCGGTTTCCGGACGCACTACGCCGCCCTGGCCGGCGACTACGTCGCACTCCTCGGCGACCTGGAGTCCGGCGACGACGCCGAAGCCCGCAAACGGGTCGATCGCCTGGCTGCCCGGGCCACCCAGCTGGCGGCCCTGCGCTAGCCGGCGTCGCTGACGGCCGCCGGACACGCGACCGTCAGCGGTGTGGGACGCGGCCGGCACCGTGTCCCGGCGTCCGGTGGCGTGGCGGTGCCGTCATGTGGCGTCAGCAGCGGGGGCGGAGGCCAGCAGACCGCGTACGCCGGACAGGTAGGCCTCGGTGCTGGTGCCGTCGACCAGCAAGCGCTGCAGGATGAAGCCCTGCACCAGGCTCAGCATGGCCCCGCCCGCGTGTTCCGGCACGAGATCCGCGGGGGTGTGGCCGGCCGCCTGCCAGCGCCGGATCACCTCCGCGAAGTTGCCCCGCAGCTGCTGGTACACCGTGTTCGCCTGGGCCGCGAGCGCCGGGCTGCGCAGGGCCTCGGCCCACACCTGGACGCCGATGCGGGTGAGGTCGGCACCGTCGGCCCGATGGTTGACGATGCGTCTGTCGATCGTCTCGATGAGCGCGGTCAGCGCCTGCTCGGGAGATGGCGTGGCGCCGTCGGCGAGCAGCGCCTGGAACGTCTCGTTCGCCGCTGACAGCGCGGATTCCGCCGATGCCGCGATCAGCTCCTCCTTGCTGCTGAAGTAGCGGTAGACCGCCCCGGCCGACAGCCCGCACTCGGTGATGATGTCGGCCATCGAGGTGCTGTGGAACCCGTTGACGGCGAACAGGCGGGTGGCGGCGACCAGGATCTCGGTGCGGCGGTCGGCCCGGTATTGCTCAGAGACGCGAGGCATGAGCCGACGCTAAAGCGAACGATCGTTCTTGACAAGCAGGCCCGGTGCGCGCATTCTAAAAACGAACGATCGTTCCCTAAGGAGATGTGATGACCGAAACCGATCCGACGCCCTGGCCGAAGGTGTTCGGGGCCGCGGCCCTCCTGACGGTGATCATCAGCGTGCTGCTCACCGCGTTCGCCTGGCCGTCGGTGCGCTCGTCGGTGCACGACGTGCCGATCGCCGTCGCCGGCCCGGCCGCCGCGGTCGAGCAGGTCACCTCCGCGCTGGAGGCGAAGATGCCGGACGCCTTCGAGGTCACCGTCGTCGCCGACACCGCCGCCGCCGAACAACTGATCCTCGACCGGGAGGTCTACGGGGCGATCGACCTCAGCACCGGCGCCCCGCAGATCCTGACCGCCTCCGCGGCCAGCGCCTCGGTCGCACAGACCCTGCAGGGCGTGGGCACCGCCCTCAGCCAGGCGGCCGCACCGGACGCCGGCACCACCGTCACGGTTCGCGACCTGGCCGCCCTGCCTGCCGACGACCCGCGCGGCGCCGGACTCGCCGCCGCCGCCCTGCCCCTGGTCATGAGCGGCATGCTCACCGCGGTCCTGATGACCCGGCTGGTACGCGGCACCGGCCGCCGCATCGTCGGAGCGCTGGCCTTCGCCGTCGCCGGCGGCCTGGCCATCACGGCCATCCTGCAGTTCTGGTTCGGCTCGCTGGACGGCTCCTACCTGACCAACGTCGGCGCCATCAGCCTCACCGTCGCCGCCACGTCGTTCACCCTGCTCGGCCTGGAGTCCCTGCTCGGCTACCCGGGCCTGGGCCTCGGCGCCGTGATCATGATGCTGATCGGCAACCCGCTCTCCGGCAGCGCGACCGCCCCGGAGATGCTGCCCGGCTGGTCCGGGGCCCTCGGCCAGCTGCTTCCCCCGGGTGCCGGCGGTCAGCTGCTGCGTTCCGTCGCCTTCTTCGACGGCCACGGCAGCGCCCACGCGATCATCGTGCTGGCAGCCTGGCTCGCCGTCGGCCTGGCGCTCTGCGTCGCCGGCGGAGTCCGCAGCCGCCGCACCGCGGCCGCCATCACCGCCGAAGCGCCGAAGGAGACCGCGGTTCCCCTGGCGGTCTGAGAAGGCAGAGATTCTCCGTCCCTCAGAGCGTGGGGTGTATCAACTGCTGTGCTGAACGTCGCACGTGACAACGATGATGTCTCCGTTGTCCCTGATGCAGGCGATGACGGTCACGATGACGTTCTCGGGGATATCGAAGTCCCAGGTGTGGGAGGTACCCGCGCCGCCACCCCAGTACAGATCGGTCTGCTCGTACTCCCGGCCGTTCACGTCGGTGTAGAACCAGTCCCCATGGACGCCGGCGCCGTCCGCCGCCTGGTCGAAAAGGGTGATCTTGTCACCGTAGGCAGTGAATCGCGTTACCGCGGCCTGGCTCGTGTATCCGCCCCGGGCGTTGCTGTAGGCGGTTACATTCGACTGCGCCTGAGCGGGCGTCGCTCCCAGAGCGGTGGCGAGGCCGATCGCGGTGACGGTCGCCGTCACACCGCCGATTGCCCGCTTGATGTTTGTATGCACGTGGTCGTCCCCTCAATGTTGCCATCGGCGAACTGGCCATTCAGAACACTGAACGGCTGTGATCGAGACCGTAGATCATGAGAACGCCCGGGAGTGGCCCCGATTCCTCGATGTGCGGAGACACCGAAAAGCCCGGAATCCGTTGTGGTGCAACGGATTCCGGGCTTACCGGTCAGAGGCGCGGGCGGCCAGAGGTGCGGGCTGTCAGAGGTGCGGGCTGTCAGAGGTGCGGGCTGTCAGAAAGTGCGGCGCCGCCGGGTAGCCAGGAGCGCACCGGTGCCGGCGGCGACGAGAAGCGCGCCGACGGCCATCAGCGGGGCGGTGGCACTGCCGGTGATCGGCAGACCGCCACCGGTCCCGGTCGCGGACGGGCTGACGCTGGGACTGGCCGAAACCGAACGCGACGGCGACGGTGACGCCGATGCCGACCGGGAAGCCGACGGCGACACCGACACCGACGTCGACGGGGCGGGCGCCTTGGCGAAATGGATCAGCGTGCTCGCGGAGACCGTGTAGTCCTGGCTGTACGAGTAACTCCGGAACCCCAGCGTGACGGCGCTCTCCGGATAGTCCTTCGGGTCGGCGCTGGTGCGGAACTCGTACTCGAAGGACAGCTCGCTGTTCGGCTCCAAGGTCTTGCCGGTCTCACACAGCAGCGAACCCGGGTCGGCCGAACACTCGACCTCCGGAAGGTTCACGATCCGGCCGCCCTCGAACCAGTCACCGAACGACGTGATCAGGTGGAAGTTCTTCAGCGGCTGGCCGGCGCCGTGGCGGGCCTTCACCGTGGCGCGGAACGGCTGTCCGGGAACGATCGGATCGGCCGGACCGGTCACCGTGAGGGACTCGGCGGCCCGGTCGACGACAGTGGTGACGAGCTGCGCCGTGTTGTCGGCCGGGTTCGTCTCCTCGCTGTCGGAGGAGACCACCACCGTGGTGGTGAGCGTGGTCCCGGCCGGCACCGACGCGGCGACCCGCCCGCCGAGCCCCCACGACCGGTTGCCCGGATCCGGCACCTCCGGGTCGGGGATGCAGACGACGACCCGGCCACCCGCCTCACCCGAACACGGGCCGGATCCGCCGCCCTCACCCTCGTAGCCCACACCCTCGGGCAGTGTGACGGTCAGCTTGACGCCGGTCGGGGGCGGCGGCCCGGGAACGGTCGTGCCGATCTCGATGCCGAGAATCTCCCCGGCGACCACTTCGGCCGGTCCCGAGACGGCGGTGCGCATGTCAACGGTCTCGGGTGGCGCGGCCGCGGCCGACGCGGCGATCAGAACAACGGCAGCCGCAGCGAGCAGGGCAAAGGACCGTTCGTGGCGGAACCGTGACGTCATGTGCGGGAGTATGGCACGCTCCCGCAACCCGCTGTTACCGAAGCCGTTGGACCCTCTTCACGGTCCAGACATAGATCACCACCATGCATCCCCGATCAACCCCGTCCTGGGGTACGCGTGAAAGCCCGCTGATCAGAGAACCCGCCGACGTTGGCTGGTGACCGGGGCCGCAGCCCCGCCCACGACGAGCAAAACACCCGCGGCCACCATCGAGGCGGTGGCACTGCCGGTGATCGGCAGACCCCCGGCTGTTCGTCTTCGCCGGTTCCGTCGCCGTTGTCCTCGACGGATGCGGCAGCGACGGCCGACGTGGCGGTGGGAGCAGGAACGCGACGCACGCCACCAGACGTGTCGAAGGCCGGTCGAAGCGGGGGCATGACGTCGTGGCCGGGAGTGTTGATGTCCGCGCTACCGTGTCGGGCGTTCGTGCTCCTTAGGCGGCCGGATCAGTTCTTCATTTCAGGAGAAGTAATGTTCTTTCTTTTGAATTATGGCGAGGATTCAAAGTGGGTGAATGATGCGGATGAAGCCATGAAGGTGGTAATGGAATTTTGTGGGACGACGTCGGCCATGAGATGACCGTGTCGACCTATTCGGACGGCGCCGCAAGGGATCCGAGAGGTTTGATGTCCGACTGTCTGTCTGCGTCGGGAGGGATGTCGGAATGGTGAGCCCGCCGGTGCGATCCGAACCCCAGGCGGCCATGACGATCCTGGCGACGACCATGTGTGCCAAGGTCCTGTGGGAGCGACCGGCGCATGTGTCGCCTTCCGGGGGTCGCGCGGGTGTGGTGCGGTTGGCTGGCGGTGGCTGGAGGCGTTAGGTGATCACCGGCTCGCGCTCCGGCTGGCTCCTCTCGGGAGCGGCCCGACCGCGTAGCGTGAGATCACTCTTTACATTAATGATCTTGCTTGTATAGATTCCTCGATCGACTGGCTGTTACGGGGATGCGCGGGGGATCGATGATGGCTGCTGTCCGGGGACGGTCTCGCTGCGTTTGGCGGGGCTCTGCGCTGCGGGGCTGATAGGTGCAGGAGTGCAGGTCGTGGGCCTTCCTGCGCCTGCCGTGGCGGCGCGCCGGTGGCGTGTGTCCGGGAGCAGGCGGACGAGGCGGCTGCACAGCGGATGGCCGCGGTGTGCGGTCGTGCCGTGGAGATCCTGTCGGAGCGGACCGAGTACTCGCAGGTGTTCGCCAATGCCGACGGGTCGCGGACGCTCGAGCAGAGTGTCGAGCCGCAGCGGGCACGTGAGGGCACCTCATGGGTGCCGGTGGACACGACGTTGAAACGTACATCGGCGGGTGTGGTGCCGAAGGCGGCCGTTCTGCCGATGGTTGGTCCGGACCCGGAACGCGGCTGGGCCCGAATGTTGCCATTCGGGCCCAGCCGCACGAAGTAAATAATCAAAACCTCAATTTTGGCGAGCGCATCTGATAAAGATGCGGATGCTATGGAGAAATATTTCGATGAGTCGAGCCGCGGTGTGGCATGTGGAGGGAATTGAGACGCCTGATTCCCCCGATGGTGTTGTAACTGGCAGAGTGTGGTTGACACTGAAAGGCGTCGAATTTCCTTTCGAGGCATGGTCCGACTTTCCGGCTTCGGTGATAAGTTCCGCAGTGAACGCTTACTCTTCAATCGTTTCCGGCGACTCGGAAGCCTTTTCGTATGTGTTCGACGGACCGTATTTTCTCTATTATCAGTACGAGGCGACAGGTGATCCGTTGATGTACATTGAGGCAAATTGTGATCGAGATGAGAACGAGGTGCAGTCTGTGGTGGTTGGCGCCGTTCGGTTGGATGAGTGGCGCACCGCGCTCCTGCATGCTGTTGCATTGATTCAGGCCGAAATTGCGGGAAAGCCGCATATGGGCGAACTGGAGAAGATTTTTGACCGGCACTTCATGCTGCTGAACCAGCCTGCATGAATTTACCCAGCGGAAATCGCGTCAGGTGCTGGCGAAGCGCCGGATCAAGGCCATGATCGCCCGTAACGGCATCGATTCCTCGACCCGGCTCAGTCGGTATCGCTACGTCATCGAACCCCAGGGTCATTGAATAGTCGGGTAACTGCTGGTCACGGCGATGATCAGGTTGTGTGATTGGCGGTTGGCCTGGCGGGTAGGTCGGGCGATATTGGTCGCTCCGTTCGCGCGGTGCCAGCCGATCGCGGTGTTACGCAGGGTTGCGATGACGGCGGGTCCGTTGTTGGCCCGGGCTTGATGTAGATCTTCACGGAAAGTCATGTCGCGGACGTGGTGGAGGCGGTTCTTGATGTGCCGGTGTCGGCGGATCCAGGTTTGCAGGTTGCGGGCCGTGGTGTGGCCGGCGGGCGGGCGGGGGCACGGTCAGGTGGGTGGTCTCGCGGCTGGTCTGGCCGGCGACGATGCGGGTCCGCGTGATCCGGATGGCCTGTTCGGCGTGGGGGAAGCCGATGCCGCCGGGTGTGGCGACGGTGACGGCTTTGACGGTGTGGGTCTCGCGCCGGCCGTGACCGCGGTCGCGGGTCTGGTCCCCGACGGGGATCTGTGCCCGGGGCAGTTGCTTGAGCTGTTTGAACAGGGTCGGCTGGTTATCTTTCACCTGGACCGGCAGGTACGCCTTGCGGGCGGCGGTCTGTTCGGCGTGGCCGGTCCGGGTGTGCAGGGCGCCGGCGGTGAACAGCACTCCGGTGAGGGTGCCGAGGACCTTTTCGACGGCGTCGAGAAGTGGCACGAACGAGGTGATCTCGTTCGACTTCGTGTCTACGGTGACCTGCGCGATCACGATTCCGGTGGTGGTGTCCAGCGCGGACAGCAGATGCACCTGCCGGCCGTCGCCCGAGCGGGCGCCTCGCAGGGTCTTACCGTCCACCGCGATCACCTGCCGGTACCTGGGCGGTAGTGGTGGGCACAGCGGGCGGGTACGGGCGTGCAGCCAGCCGGTGAGAACGGTGGACAGCAGTGCCGGGTCGAGACGGATCAGTAGTCGCCACATCGTGGTCCCGGCGGGGATGACGTCACCGAAAGCCGAACCTGGTGCGGGCCTGTTCGTCGAGGTCATGAAGCCAGTCGGTGATCGCTGCGAACGACGGTGCCCCGGCCATGACTGCGCAGACCGCGACGCCGAGTACCGCTGACAACGGGTAGCGGATCCCGCGTCGGTCCCGCGGATCGGGGATCTTCGCCAGCGCGTCCAGCAGAACACCACAGTTACCCTTGGTGACCGCAGTTGAGGTGGTGGCGGCGTGGGGTGCCGTAACGGTCAGTGCGGTGATGAGAGATGATGCCATCGGCGGGTGAGGTCCTCGGGGTTGTGAAGCGTAGAGAACTCCATCTTCACCGATGTGATCTCACCCGCCGCCTTCGCCTCCACAGAGGCCACTATCCCCGTGAATCACCAGGTCACGGCCTCGTCATCAGAC
>NZ_JZKF01000290.1 GCF_000962825.1 Actinoplanes rectilineatus
CATGCGGACGTGGCGCAGTGGTAGCGCATCACCTTGCCAAGGTGAGGGTCGCGGGTTCGAATCCCGTCGTCCGCTCGGAGAGGCTGCTGCTTGCGATTTGCATCGGCCTGCTCGGTGGAGTGGCCGAGAGGCGAGGCAACGGCCTGCAAAGCCGTGTACACGGGTTCAAATCCCGTCTCCACCTCGCAGTTTGAGGGCGATTGGCGCAGCGGGAGCGCGCTTCCTTGACACGGAAGAGGTCACTGGTTCGATCCCAGTATCGCCCACCAT
>NZ_JZKF01000291.1 GCF_000962825.1 Actinoplanes rectilineatus
CGACAGCTGATAGCCGTCGCGGCGGGTCCAGGTCAGCGGGGTCAGGTTCTGCGCGGCCAGGACCTCACGCAGAAACCGCAGCCCGAACTGCACCTGATACGCGCTGAGCTCGGTCGCGGCCACCAGCTGCCGGGTGGTCAGCCCGGCCGGGCGGGCCTCCATCAACGCGACCCGGACCAGGTCACCGGAGACGTTCGCGGGCACCCGTCCCATGGCCGGGCTACTCACCGGCCAGGAGGCGGGCCAGGCCCTCCTCCTGGGTGA
>NZ_JZKF01000292.1 GCF_000962825.1 Actinoplanes rectilineatus
ATTGGGACGAAGTCGTAACAAGGTAGCCGTACCGGAAGGTGCGGCTGGATCACCTCCTTTCTAAGGAGCAACTATCCGCGAAAGCGGACAGTGGCCCGCACTACCCGAATGTGGTGGTGGGGTGCTCAAAGGCGGAGACACTGGTTAGCTCAAGCCGGCAACGGCCGATTCACCTAGTACGCAGACTTTCGGGTCTGGAGGAACGGTCTCGGTGCGGCTGGTGGAGGCGATAAGCACCCTGTTGGGTATCTGAAAGAACAACC
>NZ_JZKF01000293.1 GCF_000962825.1 Actinoplanes rectilineatus
CCCGGCCGTCGCCCACGGTCCACCCGAGAGCCGAAAACAACCGCAGACGACGGCCGGGTGACCCCGAGCCGTCGCTCACGGCTGATTCCCACCCTCCCGAACAGCCGTGTCCGACGGCTCGACCAGCTCGGCCGTCGGCTGTGGTCCATCCACGAGCCGAAAACAACCCTGAGCGACGGCCCGGCAGCCGCACCATGCCACCCAGCAAAAGTTGACCTTGGACGTGACCACGCGCTGCGACAAACGGCTGAGCTGCGC
>NZ_JZKF01000294.1 GCF_000962825.1 Actinoplanes rectilineatus
CATGACGATGTTCCGGATGCCGATCTTCACCTGGAACATGCTGGTCACCGCGCTGCTGGCGATCCTGATCTTCCCGTTCCTGGCCGCCGCGCTGTTCGCGCTGGCCGCCGACCGGGTGCTCGGCGCGCACGTGTTCGACGTGGAGACCGGCGGGCCGATGCTCTGGCAGCACCTGTTCTGGTTCTTCGGGCACCCCGAGGTGTACATCATCGCGCTGCCGTTCTTCGGCATCATCACCGAGGTC
>NZ_JZKF01000295.1 GCF_000962825.1 Actinoplanes rectilineatus
CATGACGATGTTCCGGATGCCGATCTTCACCTGGAACATGCTGGTCACCGCGCTGCTGGCGATCCTGATCTTCCCGTTCCTGGCCGCCGCGCTGTTCGCCCTGGCCGCCGACCGGGTGCTCGGCGCGCAGGTGTTCAACGTGAACACCGGCGGGCCGATGCTCTGGCAGCACCTGTTCTGGTTCTTCGGGCACCCCGAGGTGTACATCATCGCGCTGCCGTTCTTCGGCATCATCACCGAGGTC
>NZ_JZKF01000296.1 GCF_000962825.1 Actinoplanes rectilineatus
TTGTTGTGGACGAGGACCGGTTCGTCGCCGGCGATGACGTAGTACGTGTGGATCTCGGCGACGGTGAGGTCGCGCATGACCTTCGGGCCGGTGTGCTCGCGGACGTCGGTGACGTACTGGAGTTCACCGTCCGGGCCGGTCAGGGTCGACTCGCCGGGGATCAGGTCGGCGGCGTCGCTCCATTCACCGGTGGTCGCGTCCCAGAAGGGATGGTGTGACGTGGTCTCCAGAACCGACTCGGTC
>NZ_JZKF01000297.1 GCF_000962825.1 Actinoplanes rectilineatus
ACCCGACTCCTCGAAGTCCACGACATCCCCACCTAGACACGTTTCGTGGTCAGGGTGCGAAGCCCATCCGCGTGGTGACTTCGGGCGCACTGGACGCCCGTATTCACCACACCCCTGCCGGTGTGGTGAATACGGGCGCGCTGGACGCCCCAAATCACCACACCCCTGACGGTGTGGTGAATACGGGCGCACTGGACGCCCCAAATCACCACACCCCTGCCGGTGTGGTGAATACGGGC
>NZ_JZKF01000298.1 GCF_000962825.1 Actinoplanes rectilineatus
CCCGGCACGGGTGCGCCGGATCGCCTTCGACACGGCCTGGACCGCGTCCTCCTGGCCGATGACCCGCTTGTGGAGCTCGTCCTCCATGCGCAGCAGCCGGGACGTCTCCTCCTCGGTCAGCTTGTAGACCGGGATGCCGGTCCAGTTGCCCAGGACCTCGGCGATCTGCTCGTCGTCGACCTCGGACACCACGTCCAGGTCGCCGGCCTTCCACTCCTTCTCCCGCTGC
>NZ_JZKF01000299.1 GCF_000962825.1 Actinoplanes rectilineatus
TGTTGAGTTGACCGGTACTAATAGGCCGAGGGCTTAACCACCCTAAACTTTGTGCTACGCGTCCACTGTGTGATTCACAGCAAACGAACAACCACCCCGGAACGAAGGTTTCGGGTTGCTGGTTGGTTCTGCTGATGGCTGTTACGGTGGTCATAGCGGAGGGGAAACGCCCGGTTACATTCCGAACCCGGTAGCTAAGCCCTCCAGCGCCGATGGTACTGCACTCGGG
>NZ_JZKF01000003.1 GCF_000962825.1 Actinoplanes rectilineatus
CAAGCCCCTCACCCACTCGTAGCGGGGACAGGATTTGAACCTGCGACCTCTGGGTTATGAGCCCAGCGAGCTACCGAGCTGCTCCACCCCGCGTCGGTAGGTAAAGACTAGCGCAAGCACATCGGGGGCCGCAAAGCGGCCCCCGATGTGTGCGTTACTGCAGGTCAGCTGCCTGGTGAGGCGGCTGGGCTGACGGCGGCCGAGGCGGACGGCGCCGGGTTGCCGCTAGCGGGTGCCTGGGTGTTCTGGGCGTTCTGGAAGCGGGTCATGGCCTCGTCGAGGGCCTTGAGCGCCTCGCCCTGCTTCACGAAGTCACCGGCCTGCTGGGCGGCCCGGAGGTCTTCGATGGCCTTGTCGACGTCGGCCGCGGCTTGGGACAGCTGGGTGCTGACCTGGTCCGGGGGTGTGGTCGGCGTGGTCGGTGTCGTCGGCGTGGTGCCGGTGTTGCCCGAGGTGGGCGGTGCGGCCTTGCCGAGATCGACCAGGGCTTCGAGCGCCTCGGTGATGTTGTCCTCGAGGACGACGTACTGGCCGCCGTCGCCGTAGGACATCAGGACCTTCTGGAGCAGCGGTGCGGCGTTGGCCTGGCTGCTCCGGACGTAGACCGGTTCGACGTAGAGGATGTCGTCGGCCAGTGGCAACGAGATGAGGTTGCCGTAGAGGACCGTCGCCTGGCCGCCGCGGCTGAGCAGGGCCAGCTGCTGCGAGATGTTGTAGTTGTTGACCATCCGCTGGTGCACCTGGACCGGGCCGGGCACCGCCGTGTCGTCCGGGAGTTCCAGTATCTCCAGCTTGGGCTGGCCGTCGATGTACGACGCGGAGATCAGGGCGGCCATGTTCTCCCGGTTCGCCGGTGTGACGCCGGCGGTGAGCTGGAAGCGGTTCTCGTCCTGCTCGGGGAGTTTCACGTTCAGGTAGTACGGCGGCTGCTTGACCCCGCTCTGCGGCGAGTCGGGGGCGTTCGGCACCTGCCAGAAGTCGTCACCGGAGAAGAACGTGCCCGGGTCGGTGACGTGGAACTTGGTGAGCAGGTTCCGCTGGACCTTGAACAGGTCGGACGGGTACCGGAAGTGCGCGGACAGGCTGGGCGGGGTCTTCTCCTTCGGGACGATCAGATCGCCGCCGAACGCCTTGTTCCACGCCTTGAGGACCGGGTCCTGGTCGTCGAACTCGTAGAGGGTGACCGTGCCGTCGTACGCGTCGACGGTCGCCTTCACCGAGTTGCGCATGTAGTTGACGTCGTCGCGGGCCAGGGCGAACGATCCCTGGCCGGTCAGCTCGTCGCGGGTCTCGGTGGCCAGGTTGATCTTCTGCGCGTACGGGTAGGTCTGCGCGGTCGTGTAGCCGTCGAGGATCCAGACGATCCGGCCGTCGACGACGCTCGGGTACGGGTCGCCGTCGACGGTGAGGAACGGTGCGACCTTCTCCACCCGCTCGCGGGGCTCCCGCGTGTACATCAGGCGACTGTTCTCGTTGACCCGGTCGGAGAGCAGGAAGTTGCTCTCGGTGTTCTTGATCGCGAAGACCAGCCGGCGGAAGAACGAGCCGATCTCGACGCCGCCCTTGCCGTCGTACGTGTAGAGGACCGACGCGTCCTTGTTCGCCTCCTGCGGCCGGTCGAACTCGACGGGCTGGCCGCCGGAGCCCTGGCCGACGATCGCGTACTCGGTGGACTGCTCGCCGTAGTAGATCCGCGGCTGCTCGGCCTCGAGTGCGGTGGTGGGGGTGACACAGCTGCGCTCGCTGTCACCGATCAGGCCGGAGGCGAAGATCGGCAGACCGGTCTCGCACTTCTGGTTGGCCGGCGCCGCCACCAGGCCGTAGCCGTGGGTGTAGACGGTGTGCCGGTTGAGCCAGTTGCGCTGCTGGGCGGTCAGCTTCTCGTCGTTGATCTCCCGGGCGCCGACCACGTAGTCCTGGGTCTTGCCGTCGATCGTGTAGCGGTCGACGTCCAGTTTCTCGCCGAAGTCGTAGAAGCCGCGGGACTGCTGCGACTGGGTGAAGCCCTCCGACACGAGCTGCGGGTCGATCAGCCGGACGTTCTGCGCGCTGGTGTCCTGGGTCAGGGTCGCCGGCGGGATGCCACTCTTCGCCGAGTACTGGCTGATCTCGGTCTCCCCCAGCCCGAACGCCTCCCGGGTGGCTTCGATGGACCGTTCGATGTAGGGCCGTTCCTTGTCCGACAGGCTCGGCTTGACCTGGAAGTTCTGCACGGCCAGCGGGTAGATGCCGCCGATCGCCACCGCGGAGATCGCCAGCAGTGCCAGCGAGACGCCGGGCCAGACCAGGTTACGCATCACCGCGTTGGAGAACACGATGATCGCGATCGCCACCAGCACCGAGATGTACGCCAGGATCTCCTTGGCCGGGAGCAGCGCGTTGACGTCGGTGTAACCCGCGCCGTACAGCCCCGGGGAGACGTGCTGCTCGAGCAGCAGCGCGCGCTGGTCGAGCATGTACGCCACCGCTTTGAGCAGGACGAACACGGCGACCAGAGTGGTCAGGTGCGCGCGGGCCGCGGTGGTCATCCGGTCACCGATGCCCTGCAGGCGTACCCCGCCGAAGATGTAGTGCACGGCGAGGGAGCCGAGCACCGACAGGACGACGGCGGTGAAGCCGACGCCGAGCAGGTAACGCCAGAGCGGGTACTCGAAGATGTAGAACGAGATATCCACCTTGAACTGCGGATCCTCGACTCCGAACGAGCCGCCGTTGCGGAACAGCATCCAGTCGGACCACCGAACCTGTGCGGACAGGCCGGCGAAGAAGGCGATGACCAGGCTGACCACGGTGATCCAGGTGCCCAGGCGGGGCGCCAGGATCATCCGGTAACGCTCGAGGGTGGCCTGCTCGGGGGAGTGCGGGCGCAGCAGCGGCCGCATCCGGTAGGCGAGATAGAGGTTGGCCGCGACGATGAGGCCCATCGCGGCGCCGATCACCAGGAAGAGGAGCACCTTGGTCAGCAGAACCCCGGAGAAGACCTTCGTGAAGGCGACCTCGGAGAACCACAGATAGTCGGTGTACGCGTCGATGCCCCATCCGAGCAGCGTGAAAAGGAGGAAGACCCCGACCAGGACGCCGACGGTGACGCGACCGCGCCGGCTCATCCTCGGTAGAGGACTGTTACGCATGACCAACGTTGGCTCCACACTTCGTCTGGCCGGTGATTCACCTTACGATGTCGCATCCAGCTTCGATACGCGGCAGAACGGTCTCGTTACGACCGGTGAGGCGTCACGAGGCCGCGCAGGCCTTGGGCGTGCCGCCGGTGGTGAATGTCTTGAGTGCGGTGAGGGCGTCGTCCACCGTGGCCACCTCGGCCATCGGCAGACCGGGCACCGCGTTGCGCAGCGCTTCGGCACAGTTGTCCTTGGGGACCAGGAAGAGCTGGGCCCCGGCGTCCTTGGCGCCGACGAGCTTCTGCGGGATACCCCCGATCGGGCCGACCTCACCACTGTCGCTGATCGTTCCCGTACCCGCGATGATCTTGCCGCCGGTCAGGTCCTCCGGCGTGAGTTTGTCGATGATGCCCAGGGTGAACATGAGACCCGCGCTCGGTCCACCGATCTTGTCGAGATCGATCTCGATGCCGAACGGGTCCTCCGGTTCGGCGGTGATCTCGATCCCGATCCGCGGGGTGTCGTCGCCGTCCACCGTCCTCGTGGTGATCCCCACGCTGCCGGCCGTGCCGTCCCGCTCGTAGCCGAAGGTCAGCCTGCTGCCCGCGGGCTTGGCCCGGACCAGCTCGGTGACCTGGCTGGACTTGGTGATCGTCGTCCCGTCGACGCTGGTCAGCCGGTCACCCGCCTTGAGCAGCCCGTCCGCCGCACCCCCGTCGGTGACCTTCGACACGAAGGTCTGCAGGGGATGGCCCAGCTTCTGCAGAGCGACCTTCTCGGCGCTGCTCTGCGACTGCTTCCACTCCTGGGCGTTCTGCTCCTGGACCTGCTTCTCGCTCTGGTCCGGCGGGTAGATCAGCTCACGCGGGACGACCGCCTGCTCGCCGCTGAGCCAGCCGCGGATCGCCCACACCAACTCCACCTGCGACTGCACGTTCACCGTGGTCAGGCGCAACTGACCGGCCGACTTCGAGGTCTCACCCTTCTCCACCTGGATGACCTCGGTGCCGTCGGCGGAACCGAGCGTGTCGACCGTCGGCCCCGGCTTGAGCACCACGTAGGGCAGGGGTGCGACCATGACACCGGCTGCCAGCAGAGCGGTGATCAGGGCGCCGAGGATGACGGTGACACCGCGACGTCTCATGCGCGTGACCGTACCAACTCACCCTGAGTTCTCTCTGAGCTGATACCTCCCTCGGTCCGCTTCCTTGTTTTCCCGCGTACCGTTGGGGACGTGCCTGATATCCCGTTCGGCTTCTCCCTGCCGGGCGCTCAGCCGCCCGACCCCTCCGACCCGCAGCAGATGCAGCAGTTCATGGCGCAGCTGCAGCAGATGTTCGCCGCGCCCGGGAGCGGCCCCGTGAACTGGGACCTGGCCCGTCAGGTCGCGGCCAGCCAGCTCTCGGCGACCGGCGACCCCGCCGTGAACATCCTGGAACGCCATCAGGTCGAGGAGGCTCTGCGGCTCGCCGACCTCTGGCTCGACCCGGTGACCGCCCTGCCCAGCGGCATACAGAAGGCCGTCGCCTGGAACCGCAACGAGTGGATCTACAACACCCTCGACGTGTGGAAGAAACTGTGCGAGCCGATCGCCGGCCGCATGGTGGGCGCGATGGGCGACCTCGTCCCCGAGGAGGCCCGCGCCCAGCTCGGCCCGATGCAGTCGATGGTGGCCACCCTGGGTGGCGCGCTCTTCGGCGGTCAGCTCGGCCAGGCCTTCGGCCAGCTCGCCGCCGAGGTGCTCTCGGCCGGCGACATCGGCCTGCCGCTCGGACCGGCCGGCACCGCCGCACTCGTCCCGGCCAACATCAAGAAGTACGGCGAGGGTCTCGAACTCCCCGAGGACGAGGTCCGGCTGTACGTGGCTCTCCGCGAGGCGGCCCACCAGCGGCTCTTCGGTCACGTGCCGTGGCTGCGCTCGCACGTGCTGACCGCCGTCGAGACGTATGCCAACGGCATCACCGTCAACCGCGAGGCGATCGAGGAGGCGATGAGCCGGGTCGACCCGAGCGACCCCGAATCGATGCAGGCGATGGCGCTCGAGGGCATCTTCACGCCGGAGGACACCCCGCAGCAGAAGGCCGGCCTGGCCCGGTTGGAGACCGCGCTCGCGCTGGTCGAGGGCTGGGTCGGCCAGGTGGTGGACAGCGCCGCCGGCGACCGTCTGCCGTCGCGGTCCGCACTCGGCGAGGCGTTCCGCCGCCGCCGGGGCGCCGGTGGTCCGGCCGAGCAGACCTTCGCCGCCCTGGTCGGTCTGGAACTCCGTCCGCGCCGCCTGCGCGAGGCCGGAGCGTTGTGGACGGCGGTGGCCGAGCAGCGAGGCACCGCGGGCCGGGACGCCCTCTGGGACCACCCCGACCTGCTGCCCACCGACGAGGACTTCGCCGATCCGGCGGCGTTCGCCCGGGGCCGCACCGACTGGGACATCAGTGAGCTGGAGGGCCTCGAGGACGGCCCGAAGGAGGACTGATCCCGGAAACGTCAGTCGCCGTGGAGGGCGCGTCCGTCCTCCACGGCGATTTGCTTTTCCCACAGTGATTGCTTTCCCACACCGCCGAACCAGCCAGATTTCGTACGCCACGCCGACCGCTCCACACGCCCCGCGTCACCGTGCCGCACCGTCGCACACCACAGGTGCCATCGTCGGCCAGCACGCAGGCGCCACCGTCCGGTAACGCTCCGGACAGCCGGGGCGAACCGTTGACTCACGTCGGCTGACAGCGCTCCGGCCGAGGCCCGCTCGGTCGGCGCAGGCGGGTGGCAGGCTGGTCAGCCGCCCAGGAGCGTGCGGGTGTTCTCCCAGCCCTCGAGGGCCACGTCGAGCGTTGCCAGGTCGGCCGGGCCGCGCAGGCGCCGCCACGGCGGCGTGGTCGTGACGTCTCCGGGCCGGGGCGCCGTGCGCCGGAGGATCTGCGCCGAGGCGCTGTCCAGGTCGTGGTCGACCAGCCAGTCCGGCGCGGGCAGGCTGGTGGCGACGCCGAAGAGGCCCCCGGAGGCCCCGCCCGGTGACACCGTGACCGCCTTGGTGTCCAGTGGGCTCAGCAGCTTGCCGAGGGTCATGCCGGGCACGTCCGGCGCGTCCGCGGCGATCACCGCGGCCTGATCGAATCCGTCCGCGGCGGCGGCCTTGAGCGCCGGAAGGACGGTCGGTTCGGGGAGTTCGTAGATCCGGGTGCCCGGCCAGGCGATCTCCTCGGCCAGGTCACGGTCGGCGGCGGTGGCCGCGATGGCGGCTTCGGCCTGGGCCAGCCGGGCGAGCAGGTCGACCACGTCCTCGGCCAGGGCGGTGCGCCAGGTCCGCAGGTCCACCCCGGGGGGACTCCACGGCACCGGGACCAACAGGACGATCACCACCCGCCGCAGCACACCCGTCAGCCTAGCGCCTGTGCCGTCGGGGAGGCAGGACCGAGGTGTGGCCAGGCCGTCCCTCCCCGGACAGAATCCGGTCCGCCCTGCGAACGGGCACTAGTCCGCCATCACCAGACTGTGGGAGGCGGCGATGCCCTCCAGATAGCCCCGGGCCCGTTCGGCTTTGGGGAAGCGGCTGACGAGTTCCCAGAACTCCGCGTTGTGGCTGGGCACGACCAGGTGCGCGAGTTCGTGCAGGAGCACGTAGTCGATCACCCAGTCGGGCATCTCCTGGATCCGGTGTGAGATCCGGATGGTCGCGTCGTCGGGGGTGCAGGAACCCCAGCGGCCGTTCTGGTTGGTCACCCAGCGCACACTGACCGGCGCGACCTGGTCGGCGTGATCGGCGAGGAAACGGGCTGTCAGGCGACGGGCACGGGCCAGGAGCTCGGCATCGGTGCACCGCAGGCGTTCTTCGCGGGCGGCGAGACGGGCGAGCATGCGCTCCACCCATTCGATCTCCTCGGCCCGGGAGAAACGATCCGGGATGAGGACCACGACTCGCTCACCGTCGCGATACGCGGACACCGTCCGGCGGCGGCGCTGACTGCGCCGCACTTCGACGACAGGCTTGCGCGTCCGGGCCATTACCGGCTCGCGCGGCCCAGATTCGGGTTCACGTTGAGACGCTAATCCGCCGGACCCCTGTCACCGCAAGAGTACGGCCGATGACGGTCGGGAATATGCGCACTTCGACCGCATATTCCCGAAAAAATTTTCCTCAGCCGCAACATCCGAGACAACCGCCAACCTAGACCATCGCCGACGCAGCCCATCAGCTACCCACTCGTCCGTTTTATGCCTTTATGATGGGATTAATCGGCGTGTCCCGGCAAACCTGGCGGAAAAGGATAGTTCGTACCGGCACACTCACGTCGTCGGTGACACCGCCGACGCTGCGTTGACATGGAACCCGTCTGACCTGGGTAAGAGTCCGCCCCAGGGCAGCGTGGCCACATCTGCGTGGCCGCAGGGGCCCAGCGCCGCAGACAAGGTTCGCGCCCGCTCCGCGAACGAGGCACCGGGCCGGGCGGCCGACGATACGACTAAGTAGGAGGAACCGTGGCCGACACCACGTACAACGGCTACTGCGTGAAGTGCAAGGAGAAGCGCGATTTCCAGGGCAACGTGGAAGTCTCCAAGACCGGCATGAACATGGCCAAGGGCAAGTGCCCGGTCTGCGGCACCACCATGAACCGCATCCTGGGCAAGGCCAAGGCGTGATCTCCCGCCCGGGGAGGGCGGTCGCCCTCCCCGGTGCGTTTACCGGGTACGCCGTAACCGTGCTGGATCCAGCACGTTGAGTTAACGGGCCGCCTGTGGATAACTAGCCCGAAGCTGTGGACAACCCAGCGTCGGGCGCCCCCGCGGCTGTGGATAACGACCCCGTTGCGCGACGCGGCGATGACAACCTGTCATCCATGAACCGGACACCACTGCCGCGTCCGACCCTTGTCCCCGGCCTCGCCCGGGTCTGGCGCACCGCCACCCACCTGCAGCTCGGCCTCGGCCCGCCGCACGCGATCGTGCTCGAACTCGCCGACCCGCGCACCGCTCTGGTCCTCGATCTGCTCGACGGCCGGCTCTCCGAACGACTCGTCCTGCTCCGCGCCGCCGAACAGGGCGTGCCGGTCGACGACGCGCTCACGCTGCTCGGCACACTCCAGGCGGCCGGGCTGGTGATCCCCGCCGGGTCGCTGATGCCGGCCGCCCTGCCGGACCGTGCCCGCCAGCTGCTGCTCTGCGAGGCTGCCGCGATGGCCCTGGAGACGGCCGGTCCGGCGCAGCGCGCTCCGGCCGGCCCCTCGCCCGCCCGGGTGCTGCGCCGTCGCCGCGCCTCCCGGGTGGTGATCAGCGGGCGGGGCCGGCTCGGCGCCACGATCGCGGTCGCGCTGGCCGAGGCGGGCGTGGGGCACGTACACCCGGATCTGTCCGGTGCGGTCGGGCCGAGTGAGATCACCGGCGGCCCGCTGCTCGCCACCGACGCGGGCAGTCCCCGGCGCACCGCGGTGACCGCCGCGATCCTGCGGGCCTCGCCGGTCACCGAGACCCGCACGGTACGCCGTCCGCCCACCCTGGTCGTCCAGCTGGCCCACGACGAGCCGACCGCCCTGATCGCCGCCGGTCACGCCGCCCGGCGGCAGCCGCATCTGGCCGTCGGCATCCGGGACGGCACCGCGGTCGTCGGCCCGTTCGTCCCCGTGACCGGCGAGCCCTGCCTGCGCTGTCTCGACCTGCACCGGCTGGACCGGGATCCGGGCCGGCCCGGCGGGTGCGCGGCGGACACCGCCGAACCGTGCACGGTCACCACCCTGCTGGCCGCCACCGCCTACGCGGTCGCCGAGGCGCTCGCCTTCCTGGACGGCGGCATACCCGGGACGACGGGTTCGTCGGTGGAGATCAGCGCGCCGGGGCGGATCCGCCGGAGGACCTGGCCACCACATCCCGACTGTCCCTGCGGGCGCAACCGGGCCACCTTCACCAGACCTTCACCGCATAAACACCAAACCACCTCGTGACGGGCGGAGTAACCGCCATCCGTCGGTCACAATGATCTGGTGACGGACATACCGCGCCGCGCGGCCTCCCGGACGGCCAGGCTTGCCGCGCTTCCGCTCGGCTTCGCCGGGCGCACCGCGCTGGGCCTGGGTAAGCGTGCCGTCGGGATCGCCTCCGACGTCATCTCCGCGGACATCCAGCAACGCACCGCCGAGCAGCTGTTCAGCGTTCTCGGACAGCTCAAGGGCGGTGCGATGAAGTTCGGGCAGGCGCTGTCGGTGTTCGAGGCCGCGATGCCCGAGGAGATGTCCGGGCCCTATCGCCAGGCGCTGACCAAACTGCAGGAAGCCGCTCCACCGATGCCGGTGGCGAACGTGCACAAGGCGCTCGCCGAGCAGCTCGGGCCGGACTGGCGGGACAACTTCGCCGAGTTCGACGACAGCCCGGCCGCCGCCGCGAGCATCGGCCAGGTGCACCGGGCGGTGTGGAAACTTCCGCCCGCCCGGCGGGGCGGCAAGCCCAAACTGCTGCCGGTCGCGGTCAAGGTGCAGTACCCGGGGGCCGGGGAGGCACTGGTCGCCGACCTCAAGCAGCTCGGCCGGCTGGCCGGCATGTTCAAGATCATCCAGCCGGGCATCGACATGAAGCCGCTCCTCGCCGAGTTGCGCGAACGTGTGGTCGAGGAGCTCGACTACGAGATGGAGGCGGAGACCCAGCGGACCTTCGCCACGGCGTACCAGGACGATCCGGAGATCTTCGTGCCCCGGGTGATCGCCTCCGCGCCGCAGATCCTGGTCACCGAATGGGTGGACGGCACCCCGCTGGCCTCCGTGATCACCGACGGCACCGTGGCGGAACGCGACGAGGCCGGCCGCCTGATGGCGATCCTGCACTTCTCCGCGCCGTCCCGGGCCGGGCTGCTGCACGCCGACCCGCACCCCGGCAACTTCCGGATCCTGCCCGACGGCCGGCTCGGCGTGATCGACTTCGGGGCGGTGGCCCGGCTCCCGGACGGCCACCCGGAGCCGATCGGCCGCCTGGTCCGGCTGGCACTCGACGGCGACGCGGCGGGGGTGACCGAGGGCCTGCGCGAGGAGAACTTCATCAAGCGGGACGACGACATCGACGCGGAGGCCATCCTCAAGTTCCTGCGCCCGATGATCGAACCGGTCGCGGTGGACAGTTTCCGGTTCACCCGGGGCTGGCTGCGCGGCGAGGCGACCCGGATCAGCAGCCCGCGTTCGCCGGCTTTCCAACTGAGCCGCAAACTCAACCTGCCGCCGTCCTACCTGCTGATCCACCGGGTGACGCTGGGTTCGATCGGGGTGCTCTGCCAGCTCGAGGCCGAAGCGCCGTACCGCGAGATCCTGCAGAAATGGCTACCCGGGTTCGCGCCGGTATCCTGAGGCGATGATCGATGTCGTCGACGTGCCCGGCGCGCGGATCGCCTACCGGGTGCACGGCCCGGTGGACGGTCCGGGGGACGGCCGGCCGGTCGTCTGGCTGCACGGCGGTTCCAGCGACGGCACCTCCTGGGAGACGGTCGCCGCGGCGCTGCCGCTCCGGTCGTACGCGCTCGACCTGCGGGGTTACGGCGCGAGCAGCCGCGCTTCGGCGTACGGCATAAAGATCACCCAGCAGGACGTGATCGCCGTGCTGGACGCCCTCGGTCTTGACCGCGTGGTTCTGGCCGGCCACTCGGCGGGCGGTGTCGTCGCCTGGCGGGCCGCACTCGCCCATCCCGGCCGGTTCACCGCGCTGATCCTGGAGGAGCCGCCGCCACCGGTGCCGCACCGGCTCGATCCGCCACCGCCGACAGGTCCGATCCCCTACGACTGGGCGGCACGGCAGGCCGTGCTCGACGTCGTCAACAACCCGGATCCGTCCTGGTGGGACGACCTGAGCCGGATCACCGTGCCGACCCTGATGATCGCCGGTGGACCGGAGAGCTTCCTCGATCAGGACACCCTGCGACGGATGGCCGCGGAGATCCCCGGCAGCACGTTCGTCACGATCGGCGGCGGGCATCGCGCCCACGTCAACAAGCCCGCCGAGTTCACCGCAGCGGTCGCCGACTTCCTGCGACCGCTGTAAAAAGCCGACGATCCGCACTCACGGCGATAGCCGATGATACGCGGTCGCGGTCGCGGTGAAAGCCGACGACCCCGCAGCCACGGTGAAGCTGTGAAGCCGTGAAAAGGGAAAGGCCCGCCCGTGAGATCACGGACGGGCCTTTTCATCTCCCAGGTAGCGGGTTCAGCGGTACTCCGGGTCAGACACTGAGCTCACGGGCCGCGCGGTGGCGGGACTCGATCGCGATCTGCCGGGCGGAACGGTAAGCCTCAGGTGCACGGTCACGCTGAGGCCGAGGCATTCGGGCTCTCGAGAGTGCCTCTTGGAGAAGTCTCATCTTCGCTCCGGTGGGGTTCATTTCGCTGCTCGACTTTCTGATTTCCATCACGGGGGTGGGGAGGGTAGTCATCTCAGGCCGCCAGGCGAACCGAGTTGCGGGACTCGAGACCGTTAGCGGCGAGCCGCTCCTCGACCTCGACGGCGAGCTCCGCGTCGCGAGCCACGTCCGCCTTACGCGGACGGCCACGCGGCCGCTTGCGCGGGACCACGGCGCCGCGCTCGAAGATCTCGCCACCCCAGACACCCCAGGGCTCGTTCCGCTCGACCGCACCGGCCAGGCACTCGACCCGCAGCGGGCAGTCGCCGCAGAGGGACTTGGCCAGCTCCAGCTGGGCCGGGGAGTCGGAGAACCACAGGTCCGGGTCGAACTTGCGGCAGGGCAGGTTTGCCTCGACCTCGACGCTCACGTCGAGTGGGGCCAGCGCCAGACTCATAAAGCCCGGTCACCTCTCTCTTCTTCAGCGATCTTCTGGATCGTCGTCCGGGTGGTGCACCGGCTGGTGAGCCGGCAAAAAATTAAGGCCGCGGATCCCGGTTAGGGGTTCCGCGGCCTCGAGGTGAGCCGGAGGTCTGTTTGTCAGACCGGCCTTCCTCGAGGCGGGACACCGCTGCCATCCGTGTAGCGACGCTTGACGGAGACATTGCTGCCCTCGAACCCAGTGGTGCCCTTGTTGCTGTCGAGCATCAGAACCGCTTCGCCCAGCTCGGCCTGGACGTGGGCCTGGTGCGCCCGCGGTGCCGCGACCCGCTCAGCAGCCATCAGCGCCAGCGGTGCGGCGGCGACGGGCAGCAGGGCGGACTCGGACAGAGTCCAGGCAGGGATCAGCGACATCGACGGAGCAATTGGGGCGTTGATTACGAGCCTCATCGGGGTCACCTCCTCCATATGCACTGCACTCAGCGTTACTACGGACATTCGACCCCGGCGAACTGCTGCTCGCCAAGGTGTGTCCTGAGGCTATGCCTGCCCTCCAGGGGAGGGCAAACGAATTAACGGACTAGTTTTCGAAGTTTTTCTGAGCGACTTCTTCGGGGCTCGCACCGGCCACCAGAGCGAAGACCGCCTCGCCGTACTGGCCGAGCTTGCGAGGGCCGATCCCGGCGATGGCCAGCAACTGCGCCGGCTCCGCCGGGCGGCGCTCCGCCATGGCCACCAACGTCGCATCGGTGAACACCACGTAGGCAGGGACTTTGAGTTCCGCCGCGGTGGCCGCACGCCACACCTGCAGACGCTCGTGAAGGTCCTCGTCGAGGTCCGACGGGCAGGTCGGGCAACGGCCCAGTTTGCGGTCGGCACCGGCCAGCAGGGTGGCCCCGCAGATCCGGCAGAGAGCCACCTGAACACGACGACGGTCGGTTTTCCGACTCCGGTCCACGACCGTCCGCTCCGGGGCCGCCGTGGACCGGTCCAGCTGCGGCAGGAAACGGCACGGGCGCCGGGGACGGCCACCCGTGGACCGGGACTGACCGTAGGAGAGCCAGAGCTGCCGCCGGGCGCGGGTCACCCCGACGTAGAGCAGCCGGCGTTCCTCCTCCAGCTGGTCGGGCGTCTTGGCGTACGTCGTCGGCAGCGTCCCGTCGGCGAGCCCGACCAGGAACACCGCATCCCACTCCAGCCCCTTCGCCGAGTGCAGTGAGGCGAGCGTCACACCGGCGACCGTGGGTGCGTGCTGCTGCTCGGCGCGACGGGCCAGCTCGTCGTTGAACATGGCGAGCGTCACATGCCGCTGGACGCTCCCGGCCTCACCGATGGGCAGGAACTCCGGCGCGGACGCGTACTCCTGCGAGAGGGTGACCAGCGCGTTGAGCGCCTCCCACTGCTCGCGCGCCGCACCTCCCGGCGGGGGTTTGTCCCGGTGCCAGCCGGTCGCCGCGAGTCCCTCCAGCACCGCCTCCACCAGCGGAGTCTCACCCGGGATGGACCGCACCCCGGCACGCAGGGCGACCATCGCCTGCCGCACCTCGGGACGCTCGAAGAACCGCTCGCCGCCGCGCACCACGTAGGGCACCTGGGCCTCGGCGAGCGCCTCCTCGTAGGACTCGGACTGCGCGTTGATCCGGAAGAGCACCGCGATCTCGTTCGCCGGCATGCCACCCGCGATCAGCTCCCGGCAGCGCCGCGCCACCGCGGCCGCCTCGCCCTGCTCGTCCGGGAAGATCTTGAGTTCCGGCTCCGGACCGGGCCGGCGCTGACCGACCAGTTCCAGGCGCAGCTTCGCCTCGGTGCCCCGGGCCTGCTTGATCACCGCGTTGGCGAGGCCCACCACCTGCGGCGTCGAGCGGTAGTCGCGGACCAGCCGGACCACCACCGCGTTGCGGCGCTGCCGCGGGAAGTCGATCAGATAGCCGGCGGTCGCCCCGGTGAACGAATAGATCGTCTGGCTGGCGTCACCGACCACCGTCAGGTCGTCGCGGTCGCCCAGCCAGGCGTCCAGCAGACGCTGCTGCAGCGGGTTGACGTCCTGGTACTCGTCGACGACGAAATGCCGGTACTGCGCGCGGATCTGGTCGGCGACGTCCGGATGCTCCTCGATGCCCCAGACCGCCGCGCGCAGCAGATCCTCGAAGTCGATCACGCCCTGGCGGCGCTTCAACGACTCGTAGGCGGCGAACACCTCGGCCACCCGGGCCGGCTCGTGCGGCGGCTCCCGCAGCGCCTTGGCGGCCGCCACCGCGTACTCCCCCGGCTCGACCAGCGACGACTTCGCCCACTCGATCTCGCCGGCCAGGTCACGGGCCACGGCACGGTCGGCGCGGACACCGGCGCGGGCGGCGGCCAGGCCGACCAGGCGGGCCTTGCTCTCCACCAGCTCGGGCATCTGCCGGCCCTCCAGCAGCCGGGGCGCGAAGTAGCGCACCTGGCGCATGGCCGCCGCGTGGAAGGTGCGGGCCTGCACGGCCGAGGTGCCCAGCGAGGTGAGCCGGGCCCGCATCTCGGCGGCGGCCCGCGCGGTGAACGTCACGGCCAGCACGTGCCGGGGGCTGATCTCGCCGGACTGGGTCCGGTAGGCGATCCGGTGGGTGATCGCCCGGGTCTTGCCGGTCCCGGCGCCGGCGAGGATGCAGACCGGGCCCGCGGGAGCCGTCACCGCCGTCCGTTGCTCCGGGTCTAGCCCGGACAGCACCCCATCAGTCCGCACGGTAGGGAATCATGACACCCGGGCGGGGTGTTGTGCTTGTCAGCCGCACCACCGTGTGACCTGTATCGAAGGAGCCCTGACCGATGCTGACCATGTTCTCGACGTCCTGGTGTGGTTACTGCCACCGCCTCAAGTCGCAGCTCGACCGGGAGGGCATCGCCTACGAGGTCGTCGACATCGAGCAGGACGAGGAGTCGGCCGCGTTCGTGCGCAGTGTCAACGGGGGCAACCAGACGGTCCCCACTCTCAAGTTCGATGACGGGTCGGCGCTGACCAACCCGTCGATCGTGCAGGTGAAGCAGCACCTCGCGGCGATCTCAGCGTAAAGAGAAAGGAGGGCCGTCCCGAGACCGGGACGGCCCTCCTTTCTCAGATCACGAAATCAGATCACGGAATCAGAGCCGGGATGCTCGAGTCGAGCAGGCCGCGCTCCTTGAGCGCGCCGTACAGCGGCACGGTCTCCGGGTAGTGACCCCACTGGTGGTCACCGTCACCGTTGCCGAACGCGCCGAGCAGCTGCTTCTGCACGTCGTTCAGGGTGTCCCACTCCGGGCGGTTCGGCAGGTCCTGGTTCTCGTCGCGGATCTGGATCCACCGCGGGGTGTAACCGAAGAACGCGCCGACACGAGTGATGTCGGAGTAGTTGTCCGACCGGGCGTGCCAGATGCGGCGGTCGAAGACCACCAGGTCGCCGGGGTTCGCGGTCACCTGGATCGCACCCTCGGGCTGCGGCCACGGGACGCCACGGCTCGGCGGTCCGGGCAGCCAGTTGCTCTTGTGGCTGCCCGGCAGGATGGTGAAGTTGCCCCGGCCGGTCTCGCTCACGTCGGAGAACCAGTAGGCCAGCTTGACCGACAGCATCGGACGCGGGTCGGTCTCGATCTCCCGGTTCTGACGGCCACCGTCCTGGTGCCAGTGCCACCAGTCCTTCTGCTTCTCGTGGATCTGCGGGTGCACGTCGATGTGCGAGTGGTACACGTGCAGGTTCCACCCGAGCAGCGACCAGATGTACCGGAACGACTTCGGGTGGTCGAGCAGGAAGGCCAGCTCGGGGACGTGCGTGATCGGGGAGAGCTGGTGCAGGGCACCGGAGGCGTTGAGCTTGCCCTCGGCCTTCGCCTTCTCGTAGTACCCCAGGATCGCGGCCCGACCGACCTCGACCTCGCTCTCACTCAGCACCGACGGCACGATGAGGTATCCATCGCGGTCGAACGCCTCCCGCTCTTCCGCGGACATCGGCGTCCACGCCGGTGCTTCCACCTGGGTCATCGGTTCCCCCTCTTCGTCTTTGATAGCCAAGACGCGGTGACCCAGGGGTTTGGTTGCCTAAGGAGAGATTTTTTCTTCTTAGGTTTCTCACACGACCTTCATCAGTTCCCGCTCAACCAGCGGTCGACCAGGTAGAACGCGATGGAGGACCGCATCGGAAGACTCATCGGCACACCGGACTCCGGGTCCACATAGCCCCCGGCGATCATCTTGGCGATCGTGTCCCGGGTGAACCAGTGCGCCTCGTCGATCTCCTCCGGGTCGAGGACCAGAGGCTCCGCCGGGGAGGCCTGGGCGTGGAACCCGAGCATCAGCGAGCCGGGGTACGGCCAGGACTGGCTCCCCTCGTACCGCAGGGCGAGCAGCGGGATGCCGACCTCCTCGCGGACCTCGCGGATCACGGCTGCCTCGGCCGACTCGCCGGGCTCCACGTACCCGGCCAGGCAGGAGAACCGGCGTACGCCGTCGGCGCCGGCCGGCCAGGCCGCGTTGTGCCCGAGCAGGCAGCGCCCCTCCGGACCGGCCACCCCGTCGTGCACCAGCACGATCATCGCCGGATCGGTCCGCGGCCACATCAACTGGCCCTCGTCGTCCGACCGCGCCCAGCCGGCCTCCACCGCCACCGTCGGCTTGCCGCTGCGCGGCGAGAAGCGGTGGCTGGCGTGCCAGTTGCCGAGCGCGGCGGCCGCGGTGAACAGTCCGGCGTCCCGGGCGTCGAGGAGATGACCGATCTCGCGCAGGGTGGACGCCCGCGTGTCGCCGATCTCCGGCAACGCGGCGTCCACCATCCACAGCGGGGTCTCCGCCTCGTCGGCGTCGGTCCCCAGGAACCAGCGCTCGGCCTCCGGTGCCTCGGACGACGGCACCAGCACGAGTGCCACCCCACCGTCCGGGCGGTCGGCGACCAGGGCCCGGCCGCCTTTCGCCACGTCGACGACGAGGACCCGGCCGCGGGACCAGGCCCCGGCCAGCCAGGCGTCGTCCTTGCGCCGGTGCGCGGCGCGGTCCAGGGTGGTCCGCGCCAGCGGCGGCGTGCCGGGCTGCTCGCCCAGGTCGGGCTGTTCAGAATCGGTCACTCTGTGCTGCGCTCCACTGCTGCTCGTTCCACGCTGGTCAGGGCGGCCAGCTGGCTCTCGATCTTGTCGGCGTCGCCGAGGACCACGGTAACGGCTCGGGACGGGGCCAGGTGCTCAGCCGCGGCGGCGGCCACGTCCTCGCGTGTCGCGGCGGCCAGCGCGGCGGAGTACTCCGGCAGGTGGTTCAGCCGCAGGCCGAAACCGGCGTACATGCTCGCCAGCCCGGCCAGGCCGCCCTGGGTCGACATGCCCAGGCGCAGGGTGCCGAGGGCGTACCGGCGGGCCTGTTCGAGCTCCTCCTCGCCGGGCGCGAGGCTGGCGATGCGGCCCAGCTCGTAGAGCGTCTCGAGCAGCGCCGGCCCGGTCACCTCGGTGGCCACCTCGGCGGCGGCCAGCAGCGACGAACCGGCCACGAAGTGCTCGATCCCCGAGTGCGGGCCGTACGTGTACCCCTTGTCCTCGCGGATGTTCTCCACCCACCGCGACGAGAAGTAGCCGCCGAAGACCATGTTCGCCAGGTTGAGCGCGGCGTAGTCCGGGTGTGTCCGGGGCAGCGCCGGCAGCGCCAGGCGCATCGACGACTGCACCGAACCGGGACGGTCGACCAGCAGCAGCGCGCCCGGCTTCAGCTCCGGCACCGGCGGGACCAGGCCGTCTGCCGCGGCGCCGGTCCAGCCGCCGAGGATCTTCTCGGCGCTGAGGATCGCCTGTTCCGGGTCGATGTCGCCGACCAGTACCAGCACCGCGCCGTCCGGGCGGACCCGGCTCGCGTGCAGGTCGCGCAGCGCGCCGGAGTCGACGGGGCGGATCGCGTCCGGCGCCGGGGTCTGCACCGCGTACGGGTGGTCGCCGAACATCCTCTTGAGCAGCGCCACCCGGGCCAGGTGCGCCGGCTGGCTGAGCGCGACCTGGATGTGGTCGACCAGGCGCTCCCGTTCGGTGGCCACCTCCTCGGTCGGGTAGGTGGCGTCGGTGAGCACGCCGGCGAGCAGTTCCAGCGTCCGGTCCAGGCCGCCGGCCAGGGCGTTGCCGGAGATCTGCAGCCGGTCCGGGTCGAGGCCCGCGGCCAGGCCACCGCCGACGGCCTGCAGCTCGGCGGCGATGTCGATGCTGCTCAGCGTGCTGGTGCCGGTGAACAGCGCCTGGGAGAGCAGGGTGGCCGGGGCCAGTGGGGCCCGGCCGAACGGAATACGCAGGCGGACCTCGACCAGCGGCACCGAGGAACGCCGGATGGCGATGACGGTGAGGCCGTTCGGCAGGGTCCGCTCCGCCTCCGGCGGCAGGTTGAGCGGGGCGTCCGGGATGAGATCGGGCAGAGTCTTGGTCACGTGGAGGCTCCCGGGATCACTTCGACACTGGCGCGGCGCTCGGGCCGCAGGGTGGCCGCGGCGGCGACGATCTGCTCGTCGCGCACCTCGCTGATCAGCTTCGGCAGGTCGTTCAGCAGGCCGGGCCGGCCGCGCTGCAGCTCCAGCACGGCCATCGGCAGTGCCCGGCCGAGCACCGAGTCGGTCTCGTTGAGCGCGCGGGTCGCCATCCGGGCCTGGGTGCGGGCCAGTTCGCCGGGTTTGAGGCCGTCGGCGGCCAGCCGGTCCAGTTCCTCGTCGACGGTCTGCAGCACCTTGGCGGCGTCGCCGCCGGGCGGCATGTGCGCCTGCAGCAGCAGCGCGGTCGGGTTGCGGACCTGGTATTCGTCGCCCATGAAGCCGATGTAGCCGCCCAGGCTGGTGGCCGTCCGGTCGCGCTGGACCAGCCGCTCCACCAGGCGGGAGGCGTCGCCGTCGGTGAGCACCTCGGCGAGCACCACGAACGGCAGGTAGTCGTCGAAGGTGGCGATCGGGTCCGGCACCCGCCAGCCGCCGGCGATCGCGGGCAGCGGCGCGATCCGGTCGGTGTACGACTCGCGCCGCTCACCGGTCAGGTCGGGCTCGGCGAAGTCGGGCAGCACCGGGGCGGGCCGGGCCGGCACGTCGCTGAAGTGCCGTTCGATCATCGCGGTCGCCTCGGCCACGTCGAAGTCGCCGGCCACCGAGAGCACCGCGTTGCCGCAGGCGTAGTAGCGGTCGAAGAAGCTCTGCGCGTCCTCGACGGTGGCGCTCTCCAGGTCGGTGAACGAGCCGTAGCCGTCGTGGGCGTTGGGGAAGGTCTCGAACATGACCGGCGGAAGCTTGAGCCACGGGAACCCGCCGTACGGCCGGTTCAGCACGTTGACCCGGATCTCCTCCTTGACCACGTCGACCTGGTTGCGCAGGTTCTCCTCGGTGAGGCGGGGACCGCGCATCCGGTCGGCCTCGAGGAAGAGGGCCCGTTCGAGGGCGCCGGAGGGCAGCACCTCGAAGTAGTCGGTGTAGTCCAGGTGGGTGGAGCCGTTGAAGCTGCCGCCGGCGCCCTGCACGTGCCGGAAGTGGGCGAGCTTCTCCAGGTTCTCCGACCCCTGGAACATCAGGTGTTCGAAGAGGTGCGCGAAGCCGGTGCGCCCCTCCGGTTCGCTGCGGATGCCGACGTCGTACACGACGGCCACGCCGACGACCGGGGCGCTGCGGTCCGGCGAGAGGACCACACGCAGACCGTTGCCGAGAGTGAACCTCTCGACCGGATATTTCGTCGCGGGGATCTTGATATTGGGCGCCACGGTACGAATCTAGCGTGCTCCAGCGGCTCCGACCGGCAGTCAGCTTGCCCCATCCGCACGATGACGCAGAGCATCCCGTCACCCGATGAGGGTAATCACCCTCACATTAAGCCTGATATGTGGCTTTTACCGCGACCTCCCGGGCTTGACGCACCAAACCCATCTGATCCATCATTCCCATCCAACAGATAGGTTATGCCAAGAATCGGTGGGAGGGGCCCGCGTTGTACGTCTCGGCCCGCACGGACTACGCCGTACGCGCGATGCTCGCGGTCACCGCCGAGCACCCCCGCCTGGTCAAAGCCGCCGGGCTGGCGGCCGCCCAGGAGATCCCGCTCAGCTTCCTTCAGGGCATCCTGCTCGACCTGCGCCGCGCCGGGCTGCTGCACAGCCACCGCGGCGTGGACGGCGGTTACGCCCTGGCCCGCCCCGCCGAGGAGATCACCGTCGGCGACGTGGTCCGCGCCGTCGGCGGCGCGCTCACCACGGTTCGCGGGCTCCCCACCGCCACGGCCGTCTACCACGGTGCAGCGACGGCGCTGCACGACGTGTGGGTCGCCGTGGAGGAGGCCATCGAGGGTGTGGTCGACCACAAGACCCTGGCCGAACTCTCCAGAATCTCAGTGAAGAAGAATTAGGAGTGAGCATGAGCTCCCGCACTGTGCGTGCGTTCGCCCTTGCCACGGCCGCCCTGGTGGCCTCGACCGCTCTCAGCGCCTGCGGTTCCGACGAAGCCGACACCGTCGAGGGCACCAGCGGCGCGGCCGCCGAGTCGACGACCCTCAAACTCGGCTACTTCCCCAACATCACCCACGCCCCGGCCCTGGTCGGCGTGAACAAGGGCCTGTTCGCCACGGCCCTGGGCACCAGCACCAAACTGGAGACGCAGACCTTCAACGCCGGCCCCGCCGCGATCGAGGCACTGCTCTCCGGCGCCATCGACGCCACCTACATCGGACCGAACCCGGCGATCAACGGCTGGGCCACCTCCAAGGGCACCGCGCTGAAGGTCATCGCCGGCAGCACCTCCGGCGGCGCCGGACTGGTCGTCAAGGAGGGCATCAACACCGCCGCGGACCTCAAGGGCAAGAAGATCGCCACGCCGCAGCTGGGCAACACCCAGGACGTCGCCCTGCGCGCCTGGCTGAAGGAGAACGGCCTCAACGCCGACACCAACGGCGGCGGCGACGTCTCGGTCCTGCCGCAGGACAACTCGGCCACCGTGCAGGCGTTCGCCCAGGGCGCGATCGACGGCGCGTGGGTGCCCGAGCCGCACCTGAGCCGGCTCATCCTGGAGTCCAAGGGCAAGGTCCTGGTCGACGAGAAGTCCCTCTGGCCGAACGAGCAGTTCGTGACGACCCACCTGATCGTCAGCCAGAAGTTCCTCAAGGAGTACCCGGGCACCGTCAAGAAGCTGCTCCAGGGCCACATCGAAGCGGTCAAGTACATCAAGGACAACGACGCCGACGCGCAGAAGGCCGCCAACGCCCAGATCGAGGCGCTGTCCGGCAAGCCGCTCAAGGACGACATCCTGGCCGCCGCGTTCAAGAACCTGACCTTCACGTACGACCCGATCGCGTCGTCGCTGTTCACCAGCGCCAAGCACGCGGAGGAGGTCGGCCTGCTCGACCCGGTCGACCTGTCCGGCATCTACGACCTCGGACCGCTGAACGAGCTGCTGAAGGCCGACGGTCAGCCCGCGGTCAGCGACGCCGCGGCCTGACCGAGAAGGTGGTGGGGGCGAGCATGAGCAACACCGTTGTCACGATCGACGACGTCTCCAAGCAGTACGGGTCGGGCAGCTCCGCGCTGCTCGCCCTCGACCACGTCTCACTGGAGGTACGCCAGGGCGAGTTCGTCTGCCTGCTGGGCGCCTCCGGCTGCGGCAAGAGCACCCTGCTGTCACTGGTGGCGGGACTCGACAAGATCAGCAGCGGCACCCTGGACATCGGCGGCAAGAAGGTCTCGCTGATGTTCCAGGAGGCCGCCCTCTTCCCCTGGCTCTCCGTCGCCGGCAACGTCGAGCTGCCACTGCGCCTGCAGGGCCTGGGCAAAGCCGAACGCCGCAAGCGCGCCCAGGAACTGCTCGAGATCGTGCGCCTCGCCGGCTTCGGCGACAAGCGCCCGCACGAGCTCTCCGGCGGCATGCGGCAGCGGGTGGCGCTGGCCCGGGCCCTCGCACAGAACGCCGACATCCTCCTGATGGACGAACCGTTCGGCGCGCTGGACGCGATGACCCGCGACATCCTGCACGACGAGCTGGAACGGATCTGGCGCGAACAGGACCTGACCGTGCTCTTCGTGACCCACAACGTCCGCGAGGCGGTCCGGCTCGGCGACCGGGTCATCCTGCTGAGCAGCCGTCCCGGCCGGGTGCTCGAGGACTTCGCGATCACCCACCCGCGTCCCCGGCGCATCGACTCCCCCGAGGTCTCCGGCCAGGCCGCCGAGATCACCGACCGGCTCCGCGCGGAGGTGGCCCGTCATGCCAACTAGCGAAACGGTGACCTCACCGAAAGCCGCCGACCAGGTCACCGGCCTCGACGCGCTGGAACTCGGGCCCAAGGCCGACAAGGGCGCCCTGGCCGGCCGGGTCTGGCGCAGCGCCTGGCCCAAACTCCTCGCCATCACCATCGCCGTCCTCGCCTGGCAGGCGGTCGTCTGGGCGCAGTGGAAACCGGAATACCTGCTCCCCGGCCCCGGAGCGGTCCTCACCGAACTCCTCGACATCGTCAGCACGCCGGACTTCTGGAGCGGCGTCCAGCTGACCCTGACCCGGGCCCTCTCCGGATTCGTGCTGGCGGTCGTGATCGGCACCGTGGTCGGCGTCGCGGTCTCCCGCTTCGCCCCGCTGCGGGCGGCGATCGGCTCGCTGATCACCGGCCTGCAGACCATGCCGTCGGTGATGTGGTTCCCGCTGGCCATCCTGCTGTTCCAGATCAGCGAGAGCGCCATCCTGTTCGTGGTGGTGATCGGCGCCGCCCCGTCGGTGGCCAACGGGCTGATCAGCGGCATCGACTACGTGCCGCGGACCTGGCTGCGGGTCGGCCAGGTGCTCGGCCTCAAGGGCGTCGCCAAGTACCGCCACCTGATCCTGCCGGCCGCCCTGCCGTCGTTCATCTCCGGACTCAAGCAGGGCTGGGCGTTCTCCTGGCGCAGCCTGATGGCCGGCGAACTGCTGCTGACCGTGCCGGGCGCACTGTCCATCGGCGTCCGCATGCAGAACGCCCGCGACCTGGTCGACGCGCAGGCCGTCCTCAGCTACATCATCGTCGTGCTGATCATCGGCATCATCATCGACGCGCTCTTCAACGTCGCCGACAACGCGGCCCGCAAGCGCTGGGGCCTGATCAGCAACTAGACACGTCCGCGTCAGCCCGCGTGGTGACTCGAGGCGCGTAGCGCGTTCGAAGTCACCACACGGACGGGCCTCGCATCCTGGCCACGAGACGTGTCCAGGTGCTCCTCATGCCGGGCGTACCGAATCGAGGACGTCCCGCACCACGTAGTCGAACTGCTTGTGCGTGCCCGGAATCGACACGTACAGGATCGCCGCCGTCGGCCGGCCCACGTCGATGACCGCCACCGCGGACAACTCCTCGGTGGCGGTCAGCCCCGGCGACTGGAACTGCAGCCGGAACTCGCTCACCCAGGCCGGCAACCCACCCAGGGTGGTCACCTCGTCCCGGATCGCCTCCATCGTGTTCGGCTGCGGGTAGTACTCCGCCCGCACGTCCGAGGCCACCTGCCGCCCCACGCACTCGAGGTCGAGCGAGAAGGCGTCGTTGTCGGCCGCCGGCACCGCGGCGGACAGGATCGAGGCGTGGTACTCGCCGCCGTCGTACACCTCCGTCACGAAGTGCTGGCCCACCCGGTAGGGCACCTGCAGCGTGCCGGCCCGCCACACGTCGGTCCAGGTCTGCCACGGTGCGCCGTACTTGCGGTAGGAGATCCCGGCCTCCTCGTCCACGGTCCGTTCCCCGCTCGCCGGCGGCTGCGCGGACGGCGCCTGGGTGGGCGCGGCATCCGGCGACACGGTCGGTGCCGGGCAGGCCTGCGCCAGCGGTGGACGCAGATCGGCCGGGCCGGCACCCTCGTCGTCGGAGAACGGCACCCGGTCACCACCGAGCATCACGATCAGCAGAACGGTCAGACCGGCCACGAGAATGCCACCGGCCACCCCACCGAAGATCAACAACTGCCGCCGCTGCCGTGCGGCGCGATCCGGGCGGGGCGCCTCCGGCTCCGCGATCTTCTCCGGGGGTACGCCCAGAGCAGTCCCGTCCTGCCCCGGCCACCGAGCCGTCCCACCCCGCACCGCCCCGGGCACGGTCCCGTCCGGCGCCGCCGTCGGCACGGTCCCGTCCGGCGGTGTGCTTCCGCTCCGAGCCGCCTCCGCGCCCGGCGACCACGGATCGCCCGGCCGCTGCCAACTCTGATCGGACATGCCGTCCAGTGAACACCACGCCCCACCACGACACACGGCGGCCGGGACCCCCTGGGACGGCACACACCCTGGGCCTTCCGGTCCACGCGGTTTTCAGGATTGTCAGCTACCGTGCTGCCATGGAACTGGTGTACCCCCCGGTCGTCGCCCTGGTGAAGACGATGTTCCGCGCGCTCGACCTCAAGGTTCAGGTCGAGGGCGCCGAGCACATCCCGTCCGACGGTGGGGTGGTCCTCGCCAGCAACCACTCGAGCTACCTCGACTTCATCTTCTGCGGCTTCGGCACCCAGCCGGCCGGCCGGCTCGTCCGCTTCATGGCCAAGAAGCAGGTCTTCGACCACAAGGTCAGCGGTCCGCTGATGCGCGGCATGCGGCACATCCCGGTCGACCGCAAGGCCGGCACCGGGGCGTTCCGCGAGGCCATCGAGGCCCTCAAGAAGGGTGAGATCGTCGGCGTCTTCCCGGAGGCCACGATCAGCGAGTCCTTCACCGTCAAGCAGCTCAAGTCGGGCGCGGCCCGGATGGCGCAGGAGTCCGGCGCCCCGCTGATCCCGATGGCGGTCTGGGGCCCGCACCGGCTCTGGACCAAGGGCCGCAAGAAGGAGCTCACCAAGCGGCACGTCCCGGTCCTGATCAAAATCGGCGAGCCGATCCCGGTCCCGGAGGGCGCGACCCCCGAGGCCGTCACCGCCGTGCTGAAGGAACGACTGAGCGTCCTGCTCGACGAGGTCCAGCGCGCCTACCCGGACAAGCCCGCCGGCCCGGACGACACGTGGTGGCTGCCGGCCCACATGGGCGGCACGGCCCCGCTCCCGCACTCCGCCGCCGTCTGACGCGTCCCGACGTCGATGCACCCGCGACAAATCCGCGGGTGCACAGGCAGCCCTGATCGCCCATGCGTCAGCCCCCGGCGTCGTTGATCGCCACGCCTCGGCCCCCGGCGTCATTCACCGCCGCGCCTCGGCCTCCGGCGTTGCGCATCACCACACCTCGCCCCCGGCTTCGTTGGTCGCCGCGCCTCGGAGCCCGGCGTCGTTCATCGCCAGACGTCGGCATTCGGTTCGGTCGAGGCGACGAATGGGATGAACCCTCAGATGCGGGAGATTGTCGTCACGGCGGCGTCCCGGCCGGGGTGGTCCGGCGCACCGTGATCGAGGGTCGTCATGCCTGTCCGCCCGCTCACACCCACAACGAACCGACCCACAACGAAGATCGCTCCCCGAGAGCGCCTCACCCCGACCCAGCCGTCACCCATGGTCGCCTCCGAGCAGGACCAACCGTCAACGACGGCCGCCCGCCCCGAGCCGTCGCCTACGGCCGTTCGGAAGGACAGGAACCAGCCGTGAGCGACGGCTCCGGGTCACCCAGCCGTCGCCCACGGTCGCTTTCGTCTCGCAGACGAACCACAACCGACGGCCGAGCCGGTCGAGCCGTCAACCACGGTCGCTTTCGCACCCCAGACGAACCACAACCGACGGCCGAACCAGCCCAGCCGTCAACCACAGCCGCACCCGCCCCACAGACGAACCACAACCGACGGCCGAGCCGGTCGAGCCGTCGACCACAGCCGCCCGGAAGGACAGCAACCAGCCGCGACCGACGGCTCGGGGTCAGCCAGCCGTCATCCACGGCCGGCATTCGGATCACGGGCGGACCGTGGGCGACGGCCGGGGCGGCCGGGATACCACCGAACCCATTCCAGATCTCGGCGACGGCCCCGGGGCGGCAGCGAGCGACCCAACGACGCCGACGCACGAAGCGCGACCGGAGACGGCGCTCGGCAGGGGTGACGGCAGCCGCAGCAAAGCCGATGATCAACTTAAGCTGAGCGGCATTGGACGCCCCCGGCCGTCACCTACGGCTGCCCTGACGACGAAGAACAGCCCTCCACGACGGCTGGTGTGGTGGGTTGAGCGCAACCACTTACGCAGGTCGCCCGGTGGCCTGAGCGTTCCGGACGCGCCAGCGGCCGGCGAAGACCACCGGGCCCTCGGCGGGAGCGACGGTCTGCACCGCCCACCCCGCTACGACATCGGTCTTCAGATCTCGACGTTTCTCAGCGGCGCCACAGTGACGTGATCGGGACGCCCATCTCGTCGAGCAGGTTGCGCAGCAGCGGGAGCGACAGACCGATCACGTTGCCCGGATCGCCCTCGATGCGGCTGACGAAGGCGCCGCCGCGGCCGTCGAGCGTGAACGCCCCGGCGACCTGCAGCGGCTCGCCGGAGGCCACGTAGGCGCCGATCTCCTCGTCGCGGACGTCGGCGAAGTGCACGCCGGTGGTGCCGACCGCCTCGGCCTGGCGGCCGGTGACCAGGCCGGTCAGGTGGTGGCCGGTGTGCAGGACGCCGGACTTGCCGCGCATCCGGGACCAGCGTTCGATGGCCTCGCCAGCGCTCGACGGTTTGCCCCACACCTCGCCTTCGAACTCGAGGACCGAGTCGCAGCCGAGGACCAGGGCGGACGGGTCGGCGGGCAGGTCGGACGCCACGGTGCGGGCCTTCATGCGGGCGAGCGCGAGGCACAGCGTCCACGCGTCCTCTGCCTCCACGACGCTCTCGTCGACGCCGCTGACGAGGACCTCGGCGTCGATCCCGGCGCCCGCGAGGAGGGCCCGTCGGGCGGGGCTGGCCGAGGCGAGGATCAGGCGGTACGCGTTCTGGGTCTGCACGAGAACCGAGCCTACAAGGACACCCTCCACCCCTGAGTGGATCAACGAGGGCTCACCCCTTAGAGAATCGACCCCTTTCGCGGGACCGAACGGCCGTTAGGCTCTAGCCGTGCGGAAGATATTGATCGCCAACCGTGGTGAGATCGCCCTGCGCGTCATCCGGGCCTGCAAGGACGCCGGTCTGCTCAGCGTCGCCGTCTATGCCGGCAGTGACCGGGACGCGCCGCACGCGCGCCTGGCCGACGAGGCCTTCACCCTGGACGGTGAGACCGCTGCCGACACCTATCTCCGCATCGACAAGCTGCTGGACGTCGCGGCGCGGTCCGGCGCCGACGCGGTGCACCCGGGTTACGGGTTCCTCTCCGAGAACGCCGAGTTCGCCCAGGCGGTGCTCGACGCGGGCCTGATCTGGATCGGGCCGAGTCCGCAGTCCATTCGCGACCTGGGTGACAAGGTCACGGCTCGGCACATCGCCCAGCGGGCCGGTGCGCCGCTGGTGCCCGGCACCGCCGAGCCGGTCGCCGACGCGGCCGAGATCGTGGCGTTCGCCGAGGAGCACGGGCTGCCGGTGGCGATCAAGGCGGCGTTCGGCGGTGGCGGCCGCGGTCTGAAGGTGGCCCGCACGGTTGAGGAGATCCCGGCGCTGTTCGAGAGCGCGACCCGGGAGGCGGTGGCTGCTTTCGGTCGTGGGGAGTGCTTCGTCGAGCGCTATCTGGACCGCCCCCGGCACGTCGAGGCGCAGGTTCTGGCGGACGTCCACGGCCACGTGATCGTGGTCGGCACCCGGGACTGTTCGTTGCAGCGCCGGCATCAGAAGCTCGTCGAGGAGGCGCCCGCGCCGTTCCTCGACGACGCGCAGCGTGCCCAGATCCACGAGAGCGCGAAGGCGATCTGCAAGGAGGCCGGCTACCACGGGGCCGGCACGGTGGAATATCTCGTCGGCCAGGACGGGACGATCTCGTTCCTGGAGGTCAACACCCGTCTGCAGGTGGAACATCCGGTCAGTGAGGAGACCACCGGGCTGGACCTGGTGCGGGAGCAGTTCCGGATCGCGGCCGGCGAGCCGCTGGCGATCACCGAGGATCCGGTGCCGCGGGGTCACGCGATCGAGTTCCGGATCAACGGCGAGGACCCGGGCCGCAACTTCCTGCCGGCGCCGGGTGCGGTCACCGCGCTGACCTGGCCGTCCGGTCCGGGTGTGCGGGTCGACGCGGGTGTCGAGGCGGGCAGTGTCGTCGGCGGCAACTTCGACTCGCTGCTGGCGAAGATCATCGTGACCGGTGCGACCCGGACCGAGGCTCTGGAACGGGCCCGTCGGGTGCTCGACGAGACGGTCATCGAGGGGATCGCCACGGTGCTGCCGTTCCACCGGGCGGTGGTCCGCGACGACGCCTTCATCGGCACGCCGTTCACGGTCCACACCCGCTGGATCGAGACCGAATGGGACAATTCACTCGCTCCGGCGGCTATGTCCGTCATGCCGGTTTCCCCGGAGGATGAACGCGAGGCCGTTGTGGTCGAGGTCGGCGGGCGGCGCATCGAGGTGCGCCTTCCGGCGAACATCCTCGGGGGTACGCCGCCGGCCGCCCCCAGGCGCAGCCCGGGCCGTTCCCGTACCGCCGCGAACGCCGCGCCCGCGGTGACCTCGGCCGGGCTCGTCGCCCCGATGCAGGGGACGATCGTCAAGGTGGCCGTGCAGAACGGCGATCAGGTCGCGGAGGGCGACACGATCGTGGTCGTCGAGGCGATGAAGATGGAACAGCCCCTGCAGGCGCACCGGCCGGGCACGGTCGACGGCCTGACCGCCGAGGTCGGCGGCGCCGTCACCGCGGGCACGGTGATCTGCACGATCCTCGGGGAGTAAACCCTTTCCCGCCACGTCCTCGTTGAGACAGCGGCCCGCCCCGGTCCACGGACCGCCGGGTGGGCCGCCGGCACGGGACCTGCCGGCGGCCCGCGGCCTCGGCGCCGGGCTCAGGAGACTCGGCGACGCGGGCCATCCCACCGTACGCCGGTGCCGGGCGGCCATCGAAAACCGGACGCGCAGGGATGAACTCGCCACGTAGCGTGTCCGGCATCACCGCGGAGCGAGTTCCTTCGGAGAGCATGCTGAGCACAGCGCACTCTCAGCTACATCCACGCACAATGCCGTGAGTCCTTCAGCCTCGAGGTGGCCCCGCCGATGACCGAACTGTTGACCATGTTGGCCACACCGGCGTGGGCATACCTTGCCCTTTTCGGCTTCCTCGCGGTGGACGCGTTGATCCCGGTCGTGCCGATCCAGGCCATCATGATCACTTCGGGAGCGCTGACCGTCTACGGCAATCTCGACCTGGCCCTGGTGATCGCCACCGGCGCGGTCGGCATGTTCACCGGCGACACCATCGCCTTCGTGCTGGGACGCTCCACCGGCGCCCGGCTGAGCGCCCTCCGTGCCCGGTTCGCCCCACGGACCGAGGACCACGACTCCCGGACCCGCCGGGCCGCCGCCCGGTTCACCCGTGGCCTGCGCCGGCCGGGTCCGCTCGTGGTGCTGCTCTGCCGGTTCGTCCCGGGCGGCCGGATGGCGGCCGGCTACCACGCCGGCCGCACCGGATACCCGATCAAGCTGTTCGTCGCGTACGACGGCCTGGCCTCGCTCAGCTGGGCCTGTTACGGCGGGCTGGTCGGGCACCTCGGCGGCACCGCGATCACCCAGTCCGCGTGGCGCCTGTTCGCGGTGGCCGCGACCGCCGCCGTCGTCTTCGGCACCGCCGGGTGGATCCTGGCCCTCTTCGGCGGCCGGGACACCGCCGAAGAGCCCGAGGAGGACGAACCAGCCCTGACTACTGGACCTCGTGCAGCATCAGCTGCCGGGCCGCTTCCGCGATCGACCCGGAGAGCGAGGGGTAGATCGTGATGGTGTGCGCCAGCTGATCGACCGTCAGGTTGTTCTCGATCGCCATGGTGATCGGCAGGATCAGCTCGCTGGCCTTCGGGGCCACCACCACACCACCGACGATCTGCCCGGTCGCCGGACGGCAGAACAGCTTGACGAAACCGTCGTGCAGGCCGGCCATCTTGGCCCGGGCATTGCCGGTCAGCGGCAGCATCACCTGACGCGCCGGGATCCGGCCGGAATCCACCTCGTTCTGCGACACCCCGACGGTCGCCAGCTCCGGCTCGGTGAACACGTTCGCCGAGACGGTCCGCAGCCGCAGCGGCGCCACCGCCTCACCCATCGCGTGCCAGATCGCGATCCGGCCCTGCATCGCGGCCACACTCGCCAGCGGCAGCACGCCGGTGCAGTCACCGGCGGCGTAGATGCCCGGCACGTTCGTCCGGGAGACCCGGTCCACCGTGACGTAACCGCCGTCGCCGACCGCCACGCCGTACTCCGCGAGACCCAGGTCGGAAGTGTTCGGGACGGCGCCGACCGCGATCAGCGCGTGCGAACCCTCGACGACCCGGCCGTCGGAGAGCGTCACCCGGACGCCGTCGCCGGTGTTCACCACCGCATCGCCGCGGGCCTCGCTGAGGATGGTCATGCCCCGCTCGCGGAACACCCGCTCGATCGCCATCGCGGCGTCGGCGTCCTCGTGCGGCATCACCCGCTCCCGGCTGGACACCAGGGTCACCTTCACCCCCATCGCCAGGTACGCGCTGGCGAACTCGGCACCGGTCACCCCGGAACCGATCACCACCAGGTGCTCGGGCAGCTCGGTCAGGTCGTACACCTGACGCCAGTCCAGGATGCGTTCGCCGTCCGGGCGGGCGGTGGAGAGCACCCGCGGGGTGGCTCCGGTGGCCAGCAGCACGGTGTCGGCCTCGACCGCGTACTCGGCGGCGCCCTCCGGGGTGATCAGCACCTGGTGCGTATGGCCGAGACGGTCTTCGCCGAGCCGCGCCCGGCCGCGGACCACGTCCACACCCGCCTTGATCAACTTGGTCTGGATGTCACCCGACTGGGCGAGAGCAAGCTTCTTCACCCGGTCGTTGACCGCCGCGGCATCCACCGTGACGCCGTCCAGGCCGGTCGAGCGGATCCCGAAACGCTCGTTGTAGCGATGCCCGGTGACCACCTCGGAACTGGCGATGAACGCCTTCGAGGGCACGCAGTCGGTGAGCACACAGGCGCCACCGGGGCCGGCGGCCTCGACGAGGGTGACGTCCGCGTCGAGCTGAGCGGCGACGAGGGCAGCCTCGTAGCCACCCGGCCCTCCACCGATGATCACGATCCGACTCACGACTGACGACCTCCCGTAGCGGATGAGTCCTCCGGCACTGGAAAACTCAAGTAACCCTTATTGGACGTGCCGACACGCACGTCTCATATTCTCACCACCCGTCGCTCCGGCTATCGTCGTCGCCGTGCGTCACTACGCCGCGTATGGCTCGAACCTGGATCCCGCCCGCATGCGGGCCTACTGTCCGCACTCGCCCATGGTGGGCGTGGGGTGGATCGAAGGCTGGCGCCTCACCTTCGCCGGTGAGGGAGACATGGGCTGGGAGGGAGCGGTGACCACGATCGTCGAATCAGCCGGCGATCGGGTCTTCGTGTCCCTCTACGACGTCCACCCGTGGGACGCGGCACAACTCGACGAGGTCGAAGGCGTCAGCGCCGGGGCGTACCAGAAGGTGACGGTACGTGTATCGACACTTGACGGAGACGTATCCGCCTGGATTTACGTCTTCGCAGGGTACGAGGGCGGCATGCCGACCGCGTGGTATCTCTCCGAGATAGCCAACGCGGCCGAGAAGGCCGGCGCCCCCGACGACTACGTCTCCGAGCTGCGCCGCCGGCCCACCCGGACCGCCTCGCCCGAGGTGTAGACCGCGTTCAGCGCGGTCCGCGGACGCCCGCCCGGCGGGGCGGCGTCATGCCGAGCTTCACCATGCCCGGAAACAGGCCCGTTCTCCGTCAGCGGGCCAGACGGTGGCTCAGCGACTCGAGCAGGCCCGTGAACTCCAGGCGCTCGGCGCGGTCCAACGTCGCGTACGCCTGACCGGCCAGTGAATGCGCCACCGCCTCCGCCCACATCAGACGCCGCACCAGCGGACCGGCCGGCGGATAGGGCGGCTGCCAGCCGAACGCCACCGCACCGGTCTCGCCGTCCGGGCCGGCGATGATCGCCTCGAGCGGGCTGAGCCCACTGGCACGGACCGCGATGACATGCACGCCCTGCCGGTGCTCGTGCAGCAGGTGCAGCAGCACCGCGGCCCGGGCGCCCGGTGCCGTCTCCGGAGGTGGCATCGCCCGCCACGCCGCGAACAACGGCAGCCCTGCCGGGTCGACCGCGTCCACCACCCGGTGGGACAGCTCCAACAGCCGGGTCAGCCGGGGGAAACCGCCGAGCTGCTCCACCCCCCACGTGCACAGTTCGTGCAGGTGCCAGGCGGCCACCTCGGACGGCGCGGACGCCTTGACCGTCGCCTCCCAGCCGTCGGTGACCGCGTCCGGCGCGATGAAGGCGAGCGCGGACGCCACCGTCTCCGGCCGGACCTCGCCGAGCGCGCCGGCCCGGGCCGAGACGTGGTAGGCCCACCCGGACAGGCCCAGCAGCCGGGCGCGGCGCAGCGTCTGCGGCGATTCGGCGAAGGCTCCGACGATGGTGGCGAGTCCCGCTTTGGCGTTGGCGGCAGCCTGATCCGGGGTCACGTCAGCGATTCTGCTCCGGAACCGCCGGGAAGGAAAACGCTTCCTTCGATCGATGAACCACCACCGGCACGGACAGGGCGGATCCGGTCGTCGTCGGGGGCCACTCACCGATGCCGGTCCACCACCGACCCGGCCGTCACCGGTGGGTGATCCCCGCGTGGCCCATCGGCCGTCCTTCGTCCGGCCCGGTCAGTCGGCGCCTTCGGCGGTCAGGTCCTCGATGGCCGCCTGCACGTCACCGACCCGTCGCCGGGCGGCTGCGGCCTCCCGCTCGGCGTTGCGCCGGGTGGTCTTGCGCCGGGCCACGTCGGCCACCGCCTCGGCCCGGCGGCGTTCCAACTCGGCCAGTTCGGCGTCCAGGTCCTCGACGAGGTGGCCGGCGTCGCGTTCGGCTTGTACGGCGCGTTCCAGGCGGCCGTCGGCGCGCCGCTCGTCCGCCTGCGCGGTCTGCATCTCCCGCTCCAACTCGCGCCGGCGCCGCTCATCCTGACGTCGCCGCTCGTCCTGACGGTGGCGTACTTCCCGGCTGTGACGCTCGTTCTGCCGCTGGGCCGGTTCTGCCGTCCGGGCCGGCTCCTCGACGGCCTCATCACCCGTGGCATCGCCGCCGGCTTCCGGTCCGCCGGCCCTCTCCGAGTCCCCTACCGCTCGCAACCGCGCAACGGTCTCCGCAGGTTCTTCGCTGTCGGTGGCCTCAGCATCGGCGCTGGTCTGCGGGACTTCGGGGCCGGCGGGCGGGTCGTCGGCCACCAGGCGTAGCCGGGGGCGCGGCACCTCACCGAAACCCGCATATGCGGCTGCCCGGATCAGCCGCCCGGTCCGCACCTGTTCGGCGATCTCCGGTTCGGCCAGCGCCGCGGTCAGTGTCGCCTCCACCTCGCCGAGGGGGAGTTTCCCGGCCGGGGTGCCGGCTTCGACGGCCAGGTCACGGGCCGCCGCCACCAGGGACGAGACGAACCGGCGGCGCTGGGCGGAGAGTTCGCGCAGCTGATCGCCGTGCAGGTCACGCTGGGCCGACCGCAGTGCCGTGGCCAGGCCGGCCAACTCCTCGATCAGGTCCGGCCTGCGTAGCGCGAGCAGGTTGACCAGCCAGGCAGCCACGGTCGGCTTCTTGAGGGCGGCGAGGCGTCTCGCGGTCTCCCGGTCGCCGGCCTGCCGGGCCCGGGCGACCGCCTCGGACCGGCCGGCCACGAATCCGTCCGGCGGAGCCTCGTAGAGCCGCCGGACGTCGCCGTCAGCCGAGGACGACACTGCCGGGTGCGGCCCGCTCGAACGTCGTCTCGGAGAACTTCTCCAGGTGCTGGCCGTAGATCGCCGCACCCCGCTCGTTGATCAGCCCGTCGTGCAGCGCGAAGGCCCGCTCCGGGCGGACCTCCCGGACGAACGCCAGCGACTCGGCGATGGTGGCCCATGGCGCGTTCATCGGCGCGAACAGGGTCTCGACCGGCTCGCCGGGCGCCACGAACGAGTCGCCCGGGTGGTAGAAGTTGCTCCCGCCGTCCGTGACGAGGTAGCCCAGGTTCGCGAAGACCGGCACGTACGGGTGAATGATCGCGTGCCGGCCGCCGACCGCCCGCACCCGGAAGCCGGCCGCCTCGAACTCCTCGCCGGCGGTCACCGTCGTCACCGCCTGCGCCACATCGGACAGCAGGGGACGTACCGCCTCGGGTGTGAAGATCCGCATCGCCGGGTGGCGGGCCACCGCCGCGGTCACCGCCGCCACGTCCAGGTGGTCGGCGTGCTCGTGGGTGATGAGCACCGCGTCCGCACCGTCCAGTGCCGACGATTCGGAGAATTCACCAGGATCCATGACGAGAACCCCCGATCCTTCGACCCGTAGGCAGGAATGCGTGAACTTCGTGACGCGCACGGGACCCCTCCGCAGCTGAATCGTGACCGCTCGTATCGCAGTCTGCCGGAACCGGACGACGTCCACCGTACGTCCGAACGCTCAGGTGACGATTCGGATCGGAGCGACCATGAGAAAACGGGGAGCCATCGCGAGCCTGGGGGCGGTGCTGCTGACCGGCGGCCTGCTCGCCGGATGCGGTGCGGACGATGCGGCGGACCATTCGTCGGACAGCGGATCAGCCGTCGCGCCGGCCGGCGGCAAGGGCGAGGAGGCCACGGTCGGCGGCGCCGCGCCGCAGGCCGAGGAGACCGCCGGGAACACGCCGGCCGACCTGCGGGTGGACCAGCGTTCGATCATCTACACCGGCACGATCACCGTCCGGGTCGACGACGTCACCGCCGCGGCCGCGCGGACCACCGGCATCGTCTCGACCGCCGGTGGCTTCATCGGCGGCGACGAGCGGCACAGCGACGCCGGGTCGGCGAGCGCCAACCTGATCCTGCGGGTGCCGGCCGACAAGTTCGCCGGGGTGGTCGACCAGGTCGCCGGGCTGGGTGACGAGGAGGGCCGCGGGATCAACACCCAGGACGTCACCGAGGAGGTGGTCGACCTGGACGCCCGGATCACCGTGCAGCAGGCCCGGGTGGAGAGCGGCCGGCGGCTGCTCGGCCAGGCCAAGTCGCTCGAGGATCTGGTCATGCTGGAGGGCGAGGTGGCCAGCCGGGAGTCCGATCTGGCGTCGCTGCAGGCCAAGAAACGCCGGCTGGCCGACCTGACGGCGCTCTCCACGATCACCGTCGTGCTGCTCGCCCGGGACGCTCCGGCCACCGACGACCCGGACGACGACCCGCCGGGCTTCCTGGCCGGCCTGAGCGGCGGCTGGAAGGCCCTGACGGCGTCGCTGGCGGTCCTGCTCACCCTGCTGGGTGTCCTGCTGCCCTGGGTGCTCGCGATCGGGCTGCCGGCGTGGGGTGTGACGTACCTGGTCCGGCGGTACCGCCGTCCGGCCGCCGTGCCGCCCCCGCCGGTCGCCGAACCCGAGACCACCGCCTGACCGGCCCCGGCGAGCGTGGTGAGCCGCGAGGAACGGCTCACCACGCAGGCGTACCCCCGGAAGGGTCTCGTCTCAGAATTCGCCGGTCGCCAGCGCGGCCAGTGCGGTGTGCACCATCACCCGCACCCCGTGACCGATGCAGCTCTCGTCCACGTCGAAGTTCCCACGGTGCAGGTCGAGACGCTTGTCGGATCCCGGCACGCCGGTGCCCAGCCGGATCATCGCGCCCGGCACGTGCTCCAGGTAGAACGAGAAGTCCTCGCCGCCCATGCTGAGCTCGGCCTCGACCACCCGGTCCGCGCCGAGGGCCGCTCCGGCCGCACCGGCGACGACCGCGTTCGCCATCCGGTCGTTGATCACCGGCGGGACACCCCGACGGTAGTTGACCTCGACCTCGGCCCCGGTCGCGGCCACCACGTCACGGATCAGCTTGGTGATCAGCTCGGGGGCCTCCCGCCACGCGTCCCGGTTGAGGATGCGGACCGTGCCGCGCACCTCGCCCGAGCCGGGGATGGCGTTGAACGCCTGGCCGGCGTGCACCGCACCCCAGACCATCGAGACGCCGGCACGCGGGTCCATCCGGCGGTCCAGCAGCGCGGGGACGTCGACGATCACCCGGCCCAGTGCGTGCACCAGGTCGGCGGTCAGGTGCGGGCGGGCGGTGTGGCCGCCCGGCCCGGAGAGTTTGACCTCGACCGTGTCGGCGGCCGCGGTGAACGGCCCGGACCGGACCCCGACGAGGCCGGACGGCAGTTGCGGGTAGCAGTGCAGGCCGTAGATCGCGGCGACGTCCTTGAGGCCACCCGCGGCGATCACCTCGGGCGCGCCGGACGGGATCGCCTCCTCGGCCGGCTGGAACAGCATCCGGATCCGGCCGGGGAGCTGACCCTGCTCGTGGAGTTGGGCCAGGGCCAGCGCGGTGCCGAGCATGACGGTGGTGTGCACGTCGTGGCCGCAGGCATGCGCCAGTTCGTCCACGGTGCTGCGGTAGGGCACGTCCTTGAGGTCCTGCAGCGGCAGCGCGTCGATGTCGGCGCGGAACGCGATGACCCGGTCACCCTCGCCGATGTCGCAGATGACGCCGTTGCCGCGGGGCATCAGGCGCGGGGCGAGGCCGGCGACCTCGAGCTCCCGGACGATCAGCGCGGCCGTCTCGAACTCGGAGTGCGAGGGCTCCGGGTGAGCGTGAATGTGGCGTCGAATGCTTACCAGCTCGGCACCCCGCGCGGCGAGCCAGCGGTCCAGCCGGCCGGGGAGTGGATCGGCGCCGGGCCGGGGGCCGGGCCATGCCGTATCGGCGCCGTCGGGCGCCTCCAGAGCAGTAGTCACGTCGGTTTCCGTATTCACTCTCAAGGTTTGTCGGGTTTGCGAAGGCGACAGCATATCCCGAATGACGTCACGCTGTGTAACGGTCGGGTAAAGAGGTAATCACGCCGCGACCGATCGTCGGATGGGCACTCGGGAGATCGTCCCGGCTTGCCGACACCCTCAACGGATAGTGGATCGCGGAGGTGACGCGACACACCAGCAGTACGTTACGCCGGTCCAGGTGCGCGCGACCGGCCGGTGGACACCTCGGACCCCGTGTGATGTGTGGCATACGTCTCCTACGGTGGCACGCGGGCGCAAGACCTCCATGGCCGGCGGGAGTCACGCTCCGCGTACGCCCCCCGGGTGTACGGGTTGCCCCGGGGCCCAGCCCATGGAAATGTCACCGGGACCGCACCCCGGCCCGCCCGGAAAGCTCGTTCCGGCATTCACACCGATGATCCCCATCTTCACCGGGGCGTCCGACGGTGAAGGATTTGGTACTTAGCGTCCAAGATTGATACACCCTCGGCCACGCCCTGACTACCCACCGTCGAAGTGTGATTAACACTCCCGTAGCGACTTTCAATCGGCGCCTGCCAGCGGGCAAGATAGCGGGGTTGGTCGACAGCCCCTATACCCCCTCGGTGGCATCCTCAGTGACTCAGATTCCGACGTGGAGCGGCGGCGGCGCTCCCTCCAGCGGACGCGCAGCCCCTGGCACGCTCATCGGCGGGCGGTACACACTGCGCGCCGCAGTCGGTCACGGCGGCATGGGCACGGTGTGGCGGGCGGCGGACACGCTCCTGCGCCGCGACGTGGCGATCAAGGAGGTCATCCTCCCGCCCGGCCTGGCCCCGAGCGACCGCGACTCGATGTATGAACGGACCATGCGCGAGGCCCGGGCGGCCGCCGCGCTCCAGCATCCGGCCGTCGTGCAGGTCTACGACGTGGTGCACGAGAACGACCGGCCGTGGATCGTGATGGAGCTGCTCGACGCGCGCAGCCTCGCGGACATGGTGATCGAGGACGGCCCGGTGCCCTCCCGGGTGGTCGCCAAGATCGGCATCGCGCTGCTCGGCGCGCTCGAGGTCGCGCACGCCCACGGCGTGCTGCACCGCGACGTCAAGCCGGCCAACGTGCTGATCTGTCAGGACGGCCGCTGCGTGCTCACCGACTTCGGTGTGGCCCGGATGCCCACCGACGTGCAGCTGACCACGCCCGGCATGGTTCTCGGCTCGCCGCACTTCATCTCCCCCGAGCGGGCCATGGGGCAGGACTTCGGTCCGCCCAGCGACCTGTTCTCGCTCGGCGTGACGCTCTACACCGCGATCGAGGGCCGCCCGCCGTTCGACAAGGGCGACCCGATCGAGACCATGCACTCGGTCGTCGAGGACCCGCCCGCCCCGGTGGCACGGGCCGGCTCGCTGACCCCGGTGCTGATGGGCCTGCTGGAGAAGGACCCGGCCCGCCGGATGGACGTGCAGACCGCGCGGACCATCCTGCGGCAGCAGCTGGCCGGCCCGCTGGCCAGCAAGAGCCCGCCGCACATGATGACCGACCCCTACTCGGTGGTCTCCAGCCCGCGCCCGACCAGCCCGGCGCCGGTCGAGACGCAGCAGATCCCGCCGCAGCCGACCGGCCAGATCGGCGGCCGGGCCATGCTCGGTGCCGGCGAGTCGCTCACCGACCACCTCGCCAAGCTCGACCAGCAGAACCAGGGCGGCGGCCGGCGCCGTGCCCCGGAGCCGGTCGGACCGGGCGCGATGGCCCCGACCGGCACCCTGCCGGCCCACAAGGTCCCCCAGCCGTACGGCACGCCCACCCCGTACGGCACGCCCAACCCGAACGGCGCGACGAGCGTCATCCCGCCGCAGAACGCGTGGAACCCGCAGGCCCGTCCGGGCACCGTGGTCACCTCGCCGTCGGCCAAGCGTGGCGGCCTGGACGGCGTGAAGCAGACCGTGCAGGCGAGCGCCGGGCGCGCCGTCGACACGTTCAAGTCGTGGCCGCGCAACAAGCAGCTGGCCGGTTCGGGTGCGGCCGCCCTGGTGCTGATCCTGGTGCTGGTCTTCGCCTTCAGCGGTGGTGAGGACGCCCCGGCGACCGACCCGGCCGCGGCTCCGGTGTCGAGTGCGGCGCCCGCGGCCGTCCAGACCCAGGACTACGAGGGCAACGAGGCGGTCACCGTCAAGGTCCCGGCCGGCTGGACCCGTGGCACCGGCGGCTCCTACGTCGACTACATCGACCCGGAGGACAACAAGACCAAGGTCCGGATCCTGATCGAGTCCGGCAAGATCAGCCCGACCCGGTTCGTCAGCGAGACCGCCCCGGGCACGCTGAAGAAGTCGAAGAACTGCCCGACCCCGTTCAAGTCGCTCGGCACCGAAGAGGTGGACGTCTCCGGCAACGCGGGCGCCCAGTTCGAGTACACCTGCGGCGAGGGTGCCGACATGCGCCACGGCATCTGGCGGATGACCACCGTCGGCGGCAAGATGTACTCCTTCTTCCTCACCACGCTCGACAGTGACTTCGCGGACAAGAAGCCGTACTTCGACGCCATGGCCGAGAGCTTCCAGCTGAACCTCTGATCCCGGCTGTGCTATCAATCCCTGATGGCACCACAAGTTGATGTTGAGCTGAAGGAACGGGCCGAGACCTGGCTCGCCGACGATCCCGATCCGGCGAGCCGGGCCGAGTTGCGCGAGTTGATCGACGGACTTCCGGGCACCGCGGCCGAGCTGCGGGACCGGTTCGCCGGCCCGCTCACCTTCGGCACCGCCGGCCTGCGCGGCCGGTTGCGCGCCGGACCGAACGGGATGAACCTCGCCGTCGTCACCCAGGCCGCGGCCGGTCTGGTGGCCTGGCTGGCCGACCAGGGCGGCAAGGGCCCGCTGGTGATCGGTTACGACGCACGGCACGGCTCGCTCGCCTTCGCCGAGCAGACCGCCCGGGTGGCCACCGGCGCCGGACGGCAGGCGCTGCTGCTGCCGCACACGCTGCCCACCCCGGTGCTCGCCTACGCGGTCCGGGCGCTCGGCGCGGTGGCCGGTGTGATGGTGACCGCCAGCCACAACCCGCCGCAGGACAACGGCTACAAGGTCTATCTGGGTGCCCAGCTGGGCGGACCGGACGGCGACGGCGCGCAGATCGTGCCACCGGCCGACCTGGGCATCGAGGCCGCCATCCGGGCGGTGACCGGCATCGCGTCGGTCCCGCTGGGCGATCCGGGCACGCTTCTCGACGACACGACCGCTGCGGGGTACGTGCAGAGTGCCGCGGCCGTGCTGACCCCGGGTGGCCCGCGTGACCTGACGATCGCGTACACCCCGATGCACGGGGTGGGCGGGGCCACGCTCGCCGAGGCGTTCCTCGCCGCCGGTTTCCGCGCGCCGGAGATCGTCGCCGCCCAGGCCGAGCCGGACCCCGAGTTCCCGACCGTGTCGTTCCCGAACCCGGAGGAGCCGGGCGCCATGGACCGGCTGCTGGCCCTGGCCGACGCCACCGGCGCGGACCTGGCCGTCGCCAACGACCCGGACGCCGACCGGTGCGCCATCGCCATCCCCACGCCGGACGGCTGGCGGCCGTTGCGCGGGGACGAGCTGGGCGTGCTCCTGGCCGACCATCTGATCCGCCGGGGGACTCCGGGCCTCTACGCCACCACGATCGTCTCCTCGTCGCTGCTGGGCCGCCTCTGCGCCGCGCGGGGCGTGCCCTACGCGGAGACCCTCACCGGCTTCAAGTGGATCGTCCGGGCCGCCGAGGAGCTGGCGTACGGGTACGAGGAGGCGCTCGGGTACTGCGTCGCCCCCGGGCTGGTCCGCGACAAGGACGGCATCACCGCCGCCCTGACGATCGCCGAGCTGGCCGCCGCGCAGAAGGCCGAGGGGCGGACCCTCGCCGACCGGCTGGACGAGCTGGCGACCGAGTTCGGCGTGCACGCCACCGATCAGCTCGCGGTCCGGGTCGACGACCTGTCCGAGATCGGCCGGGCGATGACCCGCGCCCGGCGGCAACCGCCCGTCACCCTGCTCGGCGAGCCGGTGACCGGGGTGAGCGACCTGCTCCCGGAGAACGACGTGCTGACCTTCCGCACGGCGGCGGTACGCGTGGTGATCCGCCCGTCGGGGACGGAACCGAAGCTCAAGGCGTACCTCGAGGTGGTGGAACCGGTCGCCGGGGGTGACCTGACGGCGGCCCGGACCCGTGCCGCGGCCGGCCTCTCCGCCCTGCGCGGCGAGATCGCCACGGTGCTGGGTCTCTGACCCGGACGGCTTCTTGTCGGACGGCCTCTGGTCGAACGGCTCCGGGGAGGGCAGCGGCGCTGCTCTCCCCGGCGGTCAGGCGATCTTCGGCGTGCCGAGCGCGGCCGAGATCGCCTTGCCCAGAGTGGCCACCACCAGCGCGACGCTCGGTCGCACGATGGAGTCCTCCAGGCTCACGTCACCGACGAAGCCGGCATTGCTGGCGATCTCCTGCAGCCGCTCGTGGGCCCGCTGCGCGTCCTCGGGCGGCAGTTTCAGCGCCGGCTCCATCCGCGCCGCGCAGAGCAGCGTGGCGAGGGCCGCGGTGCGCTCGTCGGGCAGCGTGCCTCCGACCAGCGCGGTGGCGAGCCGCTGCCGGATCTCGGCCTCGTAGGCGGGGTCGCTGGTCGGGTAGCGGTGCACGTGGATCCAGCCGAGCTGGGTCTCGTCGACGTCCTGCACCACCCCGCGTGAGCACAGGTCCTCCAGGACCCGGATGCGCAGACGGTGCCGGAGCCGCTGCAGCCACTGAGCCGGGGTGTGCGGCTCGTCGGCGGCGATCTTCTCCAGCACGGCGTCGGCGATCGGGTCTCCGAGCGGCGTGGCGTCGACCACCTTGAGGTAGCCGTCGGCCGCGTAGGCGACACGGTTCGCCAGCGCCAGGTCGATCAGGACGGCCGCGGCCATGCCCAGGTCGAGTCCGATGCGGGAACCGGTCGCCTTACCGGTGTGGTCGTCGTAAGCCAGGAGGAGAAGCTCCTCGGCGAGCGGGATGGGGGTCATATCTCGCAACGATAGTGCGCCCGGTCACGGGGTCCGATCCCCAGGTCGGTCACTTCCGCTGGACACCCAGCGTCTCGGGCCAGGCCCCACCGTCGAAGACGTTGGACCAGCTGTCGCTGATGTGACCCACGTCGACGGCCCACCGGCCCATCCGGGACAGCCAGGCGCTGACCAGCGTGCCCGCCGGGCCGAGCGACACCAGATAGAGCTTGTTCGGGTCCTCGTCCTCGAGCACCTTCATCAGGCGGGGCAGGTCGGAATACGCGTTGACCGGCAATGAGTAGAGGAACGAGCTGCTCTTCACGTTGTCGAACAGCTGCGGTGCCAGGGTGAACCGCGAGTTCTCCCCGGTGATGACGCAGATGTCCTGGTCCTGCCAGACCTGCCGCCACATGTCGGCGCCGCGCTGACCGAGCTGCTGGAAGAAGATCGGCCGGGAGACGTGGCTGTTGCCGAACGTCATGCCCGGCTTCAGCAGCGGCTTCACCTCGTGCCAGATGTCCGCCCAGACGCCCGACCAGTGCAGGTTGCGGTACGGGTACGGGAAGCCGAGCATCAGCCGGCTCTCGTCGAACCCGTCGAAGCGCAGCACCTCACGCAGGTCCGAGGCGAGCGCGGGCGACCAGGGCTGGAACTTCAGGTTGAAGTCCGAGCGCAGCATCGTCTTGAACTCGCCGTCGCCGAAGCGGGTGAAGCTGACCCGCTCGGTGATGAGGCGCTGCACCGTCTCCTCGAATCCGAGCTGCCGCTCGGTGGTGAAGGCGGTCACGTCGTCGACGACGTCCTTGGTGGCCAGGACCCGGAAGAGCTCGAGGTACTTCCGTTGTTCCCGCAGCTCCCAGCGGATGTCCGTGAGGATCTTGCGGTCCTCGTCGTGGCGCTTGCGCTCGGCGGCCTTACGCTTCTCGGCGGCCTTGCGCTTCTCCTCGGCTGCCTGGGCCTCCGCGGCCTTCTCGGCTTCGGACTTGAAGACCTCACGAAACACTGGACGTCCCTCGAATTCGGTGGCTATCAACTGATCTTGCGACCAGCATCCAGCATCGCATCGACGAGTCGCGAGGCGGCATGCCCGTCGTCGAGGTCGCTGGAGCGCTCCGCGAACGCCTTGTACTGGGTCGCGTACCGACCGCGAACCTGATCGGCGTCCCGGATCGCCTGGACGACCTCGTCGGAGGTGCTCAGCAGCGGGCCCGGCGCCTCGGACTCGAAGTCGAAGTAGAAGCCGCGCAGGTTGTCCCGGTAGTTCTCCAGGTCGTACGTGAAGAACAGCATGGGCCGTCCGGTGGCGGCGAAGTCGAACATCACCGAGGAGTAGTCGGTGATCAGGACGTCGGTGACCGCGAGCAGGTCGGCCATGTCCGGGTACGTGGACACGTCGTACACGAAGCCGTTGCCGGCGCCGCGGATCGGGTCCACCACGTTCGGGTGCCGGCGGACCAGCAGCACGTGGTCGTCGCCGAGCCGTTCCCGGGCGTCGTCCAGGTCCAGCATCATCGTCATCTTGTACGAGCCGCCGCGGTAGTACTCGTCGTCACGCCAGGTCGGCGCGTACAGCACGACCTTCTTGCCGTCCGGCAGGCCGATCCGCCGGCGCACGTCGGCGACCATCGCGTCCCGCTTCTCCCCCTCCAGGAAGAGCACGTCGTTACGCGGGTAGCCGACCTCGAGGATCTCGTTGGGGAACCGGAACGCCCGCCGCAGGATCGGCGTGCTGAACGTGTTCGGCGAGACCAGGTGGCTCCAGTTCTTCGACTCGTTCTCGAGCTTCTCGAAGTACTGCTTGTCGGCGAAGTGCAGGTCCTCGATGTCGAAGCCGATCCGCTTGAGCGGGGTGCCGTGCCAGGTCTGGATCACGACCTGGCCGGGGCGGCGCTCGAACCAGCCGGGCAGGTGCTGGTTGGTGACGATGTACCGGCTGGTGGCGAGGGCTTCGTACCACTCCCGGCGCCACAGGCCGACGGCCCGCCCGCTGTCCGGGATGGCGGCCTGGCCGTCGGTGACCACCCACAGGTGGCCGAGCGGCAGGTCCCGGCGGACCAGTTCCTCGTGCACCGCGCGCGGGCTGTCGGAGTACTGCCGGCCGGTGAAGCTGTTGTAGAGCACGACGTCGCGCAGCGGCGCCTTGCGCATCCGCGGGTAGAACTCGGTGCGGCTGCGGTAGCCGTTCGCCTTGCCGCGCTCCTCGTCGGTCAGCGCGGTCCGGACCCGGACCAGGGCCCGCTGGTCGGGGTAGTACCACTCGAGGGTGACCCGCTGCTGGTCGGTGGGGTGCGACAGCGGCAGGTTCTCCATCGCGGCGGCGGCCAGCGGCAGCGGGGCGACCGGCCCGTCCTCGCCGACCCGGTGGTAGAGGTCCCAGGTGCCGACGCGCAGCCGGATGTTCCAGCCGAAGCTCGGCACCTGCAACGGGTCCAGGTCGAGCTGCCAGGTGTCGCCGTCGACGACGACCGGGAAGTACCGCGTCTCGCGGGCGTTGGAGTACCGCACGACGAGCTGGAACTCGCTCCAGTCGCCCTGCGGCGGCAGGGTGCCGCTGAGCCGGAACCCGCCACCGGCCGCGGTGACGCCGGTGATCACCGGCATCGACGGCAGGGCGGTGAGCACCGGGTGACCCTTGCGGTCGGAGACCAGGGTGACCGTGCGGTGGTCGAGGTACTGCGGGGGGAACGTGAAGTAGTCGTGCAGGGCCAGCCGGATCGGCGCGCTGTGGTCGTCGCCGGCGGAGAGCTCGACGTCCCAGCGCTCGCCCGGCTCGCCGGGCAGCAGCTGCGCCGTCTCGACACCCGGCTCCTGCAGGTCGGCGACCGGCACCCGGAACGCGAACTTGTCGCCCTGGATCTCGACGGGGTAGCTGTGCCAGACGATGCCCGAGGTGCGCGACAGGCGGGCGGTGGCCGGCTTGCGGTTCGCGCCGGTCACCTCGCCGCGGATCTCGATGGCGTCGCCCTCCAGCGAGCCGCCGGTGATCCGGGCGCCGACGTGTTCCACGTGCAGCTGGAACTTGCCGTTGGTGACGACCGGGGTGATCCGCACGTCCTTGTCGACGTACATGCTGGTCAGCCGGACCGGGTTGGCGTGCTCGCCGACGGTCAGCGGGCCCTTGCTCTTCTGGCCCAGTCCGAGGACGCCCACCACGACGGTCCAGATGCCGTCGTGCCACTTGCCGTCGTCGCCGCGCAGCGCCTGCACGTCGATCTCGGCCTCGAAGCCGGACCAGTCGTAGGAGATGGTCTGGCTGCCGTGCACCGCCGAGGCGTCCAGGCACTTCTGGTTCGACAGCGGCTGGCGCTTGGTGCGGCGGCCCTCGGCGTCGCGCAGCCAGAGCAGTCGTGTGGTGGTCCAGGCGTGCGCGGCGGCCTGGCCGGGGATGAACGCGTGGCCGCGCAGGACCAGCTTGTTCTCGCGCCACTGGGCGTCGTGCAGCCGGGTCCGCGGGCGCGGGGTGCCGGCCAGGAAGAGCGTGCGCGGCACGTTCGGCAGGCGCTCCTCGAGGAACATCAGCTTGTGGTACCGCCGCAGGCCCTTGCGGACGATGCGGTGCCGCGACCGGACGGTCGGGATCATCTCCAGCAGCTCGGGCATCATCCGGTTGGCGACCAGCCGCCACAGCACCCGCTGGGCGGCGGTCAGCTCGTCGAAGACCCGCGGGTCGACGGTGTCCAGGAAGCGGTTGCAGCCGTCCAGGAAGATCTTTCGGTACTCGTCGTCGACCTTCGGCAGCTCACGCATGAAGATCATCAGGTCGCCGGCCAGCGCCGAGGCGTCGTAGATCCGCTTGATCTTGTGCTGCTTGCGCTTGGCCAGGAACCGGCTCACCTGCTCCACGCCGGCCAGCCGGTCGATGAAGCCGCGGACCTCGTCACGCCGCTGGGTGATCGACTTGCTCTGGCCCTCGCGCTCGCGCCAGTAGTAGACCGGCACGTCGAGCACGTCGACGCTCTTGGCGAGCACGTGCGCGGGCACGGTGACCGGGGTGTCCTCGTAGAGCACGCCCTCCGGGAAGGCCAGCTTGTGCTGGTCCCAGAACGAGCGGCGGAACACCTTGTTCCACGCGGTGCGGTCGTCCATCAGGTTGGACTGCTTGCTGACGTGCGTGCGCAGCACGGTGGTGGCGAACGCGGCGCGGTGCAGGGCGGACTGGTGCACGCCCTTGCTGTTGAGGCGCATCACGTTGCCGGAGGCGAAGTCGGAGCCGGTCTCGGAGATCGAGGCGATCAGCAGCTCGACGGCGGCCGGCGGCACGACGTCGTCACTGTCGACGAACATCAGGAACTCACCGGTCGCGTGCTCGACACCGGTGTTGCGCGCGGCACCCAGGCCGGCGTTCTCCTTCGTCACCAACTTGAACCGAGAGTCACGATCGGCGAAGCGCGCGGCGATCTCGCCACTCTCGTCGGTCGACCCGTCGTCGACCATGATCACTTCAAGGTTCGAGTAGTACTGAGCGGCGATCGAGTCCAAGCATTCATCGAGGTAGGCCGCCACGTTGTAGATCGGGACGACGACGCTCAGCACGGAATCCATCCCGTGACCCTCCTGATTTCAATGCCCGGGAACGGGGACGGCGATCTGTACTCAGGCGTGACCCGAGCGAATACTCTATGCGCCGGCTGTCCGGCGAACGTTAGCAGACCGGAAACCCCCGATGTGAGTACCGTTCATCACCGTATGCAGGTCAGTGGGGGATTTGTCACCTGCCCGCATGTTCTAGCCTTGACAGCGTGCAGGCCATCGTCGCGACGCTCGGTTACGTCCTCTCCCCCGATCGCCGCCGGATCCTGATGATCCGCCGCGACACCCGCCCCGACGATCTCCATTACGGCTACTACAACGGCCTCGGCGGCAAGCTCGAACCCGGTGAGGACATCGTCGCCGGACTGGAACGGGAGATCCTCGAAGAGGCCGGCATCGAGTGCAAGGAGATCACGCTCGCCGGCACCATCTCCTGGCCCGGATTCGGGCGCGACGGGGAGAACTGGTTCGGGTTCCTGTTCCGGATCTCCGCCTGGGCCGGCACGCCGCACACCGACAACCCCGAGGGCAGCCTGCACTGGATCGAGATCGACGAGGTGCTGGCCGGACGGGTGCCGATGTGGGAGTCGGACCGGCATTTCCTGCCCCTGGTCTTCGACGACGAACCCCGGGTGTTCCACGGCGTGATGCCTTTCGCCGACGGCAAGGCGGTCGGCTGGAACTACCACACCCTTTGACTGTACGCACGGAGCGCCCCGATCGCCTCGGAAGAAGGATCGGGGCGCTCCGCGCGTACAAGAGAAGAAGGAGGAAGCGGAACGCCCGGCCCGGGCACCGCGGGGTGGATCAGAAGCGGCGCATGCCGCCGAACTGGCGGTCGCCGGCGTCACCGAGGCCGGGGACGATGTAGGCCTTCTCGTTGAGACCCTCGTCGATCGACGCGGTGATCAGGCGCAGCGGCAGACCCGAGTCCTTCAGGCGCTCGACGCCCTCCGGCGCGGCCAGCACGCAGCAGACGATGATGTCGGTGCAGCCACGGTCGGCGAGCAGCTTGCAGCAGTGCAGCAGCGAGCCGCCGGTGGCCAGCATCGGGTCGAGGACCAGCACCGGCCGGCCGGTGAGGTCGGCCGGCAGCGACTCCATGTAGGCCCGCGGCTCGTGCGTCTCCTCGTCACGGGCCAGACCGACGAACCCCATCGACGACTCGGGGAGCAGGCCGAGCGCGGCGTCGGCCATGCCCAGACCGGCGCGCAGCACCGGGACGATCAGCGGCGGGTTCGCCAGGCGGGTGCCCTCGGTGGGCGCGACCGGCGTCTCGATGCGGTACTTCTCGACGGCGAAGAGCCGGGCCGCCTCATAGACCACCATCGTGGTCAGCTCGTGCAGCGAGGCGCGGAAGACGCCGGACTCGGTCTCGGTACGGCGCATCGCGGTGAGCCGGGTCTGAGCCAACGGATGATCTACGACAAGGACGTCCACGGGCCCAACCTACCGTTGACCCAAGGTCAACAGTCGGCGGCCTGCTTAGAATCGGTTTCATGACTGTGACGGCGACCACTCCGGTTGACCTTCGGGCCTTCCTGCACGGTTTACCCGGCGTCGACGAGGTGGGCGTGGAGGCCCGGGCCGCGATGCTGGCCACCCGCTCGATCAAGGCGGACGCCAAGGCCGCCGCGATCGACCTGGCCGTCCGGATGGTCGACCTGACCACCCTGGAAGGCGCCGACACCCCGGGCAAGGTGCGCGCCCTCTGCGCCAAGGGCATCCGGCCGGACCCCACCGACCCGTCCTGCCCCTCGGTCGGCGCGATCTGCGTCTACCCCTCGATGGTGCCGGTGGCCGCCGCCGCGCTCGCCGGCTCCGGGGTGCACCTGGCCAGCGTCGCCACCGCCTTCCCGTCCGGCCAGGCGCCGCTCGAGGTGAAACTGGCCGACACCCGGGCCGCGGTCGCGGCCGGCGCCGACGAGATCGACATGGTGATCAGCCGGGGCGCGTTCCTGGCCGGCGACTACCGGGCGGTGTCCGACGAGATCGTCGCGGTCAAACAGGCCGCCGGTGACGCCCATCTCAAGGTGATCCTGGAGACCGGCGAGCTGGCCACCTACGACAACGTGCGGCGCGCCTCCTGGCTGGCCATGCTCGCCGGGGCCGACTTCATCAAGACCTCCACCGGCAAGGTCGCCGTCAACGCCACCCTGCCGATCACGCTGGTCATGCTGGAGGCGGTCCGTGACTTCCGGGACCGCCACGGGCGCCAGGTGGGGGTGAAACCGGCCGGCGGCATCAAGACCACCAAGGACGCGATCAAGTACCTGGTGCTGATCAACGAGACGGCCGGCTCCGACTGGCTCAGCCCGGACTGGTTCCGGTTCGGGGCGTCCTCACTCCTCAACGACCTGCTGATGCAGCGTTCCAAGATCGCCACCGGCCACTACGCCGGCCCGGACTACGTCACCCTGGACTGAGGCCGATGTTCTCGTACGCACCCGCACCGGAGTCCCGTTCCGTCGTCTCCCTCGCCTCCTGCTACGGGCTGTTCATCGACGGCGCGTTCGAACCCGCCAAGGACGGCGGCACCTTCCCGACCGTGAACCCGGCCACCGAGGAGGTGCTCGCCGAGGTCGCCGCGGCCGGCCCGGAGGACGTGGACCGCGCGGTCGCCGCCGCCCGGCGCGCCTTCACCACGTGGTCCGCGCTGCCCGGGGCGGAACGGGCGAAGTACCTGTTCCGGATCGCCCGGATCATCCAGGAGAGGTCCCGTGAGCTGGCCGTCCTGGAGTCGCTGGACAACGGCAAGCCGATCCGGGAGTCCCGCGACGTCGACCTGCCACTGGTGGCGGCACACTTCTTCTACTACGCGGGATGGGCGGACAAGCTGGCGTACGCGGGCTTCGGCCCGGATCCGCGCCCGGTCGGGGTGGCCGGACAGGTCATCCCGTGGAACTTCCCGCTGCTGATGCTGGCCTGGAAGGTCGCGCCCGCGCTGGCCACCGGCAACACGGTGGTGCTCAAACCGGCCGAGACCACACCGCTCTCCGCGCTGTTCTTCGCCGACGTCTGCCGGCAGGCCGAACTGCCGGCGGGTGTGGTCAACATCGTGACCGGCGCGGGCGGGACCGGGGCCCACCTGGTACGGCACCCGGACGTCGACAAGGTGGCCTTCACCGGCTCGACCGACGTCGGCCGGGAGATCGCCGCGGCGGTGGCCGGCACCGGCAAGCGGGTCACGCTCGAACTGGGCGGCAAGGCCGCCAACATCGTCTTCGACGACGCGCCGATCGACCAGGCGGTCGAGGGTGTGGTGAACGGCATCTTCTTCAACCAGGGGCACGTCTGCTGCGCCGGTTCACGGCTGCTGCTGCAGGAATCCGTCGCCGAAGACTTCCTCACCGCGCTGAAACGCCGGATGACCACCCTGCGCGTCGGTGACCCGCTGGACAAGAACACCGACGTCGGCGCGATCAATTCCGCCGCGCAGTTGGCCCGCATTACCGAATTGTCGGAAATAGGGTCAGCGGAGGGCGCGGAACGCTGGTCGCCGGACTGCCCGCTGCCCGACCGGGGCTTCTGGTTCGCCCCGACGATCTTCACCGGGGTGACCCAGGCCCACCGGATCGCCCGCGAGGAGATCTTCGGACCGGTGCTGTCGGTGCTGACCTTCCGAACCCCGGCCGAAGCCGTCGAGAAGGCCAACAACACCCCCTACGGGCTCTCCGCCGGGATCTGGTCGGAGAAGGGATCGCGGATCCTCGCCGTCGCCGGCCGTCTCCGGGCCGGCGTGATCTGGGCCAACACCTTCAACAAGTTCGACCCGGCGTCGCCGTTCGGCGGTTACAAGGAGTCGGGGTACGGCCGTGAAGGCGGCCGGCACGGTCTGGAGGCCTACCTTGCCTAAGTCGTCGACCCGCCTGACCGTCCGCAAGACGTACAAGCTCTTCATCGGCGGAAAGTTCCCGCGCAGCGAGTCAGGACGGACCTTCGTGGTGAACGGCGACAACGTGGCCCTGGCCTCCCGCAAGGACGCCCGCGACGCGGTGGTCGCCGCCCGGGCCGCGTTCGGCGGCTGGTCCGGGACGACCGCGTACAACCGTGGGCAGGTCCTGTACCGGATCGCCGAGATGCTCCAGGCCCGCCGCGCCGAGTTCAAGGCGCTCAAGGTGCCCGGCGACGAGCTGGACGCCGCCGTCGACCGCTGGGTCTGGTACGCGGGCTGGTCCGACAAGATCGCCCAGGTGGCCGGCGGCGCCAATCCGGTCGCCGGGCCCTTCCTCAACGTCTCCACGCCCGAGCCGACCGGCGTCGTCGCCGTGATCGCGCCCACCTCGCTGCTCGGCCTGGTCAGCGTGATCGCCCCGGCGATCGTCACCGGCAACACCACGGTCGTGCTCGCACCCGAACCGCAGACCGCCATCACCCTGGCCGAGGTGCTGGCCACCTCGGACGTACCCGGCGGCGTGGTGAACATCCTCACCGGCCGGTACCCGGAGACCGCGCCCTGGCTCGCCACCCACGCCGACGTCAACGCCCTCGACCTGACCGGCGCCGAACCCGGGGAACTCGCCGCCGAACTGGAACGGGACGCCGCCGGAACCCTGAAACGGGTGATCCGCCCGCCGGCGGGCTCCAGCGGCTTCGATGCCGACCCCGGACTGCGGCCGATGACCGCACTCCTGGAGACCAAGACTGTCTGGCACCCGAAGGGGTACTAGCGGTACTTCTTCGAATGGCGCGAGGGACGGGGCCGCTGTCACACAGCGTTGCCGACTAGGGTGTGTGCCCAGAGTCTCACCCGTCCCCGCCACCCCCAGATCACCCGGAGGTCCAAGTTGACCAGCCAGTCCGACGAGCCCGAGGCGACCTCCGAGGCCACCTCCGAGGGCCTTTCCGGGCGTGAGCTCTGGGAGCAGGTCCGAGTCGAGCCGGTGGAGATCGCACTGCCCGGCGGGGTGGGCCTGACCCTGCGGGCATACCGCAAGGTGTCCGAGATCACCCCGACCGAGCTCGTGGTCGACGAGGACGACCCCTTCGAGGCCCGCCGCAAGGCCGCCGAGGAGGAGGAAGAGGTCATCGTCGACGAGGAGTACGAAGCTCTCCTCGCCCAGGGCGAGACGGACAAGGACAGCGCCGAAAAGGCCGCCGACGAGCCCGACCCGGCCGACTTCGAGGACGAGCCGGACGAGGCCGCCAAGCAGTCGGACGACGAGGAGGTACCCGTCTTCCTCAGCCACAAGGGCCGGCTGCTCGCGTTCAAGAGCGCCGAATCGCTCGTCTCCTTCCTTCGTTCGGGTGCTCCGCACGATCTCGCACAATTGGACACCTGGGGTGACCTGGCCGAGCGGGTACAGTCGAGCGACATCGACCCGCGGCCGGAGGACCGTTACGAGCTCGACCTCGTGGTGGAGAACCTGCGCGGCGGACACGACACCTGGGACCTACCGCTGCTCATCGCCGCCGGCGAGGTGGCCCGGGACCTGGGATACGGACTCCGCCTCAAGCCGGTGATCCTGGCGCTGTCGCCCGGCTCGCCGCTCGACGACCTCGACGAGTCCCTCCGCGCCGCCGAGAACGGCGGCATGGGCGGATTCTTCGGTCGCCGCCGCCTGAAGAAGATCGGCGCCCAGCAGGCCAGCCTGGGCTGGCGCTCGGTCATCGGCAAGATCTCTGCCGCTGTGGACTGGCGTGACTGACCGATTACCGGGGAACATCAATTCTTGGCCAGAGAGAAGCAGCAGTCCCGGGGAGGAGGACGACGCCGTGGCGCTCGTGCGCGTTTACTGCGGTCTGGCGTCGGCTGATGATTCGGTGCGATCGGCCACGACCGCACCGCTGACCATCGCCGTGGTGGACGACGCAGGCCGGTTGCTCGGCGTCCATGAGATCAGCGACGACCCTGCCGGATACTCCCAGCTGGGCACGCTCCTCGTGGAACGGACGACCGGCTTCAGCGAGGCCGCCGTCGCCGCCGACAGCGACGACCACGTCGTCACCTCGCTGCTCACCGCGGCGGGCCGCCCACTCGTCGTCGTCGACGACGACGACGCGGACAACTTCGCCGAACGCTTCTCCGACGACGACTCCCCCGAGGAGATCGCCGCGCCGGCCGCCGCCCGGCGCGCCGTCGGACTGGCCCGCGCACTGCAGGCCGGGGCGATCGCCGCGATAAACCTGCCCACGCCCCGTGAGCTGGTCAGCTACAAACCCGTCCTGGCCGCGCACGTCGCGATGCTCGTCGGACGCAACTCCGCCGCGACCGCGCTGCGTGAGGTCCTGCGTGAGCTCTATCCGGCCGCCCTCCGGGCGTACCCCGACCCGGCCCACCCGCTGGCCCTCGCCGTCCTCGACGCGATCCCCGAGCCGGGCCGGATCACCGGCCGCAGCGACACCTCCCAGATCACCCAGGAGATCGTCGCCGAGCTGATCCGCACCGGAGCGGGCTCCGAGGACCAGATGATCGCCGCGGTCACCGCACTGCAGGTCGCGATCAGCGAGTCACCCCGCCGCGGTGGGGTCAACAAGTCGCTGGCCCCGGCAGCCGCCGACTCGGTCCGCCAGGCCATCGCCGCGGTCCGCGCCAGCGACGCCGCCTGCACGGCCCTGGTCGGCACCCTCAACGCCCGGGCCACCCCGCCCGGACTCAGCGCCGCCCTCGGCCGTCGCTCCGCCGGACGCCGGGCCGCCGAACCCACGTCGGTGCCGCCGGTCGGCATGCCCTCGGACAGCAGCCGTTTCGGCCGTCGCGGACGCCCCGAACCGGCCACCACCGGCAGCGGACCGGCCACGCCGCGGGCGCTGACCACACCGCCGGTCGCCCCGGACCCGATCACCGCCCCGCCGGTCGCCCCGGCCGCCGCCAACGGCCTGCCCGGCCGCGCCACCCTGCCGGGCAACCGTCCGGTCTCGGTGCCGCCGCCCCCGCCCGGCATGACCCCGATCACCCCGGGGACCCGTCCGGTGCCCGGCTCGCGGATCCCCGGAGCCCCGTCGTCGACCCCGCCCGGCACCCTGCTCCCCGGCGCCCCGACGTCGACACCCCCGGGATCCCGCATCCCCGGCGCCCCGACGTCGACCCCGCCGGGCAAGGCGACCCCCGCCGAGGCGGGCGAGCCGTTCCGCCCGACGCTCACCAACGCGGAACTCACCCGGGCCCGCTCCGAACGTCAGCGCACGGTCATCCCGTCCCGGCCGAACACGCGGACACCGGCGGCCACCAACGGCACGGCCCCCAGCGGGCCGACCGACTTCAGCCTGCCGATGCCCAACCCGCGGCCCACCCAGGACACCCCGGAACCCGGATCCCGGGCGAACTGGCCGCTGATGAACAGCAGCGGCGACGAGGCACCCCCGTCCCGGCCCACGCCGGCGGCCGCCCCGATCAGCTCGCCCGCCTCCGCCAGCCGCGTCAAACCGCCGTGGCAGGACATGCCGAAAGAGCCGCCGTCCCTGCGGCTCATCGCCGAAGGCAACGGCGCCGGCACCCGGGGTGGCACCACCCCGCCGCTGCGCCTCGTCGACGACGAACCGGTCGTGCTCAGCAACAAGGTCACCGCACTGGACCGCAGCGCCACCCCGCCGGTCTCCTCGGACACCGGCGACGAAGGCCTGCTGATCTTCGCGGCGGCCCGCTCGGCCTGGTTCACCGGCGGCACCGAAGAGCCCGAAGGCGTCGAGTGGTCCAACCCGAACGACAGCGCCTGGCGCGCGGCGGAGAAGGCGGCAACCCCTGCCGTCGCCGCCGAGACCAACGCCGGCCTGCCGAAACGGGTGCCCCAGGCCAACCTGGTCCCCGGCTCGACGGCCCTGCGCGAGGAACGCCCGGTCCGCATCGTCCGCGACGCGGCCTCGATCGCCGCACACACCACCGGCTACTTCCGCGGCTGGCGTCGCGGACAGGAGATCGGCGGCTTCGCGATGGGCGGTCGTCCGGGCCGTGAGGCAGCCGGAGGCTGGGACTTCACCCGCGACGGCCAGCCGGCCGACGACTACCGCAACAACAATGCGGGCCTGGGCGGCCGCTGACAGGCGTCACCCAGTCAGTTCGTTTCGTAGGGGCGCGACCTTCACCGGGTCGCGCCCCTACGTCATTCCTCGACGGGACCATCGGCGTGGGAGTACGGGTCGCGAAGTCGCGCTCAGCCGGCCGCACCGGGCCGCCCTCCTCGCCGTTCATGACGACACCGCCCGCCGAGGTCCGGATACGTGACGGGTCCGCAGTCGTCGAACACGGGGAGGTGCCCTGGACGGGCGCAGCCGCTACGCCGGTCAGGTGCCGGGGTCGTCTCCTCGATCAGCCGGTCGATCAGCTCAACGTTCGTCATGGGACCCCCCAGGCACAGGATTCGTCATGGGAACTCCCAGGCACAGGAGAGGAGCCACGAGCCCGGCCGCTGGACGTCACACCTACGCCGGCGGCGCGAATGCCGCGGGTAGCTGCACGGTGATGCCGGAGATCAGCTCACGCTCGGAAGGGCCGCGGAGGTCGGGGTCGGGGTCGGGAGCCACGTCCTCCGCCGCTTCGGCCCATTCGGCCAGCGTGCGCAGGGTGAAGCGCCAGTCGGATGACGAGAGTCCGACCCTGATCAGTTGGTCGTGCGGGAGCTGCCTGTCGTTGGTCTCGTACGCGCTGGATCCGGCCGCTGTCCGCACCCGATCAGCAATCGGCACGATGTCGTCGGGATCGCCGTCTTCGACCGCGTCGGAGATGGCGTTGTCCATCACACCCATGAGCGACAGCCAATCCCTGACTCTCAACGTCACCGCGATCAGGTCAGCGTCCGCAGTTGCCATACCGAGAACGTACCGAGGCGGGGCGCCTACACGAGCAGGCTTCCGGCTCTGCGGGCGCTGAGATCCTCCGTGAAGCGCGTTCCGGGGCTGGACACCCTCGTGTAGGGGCTATGCGAGCCTCATCGGCTCCTGGGCCGTCTCCTGCGGAACAGGACCGCCTCTCCCGGCGAGGATGAGCCGGAGATCCGCGGGGCGGACTGGTTCGGGAACGGCCGCCCGGTGTCACGTAGCGGATGGCGCCGGTGCTGGGCGCGGGTTCCCGGACGGGCAGGCACCGTGCGGGCAGCCGAACCGCTGCCGCGGCCCGGTCGCCGTTCTCGACCGGATCGGTTACCTTGAGTGAGTGATCGAGTGCGGAACGGACCTGTCTGCGGGCGCGCAGAAGCCCCGCTCCGACTCGCGGAGCGGGGCTTCAACCGTCTGTCAGGCGGGGGCGACCGCGCGCGTCCGACGCATCGTCAGCACATACTCCACGAGGGAGATGAGGACGTTCTTCGTCGATTCGCGGTTGCGGGCGTCACAGCTCACCACGGGCACGTCGCTCGAGATCGCCAGCGCGTCTCGAACGTCCTGCGCGTTGTGATACTGCATGCCGTCGAAGCAGTTGATCGCAATCAGGTACGGCAGGCGCCGGTGCTCGAAGAAGTCGATGGCGGCAAAGCAGTCGGCAAGCCGACGCGTGTCCACCATGACGACTGCACCGATCGCGCCCCGCACCAGTTCGTCCCACATGAACCAGAAACGCGTCTGGCCAGGGGTTCCGAACAGGTACAGAATCAGGTCGCGATCGATGCTGATCCGGCCGAAGTCCATGGCCACCGTAGTGGTCATCTTCCCCGGAACCTGCCGGTTGTCGTCAACACCCACACCGGCCGAGGTCATGATGGCCTCAGTGGTCAGCGGGGTGATCTCCGAGACCGATCCCACCAGCGTCGTCTTACCGACGCCGAAGCCACCGGCGATGACAATCTTCGCCGATGTCACGCGTCCCGCAGCGGGACGGTGCGACATGTCAGAGCCTGCGAAGTCCACTCAGCACCCTTTCCAGCAGTTCCGTGCCTACCGCGTCGGTCTCGTCTTCCAGCGAGGTGGGCTCGTAGACCGCGACCAGGCCATCAGTGGCCATATCGGCGACGATCACACGTGCCACACCGAGCGGCAGTTGCATGCGTGCGGCGATCTCGGCCAGCGACTGAACTCGGCCGCCGTCGCACATCGCCGCGATGTACTGATGCTCGCTTCCACCCTGCCCGCCGCGGCTTATCCCGGAACGGCCGCGCACGGTTGTCTCGACCAGCGCTTCCAGCGCTATCTCAAGCTTCGGACGGGTCCGACCGCGGGTCACGGCGTACGGCCTGACCAGCGCGCCAGTCGGCTCATCGCGTTCGGGCATAGTCACCGTCAACCCCTCCCTCGGCCCCTCGAAGTGTATTGGTTACCAAAGTTTCCGACAGTGGCCGACTGGTGCCGGCACACTGCCGATTCAGCCCAGTACCCCGGCCGCGGAACGCGGCGCGGGGGTCAGAGCCTCTCCGACGCGGTCGACCAGGAGGGCCATCTCGTAGCCCACCTGCCCGACGTCGCAGCTGCGTGCTGCGAGCACCGCGAAGGAAGAGCCATCGGAGATGGACATCAGGAACAGGAAACCGTTGTCCATCTCGACGACCGTCTGCAGAACAGCGCCGCCCTCGAAGCATCGAGCCGCGCCCTGGGTAAGGCTAACCAGGCCGGACGCGATCGCCGCCAGCTGGTCGGCACGGTCTCGCGGAAGGTCCCGAGAGGCCGCCAGGAGCAGGCCATCGGCGGAGACCGCAATCGCGTGCGCGACCCCGGGAACGCGGTCGGCAAAGTTGGCCAGAAGCCAACCGAGATCCTGCGTAGATGTCATGCCTCATGCTCCTTGCCAGCCTGCGAGGGCTGCTGCCCTCCTGGAGTCTCCTCCAGGTTGGTCGATTGTTCCTTGGTGCGACCACGCTGAACACCCCGGTGGTACGCGGACAGGAGACCGCGCACCCCCTCAGGCGAGCGGCGCTGGACGGACGTGCCGCCCCGGTCGACACCGCCGGGGACGAGTTGAGCCATCGGCGTGCGCTTCGGCAGGCCCGCCGTGGTCGTGGTATCGACCGGTGCCTCGGCTGCCTTCGCGGCGGCCGACCAGCCGTCGTCTGCTGCCGTACGCCAAGGGTTGGACGCCGAAGCGCCGTCACCACCGGCATACGCGGGGGCCGCCGCCGGCGCGCCGACCGGAGTCGGGTCGAGCCTGCGCACCTCGGGTGCGGGTGCGGGGGCCGGCTGCTGCACCTGCTGCGGGGCGGCCGGTGCCGCCACACGGACCGGCTCACCCGTGGGGATGCGCTGCGAGACGACCGCTTCGTCACCGGTGCCGGAGGCGACCGGTCGCGACGGCTCGGTGCGGGCCGTGGTGAACCACGCCGACTCGAGCTCCCGGAAGATCGGCAGCTCCATCGTCTCGTCGGCGAACGGAACGGAACCTTCCGGCTGCCGGCCCGTGGCCTGGGCGATCTGAGCGGCGGCGGTCGCGTGGACCTCCGCTGCCGGCGGAGCCGACGCCGGAACCGGCGCGGTCTGCGGGTTGGTGGGCGGGGCCACCTGCGGCTGCGGCTCGTAGTTGTCCGGGCGGTAGCGCGGGATCTCGGCCGTCATGTCCAGCGCGGCCGAAAGGTTCTCCGGCACGTGCGGGGTGGCGTCCCGGTCCGCGGCGACCGGCGGCCAGGCCGGCGGCGCCGAGGCGAACGGGTTGCGCTGGTCGGCCGGCGGTCCGGAGAACGCCGTGGGGACCTGCGGAGCATACGGCGCGGCCGGGGAGACCGGCGGAGCCGACTGCACCGGAGGCGCGGAGGGCACCGGAGGCGCCGAGACCGGCGGGACGAACGGGTTCCGGCCCTGGTCGGGGCTCGGCGGCAGCTGCCGCGGGATGGTGGTCCCGAAGCCGTTGACGTCGTTGTCGACCGGACGCTGGAACTCGGTGTTGCGCCGCTGCTGGAGCTCGTCGAGACCGGCGAAACCCTGCGGGCTGCTGCCGGCCGGGCCGGCCGGCAGCGGCGGGATGACCTCGTTGCTGCGCGGGCCGTGGAAGCCGTTGGCCGAACCGTTGGCGCCGTTGCCGCCACCGAAACCGTTCGACGGAGCGCCACCGAAACCGTTGGAGGGAGCACCGCCACCGAAACCGTTCGACGGGGGGCCGCCGAAGCCGTTCGACGGGGCACCGCCACCGAAACCGTTGGAGGGAGCGCCACCGAAACCGTTGGACGGGGCACCGCCACCGAAACCGTTGGAGCCGCCGCCGTTGCCGTTGCCGTTGAGCCCGGCGAAGCCGGACGGAGCAGCACCGGTGAGGTCGGACCAGGCCGGCACGGCGCCGTTGGAGCCGCCACCGTTGAAGCCACCGGAGCCGTTCATCGGGTCGAACGGGCGAGCGCCGGTCGGGAAACCACCCCGGCCGCTCTCCAGGGCGAGGGGCTCGCCGAAGGAGGGCATCGCCTGCTGCTGCGGGGGCGCGTCGAGGCCGACACTCGACTGCACGCGGGCGGAAGCCGCGGCGGCGAGGACGGACACAGGCAGACCCACCTCAGCGACAGTACCGCGTTCGCGGTCGGCGGGCCGAAGCTCGACCCGGACCCCGTGCCGGTTGGCCAGCCGGGCGACCACGACCAGGCCCATCATGCGGGAGACGGCGACGTCCACCGTCGGCGGGTTGGCCAGACGCTCGTTCAGGTCGCGGAGCTGGTCACGGCTGATGCCGATGCCGTGGTCCTCGACCGAGAGGATCGCGTTGTCGCCGACCCGGCGCGCCTCGACGAGGACGTGCGAGTTCGGCGGGGAGAACGCGGTCGCGTTGTCGAACAGCTCGGCGACCAGGTGGACCATGTCGTTGACGGCGTGCGCCGAGACCTCGATCTCCCGGTCGATCATGCCGAATTCGATCCGGGTGTAGTGCTCGACCTCGGACTGCGCGGCGCGCAGCACGTCGATCAGAGCAGCCGGCTCGCGCTGCACACGGGTGGAGTCCGCACCGGCGAGGACCAGGAGGTTCTCGTCGTTACGGCGCATTCGGGTGGCCAGGTGGTCGAGCTGGAAGAGCTCGGCCAGACGGTCCGGGTCCTCCTCGCCGCGCTCCAGGCGGTCCAGGTGACCGATGAGCCGGTCGACCAGGATCTGTGAACGACGGGCGAGGTTGACGAACATCGTCGCGACGGAGGCACGCAGTGCGGCCTGCTCGGCCGCGGTGCGCACCGCCTCGAGGTGAACCGCGTTGAACGCCTCGGTCACCTGCCCGAACTCGTCACGGCTGCGGACCGGCAGTGGTTCGGCGATCTGGTCGGCCACCTGGGCCGGCGTGAGCGACGCGGAGAGCGCCGGGTCACGCAGTCGCTCCACCGCGTGGGGCAGACCGAACTGGGCGACCGCGAGGGCACCCTGACGCAGCTCGCGCAGCGACCGGGCCATCGACCGGGCGACCAACCACGCGAAGAGGATGGCCAGCAGGAGCATGCCGAGCAGGATGCTCGTCTCCAGCAGGACTCGCCGGTTGGTGTCGTCGCGCAGGGTGGTGGCGTCGGTGACGATGCTGTCGTCGAACTGCACCTCGACCGTACGGAAGAGGTCGTTGTAGCCCTTCATCGCCGCCTCCCACTGCTGGGAGGTGAACGCGATCTTCTTGGTGTTCGCGCCCTGCAACGCCATCAGCGGAAGGATGTAGTTCGTCGCGGCCAGTTCCTGCTCCGCGCCGGTGACCGTGTTGGTGAAGACAGCCTGCTCGTCGGCGGTGCCGACCGCGGTCATCGTGTCGTAGGCCAGGTCGTATCCGGTCTGCGTCTGGAGGAACGCGACACGGAGGTTGTTGTCCAGCTCGCCCTTGGCCACGATCTGCTGGCCGATGAAACGCTGCTGGGCGGTGTAGTCCTTGGCACGGGAGACCGCGGCCACGGCGCGCAGGTGATCGCCGAGCTCCTGGTCCGCAGAGAGCTGCGCGGAGACGTCACGGACCTGGAGAAGGTCCTCGATCAGCTTGTCGTACTCGCCACGGACGCCGGACTCGTCGACCTGACCGTCGGCGACCTTGCTGCGGGTCGCCGGAAGGTCGGTGAGGTTGTTGTCCAGACGAAGGAGCAGGAAGCCGACGTTTTCCGGGATGTCCTCCAAAGAGCTCTTCTGCTGTGCGTAAGGTCCCTTGGCGGAATCCACATCGGCGTGCACGCCGTTGTAGAGCTTCACCGCGGCTTCCTTGGTCTTCGCGTCCGCGTTCTGAGAGAGGGCCACCATGATGCCGTAGGTTCGCTCAGACTGCAGGTTGTCGACGAGAGCACCTGCTTCCTTGGCCAGAACGGCAAGGGTCCGCGAGCGCTCCGCGTTGCTGGCTTCGTCGATGTGGTCCCGGAGGCCGTTGACGCCGACGATGATCGTGGCGACGGTGGGAACCAGCATGATGAGGCCCAGCTTGGACCAGATGGGTAGGTCTCGCAGTCGACCAGCAGGTCGACGCAGACGCGACATGACGCCGTTCGCCGTATTGGGGCGCTTGCTCACGTCACCGTCCTCCTGATTCGGGCCCGGCATTCGGCTCGCCGGGCACCGCACACGGCCGACTCGCCGACGTCGGGCCCCCGAGATTCCATCATGACAAGTGTCAAAGAGAAAGAGCAGGCGGACACGGACCGGTTGTGTGACGCGATGTTGCAACTACGTAGTTGGACATCGCCGGTCTGACATCACTGCTCGTGAAGCTGTACATCTCTTAAGGTCACTCACTCGGCCAGCGCGGCGTTGGGGGGTGGGCGCAGGCTGGCCGGGTCCCGATCGTAGTCGATCGCGGTCAGTAAACGATGGCTCGGTTCCCTGCGATCGGCAAGGCGAGATGCCGGATTATGCCAGCTTTGTAGGCGGCAGTGTAGCCGAACGGCGGAGGCCCGAAGCCGGACCGTCGATTTCTTTTGACGTACGTTCGTTCCTATCCGGGAAAATGGTGAAAAGCCGGACTTCAGCTCACCAACTTGGCGTACGCCGGCTTGATCACCTCGTTGATCAACACCAATCGCTCGTCGTACGGGATGAATGCCGACTTCATCGCGTTGATCGTGAGCCACTGAAACTCCGTCCAGCCCCATCCGAACTCATCCGCAAGCAGCGACATCTCGCGTGACATCGATGTCCCGCTCATCAGACGGTTGTCCGTGTTGACCGTGACGCGGAACCGCAGATCGTGCAGCAGCTTGATCGGGTGCTCGGCGATCGAGGCGACCGCGCCGGTCTGCACGTTCGACGACGGGCACATCTCCAGCGGGATCCGCTTGTCCCGCACGTACGCCGCGAGCCGCCCCAGCACCGGCGGCGCCGACTGCGTCCCCCCGGTGGTGGTCGCCGCGCTCGGGCCGGCGGGGGTGCCGTCGATGTCGTCGACGATCCGGACACCGTGCCCCAGACGGTCCGCGCCGCACCACTGGATCGCCTGCCAGATCGACGGCAGGCCGAACGCCTCACCGGCGTGGATGGTGAAGTGGAAGTTCTCCCGCTGCAGGTACTCGAACGCGTCGAGGTGCCGGGTGGGCGGGAAGCCCGCCTCGGCGCCGGCGATGTCGAAGCCGACCACGCCGCTGTCGCGGTAGCGGACCGCGAGCTCGGCGATCTCCTGGGACCGGGCGGCGTGCCGCATCGCGGTCATCAGGGTGCCGATCCGGATGGGGGTGCCCGACTCGGCCGCTTCGGCGCTGCCGGCCCGGAAACCGGCGTCGACCGCCTCGACCACCTGGTCCAGGGTCAGACCGCGTTCCAGGTGCTGTTCCGGGGCGTACCGGATCTCGGCGTAGACCACGCCGTCGGCGGCCAGGTCGAGCGCGCACTCCTTGGCGACCCGGTGCAGGCCTTCCACGGTCTGCATCACCGCCACGGTGTGCGCGAAGGTCTCCAGGTACCGTTCCAGCGAGCCGGAGTCGGCCGCGGCGACGAACCACTCGCCCAACCGCTGCGGGTCCCGGGTCGGCAGTTCGTGGCCGACCGCATCGGCGAGTTCCACGATGGTGGCGGGCCGCAGACCACCGTCCAGGTGGTCGTGCAGCAGAACCTTCGGTGCCTTGACGATGTCGGAATGTGCGATGCCAGCCATCAGAAGAGCCTAGAGGGAAGCCCGCGATGATCGACGGAGCAATTCCGTATCTGCGGTGCCCGGTGTGCCGGGAACCACTCAGCCGGCAGGACCGGGCGCTGCGCTGCCCGCGCGGGCACAGCTTCGACATGGCGAAGCAGGGCTACGCGGATCTGAGCGCCGGCCGTCTCCCGCATGTCGGGGACACCGCCGAGATGGTGGCCGACCGTGCCGGTTTCCTGGCCGCCGGGCACTACGACTTCATCGCCGGGGCGCTGGCCCGGCACACCACCGAGGGTCTGGTGCTGGACGCCGGTGTCGGGACCGGCGATTATCTGGCCCGGTTCCTGGAGTCCTCGCCCCTCGCGACCGGCCTCGGCCTGGACGTCTCCAAGCCCGCGTTGCGCCGGGCCGCCCGCGCGCATCCGCGGGCCGCGGCGGTGCTGTCCGACCTCTGGCGCCCGCTGCCGGTCGCCGACGCGTGCGCCGCCGTGATCCTGAACGTCTTCGCTCCCCGTAACGGCCCGGAGTTCCACCGGGTGCTGCGCCCGGACGGGGTGCTGCTGGTGGTCACCCCGGCCGCCGACCATCTCACCGAGCTGATCAGCGCACACGGGCTGATCCAGGTCGACCCGGACAAGGCGGCCCGGGTCGGCAACAGCCTGGACGAACACTTTCGACTCGATGACAGCGAAGAGATCCGGACGAAGGCGGATCTGACGGCGCAGGAGGCACGCACCCTGATCGGGATGACACCCTCCGCACGCCACCTTCAAGCCGACACCCTGACCGTCACCGACACGACCGTCACCACCGCGGTACGGATATCCGCATACCGCAGGCGCTAGACCGAGAGGTCGACTTCCTCCCACTCGGCCGGCTTGTCCTCGTGGTAGGGCCCGTGGAAGACCACCGCCCATTCCAGCGCCCACCGCCGCTGGCCGATCGCGTTGCTGTCCACCTCACCGGGCAGCGGCCGGCCGGCCTTCTCCAACTCCTGGAAGGCCCAGTCCAGGCAGTAGTACAGATCCAGCAGCACCGCCGCCTCGGCCTCGTCCCGGACCGCGACCAGCGACCGGGACCGCCAGGCCGAGAAGCTCTCCCCCGACGGCAGGTCCGGCATCTGCTGCATCATGCGTTCTTCCGGCGGCACCGTGGGATCCAGGTGCCGGCTCAGCCCGAGCAGCCAGGCCAGCGCGAACACCGCGTCGTGGTGCAGGACGAACGACCGGTGATCGCCCTTGGCCCCGGCGACGAACTGCCACTCCGGCGGGGTGACCAGCTCGACCAGGTGCGAGCCGAGCAGCCAGCTCATCGCCGCCTCGGTGGGCATCCCGAAGCAGCGGGCCACGACGACGTGCAGCACCACGGCACGCGCCTCCAGCTCGCCGACCGGGCGCAGCTCGACCGTGTCGCCCATCTCCCAGACCAGCGGGAACGTGGGCGGGGGGATGGGCAGGCCGAGCCGCTCGAGCTCGTCGAGACTGGCCTCGCGAACCGCGCGGGGATCAGGGGCGGCCTTCGTCATGGTGCGTCAGGCTATGCGGTCGAGGAGAAGCGGCACAGAGGTGGTCGGCCCTGATCCGACGGTGATCGCCGCGGCGGCCTCGGCGCGCGCCACCGGGATCCGCGACTCGTCGTCGGCGCGCAGCTCGAGCAGCACGTCACCGGCCTTGACCCGGTCGCCCGGCTTCACCTTCAGCTGCACGCCGGCACCGAAGCTGACCGGGTCCTCCTTGCGGGCCCGTCCGGCGCCGAGACGCCAGGCGGCGATGCCCACCCCGTACGCGTCCACGCCTGTCACCACGCCGTCCTCGGTGGCCCGCAGTTCCTCGGTGTGCGCCGCGACCGGCAGTGCCGCGTCCGGGTCGCCGCCCTGCGCCCGGATCATCCGGCGCCAGCTGTCCATCGCCGCGCCGGAGGCCAGTGCCTTCTCCGGGTCGGCGTCCACTCCGGCCGCGGCCAGCATCTCCCGGGCCAGGGCCAGGGTCAGCTCGACCACGTCGGCCGGTCCGCCGCCGGCCAGCACCTCGACCGACTCGGCGACCTCGTTGGCGTTGCCGACGGCCAGGCCGAGCGGGGTGCTCATGTCGGTGAGCAGAGCGACCGTGGTGACTCCGCTGTCCTTGCCGAGCCGCACCATGGTGCGGGCCAGCTCCTGTGCGGAGGCCAGGTCCTTCATGAACGCGCCGGAGCCGACCTTGACGTCCAGGATCAGCGCGCCGGTGCCCTCGGCGATCTTCTTGCTCATGATCGAGCTGGCGATCAGCGGGATGGCCTCGACCGTGCCGGTGACGTCGCGCAGCGCGTACAGCTTGCGGTCGGCGGGTGCCAGGCCCTCACCGGCCGCGCAGATCACGCCGCCGATGTCGCGCAGCTGGCCGACGAACTCGTCGTTGCTCAGCCGGGCCCGCCAGCCGGGGATCGACTCCAGCTTGTCCAGGGTGCCGCCGGTGTGGCCCAGCCCGCGCCCGGAGAGCTGCGGCACGGCCACGCCGCAGGCGGCCACCAGCGGAGTGAGGGGCAAGGTGATCTTGTCGCCCACGCCGCCGGTGGAGTGCTTGTCGGCGGTCGGCCGGGACACCGAGGACAGATCCAGCCGTTCCCCGCTGGCGATCATCGCGGCGGTCCAGCGGGCGATCTCGGCGGGCGTCATGCCGCGCAGCAGGATCGCCATGGCCAGCGCGGACATCTGCTCGTCGGCGACCTCGCCCCGGGTGTACGCGTCGACGACCCAGTCGATCTGCGCGTCGGAGAGCACGTGCCCGTCGCGTTTGGCCCGGATCACGTCAACTGCGGCGAATCCACTGCTCATGCTCGGTCTTCCTTCGTCCAGCGCTGAGGGATCCCCTCCGGCGCCTCACCTTCTCCAGCCCAGGACAGGCCGCCCTCGGCATCCACCACCACGACCCGCGGCGAACGGACCAGTCCCCAGGCGACCGCGGCCGCCGTGGTCGGGAAGTTCGGTCCCTCCTCGAGGACACCCTTGGTCTCCTCGGTGCCCGGCTCCCCGGACGAGCGTTCCCAGTACCCGGTCCAGATCGTCTCACCACCGGAGATGTCCGGGTGCACGAAGACCGTGCCCCGGCCACGCCATCTGGCCAGCTCGGGCGGCACGTCGGCGGTCTTCGCCCCGCCGCCGGTGACACGGTCGATGTCCTCCCAGCCGAAGCCGTGCGGCAGCAGCTCGGACATCTTCAGCGGGCGGGGCAGCGCCTCCACCAGGCATTCCGGCCCGCCGTGCTCCCAGAGCAGCTGGCGACAGCGCCCGCAGGGCATCAGCGGGGCGCCGGTCGCGTCCACGCAGGAGATCGCCACCAGTCGTCCGCCGCCGGTCGCGTGCAGCGAGCTCACCATGCCGCACTCGGCGCACAGCGTCATGCCCATGGACGCGTTCTCCACGTTGCAGCCGACCACCATCCGGCCGTCGTCGACCAGACCGGCGACACCGACCGGGAAGTCGGACACCGGCGTGTAGGCCAGCCGCATCGTCTCGATGGCGGCGGCGCGTAGTGCCACCCAGTCGATCTCCATGCGGCAAATTCTGCCCCACCGCCGGAAAACCGCCATCACCAGGCCGAGTGCGTTCCTCACGCTCTTTCCGCGGTACGCGTGACACCTCACGCAACCGCACCGGAACCGTCCCGTGGTGACACCGCCGGCCGGCGCACCGCCGCCGACATACCCGTCCCGCGGCGACGCTCACGGAGGCGTACGAGAAATGCGAGAAGGCCCGAGCCCCACGGCCCGGACCCTCTCGACGGTGGTGATCGTCAGCTCTTGATGTAGGGCTGACCGCCGGCGGCCGGCGCCCGGACCCGGCCGACCAGACCGGCCACCGCGATGATCGTCGCCAGGTAGGGCAGCATGTTCAGGAACTGACTGGGCACCGGGCTGCCGACCGCGCTCAGGAACGTCGCCAGCTTCTGCGCGAAGCCGAAGAAGAGCGCCGCGGCGAGCGCACCGAACGGCGTGTAGCGGCCGAAGATCATGGCGGCGAGCGCGATGAAGCCCGCGCCGGCCGTCATGTTCTTGGTGAAGCTGCCGGTGGCGACCAGCGTGAAGTACGCGCCGCCGAGACCGGCGATCACGCCGCCGGTCAGGACGTTCAGGTATCGCATGCCGCGCACCCGGATACCGACGGTGTCGGCGGCGGTGGGGTGCTCGCCGACCGCACGGGTCCGCAGGCCCCACCGGGTCCGGGAGAGACCGAAGTGGATCAGGACGACCAGGGCCAGGCCCGCCCAGAGCAGCGGCGACGCGTCGAAGAGCACCGGGCCGATCACCGGGATGTCGGCCAGGCCCGGGATCCGGATCTTCTCCAGCATCGGCGGGGTGTTGTAGCTCTGCGCGTCGGGCTGCATCAGGCGCTCGTAGAGGAAGCCGGTGATGCCGAGCGCGAACAGGTTGAGCACGATGCCGACCACGGTCTGGTCGACCAGGTAGCGGATGCTCAGCACGGCCAGGATCGCCGCGATGATCAGACCGCCGACCGCGGCGCTGATCATGCCGATCCAGACGCTCGTCGCCATCGTGCCGACCAGCGCGCCGGCGAAGGCGCCCATCAGGAACTGGCCCTCGATCGCCACGTTGACCACGCCGGAACGCTCACCCAGCACACCGGCCAGGGCGCCCAGGATCAGCGGCAGGGCCAGCTGCAGCGTGCCGCTCGTGGTGTCCACCAGCGGCATGAACTTGCCGGCCACCTGCCAGCACAGGAACGAAAGGACGAAGGTCAGGATGCCGACGCTGAGCAGCAGGTTCTGGAACCGCTTGAGCACCCCGGCGACCAGCGCGCCACCGGCCGCCAGCGTGATCAGACCGAACAGGATCGCGCCGAACTGGCCGTTGATCGTCAGGGCGGCGCCCTCGGCGTCCTCGCTGAGGGTGAACCGGGCGGTCTCGCTCGGGGCCAGCGAACCGAAGAGCGCGGCGGCGAGCAGGCCGATCAGGATCAGGGCCACGCCCAGGCGGCGCTGCCGGGACCAGAACGGTTCCGGCGCCGCGGCCTCGGCGATCTCCTCCACAGTTGCCGTCGACATGTCTCAGCCCTTCACCAGCGAGGCGCCCGGCCGGGTGAGGCGGGTGGCGCGAAGTCGGAAGATCGCCTTCACCAGGGCGGGGGCGGCGATGAAGATGACGATCAGCGCCTGCAGCACGGTGACCAGTTCCAGCGAGATGCCGGAGTACGACTGCATCCGGTTGCCGCCGGCCCGCAACGCGCCGAACAGCAGCGCGGCCAGCAGGGTGCCCCACGGCCGGTTCCGGCCGAGCAGCGCGACGAGCAGGCCGTCGAAGCCGATGTTGCCGGCCACCGCCGGGGTCAGCGCGTACGCCGTGCCCAGCACCTGGGTGGCGCCGCCGAGCCCGGCCAGGCCGCCGGCGATCGCCATCAGCAGCGCGTACGTCTTGGCGACGCTGATGCCCGCGGTCTTCGCGGCGTGCTGGTTGGAGCCGACCGCGCGCAGCTCGAAGCCGAACGCCGACCGGTTGAGCAGCCAGGCGACACCGGCCGTGGCCAGGACCGCCAGCACGATGCCCAGGTGCACCCGGAGCACGCCACCGAACGAGGGCAGTTGCGCGGCCTCGTGCACCGTCTTGCTGATCGCGTCGGTGCGGTCCGGGTCCTGGATGCCCTTCTGCAGCACCAGCCAGGACAGCAGCAGCGCGGACGTGTAGTTGAGCATGATCGTGGTGATCACCTCGTGCGCCCCGGTACGCGCCTTGAGCAGGCCGGGGATGAACCCCCACAGCGCACCGCCGAGCGCGCCGCAGAGCATCGCGACCAGCATGGCCAGTCCGACCGGCAGGCCGAAGGTGAAGCCGGCGATGCCACCGGTGATGCAGCCGATCACGGCCTGGCCCTGGGCGCCGATGTTGAACAGGCCGCCGCGGAACGCCAGCGCCACCGCGAGGCCGGTGAAGACCAGCGGCGCGGCGTAGGTCAGGGTCTCGGACAGCGGACCGAACGCCTGCTGCCAGGTGCCGGTGCCGTCGAACCAGGCGGCGAACGCCTCCGGGTCGCCGAGCGCGCCCTTGACAAGGTCGGCGTAGGCCACGCTGATCAGGTCCCAGCTGGCGGTCAGCGCGTCACTCGGACGGGCGGTGAAGTAGGCGAACTTGGCCAGCACGGTCGCGTCGGAGACGACGATCAGGATCGCGCCGATGACCACGGCCAGGACGATCGACAGGATCGTGACCATGACGGAGTTGGCCGCCCAGAGGTTCTGGGTGAACCGGCTGAGGAGGGACTCCTCGCCGTCCGGGCCGCCCTTCGCGGCCGGGGCCTGCGGGGTGGTCGTCTCGGTGGTCACTTCGTCCCCTCTTCCGGAGCATCGCTCCCGGCCTGCTGAACGGCGGTGTCGCTCGCGGCTCGCTGATCGGCGGCGTCGTTCGCGGCCCGCTGATCGGCGGCGTCGTTCGCGGCCTGCTGAACGGCTGCGTCGTTCGCGGCCTGCTGCTTACTGTTCGTGATGCCGGCCATCAGCAGGCCCAGCTCCTCACGCGGGGTGTCCGGCGAGACGATCGCCAGGATCCGCCCGCGGTACATCACCGCGACCCGGTCGGCCAGGCCGACCACCTCGTCCAGCTCGCTGGAGACCACCAGCACCGCGGTGCCCTGGTCACGCTCGTGGACGATCCGGTTGTGGATGAACTCGATCGAACCGACGTCCACACCGCGGGTCGGCTGCGACGCGATGAACAGGCGCAGCGGGCGGGACATCTCCCGGGCCACCACGACCTTCTGCTGGTTACCGCCGGAGAGCGTGCCGACCGGGGTCTCCGAGGACTGGCACCGGATGTCGAACTGCTCGATCCGCTCGGCCGCGTTGCTCGCCACCGAGCCGGCGTCCAGCTTGAAGGTGTTGCCGAACGGCGCCCGGTCGTACATGTCCAGGACCAGGTTCTCCGCCACGGAGAACTCCTTGACCACACCGTCGTGGCTGCGGTCCTCCGGGATGTAGCCGACACCGGAGCGCAGGATCCGCTTGGTGGTCATCGTGCCGAGGTTCTCGTTGTCCAGCTCGACCGTGCCGCCGCGTACCTCGCGCAGGCCCATCACGGCCTCGACCAGTTCGGTCTGGCCGTTGCCCTGGACACCGGCGATGCCCAGCACCTCACCGGCCCGGACCACCAGGTCCAGGCCGTCCACCGCGCGGACGCCCCGGTCGTCGTCGACCACCAGATTGGCGATCTTCAGGACGTTGCGGCCGGGTTCGGCCGGTGCCTTGTCGACCTCCAGGCTGACCGCGCGGCCGACCATCAGGGCCGCCAGCTCGTCCTCGCTGGTGTCCGGGGTGGCGGTGCCGACGATCTGCCCGCGGCGGACCACGGTGATCCGGTCGGCGATCGCCTTGACCTCTTTGAGTTTGTGGGTGATGAAGACGATCGACTTGCCCATCGCGGTCAGCGACCGCATCACGGCGAGCAGTTCCTCGGTCTCCTGGGGGGTGAGCACCGCGGTCGGCTCGTCCAGGATCAGCAGGTCGACGTCGCGGGTCAGCGCCTTGACGATCTCCACCCGCTGCTGGGCGCCGACCGGCAGGTCCTCGACCAGGGCGTCCGGGTCGACCGGCAGGCCGTACCGCTTCGAGGTCTCGATGACGTCCTTGCGCGAGCGGCGACGGTCCAGCCAGCCCAGCGGGCCGCCCCGGACCTCCTCGTGGCCGAGCGCGATGTTCTCCGCCACGGTGAACACCGGAACGAGCATGAAGTGCTGGTGCACCATGCCGATGCCGGCCGCGATGGCGTCCCGCGGGCTGCGGAACACCTTCGGCTCGTCGTTGACGACGATCTGGCCCTCGTCCGGCTGGAGCAGGCCGTACAGCTGGTTCATCAGCGTGGACTTGCCCGCGCCGTTCTCGCCGAGCAGAGCGTGCACCTCACCCGGCTCGACCGTGATGTCGATGTGGTCGTTGGCCACCAGGTCGCCGAAGCGCTTGGTGATGCCGCGCAGTTCGAGTTTCAGCGGAATCTCCTACCTGTACCAGTGCCACATGCGCACGGCCGCGGGAAGTTTCGGTTGTCAAGTTGAACAGAACCGCCGCTCAGTCGCGAGATGCACTCGCAACCGAGCGGCGGCCGATGATGCTACCTACCGGTGATTCACTTCGGCGCGGAGACCGACTCGACCTTCACCTTGCCGGAGATGATGTCGGCCTTCAGGGTCTCGACCTCGGTCTTCAGCGTGCTGTCGATCTTGCTGTCGAAGCTGTTGTAGGCGGCCAGCGAGACGCCGTCGTTCTCGAGGGAGCCCTGGTAGCCGGGGGTCGCGGTGAGGGCCTCGCCCTTGGCGCCCTTGATCACGGCTTCCTTGACCGCACCCTCGATGTTCTTGACCACGGTGGTCAGGAAGACATCGCAGTACTGCTCGGCGCTCTTGCAGCCGTCCTGGTCGACCCAGATGACCGAGACCTTGCCGGCCGAGTCCTTGGCGACCTGGGCGGTGCCGAGGCCGGTGCCACCGGCGACCGGCATGATCACGTCGGCGCCCTGGGAGACCAGGGTGTCGGTGATGCTCTTGCCCTTGCTCTGGTCGATGAAGCTCTCGGCGAAGGTGCCGTTCTGCTTCGCCTTGTCCCAGCCGATGACCTGGACGTTCTTGCCCTTGGCCTGGTTGTAGTGCGCCACACCGTCGGCGAAACCGTCCATGAAGATGGTGACGGTGGGCAGCTTCATGCCGCCGTAGGTGCCGACCTTGCCGCTCTTCGAGTAGCCCGCGGCCAGGTAGCCGGCGAGGAACGCCGCCTGGTGGGTCTCGAACTGCATCGGGTAGACGTTGCTCGCACCCGCGACGACGCCGTCGACGATCGCGAACTGCGAGTCCGCGGCCGCGGTGGCGATCTTCTGGGTCGAGGTGATCATCAGACCGCCGACCGCCAGGATGAAGTTGCAGTCCTGGGTGACGAAGCCCTGCAGGTTGGGCTCGTAGTCGGCCTCGGACGAGGAGACCACGTTCTTCGGAACGATGTTGCTGACCTCGGTCTTGGCGGCCTGCATGCCGGCCCACGCCGAGGCGTTGAACGACTTGTCGTCGATGCCGCCCGTGTCGGTCACCATGCAAGCCTTGTAGTCGGCAGCGGCAGCGGCGCTCGAGCCGCTGCCCGCCGTGCTCTCCTCCGGGGCGTCACCACAAGCGGCAGCAGCGAGCGTCAGCCCACCTGCCGCGAGAATCGCCAGAATCCGGTTCCCACGTACTGGGCGCAAGACGCCCTCCTTCCATGCACACCGACACCACTCGGTGAGTCTCAGGACGGCAGCGTAGCCACGGTCAGTGACCGCGGCAGGAAATCACTCCGGACTGTTGGCGCACCGTTATCTCTCCGAAACGGCAGATGATCCCGGACGGCGATTCCTCCACCTATGCGAACATCGTCCCCGGCTCACGAAACATGCCGTTGACAGTCCTCAGCCGCGGCGGGCGATCAGCCAGGCCCGCACCCCGAGGACGCCGACCGTGCTGCCGATGACGAGCGAGGCGGCGATGAGGATCGCGTGCACCCAGAGGAACGACGTCGGGGTCCCGTCGGCGAACGACCGGTCGTCCTTGTAGATCGCCACCGCGAACCGGGGCCAGATCACCCACGTCCACACACCGACCGCCACCAGGAACGCCGCCCACCGCTTCGTGATCACCACGCGGGCAAGTATCCCAGCGCCCCGCGGCGGGACGGCTCACGCGGTCAGGTGCTCGGCGATCCGCCGCCAGCCGGCCCGGATCTGCGCCGGATCCGGCGGGCCCACCGGCGCCGGGCTCACCGCGACGTCCAGGTCGTCGCCGTCGTGGTCCGGGCCCTCCGCCTCGGCCCGCAACCGCCCGATCTCGGCACGGACCGCGTCGACCCCGTCCAGCACCAGCAACGGCTCGACCACCGCGAGCAGTTCGTCGTCGGCGACCACCTCGCGGGCCAGGGCCAGCGCGTGGGCGCGCTCGTACGGCCCGCAGACCACCGGCTCCCACTCCTCCTGGTCACCGAGGGAGCCGAAGGTGATCACCCACGGCAGGGCGGCGACGGGCGAGCCGGCCGGCAGGTGCAACGTCACGAGGGTGCCCATCGGCCCATCATCGCGGCCGGGCGTGCCGTATCCAGGTGTTTTGCCCCACGGGGACGGTTTTATCGTCAGCGGCCAGGTCGACCACGCGACCATGCGGGCTGGTCGCCGCCCAGGCCGCCCCGAAGAGCAGGATCTGGTTGAAGACGTACAGGTAGACCAGAGCGCCGACGGCCGAACCGACCAGCCCGTACGCCGGGTTGCGCTCGACTATCCCGACGAACGACTTGCCCACCGTGTTGAGCAGCATCAGCCCGATGCCGACCTGCATCACCGGCGGGCCCATCCGGCGGGCGGTCATCCGCAGCCGCGGCACCGCGGCCAGCAGCGCGGCGGCCAGCAGCATGTTCACCGCCAGCGTGCAGACGAAACCGATCACCGACAGGATGCCCTGGAAGCCACCGCCGGCCAGCCAGTGCAGCAGGGTCTCCAACCCGTACACCGCCAGTTGGGTGAGGGCCAGCAGGAGCAGCACACCGATCAGCACCAGCAGGTCGAGCGCCTGGCGGATGCCGAAGTAGCCGGGCTGTTCCCGCAGCTGCCAGACCAGCCGCTGCGAGGACCGGATCGCCTCGACCCAGCCGATGCCGGTCAGCGTCAGGCCGACCAGGCCGACGATGCCGACCGTCTTCTTGGTGTCCAGAATGGCCTGGATATCAAGGAACGGCAGATTGTGCCGCAGGAAGTCCTGGACCAGGTCGAGCAGCGCGACGTTGTTGGTGATCAGGAAGCCGAACACCGAGTAGCCGATGAGCAGCAGGGCGAAGACCGCGAAGAAGCCGTAGTAGGCGATGGCCGCGGCCAACCGCCCACCCTGGACCTCCTCGTAACGCAGGATCGCCCGGCAGAAGTGATCGAAGTAGGGCGACCGGTAGCGCCACGTCGTTATCCGGGTCTCCGCCGCGGTGAAGGCTCGGTCGATCGGATTCACGCGCCGACCGTAACCGACGCCACACCGATCGCGGCTCAGCGCCCGGCGTCACCAAGCGAAAAGTCGCGCCGCGGCCGCCACGGGCCCTCGCCGCCGTGCGAGAACAGCGTGAAGGACGCGACCTCGAACCGGCAGGAGAACCCGGCCAGGTCGTCGAAGACCGCGTCCAGCGCCTCGGGCGACACGTCCTGCGCGACAGTGACATGTGGATGGTACGGAAAGCGCGCGTCCCGCCGGATGTCCGGCGAGCTGGTGATCGCCTCGGCCAGCAGCTCGCACTCGCTGATGCCCATCGCCAGCGCCACGAAGACCACCTCGGTGATCGGCCGGAACGTGCCGGTCCCGCGCAGGTGGACGGTGAACGGCGACTGCGCCGTGGCCAGCGCCTCCAGATGCTTCTCCACCGCCGGGAGCGCGTCGGTGGCCACCTCGGTCGGGCCGAGCAGGGTGACGTGCGCCGGCGTGTAGGCGGCCTGCGGATCGCCGGCCTCGGCACGCCGGCGGGTCAGCGCCGGCCCCCAGGGATCCGGGATGTCGATCGCCACGCCGATGCGGGTGAGGGCCGCGTCGGTCACCGGATCAGGCCTCCCGCGCGGGGCTGAGGAAACCCACGTTCTCGTACGCCTGGGCGAGGGTGGCCGCGGAGACCGCCCGCGCCTTCTCCGCGCCGACGGCGAGGACCTTGTCGAGCTGGGCCGGGTCGTCGAGGTAGAACCGGGTGCGCTCCTGCAGCGGCTTGACGAACTCCACCAGCACCTCGGCCAGGTCCTTCTTGAGGTCGCCGTAGCCCCGGCCGTCATACGCCTCGAGGAGGTCGTCGATGGTCCGCGCGGTGAGCGCCGCGTAGATGGTCAGCAGGTTGCTGACGCCGGGCTTGTTCTCCACGTCGTAGAGGATGTCGCGCCCGGTGTCGGTGACCGCCGACTTGATCTTCTTGGCCGAGCGGGCCGGGTCCTCGAGCAGCTCGATGATGCCGTTCGGCGAGGAGGCCGACTTGGACATCTTGATCGACGGGTCCTGCAGATCGGCGATCTTCGCGGTGTCCTTGACGATGTGCGGCGACGGCACGGTGAAGGTCTTGCCGAACCGGGTGTTGAAACGCTGCGCGAGGTCACGGGTGAGCTCGAGGTGCTGCCGCTGGTCCTCGCCCACCGGCACCTGGTCGGCCTGGTAGAGCAGGATGTCGGCGGCCTGCAGGATGGGGTAGGTGAACAGCCCCACCGTGGTGCTGTCCTGCCCCGCCTTGGCGGACTTGTCCTTGAACTGGACCATCCGGTTGGCCTCGCCGAACCCGGTGATGCAGCTCAGCACCCAGCTGAGCTGGGCGTGCTCGGGCACGTGCGACTGCACGAAGAGGGTGCAGCGCTCCGGGTCGAGGCCGACCGCGAGCAGCTGCGCCGCGGACACCCGGGACCGCTGCCGCAGGACCGCCGGGTCGTGCCCCATCGTGATCGCGTGCAGGTCGACGACGCAGTAGAACGCGTCGTGCGTGTCCTGCATGGGGACCCAGTTGCGCACCGCGCCGAGGTAGTTGCCGAGGTGGAACGAATCGGCGGTCGGCTGGATGCCGGAGAGGACACGCGGGCGGCGGACGCTGTCGGACATGAGGGCCATTGTGTCAGTCGCGGCGCCCGGATGCCCAACGCCCCCTGTCCTCCTCCCGTGACACTGAGCAAGCCCCAGCCGCACAGATTCGATGATGGAAAATGTTTGTTGATGTTGACTTCTGATCGTTTGCGAGCGAGACTGAAAACCTCTTCGGCCCCTGCGTAGGCTCGGGCTGATCGGATTCCAGCCGCCCGCCAGAAAGGCCCACCCTCGTGAAACTGCTCGTCACCGGTGGCGCCGGCTACGTCGGTAGCGTCACCAGCCGTCTGTTGCTGGACGCAGGCCACGAGGTCGTCGTGCTCGACAACCTGCGCACCGGGTTCCGGGAGGCCGTCGCCCCGGACGCCACCTTCGTGCAGGCCGACATCGCCGACGCCGCCCAGGTGCTCACCCCGGACGCGGGCTTCGACGCCGTCCTCCACTTCGCCGGCCTGATCGCCGCCGGGGAGTCGATGGCCAAGCCGGAGCTCTACTGGCACGAGAACGTGGTGAAATCGCTCGCGCTGCTCGACGCGATCCGCGCCGCACGCGTACCCCGGGTGATCTTCTCCTCCACCGCCGCGGTCTACGGCAACCCGATCGAACTGCCCATCCCGGAATCCGCCGTCAAGGCCCCCACCAGCACGTACGGTTCGACCAAGCTGGCCTTCGACCTGGCGCTCACGTCCGAGGCGTTCGCGCACAACCTCGCCGCCGTCTCACTGCGTTACTTCAACGTGGCCGGGGCGTCCATCAGCGACAGCCACGAGATCGGCGAACGGCACGACCCGGAGACCCACCTCATCCCGATCACCCTGCAGGTGGCCGCCGGCAAGCGGGACAAGCTGCAGTTGTTCGGCGACGACTACCCCACCGTCGACGGCACCTGCGTCCGCGACTACATCCACGTCGAGGACCTGGCCCGCGCACACCTGCTGGCGCTGGACGCCACGGTCGCCGGCGAGCACCGCATCTACAACCTGGGCAACGGCAACGGCTTCTCGAACCGGCAGGTCGTCGAGGCGGCCCGCGAGGTCACCGGCCACGCGATCCCGCTCGAGGTGGCACCGCGCCGCGACGGCGACCCGGCCACGCTGGTCGCCTCCTCCGAGCGCGCCCGCGCCGACCTCGGGTGGGTGCCGCGGAAGAACACGCTGCAGGACATGATCGGTGACGCATGGACCTTCTACCGGAAGCACGTGGCGTGACATGAGCATTGAGAAGACCGCCGTCAAGGCGTTCAACGCGGCGTACGGGACCGAGCCCGCCGGCCTGTGGGCCGCGCCCGGCCGGGTCAACCTGATCGGCGAGCACACCGACTACAACGACGGCTTCGTCCTGCCCTTCGCCCTGCCGCAGCGCACCGTCGCCGCGGTCGGGCCGGCACCGGACGGCCGGTTCGCGGTCTGCTCCACGCTCGCCCCCGAGCCGGTGAGCTTCGGCGTGACCGCACCCGGCGAGATCACCGGATGGGGCGCCTACGTCGCCGGCGTCGTCTGGGCGCTGCGCGAGGAGGGCCTGGAAGTACCGCCGGTCCACATCGCCATCGCCTCGGACGTGCCGCTCGGCTCCGGCCTGTCGTCGTCGGCGGCCCTCGAGTCGTCGGTGCTCACCGCGCTGATCGACATCGGCGGGCTGAACGTGCCGCTGGAGCGCCGCCCGGCCATCGCCCAGCGTGCCGAGAACCTGTACGTCGGTGCCCCGACCGGCATCCTGGACCAGTCCGCCTCGATCCGCTGCCAGGAGGGCAGGGCCCTGTTCCTGGACTGCCGGTCGTACGAGGTGGAGCAGATCCCGTTCGACCTGGCCGCCGCCGGCCTGGCCATCCTGGTGGTCAACAGCAACGCCCCGCACCAGCACGTCGACGGGGAGTACGGCGCCCGCCGCAAGAGCTGTGAGGCCTCCGCCTCGGCCCTGGGTGTCCGGGCGCTGCGCGACGTGTCCGTCGAGGAGCTCCCGCAGGCGCTGGAGCGGCTCGACGACGAGGTGATGCGCAAGCGCACCCGGCACATCGTCACCGAGAACCAGCGGGTGCTCGACACCGTGGCCCTGCTGCGCGCGGGCAAGGTCAGCGAGATCGGACCGCTGCTGACCGCCTCGCACGCCTCGATGCGCGACGACTTCGAGATCACCGTGGACCAGGTCGATGTGGCCGTGCAGGCGGCGCTGGACGCCGGGGCGTACGGCGCCCGGATGACCGGCGGCGGCTTCGGCGGCTGCGTGCTGGCCCTGGTCGACGCCGCCCGCGCCGACGAGACGGCGGCCGCGGTCGCCGCCGCGTACGCCGAACGGGGTTTCACCGCACCCACCAGCTGGGTGGCCGTCGCGGGCCCGGGCGCGGCCAAGCTGTAGCGCTGCCGGCCGGTTCCGTGGCGCCAGGCGGGACCGGCCGCCATCACCCGCAGGAGCGAGACCAGAGGCTCACCGACCGGCCGGACGGCTATGGTGTCCGGCATGGGGGTAAGCCCACCGTATCTTCACGATGACACCGAGCAAGGTGTGATCGTCAGCGTCGACGCCGCCGAGGACGTCGCCGTCTCTCTGCTCACGGTTCGGGGCCCCTGGGACGACCAGCTCCGATGCAACGCCACGGCCAGTCTGCGCCAGTGTTTCGGCGCGCGGCCGGACGGTCTCGTCGTCGACCTCTCCGGCCTGGGCGACCCGCACTGCGAGAGCGCGCCCACCTGGGTGACCGCGCAGCACGCGGCGGCCCGGATGCAGCCGCCGATGCCGTTCGCCCTGTGCATTCCGCCCGACCTGCCGCTCGCCGGGCGGATGCAGGGGTTGAGCGCCGGGCGGTTCCTGCCGGTCTATGCGAAGGTGCGGCAGGCCCGGGTGGCCCTCGCCGGGCGGATACCGGGCGCCGACCGGCTGAGCGTGACCCTGCGGCCCGACCCGGACGCGCCGAGCGTGGCCCGCAACCTGGTCGGCGACGCCTGCCTGGAGTGGGGCCTGACGCATCTGCTGCACCCGAGCCGGCTGGTGATGTCCGAGTTGGTGACGAACGCCGTCGAGCACGCCGGGACGCAGATCCGGGTGGTGGTGACCCGGCGCTGCGGCGGGTTGCACCTGGCGGTGACGGACGGCAATCCACGGCTGCCGCGGGTGTTACGCCCGGTCCGGCCGCGCCGTGACATGCCGCTCGACGAGCGGGGCTGTGGTCTGCGGACGGTGGCGGAGACCGCGGTGCTCTGGGGCGCGACGCCGACCGAGAGCGGAAAAGTGGTGTGGGCGACGGTTCGGTGAACCGCCGCCCATGTCCCGCCTGTGGTTTCTCAGTGCGCTTCGATGATCATTCCGGCGGCGACCGTCCGGTTGGTCGACTCGTCGATCAGGATGAAGCCGCCGGTGGTGCGGTTCCGGCGGTACTCGTCGGCGAGCAGCGGCACCGTGGTGCGCAGCTTGACCCGGCCGATCTCGTTGAGCTTGAGCTCGCCGGCGTCCTCGTCGCGGTGCAGCGTGTTGACGTCCAGGCGGTACTGGACGCCACGCACCACGGTCCGGGCGGTCCGGGTGGTGTGCTTGATCGTGTACTTGCCGCCGACCCGCAGCGGGGCGGTCTCGTCCATCCAGCAGACCATCGCCTCGACGTCCTGCGCGACGGCGGGGGCGTTGTTCGGCCGGCAGATCAGGTCACCACGCGAGATGTCGATCTCGTCGTTCAGCCGGACCGTCACCGACATCGGCGGGAAGGCCTCGTCGACCGGGCCGTCGGCGGTATCGATCGACGCGATGGTGCTGGTCATCCCGGACGGCAGGACCATCACCTCGTCCCCGGGCTTGAGGATGCCGGAGGCGACCTGCCCGGCGTACCCGCGGTAGTCGGTGACGGTGGTGGACTGCGGGCGGATCACGTACTGCACCGGGAAGCGCACGTCGACCAGGTTGCGGTCGCTGGCGATGTGTACGTGCTCCAGGTGGTGCAGCAGGGACGGGCCCTCGTACCACGGGCTGTTGTCCGAGCGGGAGGCGATGTTGTCGCCGTTGAGCGCCGAGATCGGGATGATCGTCAGGTCCGGCGCGTCCAGTTTCGCGGCGAACGAGGTGAACTCGTCGGCGATCTTGTCGTAGACCGCCTTGTCCCAGTCGACCAGGTCCATCTTGTTCACGCAGAGCACCAGGTGCGGCACCCGCAGCAGGCTGGTCAGGAAGGCGTGCCGGCGGGACTGCTCGACCAGGCCCTTGCGCGCGTCGACCAGGATCAGCGCCAGGTCGGCGGTGGAGGCGCCGGTGACCATGTTCCGGGTGTACTGGATGTGCCCGGGGGTGTCGGCGATGATGAACTTGCGGCGCGGGGTCGCGAAGTACCGGTACGCCACGTCGATCGTGATGCCCTGTTCCCGCTCGGCCCGCAGGCCGTCGGTGAGCAGCGCGAGGTTGGTGTACTCGTCGCCGCGGGAGGCGCTGGCGACCTCGACGGCCTCCAGCTGGTCCTCGAAGATCGTCTTGGTGTCGTAGAGCAGGCGCCCGATGAGGGTCGACTTGCCGTCGTCCACACTGCCCGCGGTCGCGAAGCGCAGCAGGTCCATGCCCCGCCCGGCGGACGCCTCCGGCTCGAGAACTGCCTGGCTCATCAGAAGTAACCCTCTCGCTTACGGTCTTCCATCGCGGCCTCGGAGACCTTGTCGTCGCCGCGGGTCGCGCCGCGCTCGGTGATCCGGGTGGCGGCGACCTCGTCGATCACCTTGTCGACGGTGTCCGCCTCGGAGAGCACGGCCGCGGTCTGCGACGCGTCGCCGACCGTGCGGTACCGCACCCGGCGCACCTCGGAGGTCTCGCCGTCACGCAGCCGGATGAACTCGTTGACCGCGTAGAACATCCCGCCACGCTCGACGACCTCACGGTCGTGCGCGTAGTAGATGTCGGGCAGCGGGATCTGCTCCTTGGCGATGTAGTGCCAGACGTCCAGCTCGGTCCAGTTGGAGAGCGGGAACACCCGGATCGACTCGCCGGGGTGGTGCCGGCCGTTGTAGAGCGACCACAGCTCGGGGCGCTGGTTCTTCGGGTCCCACTGGCCGAACTCGTCGCGGAAGCTGAACATCCGCTCCTTGGCCCGGGCCTTCTCCTCGTCGCGGCGCGCGCCGCCGAAGAGGGCGTCGAACCGGTATTTCTCGACCGCGCTGAGGAGCACCGGGGTCTGGATCCGGTTGCGGGTGCCGTCCGGCAGCTCGCGCACCTGTCCGGCGTCGATCGCCTCCTGCACGCTGGCGACGACCAGGTTCAGGCCGAGGCCGGCGACGCGGCGGTCGCGGTATTCGAGCACCTCGGGGAAGTTGTGGCCGGTGTCGACGTGCATGACCGGGAACGGGATGCGGGCGGGGGCGAAGGCCTTCTCCGCCAGCCGCAGCATCACGATCGAGTCCTTGCCGCCGGAGAAGAGCAGCACGGGGCGCTCGAACTCGGCCATGACCTCTCGCATGACGAAGATGCTCTCGGCTTCGAGAGCATCCAGGTGCGAGACACGATAGGGCTTCGTCTGGCTCATGGGTTCAGTCCCCAGACCTTTCTCCGGGTCTGCCGGGCATGGTCATCCTGCGATTTTGCACGGTCGTGGCCGAGACGTCATTGTGTCGGAAGATGCTTCTGCAGCGCAGCAAGCAACCGAGGAGCGAGATCTTTCCGACAAACGACGAGGTCGGGTAACTTCGGGTCGGCCTGGTTGTAGATTAATGGAGATCCATCGATACGTGACGCGTGCAGACCTGTGGCCAACGCCACAGCGACCGGCGCCGCGGAATCCCATTCGTACTGCCCACCGGCGTGCACGTAGGCGTCGGCGTCACCGCTGATCACCGCGGCGATCTTCACCCCGGCGGAACCCATCGGCACGAGTTCCGCACCGATGTCCTCGGCCAGCGCGGTCACGAACGCCGGCGGCCGGGTGCGGCTGGCCGCGATCCGGATCGCTCCCCCGGTCGCCGCCTCCAGCGGCAACGGCGGGTACGCCGGCGGGTGGTCGGTGGCGATCGTACGGTGCTGAGCCGGCATCGCGACCGCGCCCGCGGCCAGGCACGACGGGCTGGAACAGTCGGCGGTCCAGAGCGCGACGTGCACGGCCCAGTCGTCGCGGCCCTCCTCGGAGAACTCGCGGGTGCCGTCCAGCGGATCGACGATCCAGACCCGGGAGGCGCCCAGCCGCTCCGGACGCGACACCACGGCCTCGCCCTCCTCCTGCCAGGCCGTCCGGGACTGGTCGTCCTCCTCGGAGAGCACGGCGTCGGCGGGCCGCCAGCGGGCCAGTTCGGCGCGGATCAGCTCGTGTGCGGCCTGGTCACCGGCGGCCTTGAGCGCCTTGCCGTCCGCGTACCCCATCTCCGCACGGACCTCGAGAAGCGCCTGCCCGGCGCGTTCCGCGAGCCAGCGGGCGAACGCGGCGTCGATGACCGGTGGTGCACCCCCGTCGGAGGCGGCGTCCCGCGGTCCTGCAATGCGCGCTGACGTCTTCGTCTGCTCGCCCATCGTTGAGGTCTCCTCACTTCAGTACGCCCCGGACGACCGCACCACCGCGGTGACGGTCCTGAGCAGGATCACCAGGTCCAGGCTCAGCGACCAATTCTCCACATAGCGCAGGTCCAGCCGAACCGCCTCTTCCCACGAGAGATCCGACCGGCCCGACACCTGCCAGAGACCGGTCATGCCCGGCTTGACGGCCAACCGTCGTCGCACGTCGTCGGCGTAGACGGCCACCTCCGGCGGAAGCGGCGGTCGCGGACCCACCAACGACATCTGCCCCAGCAGGACGTTGAGAAGTTGCGGGAGCTCGTCGAGCGAGAACCGGCGCAACCATCGCCCCACCGGAGTGACCCGCGGATCGTCCCGGATTTTGAAGAGCACACCGTCGTGCTCGTTGAGGTGTTTCAGCTCGTGGAGACGAGCCTCGGCATCGATGTACATGCTGCGGAACTTGAAGATCCGGAAATGACGGCCGTCACGTCCCACACGCACCTGGCGAAAGAGTACCGGTCCCCGGGAGGTGAGTCCCACGCAGAGCGCCACGCCCAGCAGCACCGGCCCGGCGAGGAACAGCAGCAGCAGGGCCCCCACACGATCGACCAGCTCCTTGACCAGGCGCGATCCGCCGTGCAGCCGGGGATGCTCGACGTGCAGCATGGGCAGGCCGTCGAACGGCCGAATGGTGGTACGCGCCCCGGCCACATCCACCAGGGCACTGGCCACCACCAGGTCCACCTCGTCGCGTTCCAGACGCCACGCCAGCCGCCGTACCGCCGCACCGTCCAGCTCGGGACAGCTGAGCACCACCACGGTGTCCGCGTCGGCCAGCGCGACCGCGTTCGCGACGTCCTCGAAGGTGCCGTAGACCGGCAGATCGGCCACCCCGACACCGTCGTGGTCCGACGGCAGGCAGGCGCCGACCACCTCCAGCCCGTGATAACGCTCCCGGCGCAGCTGCCGGGCGATCCCGATCACCGACAGCTCGTGACCGACCACGATCACCCGGCGCAGGTTCTCGCCCCGGTGCCGGGACAGGTGCAGCCGCTTGCGCAGGGCGAACCGGAACAGCACCACGGCGGCCACCGCGGCGGGCAGGGCGACCAGGACGTACGAGCGGGCCAGGTCCAGATTGAGGGCGTACGACACCATGGCCGCGCCGGCGATCAACCCGACGCCGCCCCGGATCACCCGCTGGTACTCGTCCGCGCCGACGAACAGGTAGCGGCGCTCGTACGCCCGGAACACCGCCAGCACCGACAGCAGCGCGGCCGGCAGCACCGCCGAGAAGAGCATGTACCAGCGGTTGTACTCGGTGACCGTCTCGCCGAAGCGGATCATGAAGGTGACCACTCCGGCGACCACGCCGGTGGTCAGGTCGGTCAGTACCAGGGCCCGGACGTACCGCCGCTCCCACAGCTGGCGGCGCGACATCGCGGCGTGCCGTCCCCGGTTGCGCCCGGCCGGATTCCGGGTCGGACGGTACCGGTCGGACGCCTGATTACGGGACGGGTCGGGGACGCCCCGGACGGCCTGCGGCGGGGCGTTGCCGGGCCGGGGGATGCGCTGCGGGGCCGGCGGGAGGGAGACGGTCGTCTCGCAGTCGTCGGAAACGTCCTGCGACATCCGGCGAGCCCTCCGTCCCGTCAACGGGCGCCCGGTCCGAGTGCGCCCGTGTGACCAACGGATGGACAGCAAACAACGTCACGGCAGACAAGCCGGACAAAAACCCATCAACTTCCGTGGTACTTGTTCTGCGCCCACTCGACGCCCTCGGTGATCACCGCCTCGACCACATCGGCCGCGCGATCCACCAGAAAATCCAGCTCCTTGCGCTCCGACGAGGAGAAGTCGGCAAGCACGTAATCCGCCGGATCCTGCCGGCCCGGCGGACGGCTGATACCGACCCGGACCCGCGCATACTCCTTGCTGCCCAGCGACTTCGACATGGACCGCAGACCGTTGTGGCCGCCCTCGCCGCCACCGCGCTTCACGCGCACCTGACCGAACGGGACATCCAACTCGTCGTGCACCGCGATCACATTGGTCACCGGCACCTTGAAGAACTGCGCCAGCGACGCCACCGGGCCACCCGACAGGTTCATGTACGTCAACGGCTTCAACAGGACCAGCTTCGGACCGCCGAAACCCAGCCGGCCCTCCGCCACATCCGTGTGCGCCCGCTTCGCCCGGCCGAACTTGCCACCCACCCGGGAGGCCAGCAGATCAGCCACCATGAAACCCACATTGTGCCGGTTACCCGCGTACTCCTTGCCCGGGTTCCCCAGGCCGACCACCAGGAACGGCGCCTCGTCGCTCACCCTTGCCTCCGCTCTGACCCGCATACAACATCAGGGAAAGTGCCCAACGGCACTTTCCCTGATGACTCGCCTTACCGCTGCTGCGCGCAGACCTACTTACTCCGCGCTGTCGCCGCCCTCGGCAGCGTCGCCCTCGCCCTCGGCGGCGACAGTCGACTGCGCGGCGGTGATGTTCGCCAGGACGACGTCGGCCTCGACGGCCAGCTCGACACCGCTCGGGAGCTTGACGTCACCGGCAGTCACGTGCGAACCGGCCTCGAGACCGTCGATCGACACCTCGAGCTCGGCCGGCAGACGCAGCGCGTCGGCGACCACCGCGACGGTGTTCGACTCGTGCACGATCAGGGTGTTCTTGGCGGCCTCACCGGTCAGCGTCACCGGGATGTCGACCTGGATCTTCTCGCCACGCTTCACGATCAGCAGGTCCACGTGCTCGAACGTGTCCTTGATCGGGTCGCGCTGGATCGCCTTCGGCAGGGCCAGAGTGGCGGCCGCGTTGCCGGCGATGTCGATGGTGAAAATCTGGTTGATGCCACCGTGACGGATGGCGGCTGCGAACTCACGCGCCGGGAGCGCGATGTGCTGCGGGGCCTCGCCGTGGCCGTAGAGCACGGCAGGCACCAGACCCGCGCGGCGCGTACGACGGGCACCACCCTTGCCGAACTCGGTACGGGGCTCGGCGCTGATCTTTACCTCGGACACGGGAAACTCCTGAAACTCTTCGATGCGGGCTGCGGCTAAGTCTGCGGCTGCGGTATCCGGCAGTGCTACGGTGTGGCCGCCGACGGCGCTGAGACCGTCGTCGGCGCTGCCGGGCAAGAGGGCGCGCTGGGCACAGGCCCGGAGCACCGCGCCGATGACGGCGCCTCAAGCGAACTGCGATCCCCAGCAGCCCGAGGATTCTTAGCAGCCCGCGATGCACCCTCGCCGTGGCAACCGTACTAGCCTACCTGCCACGATCGTGCCCCGGTCAGCGGGTCCGCCCGACCGACAGCCCTGACGGCAAAAATGACCTCGTTGATGCAACTTGCACCACACAGATGAGGCGCCCGTCGACGACGGGCGCCCCAAACCGTAAACGGAACTAGCTCAGGCCACCGAACAAGGTGGTCACCGAACCGTCGTCGAACACCTCACGGATCGCCCGCGCCAGCAACGGCGCGATCGACAGCACGGTGATCTTGTCGAGCTGCTTCTCCGGAGAGATCGGCAGCGTGTTCGTCACCACCAGCTCACTGATCCGGCTGTTCTTCAGACGCTCGGTCGCCGGGTCGGACAACAGCGCGTGCGTCGACGCCACGATCACGTCCGCCGCACCCTCCTCGAAGAGGATGTCCGCCGCCTTGGCGATCGTGCCGCCGGTGTCGATCATGTCGTCGACGATCAGACAGACCCGGCCCTCGACCTCACCGACCACCCGGTTAGCCACCACCTGGTTGGGCTTCATCGGGTCACGGGTCTTGTGGATGAACGCCAGCGGGCAACCACCCAGCCGGTCCGTCCACCGCTCCGCCACACGCACCCGGCCGGAGTCCGGCGCCACCACCGTCATCGGACGTCCGGCGAACTTGCGCTGCACGTAGTCGGCGAGGATGTCCATCGCGAACAGGTGGTCCACCGGGCCGTTGAAGAAACCCTGGATCTGCGCGGTGTGCAGGTCCACGGTGAGTATCCGGTTCGCGCCCGCAGTCTTCAGCAGGTCCGCCACCAGACGAGCCGAGATCGGCTCCCGGCCACGGTGCTTCTTGTCCTGACGCGAGTACGGATAGAACGGCAGAACGACGGTGATCCGCTTCGCCGACCCACGCTTCAACGCGTCGATCATGATCAGGGTCTCCATGACCCAGCGATTCACACCTTCGGTCATCGACTGGACGACGAACGCGTCCGAGCCACGAACCGAATCCTTGAACCGGACGAAGATCTCACCGTTGGCGAACTCGTACGAGTCCGACGGCGTCGGCGCCACGCCGAGCACCTGACCGATCTCCTCCGCCAGCTCGGGGTAACCCCGACCGGAAAAGAGCATCAGACTCTTACGGTTCTCCGCGACGATGCTGCCCATCGGATCGCTGCTCCCGTTGGATTAGGGGGTGGGGGGTTCGCAGTGAAGTATCCCTTGCGACAACGTAACCGCCACGTTTCGAGCCCGCCGCGTGGGATGGCTCACCCCAGCTGGATCACTCCTGCTCAGGGGTGATATCCGCGGCCCGCTGAGCCCGCTGCGCGGCGTCCGCCGACACCGTCCCGGCCCGGCGGCGCTCCGTCCACCCCTCGACGTTGCGCTGCGGGGCCCGGGTCACCCCCAGGTTGCCCGCCGGCACGTCCTTGGCCACCGCACTGCCCGCCGCCACGTACGCGCCGGGACCGATCTCGACCGGGGCGATCAACACCGTGTCCGAGCCGACGAACGCCGCCTCACCCACCGTGGTGAAATGCTTGTTCACCCCGTCGTAGTTCGCAAAGATCGTACCCGCGCCGATGTTCGCCTTGGCGCCGATCGACGCGTCACCCACATAGGTCAGGTGCGGCACCTTCGCACCGTCACCCAACTCAGCGTTCTTCGTCTCGACGAAACCGCCGACCTTCGCCTTACGGCCCAGCTTCGTGCCCGGACGCAGGTACGAGAATGGGCCGACGGTCGCCTCCACGCCGATCACCGCCCCGATCGAGTGAGTCCGCAGCACCGACGCGCCCGCACCGACCGTGGTGTCCACCAACGTGGTGTCCGGACCGATCACCGCACCCGTCGCCACCGTCGAGGACCCGGAGATCTGCGAATTCTGGTCCACCACCGCATCCGGCTCCAGCGTCGCCGTCACGTCGATCCACGTCGTCGCCGGGTCCAGCAACAGCACCCCGGAACGCATCCAGGCGTCGTTCACCCGATCGCGCATCAACACCCGCAGGCGTGACAACTCGGCACGGTCGTTGCAGCCCAGCGTCTCGTACGCGAACTCGGCCACCTCGATCGCCACCGGGTGACCCTGCGACGCCAGGATGGCGAACACGTCGGTCAGGTACTCCTCGCCCTGCGCGTTGTCGGTGGACAGCTTGCCCAGCGACTCCCGCAGCAGCGCGGCGTCGAACGCGTAGATCCCCGAGTTGATCTCGCGGATCCGGCGCTGCTCCTCGGTGGCGTCCTTCTGCTCGACGATCCGCTCCAGATTGCCGGCCGCGTCCCGGACGATCCGCCCCAGACCACGCGGCTCGGCGACCTCGGCGCTGAGCACGGTCGCCGCGGCACCGGCCCGCTCGTGCGTGGCGAGCAGCGCCTCCACCGTCTCCGCGCGCAGCAGCGGCACGTCGCCGCTGAGCACCACCACAGTGCCGGTCAGGTCGGTGAGCGAGTCCAGCGCGATACGCACCGCGTGCCCCGTGCCGTTCTGCTGCTCCTGCAGCACCGGCGTGGCATCCGGAGCGGCCTCGGCGAGGAACGCGCCGACCTGGTCCGCCTTGTGCCCGACGACGACCACGGTGCGGTCGGTCTTGATGCCCGCGGCGACGGCGAGCACGTGCCCGAGCAGGGTGCGGCCGAGGAGCGGCTGCAGGACCTTGGGTGTCGCGGACTTCATCCGCTTGCCCTCACCGGCGGCGAGGACGACAACGGTACGGCTGGGGGCCTGGCTCACGCGACAACTCCATCGTTTGCAGTGGCGTCATGCAGGGGCGGCGTCCACGCCGCCCGCAGCCAAAGAAGGCTCTTACCACAGAAGTTGCTCGGCCGCCAGGACTCGAACCTGGAAAGCTAGGACCAAAACCTAGAGTGTTGCCAATTACACCACGGCCGAAGGTTCTGGAAGACAGCCTAGCGTCTCGCCTCCCGACCGCGATAAGCGGACGAAGCCTCCCGGACGACGGCCTTGACCAAACCCTCCATCCGCCAGTAGAGATCACGGCCCTGCGGGGCGGTGACGGTGAGACATCCGTGGTAGTCGTCGCCCACATTCTGCCGCCGGGTCTGCGGCACATGCTTCTTGATCGTCGGTTTCTGGAATCGCTCGATCGGGATCGACAGGCGCTCGGCCCACCAGGCCGCGGCGTTCCCGGCGTCCGCGGTCTCATGAATGCTGACGCGGTAGTTCAGCTCGTCGAGCCGATAGCCGCCGAGCTGAAGAAAACGCAGGAAGACGGAGAGCAGGCCGGCGTCGCTGTTGATGAAGATGAACCGGTCGGCACGCGCCCAGGGCTTCGATTTGCCACCCTCACACCAATAGGCGATCGCCCCGACGAGCAGCGCCTCCCGATCAGTGAGTTCGCCGACCTCACGGGCCGCCTCCTCCCAGACCTGCGCCTGCCGCCGGTCCCGCTCCGCGCGGAACGAGTCCCAACGCCCCGCCAGCCGCTTCTCGGCCAGTTCCCGTTTCTCCCGCGCCCGCTCGGCGTCCGGGTCGAGCGGAACATGCCCCACCCACCGGAACGCCGTCGACTTCGCCACGCCCAGCCGCGCCGCGATGTCGTTGATCGACCAGCCCTCCTCCCGCAAGGTGACCGCTTCCCGGCGTACGTCGTCCTTGGCGTTGGGCCGGCGGGTCCACTCCGGTGGCTCGATCCCGCGCAGCCCGTCGGTCAGCGTCCCGTTGCTCACCCCGAACTGCTTCATCAGCTGTGCCCGCGACAACCCCGGGTCCACCCGCAGGCGCCGGGCTTCGGCCCGCGGGCCGGGGAGGTCTGCCGGAACACCATCGATAAGAGTCATGCGACTAGTTTATGCGGCGCTAGCCTGACGTGCCGCACTCCGGGTGTGCCATTCCTGGCAGGATGGGCAGGTGAGCGAGCACCACGAGACCAACGACGAGCCACGCCGCACCTCCGCCCCCCGAGTCCGGATGCCAGCCGCACAGCGCCGCGAGCAACTCATCACCGTCGGACGGCAGCTGTTCGCCGAGCGGGGTTTCGACGCCACCAGCGTCGAGGAGGTGGCGTCGCGGGCCAAGGTGTCGAAACCGGTCGTCTACGAGCACTTCGGCGGCAAGGAGGGCCTCTACGCGGTGGTCGTCGACCGCGAGGTGCGCGCGCTGCTCGACCGGATAGCGACCGCGCTGACCGCCGGGCATCCGCGGGAGCTGCTGGAGCAGGCGGCGCTGGCGCTGCTGGACTACATCGACGAGGAGCCGCACGGTTTCCAGGTGCTGACCCGCAATTCGCCGTTGCTGGCGGCGTCGGGCAATTTCTCCAGTGTGATGAACGATGTCGCCCATCAGGTGGAACACATCCTGGGTGCCGAGTTCCGCAGCCGGGGGCTGGATCCGAAGTTCGCCGAGCTCTACTCGCAGGCGCTGGTGGGCATGGTGGCGCTGGTGGGCCAGTGGTGGCGGGACGCGCGGAAGCCGAAGAAGGAGATGGTGGCCGCCCATCTGGTGAATCTGGCCTGGAACGGCCTGTCGCATCTGGAGCCGAAACCGAACCTGTTGACGCGAAAGGTGCGATGACCCGGCCGGGTCATCGCACCTTCGGTGGTGCTGTCGCGGTTCAGGCGGTGCGGCCCTCGCGGACCTGGCGGGGTGCTCCGGCCTGGGACTGCGGCGCCGACTTGCTGTAGAGGCTCGTGGTGATGAGCAGCAGGCCGGCGATGTAGGTGACGATCACCGTCGACATGGTGAAGCCGAAGAAGTTGGCGTCGGTGCGCAGCACCGCCATCGCGTAGGTGCCGAGGACCAGCAGGCCCCACCCGAGGTACTTGTCGGCCTCGACGTCGGCGTTGCGGCCGATCGCGGTGGCGAGCAGGACGATGCCGCCGACGGCGATCGAGATGATCGACCAGAGCATGTTGCTGCCCTGGCCGATGACGCGGACGCCGGGGCCGGTGAAGGCCTCGCCGGAGGTCTGGATCAGGCCCAGGACCCCGAAGACCACCAGGTAGGCACCGGTGATGAAGCCGACGATCCGGTAGATCGGCCGAAGCGGGTGGTTGACCGGGGTGTGCGCCATGGTTCCGTCTCCAAGGTCAGGTGTAGTCGTCCCGATTCTCGCGTATCCCCTTCAAGCGGCGCAGGCACACCCCCCGGATCAGTTACCGGACACTTGCTCGGCGAGTTCGAGCCAGGACTCCTCGACCTGATCGCGTTCGTCTTTCACCGCTTTGAGCTGGGCTTCCAGTTCGACGAGCTTGTCGTAGTCGCTGCCGTGCCGGGCCAGCTTCTCGTTGATCTTCGCTTCCTTCTCGTTGAGCTTGTCGAGCTGACGCTCGAACTTCGCCAGATCCTTGCGAGCCTGGCGCAGCTCACCCGAGGAGAGGCCGGGCGCGCTCGGTGCCGGCTGCGTCCCCTTCGCGGGTACGGCCGAAGCGGGCGTCCCGCCGCTGATCCGGTCGAGGTATTCGTCGATGCCGCCGGGAAGGTGCACGAGACGGCCGTCGCCGAACATCGCGTAGACGACGTCGGTGACCCGTTCGACGAGGTACCGGTCGTGGCTGGCCACGACCATGGTGCCGGGCCAGGAGTCGAGCAGGTCCTCCAGGGAGGCCAGCGTGTCGGTGTCCAGGTCGTTGGTGGGTTCGTCGAGGAGCAGCACGTTGGGTTCGGCGGCGAGCAGCCGGAGCAGCTGCAGCCGGCGGCGTTCGCCACCGGAGAGGTCGCTGACGGGGGTCCAGATGCGCTTGTCGGTGAAGCCGAACACCTCGGCGAGCTGGCCGGCGGAGAGTTCCCGGTCGCCGAGCTTGACCCGCTTGGCGACCTCTTCCACGGCCTCGAGCAGGCGCAGGTGGCCGGGCAGTTCCTTGAGCTCCTGGGAGAGGAACGCCGGCCGGACCGTGGAGCCGGTGACCAGGCGTCCGCCGTCCGGCTTGGTGACGCCGGCCAGCAACCGCAGCAGGGTGGTCTTGCCTGCGCCGTTGGCGCCCAGGATCGCGATCCGGTCGCCGGGGCCGACCTGCCAGGTCAGGTCCGCGAAGATGCTCTTCGGGCCGGCGTTGAGGGTGATGTCCTCCAGGTCGTAGACCTGCTTGCCGAGGCGGGTGGTGGCCAGCCGTTGCAGGCTGACGTTGTCGCGCACCGGCGGGACGTCGGCGATCAGTTCGTTGGCCGCGTCGATCCGGAATTTCGGTTTCGAGGTGCGGGCCGGCGGGCCGCGGCGCAGCCAGGCGATCTCTTTGCGGAGCAGGTTCTGCCGGCGGGCCTCGACGGCGGCGGCGACGCGCTGGCGTTCGGCGCGCGTCAGGATCCAGGCGGCGTAGCCACCCTCGTAGGTGTGCACCTCCTGGTCGACGACCTCCCAGGTCATCGTGCAGACCTCGTCGAGGAACCACCGGTCGTGGGTGACCACGACCAGCGCGCCCCGGCGGGTGACCAGGTGTTTGGCGAGCCAGTCGACACCGGCGACGTCGAGGTGGTTGGTGGGCTCGTCGAGGATCAGCAGGTCGCTCTCGCGGACCAGCAGGGCGGCGAGGGCGACCCGGCGGCGTTCGCCACCGGACATCGGCCCGACCGGGGTGTCCAGGCCGAGGTGTGCCATGCCGAGGCCGTCGAGGATGGTCCGGACACCGGCGTCGCCGGCCCATTCGTGTTCGGCGCCCATGCCCACCTCGAGCCAGGCGGTGCCGAGGACGACGTCCCGGACGGTCGCCTCGGCGGCCAGCGCCAGGCTCTGGGGCAGGGCGGCGACGCGGAGGTCACGCCGGTGGGTGACCCGGCCGGAGTCCGGTTCCTCGCTCTTGGCGAGCATCCGGAGCAGGGTGGATTTGCCGGCCCCGTTGAGACCGACGATGCCGATGCGGGCGTCGTCGTCCAAGCCGAGAGAGACATCGGTGAGCAGCTGACCGGCGGCGCCGTAACCCTTGTTGACCCGGTCCAGGTTGATGATATTCGCCACGATGCCCTCTAGATTACCCGCGCGCCGGGTTGCGGCCCGCGGGCGGTGACCGCGGCCCGGCACACTCCGGACTCCTCCAGGCCGGCGGCGATCTCCTGGGCGTGTGCCGCGTCGCGGGCCAGGAAGACACAGGTGGGGCCGGAACCGGAGACGATGCCGGCCAGGGCGCCCTCCTCCTCGCCTGCTTTGAGCACGTCGGCGAGCTGCGGGCGCAGCGAGAGGGCGGCGGCCTGCAGGTCGTTGCCGAGGGCGGCACCGAGCACCCGCGGGTTGCGCTGGCGCAGGGCGGTCATCAGCTGGTCCGGCCCGCCGAGCGCCTCGGGCGGCACGGAGCTGTCGCGCAGCGCGTCGAGCTCGCGGTAGACGGCCGGGGTGGACAGGCCGCCGTCGGCGATGGCCACCACCCAGTGCCAGGCGGTCGGCCGGGCCAGGATCGGGCTGACCGTCTCGCCGTGGCCGGTGCCGAGGGCGGTGCCGCCGTGCAGCAGGAACGGCACGTCCGAGCCGAGCTCCGCACCGACCTCGCCCAGTTCTTCGCGGGACATGCCGAGTCCCCAGAGCAGGTCGCAGGCGATCAGGGTGGCGGCCGCGTCGGCGCTGCCACCGGCCAGACCGCCGGCCAGCGGGATGCTCTTGCGCAGGTGCAGCCGGGCGTAGGCCGGGACGCGGGCCCGCGCGGCGAGCGCCCGGGCCGCCCGGATGATCAGGTTGGTCTCGTCGAGCGCCAGCTCGCCGGCGCCCTCACCCTCCATGGTCAGCGTCAGGGTGTCGCCGCGACGGGCGGTGAGCTCGTCGAACAACCCGATCGCGTGATAGATCGTGTTGAGTTCGTGGTAGCCGTCCGGGCGCAGCGGCCCGACCGCCAGGTGCAGATTGATCTTCGCCGGCACACGTACCTTCACCGGCCCCCGGTGCGGACGTGGCTGATCGTCGTCCGGCCCCCACGCCTCCGTCACGGAGTGATGTCCCGGATCGGCAGCTTGATCTCGAACGGCGCGCTCAGCTCGATCTCCGTCTCCGAGTCCGCGACCAACTCGTAGTGACCGTCGACCAGGTCGTAGGCGAAGACGTGCAACGGGTTCTGCTCGATCCGCCAGTAGTGCTTGATGCCCGCCGCGGCGTAGAGGCCCGGCTTCTCCATGCGGTCACGCCGCTTCGTCCCGGGCGAGACCACCTCGACCGCGATGGCCACCTGGTCGGGCAGGTAGTAGTGGTGGGTGAGGTCGATGGGCTGATGCAGCAGAACGACATCGGGCTCCGCGGTGTCCTTCAGCCCGAGGGCGACCCCGACAGCGGTCAGTCCGACGAAGGACTCGGGTGCATGCTGGCGAAACCAACTCCACAGCAGGTTTCCGATGAACTGATGAGCGCCCGTCGGGGAGGGGACCACAATCATGACTCCGTCACGAAGCTCGACGCGGGGAGCGTCGTCGGGGAGATTGAGAATATCCTCGATGAAGTAGCCGGCCTGACGCTGTGTCACCGGATCGGGAGACCACATGACGTTGCCGATCGGCTCCGCGGTCATGAGTTCAACTCCTTGGGCTCTGCGTCGGACGGGCTGAGTTTACCGCCGGGGGGCGACGAATTCGCCGCCGCCGCGATGGCGGCGAACTCTCCCACCGTCAACGATTCTCCCCTGGCCTGCGGGCTCACGCCCGCCGAGCGGAGCACCTGTTCGGCCCGGTCAGCGCCACCGGCCCAGCCGGCCAGGGCCGCCCGCAGGGTCTTGCGCCGCTGCGCGAACGCCGCGTCCACGACCGCGAAGACCTTCCGCCGTTCGGTGTCGGCGGGCGGTTCCCTGCGGGTGAAGGCGACCAGACCGGAATCCACGTTGGGCACCGGCCAGAAGACCGCGGGCGGCACCTTGCCGGCCGACTTGGCCTCGGCGTACCAGGCCAGCTTGACCGAGGGCACGCCGTACACCTTCGAGCCGGGCCCGGCGACCAGCCGGTCGGCGACCTCCTTCTGCACCATGACCAGGCCGCCGCGCAGGGTGGGCAGTTCGGCCAGCAGGTGCAGCACGACGGGGACCGCCACGTTGTACGGCAGGTTCGCCACCAGCATCGTCGGCGCCGGGTCGAACCGGTCGCCGGTGATCTTGAGGGCGTCGGCCGGGTGCACGGTCAGGTGTGCCGCGGTGACCGTCTCCGGCAGGGCCGCGGCCAGCGTCGGGTCGATCTCCACCGCGTGCACGTGCCGGACCGCGCCGACCAGGCCCAGGGTCAGCGACCCGAGGCCGGGGCCGACCTCCAGCGCGACGTCGTCCGGCCGCAGACCGGCCACGCCGACGATGCGCCGGATCGTGTTCGGGTCGTGCAGGAAGTTCTGGCCGAGCTTCTTGGTCGGCGCGACGCCGAGGCGTGCGGCGAGTTCCCGGATCTCCGCCGGGCCGAGAAGTGTGTCAGCCATGGTGAGAGCCTAAAGCGGGCGCTTCGGGGCGCCGGACACCGGCGGTCGGTCGGGCGACGGACGCGACTCTCCGGTGCCCCGCGGCCGGTGTCCGGACCCCGGTCAGCGCCAGCTCCCGAAGACCCGTTCGCCGTTGGCCGAGACGGTCGCGCAGAGGGTGTCCAGGTCCACGCCGCGAGCCTGGGCCAGCGCCCGCATGGTGATCGGGATCAGGTAGGACGCGTTCGGCCGGCCGCGGAACGGTGTCGGTGTCAGGTACGGCGCGTCGGTCTCCACCATCATCTGCTCGGGTGGGGTGATCGCGGCGGCCTCGCGCAGGTTCCCGGCACTGGCGAAGGTCACCGTGCCGGCGAAACTGAGGAAGAACCCGCGGCGTACGCACTCGGCCGCGAACTCCGCGTCGCCGGAGAAGCAGTGCATGACCACTTTCTCCGGGGCGCCCTCGTCGTCCAGGATCCGCAGCACCTCGGCGTGCGCCTGGCGGTCGTGGATGATCAGCGCTTTGCCGTGCCGTTTGGCGATCGCGATGTGGGCCCGGAAGCTCTCCTCCTGGGCGGCCCGGCCCTCGTCGCCGGTGCGGAACGTGTCCATCCCGGTCTCGCCGACGCCGCGGACCCGGGGGCGGGCGGCCAGCGCCTCGATCGCCCGCAGCGACTCGTCCAGGTCGTCGACGCGGGGCGCGTCGTTGGGGTGCAGGGCCACCGCGGCCAGCACCGATTCGTGCCGTTCGGCCAGGTCGGCGCCCCACTGCGAGGAGGCGACGTCGACGCCGACCTGGACCAGGCGGTCGACGCCGCTCTTGGCCGCGGCGGCGATCAGCGCCTCGACCGGGTCGCCGTCGCCGGGGAGTCCGGCCTCCTGCACGGTGAGGTCCAGGTGGGTGTGGCTGTCGAAGACGGGGACGGCGAGCGGCTCCGGAGCGGGCGGGAACTCACCCGCGCGACGGGCCGCCTTGGCACGTCGCCGGTCGGAAGGTGACTGCTCGGAGGCGTTCGATGACATGTGAGACATTGTGCACGGCGCACTCTGACATAACCCTCTGTTCATCTCCCATCTACGGAGGAGGCTTAGGTTGCGCCGCGTGACCGTGATCGGTGAGGACAGTGAACTCGGCTCCGACCCGCTCGACCCTCCGCTGATGGCCCCGCTGCGTCCTGACCTCACCTGGCATCAGGTGCAGCAGATGAGCCAGTCGGTGGGTTACCGGGACGATCCGATGCTGCGGGCCATCCGTGCCACCGCGGTGATCCGCCGGGGCACCCGGATGACCAAGGTGCTCTCCCCGGCCCAGGTCGCCGGCCATCTCGGCGGCTGGTTGCCGTACGGCTTCTGCTACCGGTCCTGCGACATCGCCCACCTGAGGGAACCGCAGCAGCTCGCGTTGTTGCGCACCGACGGCGGTACCGATTCGCCGGTGGCGTTCGCGTTGCGCTGGCGGGCCACCGATCCGGTGGACTACGAGGTGCCCGCGGCCCCGGCGCATCCCGGGCTGGCCGCGCTGCCGGGGCATTCGCGGATCGGCGCGATGGTCCTGGGCACCGGTTTCACGCCGAGCGCCGACGATCTGGTCCCGGAGTACGTGACGGCCGGGTTCGCCGATCTGCCGTTGTCGGCGAACGCCCAGTTGCTGGCGTACGTGCCGGGCGGCGACGAGGTGGTGCTCTACACGTACCAGCCGGAGCAGCACGGCTGGCTGCGGCTGGCCGGCCCGCGCTGGCGGAACCTGCTGGGTGAGCTGCCCGGGGTGAGCCCGGACCGGGAGTACGTGCCGTGCACGGTGACCGGTACCGCCAAGCTGGTCGGCCGGATCGACGACCAGGAGTACGAAGCGGTCGCCGACCCGCCCGGCGAGTTCCGGGTGCGGGCGCTGACCCGGGCCGCCCGCTATCCGGTGCGGAGTCTGAGCCGTCGTGCCGAGCAGGCCCGCTGGCGTGGGGTGCCGGCCTGGGTGCTGCAGCGCGACGAGACCTGGGCCCGGTTGCGGCTGCTGCGCCCGGAGGTGGAGGCGATCAACGCGACCGGGGCCCGCTGCTACGAACGCGGGGTCTACGAGGCGTGGGCGCCGGTGGGCGAGCTCTCCGACCATCACATCGCCGACGTCGGCTACGCGCTGCCGGACGCCGCCTGACAGCGGAGGCCGGATACGGGAAAGGGCCGGCGGATGCCGGCCCTTTCCGTTGCGCGCCGGGGGGATCAGCTCTTGGTGATCTTCTGCTGGCGCACCTTGCTGCCGTAGTTGTCGGCCCAGTCCCAGGTCCAGGAGTCGACGATGACGTAGCCCTTGCCGATGCCGGCCGGCACCTTCAGGGTCCACTTGCCCTTGCTCGGCTTGAGCCGGATGCCCTTGAGCCCGCAGTAGTCGAGGTACTGCTGGTCAGTGGTCCACTTCTTCCACTTCTTCGCCGGGGTCAGGCAGTAGGTGGTGCCGCCGGTGGTGACCCGGATGACGGTGGCGTAGACGTACGGCGTGCCACTGCCCTTGTCGGACACGGTGCCCTTGATCGTCCGCCACGAGCTCGCCTTGGTGGGGTTGCTCGGCTTGGTGACCGTGAGCTTCGGGACCGACGCGTCCTTCAGGATGTTGATCGTGCCGACGCTGCGGCGGCTGCTGAGGCCGTTCTTGTTACGGAACTCGATCTGCACCGTGAACTTGCCGCTGATCTTGTTCTTCGGGTTGACCACACCGTTGCGGTACAGGATGTAGCCGTTGATCGCGCCCTTCTTGGGGTTGACGCGGTCGGTGTAGGTGCCGTCGCCCCAGAAGACGGTGGCCTTGGTGGTGCCGGCCGGGACGCTGGTCAGGTTCACCGCGAAGTTGGTGCCCTGGTACGCGCTGGTCTTGCTCAGCTTGTACGTGCCCGGGATCGCCACCGTGACGGTCTTGGCGGGAGTGGTCAGCGTGTTGCCGGCCTTGTCGGTCAGCGTCTCGTACACCTTGAACGTGCCGTTCTTGGTGTACTGCTTGGTGAAGCTGGTGGCGGTGGCGCCGAGGACGGTGCTGGTGCCGTCGCCCCAGAACACCTTCCGCACGATCTGCGCGTCCGGCGTCTCGTTGTCGGCGTAGTCCGCGGCGGTCTGCGAGAACACCGTCTTCTGGCCGATCCACAGCGAGCCGAGGCTCAGCTTGAACGCGCCACCGGTCGGCTTGGCCTTGTCCGGTGCGGGCGGCGGCGAGGACGACGGCGAAGCGCTGGGCGTGGTCGACGGCGCGGAGACGCTCGGCTCGGGCGACGGCGACTGCGACGACTCGCTCGGCTCGGCCGAGGGCGACTCCGAGGACGACTCCGACGGCGACGGCGACGCGTCGGTCGGGTCCGCCGACGGCGACTCCGACTCGTCGACGGTCAGAACGGTCGTCGAGAGCGGCCCTGCTGCCAGGGCCGGAGCCGTGTAGACCGCACCACCAGCGACCAGCGCGCCACCGACCACAGCGGTCAGCAGCGAGCGCGAAAGTCCTGTCTTCAAAGGAACTCCTTCGAGGGTTTGATCCACACGAAGGACAGGCGCCTTTCCGGACAATCACAACGAAACGTGACCGTATCGATGAAACGCCCACGTCCCCCCGTGGTGGTCGTGACGGTACCGGATCTTCGCGACTCCGATCAATCCCCCGCGGTTCCGCCGGCCGTGCGATGAACCACATCGACAGCGATGCCCGCCGCCCCGAGTCGGGACGACGGGCATCAGCCGCAGAGAATCCGCAGGTCAGCTCTTGGTGATCTTGGCGGAGACGCTCTTCCACTTGCTGGCGTTGTCGGCGCGGTCCCAGGACCGGGCGGAGGCCCAGATCTGGCCCTTCTTCAGACCCGACGGCAGCTTGTACGACCACTTGCCGCTCTTGACCGGAACCACGACGGCACCGCAGTACGCCTCGTAGTCGTAGTCGTCATAGATCCGCTTGAACTTCTTGGTGCTGCTGTTCAGGCAGTAGTACGCACCACCGGTGGTCACGAACTGCACGTCGATCGACACCCAGACGGCACCGGAGGCCTTGTCGGAGGCGGTCCCGGTGAGGGTCTTCCAGGACTTGAGCCGGTTGGCGCTGGACGGCTTCTTGACCGTGACGGCCGGCTTGACGCCGTCCTTCAGGATGTTGATCGAGCCAGCCTTGATCAGCGAGGACCGGCCGTTCGCGTTGGCGAACGAGACCTTGACGTCCTTCTTGCCGGTGAGCTTCGCGTTCCCGTACTTGCCGTTCTTGTACAGGATGTAGCCGTTCACCGTCTGCTTCTTGACCGAGGACAGCTTGTCCTCGGTGCCGTCGCCCCAGTTGATGTAGATGCCCTTGGTGCCGGCCGGAATCGCGCCGATCTTCACACCGAAGAGCTGACCCTGGTAGGCCTTCGTCTTGGTCAGCGACAGCTTGCCCTGCGGGGTGACGACCTTGACCGTCTTGGCGGGCGTGGTCAGGGTGTTGCCGGCCTTGTCGGTCAGCGTCTCGTACACCTTGAAGGTGCCGTTCTTGGTGTACACCTTGTTCCAGGTGGTCGAGGCGGCGCCGAGCGTGCTGCTCGTGCCGTCACCCCAGTAGACCTTCCGCACGATCTGCGAGTCCGGCGACACGGTGTCGGCGAAGTCGGTCAGCTTCTGCGTGAACACGGTCTTCTGACCGATCCACAGCGACGTGACGCTGAGCTTGAACGCGCCACCGGTCGGCTTGGCCTTGTCCGGCGCGGGCGTCGGCGACGACGACGGCGAAGCGCTGGGCGTGGTCGGCGCCGGGGTGGGCGACGACGACGTCTCGCTCGGCTCGGGCAACGGCGACTGCGACGACTCACTCGGCTCGGCCGACGGCGACTCCGACGCGCCGGTCGGGTCCGCCGACGGCGACTCCGACTCGTCCACGGTCAGAACGGTCGTCGAAAGCGGCCCTGCTGCCAGAGCCGGAGCCGTGTAGACCGCACCGCCCGCAACCAGCGCACCGCTGACGACTGCCGTCAGCATGGAGCGCGAAAGTCCTGTCTTCAAAGGAACTCCTCCGAGGGGGGTTGATCCACACGAAGGACGGGCAATCGTCGCTCCACATCCGTAGCGACGAAACGCCCACGTACCCCCGTGATCAATCGAGACGGTACCGACGTTCGTCGAACTCTTCAATCCGATTTGGAGGTGCCGGAAGTGGAATGCGTCACAGAAAAGCCCGCCGACGCTTCAAGCGTCGGCGGGCTCTCCGGTGTGGAGCGTCGGATCAGGAGGTCTCGCCCAGGCGGGCCAGCTCCTCCTCCACCACCGACGGGTCGAGCTTGCGGAACACCGGCGTCGGCGCGCTCAGCGGCGTGCCCGCCACCAGCGGCACCGACTCCCAGCGGGTGCCGACCGTGTAGTCACCGGTGAGAACGGGGTACGACGGGCCGCCGTCGAGGTCGTCGACCTCCTCGATCCGCGGCATCGGCGCGTGCACGCCCTCGCCGCCGAGCAGCGCGAACACCTTCTGCGCGGAGTGCGGCAGGAACGGGGTGAGCAACGTGTTCGCGTCGCTGACCACCTGCAGCGCGACGTGCAGGATCGTCCCCTGGCGGGGCTTGTCCTCGTCGGACTTCAGTTTCCACGGGGCCTGCTCGGACAGGTATTTGTTGGCCTCGGCGACCACCCGCATCGCCTCACCGATCGCGGCCTTCTGCCGGTGTTTGCCGATCAGCTCGCCGACCGTGTCGAACCCGGCCCTGGCGACCGCGAGCAGCGCCTGGTCCTCGGCGGTGAGCTCGCCCGGGGTGGGGATGACGCCGAAGTTCTTCGCCGCCATCGAGACCGACCGGTTGACCAGGTTGCCCCAGCCGGCCACCAGCTCGTCGTTGTTGCGCCGGACGAACTCGGCCCAGGTGAAGTCGGTGTCGTTGGACTCCGGCCCGGCCGCCGCGATGAAGTAGCGCAGGGCGTCGGCGTCGTAGCGCTCCAGGAAGTCGCGCACGTAGATGACCACCCGGCGGGACGAGGAGAACTTCCTGCCCTCCATCGTCAGGTACTCACTGGAGACCACCTCGGTCGGCAGGTTGAGCTTGCCGTAACCGCCGGCCTGGCCGCCCTTGTCGCCCTCACCGGAGTAGCCCAGCAGCAGCGCCGGCCAGATCACCGAGTGGAAGACGATGTTGTCCTTGCCCATGAAGTAGTAGCCACGGGCGTCCTTGCCCTGCGCATCGGCCGACCACCACTGCCGCCAGGCCTCCGGGTCGCCGGTGCGGCGGGCCCACTCGATCGAGGCGGACAGGTAACCGATGACCGCGTCGAACCAGACGTAGATGCGCTTGTCGGCGCGGTCGCGCCAGCCGTCGAGCGGGATCGGCACACCCCACTCGAGGTCGCGGGTGATCGCCCGGGGCTGCAGGTCGTCGAGCAGGTTGCGGGAGAACTTGAGGACGTTGGGCCGCCAGTTCTCCCGCTGGTCGAGCCAGCCGCCGATGGCCTCGGCGAAGGCCGGCAGGTCGAGGAAGAAGTGCTCGGTCTCGACGAACTTCGGCGTCTCGCCGTTGATCCGGGAGCGCGGGTTGACCAGCTGCTCCGGGTCGAGCTGGTTGCCGCAGTTGTCGCACTGGTCGCCGCGGGCGCCGTCGTAGCCGCAGATCGGGCAGGTGCCCTCGATGTAGCGGTCCGGCAGGGTGCGGCCGGTGGACGGCGAGATCGCGCCGAGCGTGGTGCGGGCGACGATGTAGCCGTTGGTGTGCAGCCCCTCGAACAGCTCCTGCACCACCGCGTAGTGGTTGCGGGTAGTGGTCCGGGTGAACAGGTCGTACGACAGGCCGAGCCCGTGCAGATCCTCGACGATCACCCGGTTGTAGCGGTCGGCGAGCTCGCGCGGGGTCACGCCGTCGGCGTCCGCCTGCACCTGGATCGGGGTGCCGTGCTCGTCGGTGCCGGACACCATGAGCACGTCATGGCCGGCCATCCGCATGTACCGGCTGAAAACGTCGGATGGCACTCCGAAGCCGGAAACATGACCGATGTGGCGCGGGCCGTTGGCGTAGGGCCAGGCGACCGCGGCGAGAACGTGACTCATGGTTCCTAAGCGTAATGACCGCCCCGGCGACACCGCGAACGGATAACCACCCCCGGCATCGCCGCGCCGATTTGTCCCGACACGCCCGATTAGTGACGTGATCACCGGTGCCCCGCGTCGTTAGATGAACGAGTGACCGGAGAAGCTCCACAGCCAGGGGAAACGCCCAGCAGTCAGGGTGACCCGTGGGCCAGCCCCGAACCGGACACCACCTGGTGGCGGGTGGAGACCGACCGGGAGCCCGCGCCGCCACCGACATCGCCGGTGCCACCGGCGCAGGCGGCCCCGCCGGCCGAACCCGTGACCCGGACCGCACCACCGGACGACGAGCGCCTGGCCACCACGGGCGAGATGTTGATCTTCGAAACCGACGGTACGGGTGCTCACGGCGTACCCCGGAAGGAGCGTGAGCGACCCACCGTGGCCCTCACCGCGCACCGCCCACCCGGCGTCCCCGGAGTGACGCCCCTGCCCGAGGTGAACGGATCGCCGGAGGTGACCGCCCGGCTGGAACGGATGGAACACTCGCCGTTCTGGCTCAGCGAGGAGGAACGCGCCGTCATCGAGGCGCGGACCCCGGACCCGGCCCCCGGACGCCGGCGCCGCCCACCGGCGCACAACCCGGTCGCCTCGCTGCTCGCCCTGATCACTCTCAGCCTGGTCGCGGCGTTCTTCGGCTGGGTCAGCGCGGAACCGTTCTGGCTCGCCGTCGGACACGGCGACCGCGGGTACGCCACCACCCTCGCCTGCCGCGGTGACGGCATCACCCAGCACTGCACCGGCCGGTTCTCCACCGCCGACGGCCGGCTCGCGGTCCCCAGCGTGACCCTGCTCGGCGTCGACGCGCAGAGCCGGGCACCGGGCTCCGTCTCGCCGGCCCGGATGGTCAGCGCGGGCAGCACGCAGGCCTACGCCGCGCCGGCCGGCCCCACCATGCACCTGCGCTGGGCGCTCGGGTTCGTGCTGGTGCTGATCTGCGGGTACGGCATCGCCGAGGCGACCGGGACCCGGCGGCTGGACTCGCCGAGCACCCGGCGGCGGGTCGTGGTGGCCTGTTTCGCCGGTCCTCTGCTGCTGCTCGCCGGTTTCCTGGTCGCCGCCTACTAGACCGGGGTGTGCACGATCGTGTAGACCTCGCGTTTGCGCAGGCCGTAGTCGTCGGCGACGGCCTGGATCGCGTCCCGTCGTGAGGCGCCCGCCGCCTCCCGCCGGGCCACCTCCTCGCGCAGTTCGCCGTCGTCCGGCCGGACCGCCGGGCCGGCCGGCGCGCCCGCCACCACCAGGGTGATCTCGCCGCGCACCTCGCCGGTCCCGGCCCACTCGGCCAGTTCGGCGGCGCCGCCGCGGCGGATCTCCTCGTAGGTCTTGGTCAGTTCCCGGCAGACCGCGGCCGGCCGGTCCGCGCCGAAGATCGCCGCCAGGTCGGTCATGGTGCCGGCGATCCGGTGCGGCGCCTCGAAGAAGACGAGCGTGCGCGGCTCGGCCGCGAGCTCGCGCAGCCGGGTCCGGCGGTTCGATCCGGACCGCGGCAGGAAGCCCTCGAAGACGAACCGGTCGCTGGGCAGGCCGGAGAGTGCCAGGGCGGTGGTCACCGCGCTGGGCCCGGGCGCCGCGGTCACCGGGTAGCCGGCGTCGAGCGCGGCACGCACCAGACGGTAACCGGGATCGGAGACGCTGGGCATGCCTCCGTCGGTGACGACCGCGACCACCGCGCCGGACGCGAGCGCCTCGACGAGCTCCGGGGTCCGCCGTTCGTCGTTGCCCTCGAAATACGAGACCACCCGCCCGCGTACGGTCACGCCGAGGTCCCGGGCCAGCCGGGCGAGGCGCCTGGTGTCCTCGGCGGCGATCACGTCCGCCGAGGTCAGGACGTCCCGTAGCCTGGCGGAGGCATCACCGACATTGCCCAGCGGGGCTCCGGCGAGGACGACCCGGCCACCGGTGTTCTGTTCATCTGGCACCGGAAAAGTGCATCACATCGCTGGACGCGGCGACGGCGGGCATCGTCTTCCAGCCGCGCGGCCTACGATCGCGGGGTGACAACGGCGGCGACAGCGCAGAGTGACATCACCACCCCGGACTCCTCCGCCGTGGCGGAGTCGTCCACGGGCGTGCGTGCCGTGCCCGAGTTCGTCCGGCGTCGGCTGTCGACGCTGGACCGGCGTTTCGATCCCTATTCCTGGCTGGTCACGGCGGTCATCGTGGTGGTCGCCGGGATCCTGCGGTTCGCCGGGGTCGGTGACGTCAAGGGGCACATCTTCGACGAGGTGTACTACCCCACCGACGCCTGGGACATGCTGCAGCACGGTGTGGAGTGGGACGAGAAGACGAACGGCCCGGCCTATGTGGTGCATCCGCCGCTCGGCAAGTGGCTGATCGCGATCGGCGAGCAGATCTTCGGCAACAACGAGCTGGGCTGGCGGTTCTCCACCGCGGTCGCCGGCACGGTGATGGTGCTGGTGCTGATCCGCGTCGCCTACCGGATGTTCCGGTCGATCGTGCTCGCCGCCACGGCCGGGCTGCTGATGGCCCTGGACGGCTTCCAGATGGTGCTGTCCCGCACCTCGCTGCTGGACATCTTCCTCGGCCTGTTCATCCTGCTGGCCTTCGCCGCCATGGTCCTCGACCGCGACCACTACCGGCGGGCCTGGCAGCGGGCGCTCGCGGACGGGTACGACCCGGAGACCACCCCCACCGTGCCGCGCATCGTGCCGTGGTGGCTGCTGGTGTCCGGCGTGATGTTCGGCCTGGCCTGCGGGGTCAAGTGGAGTGCGCTGTTCTTCGCGCCGTTCTTCGCCGCCCTGGTGATCGCCTGGCGGGTGCAGGCGCGGCGGTCCGCGGGCGTCCGTGGACCGTTCCTGGCCGGCATCGTGGGCGACCTGGGCTGGCTGCTGCTGAGCTTCGTGCTGACGGTGCTGTTCTACCTGGCCTCGTGGACCGGCTGGTTCGTCACCGACACCGGCTACTTCCGGCACTACCGGGCGGACAACGACCTGAGTGAGCCGCCGGTGATCGGCGCCCTGCTCAACCTGATCCACTACCACTCCGAGGCGTACAACTTCCACAGCGGCCTGACCGAGAAGCACACCTACCAGTCGTGGCCGTGGCAGTGGCTGCTGCTCGGGCGGCCGGTGGCGTTCTACTGGAGCGGCAGCGGCAACTGTGGAGCCTCCAACTGCGCGGCGGAGATCCTGCTGCTGGGCACGCCCATCCTGTGGTGGTCGTTCCTGCCCGCGCTGGCCGCCCTGGTGTGGTTCGGTGTCGCCCGGCGGGACTGGCGGGCGTACGCCATCCTCACCGGCGCGGTGGCCGGCCTGCTGCCGTGGTTCTACTTCGCGATCAAGGACGGGCGGACGATGTTCGCGTTCTACGCCCTGCCCGCGCTGCCGTTCCTGATCCTGGCCGTCGTCTATGTCCTCGGCGCGATCATGACTCCACCGAGTGGCATGGCGGCCGGGGCGGCGCGGACCGATCGGCAGCTGATCGGCACGGTGGTGGCGGTGACCTATGTCGTCCTGGTCGCGCTCTGTTTCGCCTACTTCTACCCGGTTTTTGTGGGCACGCTCATGCCGTACGACGATTGGTCGGTGCGGATGTGGCTCGGCAGCCGCTGGATCTGATCCGGGCCGCTCGCGACAGCTCCTGACAATAGGCAACGCCCCGATCGCCTGCCACGGGGGAAGCGGGCGATTGGGGCGTGCAAGAAGGAGCTTAACGAGGTCCGATGGTGCGCACAACGGGTGCCATCACGAGATTCCCGTGTTGCTGCCACCATGGAAGAGATTCGGACATTATTCTCTTATCTCTCTAATGTTACTTATGCCCTCATGAGCGAGTCTCGCCTCCACGGTCGGAATGGCGACAGCAAATCGCTGGAGATTCCCGCGTAACGTCTTTGTGCCGCACCTGACGCCCCAGCTCAGCGAAATCCTGGGGGTTGCGGCACACATCCGAGGCCACCGGGCCAAACGTCGGCACTCCCCATTTCGTCCCATTTCGGGGGATCGGTCAGCCATCACCCATGTGGGTGATGCGTACCAAGATCGCCGATAAATGTTCTTATGGTTGCCGCGTGACTTCGCAGGAACCCAAAACTTCGCAAAACGCCGACCTACACGCTCCTGACACGGAAGTGATCACCGTGTCGGCGCCCGCCCCGGTGTTCGTGGACACCACCGGGCGACGCAGCCGGTTGCTGAGGCGCCTCGCGTTGGCCTTCGGTGTCCTCGTCGTCGCCTACGGCGGCCTGCTCAGCGTCAGCCTGGCCGGCGGCCCGGTGCGGTCCAGCGCCGTGCTGCCGCTGCCCGGACTCGAGGACGACGAGGAGAAGGCCGAGGCCACCCCGCCGGCCGCCAAGCCCACCCCGTCCGCCGAGCCGGTACCGCCGAGCGCGCCGACGACCCGCAAGTACGTCGCCGAATCGATCCAACGGCGAGACGACACCCCGCGGCGGAGCACCTCGCCGTCGCCCAGCCCGAGCGCCAAGCCGTCGAAGGCCACCCCCAAGCCGACGATCACCAAGATCCCGGAGAGCACCAGCACCCGGACGGAGTCGACGCCCCAGCCGTCCGCCACCGGTTCGCCCGCTCCCACGACCGGCGAGGTCTCCCCCGCACCGGCCGAGAAGGCCATCGGCCTGCCCCCGCTCGGCGGCTCGGCGGCGGAGAACGCCGATGTGCTGGAGAGCTCGATCCCGCCGACGGGGGATACGGCATGACCGCTGTAGACCCGGGCACCCCTCGCCGCCGCCGGGCCCGCGGCCGCAGCCGCCGCCGCATCCTCCCGGCCCCCCGGGTGATGCTCGGAACCCTCGTCGTCGGCTTCTTCGTGGCCGTGCTGGTCGTGCAGGCGTACATCAACGCCGAGTTCACCAACGACCACGTGGAGACCGAGGTGGGCGACCAGGCCGGCGTCCCGAAGACGATCCTCGGCGGCGGGCCGATCATCAACACCACCGGCGGGCAGGAGAGCACCAGCCGGATGCCGGAACGCACGATCGCGCTCACCTTCGACGACGGGCCGGACCCGGTGTGGACCGAGCGGGTCCTCAAGGTGCTGAGCGACAACGACGCACACGGCACCTTCTTCGTGGTCGGCTCGCAGGTCGCCCGGCACCCGGAGATCACCAAGAAGATCGTGGACGGCGGCAACGAGCTGGGCCTGCACACCTTCACCCATCCGAACATGCAGCGGCTCGCCCCGTGGCGGCGGGAACTCGAGCTGTCCCAGACCCAGGTGGCGATCGCCCGTGCCACCGGCGTACGCACCAACCTGGCCCGGTTCCCCTACTCCTCCAAGAACGCCGCGATCGACGAGGTGAACTGGAAGATCGTCAAGGAGGCCGGCGACCAGGGCTACCTGGTCGTGGTCAACGACCTGGACAGCAACGACTGGCAGCGCCCCGGCGTCGACAAGATCGTCAAGGACGCCACCCCGGCCGACGGCGGTTCCGCGATCATCCTGTTCCACGACGCCGGCGGCGACCGGTCGCAGACTCTGGCCGCGCTGGCCCGCTTCATCCCGGAGATGAAGGCCCGCGGCTACCGGTTCACCACCGTCACCGAAGGCCTCAACCTGGGCATCGACCAGGCGGCAGCCGCCGCGGCCGGGCGCACCGAGAGCACCGAGGCGATCTCCCCGCTGCCCCTCAACGCGGCGGCACCCTCGAGCGACGTGTGGCGCGGCCTGGCGGTGATCTGGACGGTCGGCCTGGCGGACGGCCTGGTCCTGCTGATCGCCGCCCTCTTCGTGATCGTCGGCGCGCTGACCGTCGGACGGACCGCCCTGTTGCTGGTACTGGCGACCGGGCACGCCCGGAAACGACGAAAGCCCGGCTGGAAGTGGGGGCCACCGGTCAGCGAACCGGTGTCGGTGATCGTTCCGGCGTACAACGAGAAGGAGGGCATCGAGGCGGCCGTCCGCTCGCTGGCCGGCGGCGACTACCCCGAGATCGAGGTGGTGGTGGTCGACGACGGATCCACCGACGGCACCGCCGACCTGGTGGAACGGATGCGCCTGCCGAACGTCCGGGTGGTCCGCGTCCCCAACGGCGGCAAACCGAACGCGCTGAACACCGGCGTCGCCCTGGCCCGGCACGACCTGATCGTGATGGTCGACGGCGACACCGTCTTCGAGGAGGACTCGATCCGGCGGCTGGTCCAGCCGTTCGCCGACCCGTCGGTCGGCGCGGTCGCCGGCAACGTGAAGGTCGGCAACCGGGACAGCATGGTCGCCACCTGGCAGCACATCGAATACGTGATCGGCTTCAACCTGGACCGCCGGCTGTACGAGATCCTCAACTGCATGCCCACCGTGCCGGGGGCGATCGGCGCGTTCCGCCGGGAGGCGCTGGCCCAGGTCGGCGGGGTCAGCGACGAGACCCTGGCCGAGGACACCGACGTCACCATGGCGATGTGCCGGGCCGGCTGGCGGGTGGTCTACGAGGAGAACGCCAAGGCGTGGACCGAGGCCCCGGCGACCCTGGAACAGCTGTACCGCCAGCGGTACCGGTGGAGCTACGGGACCATGCAGGCGATGTGGAAGCACCGCCGGGCACTGCTCGACTCCGGGCCGTCCGGCCGGTTCGGGCGGGTGGGCCTGCCGTTCCTGGCCCTGTTCGGGGTGGCCCTGCCGATGCTCGCGCCGGTCGTCGACATCATGCTGGTCTACGGCCTGGTCTTCTGGGAACTGTCCGAGACCGCCACGGCCTGGCTGGCGATGCTGGCCCTGCAGATGTTCACCGCCGCCGTCGCGTTCCGTTTCGACCGCGAGTCGATGAAGCCGCTGCTACGCCTGCCCCTGCAGCAGTTCGCCTACCGGCAGCTGATGTACCTGGTGCTGATGCAGTCGGCGACGACCGCCCTGACCGGCGGCCGGCTGCGCTGGCACAAACTCAACCGGGCCGGCCTGACCCCACGGACCCCGACCCCCGAGGCACCCCTGCCCGGCGGCAGCGTCGCGCCCGTGGTGGACACCTGGCCGCCGGTGCAGCCGGAGATGCCGCTGCCGCGTACCCCGATGGGTCGTGCCGTGGCCCCGCCGGCGGTGCCGGTACAGGGCGGATGGAGCGAGCACCGCCCCGATGACCTGCCGTCCGCCGGCTCGCCCCCGGCGAACGGTTCCGGCCCGGTCCGCGCCGGGTGACGAGGGTCTGCCGCTCCCGGTCGCACTGCAGCCGGGCGGGAGCGGCAGACCCTCCCTGCTCAGGCCAGGGCGAGATCCCGGATCAGCGTGTCCGGATCGATCATCTCGGCGTACGGGAACACCACGTGCAGCGACGTCCCGTCCCCCGGCCGGTCGGAGAGGGCCACCGTGGCGTGGTGCGCGTCCAGGATCCGCTTGGCGACCGCCAGCCCCCGGTCCGGCCCGGGAATGTCGGCCGGGTTCGCGATCGCCCCGTAGTACAGGTGCGGGAACAGGTCGGGCCGCATCCCGTCCGGCAGGTCCATGTCGTCGAGGCGGACGGTCGGCCCGGACTCCATCTCGGTACCCACCCGCACCCGGCCGCCCTCCGGCGTGTACTTCACCGCCGCGAACAACAGGTGGGTGAGTACCTGCTCGAGGCGTACCGGATCCGCGATGATCGGCAGCGACGGCCCGCCGGCCTGGTTGAGGATCCAGATGTGCTTGCTGGCCGCGATCGGCCGGACCGCCTCGACCGCCCGCTGGGTGACCCGGGTCAGATCGCACTGCCGCATGTGCAGGCTGTCCCCGCCCATCCCGGCGTCGGCCATCGTCGTCAGGTGGTCGATCAGCTCGCGGAACCCGCGCACGTGCGCCGCACTGGCCCGCCCGACCAGTTCCGCCAGGTCGCGGTCGTGGACCCCGGTGGTGCCGAGCCGGTCCAGGTACGCCGTCAGCAAGCGCAGCGAGGCCCGGAGCTCCCCGCCGACCAGTCCCGCCAGGTCGTCCTTGCGGCGCTCCAGCTCCTGCAGCCGGGCCGTGGTGTTGGCCAGGGCGAACGCGTACCGGCGCAGCTCCAGCTGGGCGGTCACCTGCCGGGCCAGTGCCCGCAGCGCCTGCTGCTGTTCCACGTCGAGCGTCCGGGGACGGGTGTCCAGCACGCAGAGCGTGCCGAGCGCGTAACCGTCGGTGGTCATCAGTGGGGCGCCGGCGTAGAACCGCAGACCGCCGCTCGTGGTCACCGCCGGGTTGTCGGCGAACCGGGCGTCCTGCTGTGTGTCCGGCACCATCAGGAGGTCCCGGCTGAGGATCGCGTGGGCGCAGAACGACACGTTTCGGGGGCTCTCCGCGATCTCCGCGCCGGTCCGGGCCTTGGCCCACTGCCGGTCGGCGTCGACCAGGCTGACCATGGATATCGGCACGTCACACACGCTGGCGGCCAGTGCGACGATGTCGTCGAAGTCCTTCTCCGGCGGGCTGTCGAGGATGTCGAGCGAGTAGAGCGCGGCCAGCCGCTCGATCTCGTTGTCGGGCAGTGGTGCTTTCATGGGGCGTCACCTCCGAGACTTGCTCCAGAGATACCACCAAAAAGTAGCCATTTTCATGTTTTGCCCGAGCAGTGGGCCGGGCGGGCCGTGTCCATGCCACCGTGTGACGTACCAGGCGCAACGCGGAACGGATGAGCGAGCGGTCGTATGCTTCCCGCCCATGAGCACCGACCAGTTCTCCTGCGGCACCTGCGGCGCCCTGCACGAGGGACCGCCGCTCAGCTTCGCCGCACCGGCGCCGGACTACTGGCGCCCGGAGATGGCGGACGACCCCGCCTGCCTGCTGGACGCCGATCTCTGTGTCGTCTCCGGAGAGCACTTCTACGTCCGCGGTCTGATCGAACTGCCCATCTGGGAGACCGGCGACGTCTTCACGTACAGCATGTGGGTCTCCCTGAGCAGGGACAACTTCACCCGCGCGGTGGACGTCTGGGAGCAGCCCGGCCGCGAGACCGAGCCGCCGTACTTCGGCTGGCTCTCCAACGAGATCGCCGGCTACGAGCCCTCCACGCTGAACCTGCGGACCAACATCCACACCCGTCCGGTGGGCCAGCTCCCCTACATCGAGCTCGAACCCACCGGCCACCCGCTCTCCCTCGAGCAACACGCCGGCCTGACGATGGCCCGCGTCCAGGAGATCGCCGCCTTCCACCTCCACCGGCTGGAAGACCTCTAGATCAACCCCACACGGGGGTACGCCTACCGTCAGTCCCGTGGCCACCCAGCCCGGTCAGCAGGCGTGGGCGAGACGAGTGGCCGCCAGCTGGTTGAGCGACACGTTCTGCTCCGCGGCCTCGATGGCCAGCGCCCGATGCACCTCAGCCGGGACGCGAACCATGAACTTGCCGGAGAAGACACGCTCCCCCATCGGCACCGGAACAGTCTCGGCGTTCGCCTGCATGTCGGCGATCACCTCGGTGGCCAGGTCCTGGATGCCCTCGAACGCCTCACGCCTGGTGGGCGCGAGCCACGACAGCGACGGCAGCTCAGCAACGGTGCCGACATACTCGTCATCCTCAGCGGACCAGCGGACACGGTAGCTGTAGTGCTCTGCTGGGTTGGTCACGGCATGTCCTCCAACTTCTTGATCGCGGCCAGAACCTGCCTCACCTGATAAGCCTTGGCCTTCCCGTGATCATCCTGGATATTGACCCGAGGATCACCCGGCCAGGGCGTCCGAAATACTCGGTGAGAACCGCCAGTGCCTGGCCGCGCCGCCCCGAAGAAGCTCTCGCAGACCTTCCGCAGGTCGCTGAACGGGCTGTTCGCCGGATTGCTCCGCATCTCAGCAAGAATCTTATCGACGCTGACCACCATCACATAGTATCGCATGTGATACTAGATGTTCTCGCCGAACAGTCCTCGAGACTCATCCGCTTCGCACCCCTCAAACACGACAGACCGTCGAAGCAGAGCGCAACAGCCGACGCGAAGCGCGCCCATCCGACCGGCGAAGCGCGAGATGACCACTCAGCGGGACCACGACACCGCGGGGTCTCCAAGGGCTCGGCCCCCGGAGCAGAAATGACGAAGCGTCCTACGTTCGCGCTTTCCGCGAACATAGGACGCCCAGACGTTACGTGGAGCTGTGGGGATTTGAACCCCAGACCCCCTCGATGCGAACGAGGTGCGCTACCAGACTGCGCCACAGCCCCCCAGTCCTGCGGTGAGAGCCTCACCTCGGGACCGATGAAAGGCTAACAGGTCCGCCCTCGCCGCCGCGAATCACCCCCCACCCAGGGCCGGACGGCCCAGGGGAACGGGAGCCGGACATACCTGGGGCAGGCCGGGACGACCCGGATCTCGGCGGTGACGTTCCTGCTCGTACCCCTGAGAAAGATCAGGCAGTGTGGTGCCGGCCGCCGGCCTCGTAAGGGCGACCACGCAGTCCGCCGCGTCGCCGGTAGGAGACCGAGCCGCCGTTGGCGGCGACCGGAAGGTCGGAGGGTTCCCGGTCCAGGCCCATCGCCGCGCGCCGGACCGCTTCCCGCTGGGTGGCCAGACGGCGCTGGGCCTCACGACGGGCCGCCGCACGACGGGCCTGTTCCCGGCGTACCTCGGCCTGGCGGGCGGCCAGCCAGGCGGCCTCGCGGGCCTGGATGCGGCGGCGACGACGGTCGGCGACGGCGCGGTTGCGCAGGTGGACGAGGTAGAGCGCGAGGAGGCTGCCGGTGACTGCGAAGCTGATCCAGAAGCCGGGGCCGACGGCGAGGACGCCGATCAGTTCGATGGCGTTGAGCAGGACCAGGGCGGCGAAGACGCGGCGGCGGCGGACGACTGCGGGGGTGCCGCGCCGGGCGGGTACGCGACGCCCCGACCGTTTGCCGGTGACCAGGCGCAGACGCCTCTGCGGGGGTCCGGGATCACTCGATGGGGCGGGTACCGTAACCGTGACCTGCCGACCGGGGTTGATCGGTCGTCGTCCGGGCACGGTTCGGCGACGGCGTCGGCGCTGCAGCACCCGCGCCGTCGACGACGCCCGCTCCGCGGCCAGTCGCTCGGTGGCGTCGTACCGGCGCACCAGCGCCGGGGCGAGGGCGAGCAACCCGGCAGCGGCGAGGACGGCGAGGAGCACCGAGGTCGGCACCCTCACTCCTCCCGTCAGTCACGGCAGCCCGGCGGCGTGCGTCGCGGGCCGGAAGTTCCAAACTCCTGCGAGGTTACGGGCGGTAGCTGCGGAATTTCGTGCGCCGCGCCGACAACGGTCCCGCGATCAAGATCATTTAGACGTGCGGATCCGGCGCCACCGGGACAGCAGACCGCCCTCGGCGGCGATCTCCTCACTGGTCATCGCATAGCCGAGATGATCGCGCCAGCCGCCGTCGATGTGCATGTAACGCTGGTGGTAGGCCTCCTCGCGGAATCCCAGTTTCTCCACCACCCGGCGGCTCGGACCGTTCTCCGGCCGGATGTTGACCTCGATCCGGTGCAGGCCGCCCGGACCGAACGCGTGGTCCACCGCGAGCGCCAGCGCGGTCGGGATCACGCCCCGCCCGGCCACCCGATGATCCACCCAGTAGCCCGCGTACGCCGACGCGAACGCCCGCCGCACGATGTTGCCCAGATTGACGTGCCCGACCAGGCGTTCCCGTTCCCCGTCGAGCAGGCAGACCGCGAACGGCATGCTGTCGCCGCGGTTCGCCGCCCGCTTCATGTCCCGATAGACGTAGCCGAACGCGCGTGCCGAATTCATCTCCGCCCACGGGCCGGGCGGCGACGACTCCCAGGGCGCCAGCCACGCCTGGTTGGCGATCCGCACCTCGGACCAGGCCCGGGCGTCACCACGTCGGTAAGGCCTCAGCAGCACCGGCCCATCCGCCAGGACGGCGGGCCATCCGGGGGTGGCCCCGAGCATTCATCGCCTCCGGTCGAGGAGCAACACGTCCACGGTCGAGCCGGCGGCTGCCGTGGTCACCCGTTCACCGAGGACCAGCAGACCGTTGGCTTCGGCCAAACCGGACAGAGTGTATGGCCCACCGGCGAGTGGCTGCACAGTGTAACCACCGCCTCGCCGTTCCGCGACGTGCGCCGGGCGGAACTCGCGCAGCCCGCCGGGTGACGAGACGGTCTCCAGCAGGTGCGCCTTGACGCCGGGACGGAACACCGGTTCGGCCCCCGCCAGGAGCTGGATCACCGGGCGGGCCAGCACCTCGAACCCGATCAGGGCGGCGCCGGGCTCACCGGGCAGGCAGACCACCGGCACCTCCTCGCCGCCGGCCGTGCCGAAACCGAAACAGGTGCCCGGGGAGATCGCCACGTCGGTGAACTCCACCGATCCGCGGCCCGATCCGGGACGGGACAGCACCCGGCGCAGCATGTCACCCGGTCCGGTGCCGCTGCCTCCGGTCGTGATGATCAGGTCGGCGCGCAGGGTCTGGTCCTCGAGCAGGCCGCGCAGGCCCTCCGGATCGTCGTCGCAGATGCCGATCCGGTACGCCATCGCGCCCGCCTCCACCGCGGCGGCGGTCAGCGCGTGCGAGTTGGCGTCGACGACCTGGCCGGGCTGGCTGGGCCGGCCCACGTCGACGAGTTCGTCGCCGGTGGCCACCACGACCACCCGGGGACTGGGCCGGACCAGCACGTGCCCGATGCCGGCCGCGGCGAAGGTGGCGACCATCGGCGGGGAGACGTAGGTCCCGGGGCCGGCGAGCACCTGGCCGACGGCGAGTTCCTCGCCGGCCCGGCGGACACCGGAACCCCGTTTCGGGGCGTGCAGAATCTCCACGGCGGCCATGCCCTGGTCGGTCCAGTGCACCGGGACGACCACGTCCGCGCCGAGCGGCAGGGGCGCCCCGGCTGCCACCGAGAAGCAGGTGCCGGGGGTGAGGCGTACCGGGCGCCAGCTGGCGGCGCCCAGGTCGCCGACCACGTTGAGCCGCACCGAGCGGCCGCTGTCGAACTGGCCGAACGAGGGATGCGACCCGATGCGCCCGGCCCCCGCCAGGTCTTCCCATCGGGCCGCGTACCCGTCGATCGCGGCCTGGTCGAACGCCGGGAACGGGTGCGGCGCGATCACGTCGGCCGCCAGCACGTTCCCGTGCGCCTGGGTGAGGTCGAGGTCGAGCGGAGGCAGCGCTCGCAACCTGCGCAGCACGCTGCCCAGGTATTCGGCGAGAGGCTTCAGCTCGTTGGCGGCCGCCTCGGGGTCGGCCGTGGCGGTCATCCCTTCTGGCCACCGACGAAGTCGGTGAGCCAGGCACGGAACTCACTCCCCAGGTCGGGGCGCTGGACCGCGAGCTGGACGACGGCCTGCAGGTATCCCAGCGGCATGCCGGTGTCGTACCGGTGGCCGCGGTAGACGATGCCGTGCACCGGGACGCCCTCGTCGAGGAGCGTCGCCATGGCGTCGGTCAGCTGGATCTCGCCGCCGGCGCCGGGCTTGGTGTCGTCGATCGTCGCGAAGATCTTCCCCGGCAGGACGTAGCGCCCCAGGACCGCCAGGTTGGACGGCGAGTCCTCCGGCTTGGGCTTCTCAACAAGTCCGGTAATCTTCACGATATCCGTCTTGTCGGTTTTTTCGATGGATGCGATGCCGTAGCGTGAGGTCTCCGACGGCGCCACCTCCATCAGGGCCAGGACGATGCCACCGGTCTCCGCCTGGAGATCCAGCATGTCGGGGAGGAGCGGCTTGTCCTCCTCCACGAATTCATCACCCAGGAGGACCGCGAACGGGTTGTCGGGCCCCACATGTGAGGCCGCCGTGCCGACCGCGTGACCGAGACCGAGCGGCTCGCCCTGCCGCACGGTGTAGATGTCGGCCAGTTCACTGGTCCGGCGTACCGCCGCCAGGCGCTCCTTGTCGCCCTTCTCCTCCAGCCGCTGCTCCACGTCGGGGCGGCGGTCGAAGTGGTCGACCATCGAGGTCTTGCCGCGACCGGTGACCAGCAGGACGTCGGTGATGCCGGCCGCGGCCGCCTCCTCGACGATGTACTGCAGCACCGGCCGGTCGACGACCGGCAGCAGCTCCTTGGGCACGGCCTTGGTGGCCGGCAGGAACCGCGTCGCGAGGCCGGCAGCCGGGATCACCGCCTTGACCGCACGCTTGTTCGTCGTCATTCAGTCACCGCACCTTTGCTCCGATCGTGCCCGGACATGTCGCCGAGACTATCGGCCGCGGGCCTGCCGCGGAGGCTGTGGCCCACCGGACGTGGTCGTGGCCGGATCGAATTGCCCCTCCGGCACACCTGGGGAAACCCGTTCCGCCAGACGATAGGTGTCGCGGCCGGAGTTCTTCGCCGCGTACAGCGCCTCGTCGGCGACCTCCAGGACCTCCTGGGCGGTGCTGCCGTGCTCGGGGAAGACCGCGACGCCGATCGAGACGGTGATCGAGATCCGGTCGTCCAGATCGGGACGGCGCGGATCGACCGGCACCGGCCAGTCCCGGACCGCCGCGCCCAGACGCTCGGCCACGATCACCCCGCCGTACGCGTCGGTCTCCGGCAACAGCACCACGAACTCCTCGCCACCCTGGCGGAACGCCACGTCGACCTCCCGCAGACCGACCCGGATCCGCCGCGCGAACTCGCCCAGCACCAGGTCACCGGCCGCGTGGCCGTAGGTGTCGTTCACCTCCTTGAAGTGGTCCAGGTCCAGCACCAGCACGGTCAGCATCCGCCCGAACCGGTTCGCCCGCTCCACCTCGCGGCGCAGCACCTCGCGCAGATAGCGGTAGTTCCACAGACCGGTCAACGGGTCGGTCAACGACAGCCGCTGGGCCTCCTCGTGCACCCGGACGTTGTTGACCGCGACGCCCGCCTGCCCCGCGAAGGTGCGCAGCGTCCGCATGTCGGCGTCGTCGAAGTCCGGTCCGCCCAGCCGGTCGTAGAGCGCCAGCACCCCCAGCACGCCCGGTTCCGGCTCGATCTCGGCGAGCAGCGGGTCGGAGCTGGGCGGCGCGCAGATCGGCACGGCGAGATACGACTCACAGGCCGGTTCGTCCCCGGCCGGGCCGCCCGGTCCACGCATCGGCGCCCCGGTGGCCGCGACGGTCCCCAGCACACCCCGGCCCGGCACCAGGCGGCGCTGGGTCAGTTCGGTGCCGCCCACGTCCCACTCGCCGGTCAGCCCGGCACCGCAGCGCGCGGCCAGCCGCCCGTCCCCCGGATCGGCCAGCAGGATCAGTCCGGCGCGGGCGCCGGTCGCGGTCATCGCGGTCCGCAGGATCACCGGCAGGATGCGGTCCAGGTCGTGGGTGCTGGACAGGGTGTCGCCGAGGATCGCCAGATGCCGGCGCAACTGGTCCCGGCTGGCGGTCAGCGCCTGCACGTAGGACTGCAGCTCCCGGGTCATCCGGTTGAACGTCCCGGCGAGCCGGCCCAGCTCGTCCGGCCGCGGGATCGGCACGCGGGTGTCCAGGTCGCCGTTGGCCACCCGGTCGGCCGCCCACGCCAGATCACCGAGCGGCCGGGTGGTGGAATGCGCCAGCCAGCGGGCGGCGAGCACCGCGAGAGCAGCGGTGACCAGCACGATCAGGGGCAGGACGGCGTACTTCAGGGTCGGTTCCCCGGTCGGTACGGTCAGCGTGAGCGGCAGCGGGCGGCCCGGCTCGGCGGCGAGCCCCCGGCCGGCCGAGCCCTCCGGCGGCACGACGCCGGCGCCCAGGGCGACGCTGACCCCACTGACCTCACCCAGCCGGTCCAGCAGGGCGGGATCCACACGCTGGGCGGCCACAACGGTGACATCATCGGTGTACGCGGCCGCGGAAAGCGCCGTGACCTCCGCGCCGGGCGCCGTCTCCGGTGCCGCACAGTCCTGCCAACCCGCCTCGTACGCGTTCTCCGGCACCGCGGCGGCCCGGGCCACACTGTCCGACGGGGCGCTCAGCGTCTGATCAGGAGCGGACACCTGAATGGCCGTAGCGAGCCCGCGCACGATCAACTGCTCCTTGACCGCCGTACGGTCGCCGGGCGGAACCACCGCGACGGCGTCGGCTGCGGCCTGCAACTGACGGCACACTGAACTCAGCGCGGCGCCGACGGTGCTCGCGGCGTGGTCGAGCCGCTCGTCCGTTCGTTCCCGGCTCACAGCGCCGACGGTGAGGGCGACGAAGATGGATCCGAGCAGGACCGGACCTAGCACGACCACCAAAAACGCACTGGTGAGCCGGCCACGTAGTGTCACACATCCTCCCGGGAGTGGCCCTCTTTGGAGCGATGCTGACATAGTGTGCACCGTTTGCCGCTTTTCGAAAGGGGGTGTTGCATGTCGCATTTGACCGATGACGCGGAAAAATCACCACAAAACAAGATCACGCTCCGCGCTCGCCTGCTCACGGCCCGTCGTGCACTCTCCCTCACAGACCGGGCGCACGCCACTGCGGCACTGCGGAACCACATCCTTTCCCTCGTACGCGCCGAAGCCCCGTCCACGATCGCCGCCTACGTCCCCCTCGGCGCCGAACCGGGCGGCCCCGACCTCCCCACCGTGCTGGCGCGGGCTCTCCCGCCGGGCGGCCGCCTGCTCCTGCCCGTGCTGCTCCCGGACAACGACCTCGACTGGGCGGAGTTCACCGCACCCCGCGCCCGACCGGACGGCCCCGAGCCGCCAGAGGGTCCCGGGCAGGCGGAAGGCCCCGGGCAGGTGGCGGAAGGCCCCGAGCCGGCGCTGGAAGGCCTCGGGCCGGTGGAAGGTCTCGCATCGACGCGGAATCCCGGATTGGCGGCCGGCCCGCGAGGACTCCTCGAGCCCACAGGCCCTCGCCTGGGCCCGGACGCCATCCGCTCGGCAGATCTGGTCCTGCTCCCCGCCCTCGCAGTAGGCCGCAACGGAATCCGGATGGGCCGCGGCGGCGGCTCCTACGACCGGGTCCTGGCCCGCCTGGCTACCCCACCCGGGCCATCCGAGTCATCCGAGCCGCTCTCCACCGCGCTCGAGCCGCACTCCACCGCACCCGAGCCGCACCCGACACCACCTGAACCGCACCCGACACCGCACGGGCCGCACCCGACACCGCCCGGGCCGCATTGCGACCGCCCGTTGTGGGCCTCGCAGCCCGGCCAACCGTCCTGGAGTCCGCGATCCGTCCGGGCACACCGAACCCCGCTCGTCGTGGCGCTCCTGCACGACGGCGAGGATGTCGACGAGGTCCCCGCCGAACCGCACGACCGCCCGGTCCACGGTGTGATCACGCCCACTCGGGGCTTCGCTGAACGCCCCGCTCCGTGACCGGTTCTGCCTCAACCCCGCGTCCGAGTGGACGAATTGACCTCCGATGGCGCAACATTGGCACTCGGACTTGGCGAGTGCCAGCAGCCGAATGATCCGGAGGAGCCGTGCCTACCTATCAGTACGCCTGCACCGAGTGTGGTGAGCAGCTCGAAGCCGTGCAGTCGTTCTCCGACCCGGCTCTGACCGAGTGCCCGAACTGCCAGGGCAAGCTCCGCAAGGTCTTCAACTCGGTCGGCATCGTCTTCAAGGGTTCGGGTTTCTACCGCAACGACTCCCGCGCGGGCAGCGTCAGCGCCGAGAAGCCGTCCAGCGGATCGACCTCGGAGTCCTCGACCCCCAAGAAGGCCGACGATTCGTCCTCGAGCTCGTCCTCGTCGACTTCGACGTCGTCGTCCTCGACCTCTTCGTCGTCCTCCTCGCCCTCGTCGTCTCCTTCGTCGAGCAGCACAAGCGCGGCCGCGGCGTCCTGAGCCTCGCGTCCTGAGCCTCGCGCTCTGAGCCTCGCGCTCTGAGCCTCGCGCTCTGAACCTGCCCCTCTGAGTGCCACGCCCCGAGCCGAGGCTCCAGGGTTCCGCTCTCTGAGCCCGGGCTCTGAGTTCCGCTTCGAGCCCGGGGTTCCGAGTTCTGTTCTGAGGTTCAGACCTTGAGTTTCATGCTTCAGCCAGAGCGCCGGTCCACTTCACGGACCGGCGCTCGCGCTGTCGTGCCCGTCCATCCCACCGCTTCACGGACCGGCGCTCGCGCTGCCGTGCCCGTCCATCCCACCACTCCGCGAGCCCGGCCGGCGGTTATCCACATTGCGTGGCTGTCCACAGGGCCGGAGCGCCGGCGCCGCGGCTTCTCCTAGCGTCTGAGCCCGTCCCCGCGCTGTCCGGCGCGGTACCGGCCGTGCAGGAGGTGGTCGCCATGCCCCGTTCCGCCAAGGGCTCCGACGAACGGCTGGACCCGGTTCGCTGGCGCGCTCCGAGCCGAGGTTCTCTGCTGCGTTTCGGCGCCGCTGCCGTCCTGTTGAGCACCGCAGCCGCCGTCGCCTGGTCCCAGCCCGCCACGTGTGCGTCTACAGCCCCGGACGCCCCGTCCCCGGCAGCCTCCGGCGGCATCGGCCCTGAAGGCACCTCAACGGGCTCCAGGACCTCCTTGACCGGCTCCGACAACGCCGATGGCACTTCGACCGAAGCCGGGGCCATCTCGACCGATTCGGGGAACGCCCCGACCGATTCCGAGGGCACCTCGGCTGCCTCAAACGGCGCAGGGGGTACGTCGACCGGCTCCGGGGACGACTCGACCGGTTCCGGCGCCGGCCTGACAGGCTCCGAAGCCACGGGCACGAGGCCGGATCCCGCGCCGGTCATCCCCGAGGGCCACGTCGGCGTTCCGATCCGCCTGGCCGACCCGACCGCCTTGAGTGTCGTACGCCCCGGCCACCGCGTCGATCTGCTCCGCCTGTCCGACACCGACGGCGGCGCGAACACGCCGATCGCCGAGTCCGTCCTGGTCCTGGACGTCACCGGAGCGGACGATCCGGTGCTCGGCGGCCTCCTGCTGGCCCTCGATCCCGAGCGTGCCCGCAAGGCGCTCTCGTCGCCGGGCCGAGGTTTCGCCGTCCTGATCAAACCCAGCGCATGAGGGATATCCGGCACCCCCTGATCGGGGCCCGGCGGAGCGCACCGTGATCGAGCGGTCGAGCGTCGCGGGTTCAGCCCCAGTGCGGCGGACGGTCGTCGAGCAACCGGTCGTCATTGGAGTAGTCGCGCTCGCCCCAGCCCCGCTCGGTGTCGTCACGAGTCTGCTCGGGGAGCACCGGAGCCTCATCGGAATCGAAGTCGACTTCGCGTTCGCCGTCGTTGTCGCGATCCGGCTCGTCCAGGATGTCCACGACTACGAGGGTAAGCGGACGGCCCGGCGGCCATCATCCCCCTCCGGCTGTACCGTCGGTGAACGTGAGTTCCCCCACCAGCGAACCGGCCGACGACTCGTTCTGGCAGCGGCCCTCTCCGGACGCCGCCTCGCTAGGCCGCCCGGAGCCGGTCGAGCCGACCACGCCGGAGCCCGCCGGCTACGCGGGTCCGCCACGGACCGACAATCCGACCCCGGCGTGGCGGCCGGCAACGATCGCTCATCCGCCGCCGCCACGCCCGATGCCGTCGCAGGACATCGACGCCCTCGACGAGGCCGAGGGCTCGGCGCGCACCGTGACCTTCGGGGTCGGGCTGGTCACGGGTGCGGTCGCCGTCGTCCTGATGTGCCTGCTCTGCGCGCGCGTCCTGTTCTGATCAGCCCGCTCTGCTCAGGCCGCTCTGCTCAGGCCGCTCTGCTCTGCTCAGGCCGCTCTGCTCTGCTCTGATCACGCCGTTCGGCGCGGGCCGATGCCGCGCGGGCCGCGCCGGGTCCTTCCCCGGACCGAACCGATCAGCAGGAGCCTGGACCGATCAGTAGGAGCCCCACACCGCCGTCGCGCCGGAGTCTCCGGTGAGGAAGATGTAGTACGCGGAGAACCCCGCAAGAACCAGCAGCACCACGCCGAACGCCAGGTCCGCCACCTTGGGCAGTGCTCCCGGCTTGCGGGTGGTCAGCACGACCAGGATCAGGCTGAGCACGCCGAGCGCGAGGGACAGCAGGAACGTGGTCTGGCCGTAACTCATGTGCTCGTCGAGGATCACCTTGCCCGCGGGCGAGACCCGTTCCTCGGCGATCAGCCGCTCGTAGAACGCGGTGCCGGAACGCATCGTGATCAGCGCGGACACCGGGGCGGCTATCGCCAGCAGCCCCACCGCCCAGCCGGTCTTCGGCCGCCAGGGGCCGACGAACGCGTACAGCACGGCGCCGAGACCCAGCAGCGGCACGAAGATCACTGCCGCGTGGAGCACGAGAATGTGCACCGGTAAACCGTTGACCTGGTCCAACACCATTTCCTCCTCGATCAGGGTGAGCGCAAGCTTATGAGTTGTCTGACGAGGCAAACATCCTTGGCGCCCATCCGTTACCGGGCTGTCGCGAAGGCGGGCGCGTCCGACCGCCCCACACGACGGTCGCCGGTGTGACGACGACCCGTATTGGTGAATCGGCCACAACGTGTTGTCATGGACCGATGTCCACCGGTGAAGAGCTGCTCCGCAAGCACGGTCTGCGGGTCACCCGCCCACGCCTCGCGGTGCTGGAGATCCTCACCGCCGGCGGGCACCTGGAGGTCGACGACATCACCCGGCAGGTGCGGGCCCGCCTCGACTCCGTCTCCACTCAGGCGATCTACGACGTGCTCGGCGCGTTCTCCCGGGCCGGACTGGCCCGCCGGATCGAACCCGCCGGCTCCCCGGCCCGTTACGAGGCCCGGGTCGGCGACAACCACCACCACATCGTCTGCCGAGGCTGCGGCAGGATCGCCGACGTGGACTGCGCCGTCGGCGAAGCACCCTGCCTGACGCCGGGCAGCGCGCACGGTTTCGAGGTCGACGAGGCCGAGGTGACCTTCTGGGGTCTGTGCCCGGTCTGCCGCACCCGCCGCGACGAGGAGAGCGCGGGCTGACCGCCCCGCGCCCGAGCACAGACGCGACAACAACCGTCGCCGAAGCCGAGCCCGGTCAGGACACCCCGGGCTCGGTCAGCCTCTCCACCGACGCCCACGGATCCTTGGCCACGGCGTCCGCCCCCGCCGGACACACCTTGCGGAAATCGCACCAGCCGCAGAGAGTGCCCGGATTGGTGGGGAACTCGTCGTCCGGATCCGCGCCCGCCGCCACCGCCTTCTCCGCCGCCATGATGTCGGTGGCCGTCTCCTCCGCCCGGCGCAGCTGACGGGCCAGCGACTCGTCGGTGTGCTCGTGCGCGGCGACCGTCCCGGTCGGCAGGTGGTGCAGTTCGACGCGACGGCAGGGACGCCGGAAGACCCGGGACGCGGCATACGCATAGAGGGCGAGCGCCATCGATCCACGGGCGTCGTCGTCACTCAGCCCGGCCCGCCCGGTCTTGTAGTCGACGATGACCGCCTCCGGCCCCTCCGGACCGGTCCGCCCGTCGATCCGGTCGGCCCGCCCGTTCAGCGCCAGGATCGACGTCTTCGTCGCCACCACCCGTTCGACGCCGAGCGGCTCGTCCGACGGGTCGAGGCCCGCCACATACGTCTCCAGCCAGTCCAACGCTTTGCGGTACGCCACCCGCTCCTGCTCGACGTCGCGGTATCCCTCGCGTACCCACGTGGATTTGAGCAGCCCGGGCAGCACCTCCGTGCCGCGGCGCTCGGTGGGCAGCGCATACCAGTTCTTCAGGGTGGTGTGGACACTCGCGCCGAGCGAGTTGTGCGCCCACGGTGGGCCCTTGGGTGGGGCGGGCCGATCGATGTAGGAATATCGATAGCGCCGCGGGCAGTCCGTGTAGGCGCCGAGCTTGCTCGGCGTGCAGACGAAGAGCCGCTCCGGCATGCCGGCGAAACCCAGCTGCTCGGGGATGGCCCGGCGGTTGGCGGTGGAACGGTTGGGGGGCACACGACAATCCTGCCAGCACCCCCCGACAAGACCTCAGAAGCGGGGCGCGTACAACTCGACGAAAGCGAAGATGGCATCCGCCATGAGCTGCACCGCGATGGCGGCGAGGAGCAGGCCGGCGATCCGGGTGAGCACCTCGATGCCGGCCGGGCGCAGCAGTCGCACGATCACGCCGGAGAACCGCAGGACCAGCCAGACGGTGGCCATCACGGCGACGATCCCGGCCGCCAGGACCAGGTATTCGTCGATGCTCTGGGCGCGCTGCACGTACAGCATGGTCGCGACGATCGCGCCGGGCCCGGCGAGCAGCGGGGTGCCGATCGGGACCAGGGCGACGTTGCTGGTGCCGATCTGGTCGACGGGCTCGTCGGTCTTGCCGGTGAGCAGCTGCAACGCGACCAGGACCAGCAGCAGACCGCCGGCTGCCTGCAGGGCCGGGAGCTGGACGTGCAGGTAGTCGAGGAGGGTTTGGCCGGCGACCGCGAACCCGACGATCACACCGAGGGCCAGCAGGACGGCCTGGGTACCGGCCTTGTTGCGGGCCTTCGCCGGCAGGTTTCCGGTGAGGGCCAGGAAGACGGGGACCATGCCGGGCGGATCGACGATCACCAACAGCGTCACAAAGAACTCGCCGAACAGCTTGACATTCACCCGATCAAGGTAGGGCCAGGTTCTCCTGGACGCAGGCCGGTGCGGCGATCGTCACCCCAGGACGGGCACTCCGGTCGCCGCCGACACGAGCTTCTCGAACGTCTCGGGGGCGGTGAGGAAGGCCCCCAACGCGACGGTCTTGTGCGTACCGTGAAAGTCGGAAGATCCGGTGACGGCCAGGCCGAGCCGTTCCGCCAGGGCCCGGATCTGGGCGCGTTCCGCGGGTGAATGGTCCTCGTGGTCGGCTTCCAGGCCGAAGAGTCCCTCGTCGGCCAGTGCCTCGATCAACTCGTCGGACACCACCCGGCCCCGTTTGCTCGCCCGGGGGTGGGCGAACACGGCGACGCCGCCCGCCGCCCGGATCCCGCGAAGAGCATCGAACACATCAAGATCTTCCTTGGGTACGAGATAACGGGCCCCCAACCACTCGGACGCGAACGCCTCCGCGGTGGTGGCGACCAGTCCCGCCCTGATCAGCGCCTGCGCGATGTGCGGCCGTCCGACGGATCCGCCGGCCGCGTACCCCGCCACCTCGTCCCACGAGATCGGCACGCCGTCGGCCCGGAGATTGTCGACGATCCGTTCGCCGCGGCGGGCCCGGTTCTCGCGCAGTCGTGCGAGTTTCCCGGCCAGCACCGGCTCGGCCGGGTCGAAGAGGTAGGCCAGCAGGTGCAGGGCGATCGGCCATCCCGGTGCGCCGTGCCAGATGCAGGACAGCTCGGCACCGCGCACCAGCGTCAACCCGGTCGGCCGTGCCGCTTCGGCCTCGGCCCAGCCGCCGGTGGTGTCGTGGTCGGTGATCGCCATCACGGTGAGACCGGCCGCGGCCCCTGCCCGCACCAACTGGGCAGGGGTCAGCGTGCCGTCGCTGGCCGTCGAGTGACAGTGCAGGTCGATCCGGGCCGACAGGTCAGGCGTCGTCGTCGTCTTCCTTACCGAGTCGTGCCTCGACCGCCTGCGGCTCATACATCTCCTCGACGACGCGGAGGTAGAGCTCGTTGGGGTTGGGCAGGTGCTTGACCTCGCGCAGAGCCTGGTCCTGACCGGCAGACTCCAGCACGAACGTGCCGTAGCTGAGCATGCGGCCGAGCGCGGACTGGGTGTACTTCATGTCGGTGACCCGGCCGAGCGGCATCATGGCCACCTTGCGCGTGACGATGCCGTTGACGACCATCACTCGCTTGTTGGTCAGGATGAACCGGTCGAAATACCAGTCGAAGACCTTCCACGCGACCCAGCTGATCACGCCGAGCCAGATCAGCACCGCGACGGTGACCAGACCGTCGACGTTCTGCCGGGTCAGGAACCCGGCGAGATAGCCGAGGACCAGGGTGGCACCGGCGGCGATGCCGAGCGGGCCGGTCAGATGGATCCAGTGCCGTTTCCACTCACCGCGGTAGCGCTCGGTGGGGAAGAGGTAGCGGGCGACCAGTGTGGTCGGTTCGTCCTCCAGGGGGAGGAACCGCCGGGGGCCGCCACCGCGGTCGAGGCCTTCCAGCTCCTCCTCGGTGAAGCTGGGCGGCTCGTACTCTTCCGGCTCATCGTAGAGATCCTCGGCCGTGCGCCTGCGACCGCGAGCGGCGTAGGCGGCCTCGTCCGCGTAGGGATCTGTCCCGTAAGGGTCAGCGCGACCGGTCGCGTACTGAGGATCGTTGTTGAATGCCGGGTCTTGATAACCGAAGTCATCGTCGTCCCGAGGGCGCCGGGCGCCCTCGCCTCTCGGTTGGCGCGGCTCACCAGGATCCATGTGGTGATGCTATGCGACGAGGTCGGTGAAGAAAGTGCCGAAGCCGCGCGCGATGTCGGCGATCGTGCCTCCGAGAGACTCGAAGACCGCCGCGGCGGATCTCGGGTTGAAGGCGATGAAGAAGATCAAGAATGCAATACCAAGCCAGGTGAGGACCTTCTTGATCATGGCGGGCCTTCTCCTCCGGTGCGGGTGACGTTCAGCGCCGCGGCAGTACTGACGGTATCAGCTCCGTCGCTTCGTGTGAACAAAGTGCCCAGAAAGCCGATGTCCATAGCGGCAGGTCACCCCCGGAAGGGTCAGACACGACCGTGCAGATATGGCGACGGAGCTCCGAACACCAGCTCGGGCGGCACTCCCTCGGACAGGTCGTGCAGGACGACGTGTTCCGCGAGAAGGTAGCCCGCGCTTGCCGGCCACGCTACCGCATAGAGCCACATTCCTTTGGCCTCACTCACGTACGCGCTGCGGTCCTCAGGGGACTTGACGCACCACAGTGGAGTGGGATGCCCAGCAGCCTTGATCTTGGCATGTGGACCCGAGTGAGCACTCTCGGCACTGAGCGCCTCGGTGATCAGATGTCCGGGATCGATCCCCGAGATGCCGGCGAAGCGCGTACCCAGCCCGACACCGGGCTGCTCGGCGATCAGAACGAGATCCGCGGGACCACCGCCGAACGGCTCCGGGCCACTGCACGCGACCGCCGTGGCGCTCACCCCGAAACGGTCGTCGCCGGACCAGCCGATGCCGGTGACCATCCAGCCCGGCGGCAACGGCCACAGGCACCAGACGGGCATCCGCGCCGCACTCGACGAGGTCTCCCGCAGGACCGTTCCGATGATCTCCGCACTGATGTGATCGGCGACGTGGAACGGCGGCACGTCACCGCAGTCGTCGCATCGCCAGGCGCTGTGCATCAGGTCCGGCTTGCGAACCTGAGCAGCACATCTGGGGCAACTCACCGGGACAACCACACCCCATACCGTGCGGGTCGGGCGAGCCGCCGTCAAGCGAATCGGCAGAACCCGGACCTTTACTGATCAGCCGGGCGGGGGACCCGCGTGTGCCCTGATCCATGCATGCATGGCGATGCCGCTGGCGACCCCGGCATTGATCGACCTCGTGGAGCCGTACTGGGCGATCGAGAAGAGCTGCGAGCAGGCCGTACGCGCGGGATCCGAGAGCCCGGGGCCCTCCTGCCCGAAGAGCAGCACGCAGCGCTCGGGCAGCGTGGTGGTCTCCATCGGCCGCGATCCGGGCAGGTTGTCGATGCCGATGATCTCCAGATCCGCGCCCCGCGCCCAGTCCACGAACTCCTCGATCGTGGCGTGGTGCCGCACGTGCTGGTAGCGATCGGTGACCATCGCGCCCCGCCGGTTCCAGCGCCGCCGGCCCACGATGTGCACCTCCGCGGCGAGGAAGGCGTTGGCGTTGCGGACCACGGTGCCGATGTTGAAGTCGTGCTGCCAGTTCTCGATCGCCACGTGGAAGCCGTGCCGCCGGGAGTCGAGATCCGCGACCACCGCCTCGCGCCGCCAGTACCGGTAGCGGTCCACCACGTTGCGGCGGTCACCCTGCTCGAGCAGGTCGGGATCCCAGTGGTCACCGACCGGGAGTTCACCGGCCCACGGGCCCACGCCGACCTCGGCAACGCTGTCGGTGATCTGGTCCTCGCCCGTGGTCATGGGGCGATAGGCTACTCATCCGGCCCGCGAGTGATCAGCGGCGGTCGTGAGTCGACCCTGACGAAGGGGAGACGCAATGAGCGGCGGGGCCCTCCCCGGCACCCGCCGCCCACGCTCTGTTGGGAAAGAGTTTGCCTCACCGTCCGTATCCATGTGAAGGACTTTCAGGTGTGACGCAGGTCACTGTAAACTTAGTTTACGTGAAGTCGCCTGAGATGGGCTCGCTCCCACAGCGCACACATAGGCTGGACAAATCGCCTACATCCCACAATGGCGGACCGAACACGCGGCCCCAGGGTGTCAGCAATCAGACACCGCATGCCTACTTTCAGTTACCATGGGTCGCCCCCGACCTCCCCGCACGAGGTGCTCCAGGACACGCTTGGGCGCGGCCGGAGCGGGAATGCAGAGTGGGTGACGGGGGTTCCACTGGACGAAAGCGATTCCCGCAGACGGAGGCATCATGGCGACGGTTGCGCTGACCACAGCGAACTTCGACGAGGTCACCGGCAAGGACGGCATCGTCCTGGTCGACTTCTGGGCCAGCTGGTGCGGGCCCTGCGTCCGCTTCGCACCCACCTACGAACGCTCCTCGGAGAAGCACCCGGAGATCACCTTCGGGAAGGTCGACACCGAGGCCGAGGCGGAGCTGGCGGCCAAGTTCGCCATCCGCTCCATCCCGACGATCATGGCCGTCCGCGACGGTGTCGTGGTCTACGCCCAGCCGGGCGCGATCCCCGAGTCGTCGCTCGAGAGCCTGATCGAGAAGGTTCAGGAGCTCGACATGGACGAGGTGCGCGCGCACGCGGCGGCCCGGCAGAAGGGCGCCGCGGCTCCGGCCAAGGCTCCCGCGGACGCCAAGGCCCCGGCAGCCAAGGCCCCGGCGACCAAGGCTCCGGCAGCCGAGGCTGCGGCCACCGAGGCCGAGAGCCCGGCCGCCGGAACCCCGGCGGACGCCCCGGCCAAGGCTCCGGCCGCCGAGAGCAAGGCTCCGGCCGAGGCGCGGGAGGAACCGGCCACCGTGGCCGGCTGACCCCGACGATCACGGGAGGCCCGTGGACCGGATTCTCCGGTTCGCGGGCCTCTTTCGTACCCGCCGAGGGATCTTCTGATTCTGCGGCTCCACGACTCGGGGATCCGCATGGACAGCAGACTCGAACATGTGTTCGAATGACTGTCATGCGCTGGTCCCACCTGTCGGTTTCCTCCGGTGACGGCTCGCTCCCGGCGGGGGCGGCGCCGGCGGCACCACCCCTGCCGCTGGCGCTGCCCGGGGCGACCGTCCGCACCTTCGACACGCCGGATTTCGCGGGCATGACGTTCTACGAGGTCCGCGCCAAGTCTTTGATCAACCGCGTTCCCGGCGCCTCCCGCGTGCCGTTCGAGTGGACCGTCAATCCCTACCGCGGCTGCTCCCACGCCTGCACCTACTGCCTGGCCGGCGACACCCCGATCCTGCTCGCCGACGGATCCACCCGACCGCTCGCGCAGCTGCGGCCGGGCGACGCGGTGATGGGCACGATGGGCGCCGGCCCGCACCGGCGCTACGTCCCGACCACCGTGCTCGACCACTGGTCCACCAGCAAACCGGCCTTCCGGGTGACCCTGGCCGACGGCACCCGCCTCGTCGCCAGCGGCGACCACCGCTTCCTCACCGACCGCGGCTGGCGGCACGTCAGCCCCACCGAGACAGGCCGGCCCGCCCTCGCCGTCGGCGACCTGATGTTCGGCGTCGGCCGCTTCGCCGAGCCGCCCAAGGAGTCCCCCGACTACCAGGCCGGATTCCTCTGCGGCCTGGTCCGGGGCGACGCCGCGAGCGACGGCTCGAGCCACGAGGGCGACGCGTGGATCCGCGCCGACGGCTACCTCGGCGACATCTCGCTCACCGAGGCGCTGCGCTGGCCCGGCGCACCGACGACCGACTGGCACCGGGGGTTCCTCGCCGGTGCGTTCGGTGCCGTCGGCCGCACCGACCGGCTCGCCGTCGTCTTCGAGAGCGGCGACCGGTTCTACCTGGCCCGCGTCACCGAGTCCCTGACCCGGCTGGGCCTGATCGCCCGCAGCCCGGTCCGTGCCCGTCCCGGCCACCGGCACGGTCCCGTTCAGGAGCCGTCAGCCGGTCGTGTGGAGACCGAGAGGCACCTGGAGGCGGCGTTGCGCTTCCGCCACCTCACCGGCGCCGCACAGGCCCGTCTGGACGCCTCCGGCGTCGGCGTGCGCACCGACCGCCGGCTCGCCGTGGCCGACATCGAGGACCTCGGCCTCACCCTCCCGCTGTTCGACATCTCCACCGGCACCGGCGACTTCATCGCCGACGGCGTGGTCAGCCACAACTGCTTCGCCCGCAACACTCACACCTACCTCGACCTCGACGCCGGCCACGACTTCGACACCCGCGTCATCGTCAAGGTCAACGCCGGCGATCTGATCCGCCGCGAGCTCGCCGCGCCCCGCTGGACCGGCGCCCCGATCGCGATGGGCACCAACGTCGACGTCTACCAGCGGGCCGAGGGTCGCTACCGCCTGATGCCGGAGATCCTGGCCGCCCTGCGCGACCACGCCAACCCGTTCTCGATCCTCACCAAGGGCACGCTGATCCTGCGCGACCTCGACCTGCTCCGTCAGGCCGCCGAGGTCACCCGGGTCGCCCTGTCGTTCTCCGTCGGCTTCCTCGACGAGGCGACCTGGCGCTCCGTCGAACCCGGCACCCCCAGCCCTCGCCGCCGCCTCGACGCGGTTCGCCGCCTGACCGACGCCGGCTTCCCGGTCAGCGTCCTGATGGCCCCGATCCTCCCCGGCCTGACCGACACCGACGAGTCCATCGACGCCACCGTCGCCGCCATCGCAGCCGCCGGCGCCACCAGCGTGACGCCACTCCCCCTGCACCTGCGTCCCGGCGCCCGCGAGTGGTATGCGTCCTGGCTGGCCCGCGAACACCCGCACCTGCGCCCCCGCTACCGCGAACTCTTCGGCAACGGCTCCTACCTCCCCCGCACCCGGCAGGACGAGATCAACGCTCGGGTACGCATGGCCGCCCGCCGCCACGGCCTCCACCGGCCGGACGCGGCGGCCGCTCGTCGGGTGGCCGCCCGCGAGGAGGCTGCGGACGTGGCTTTCGGTTTCAGCTTCGCCGCGGAGTCCACCCCAGTCAGCGGGTCGGCGGCCAGCACGTCAGCAGCCAGCACGTCGGCGGCCAGCGGGTCGGCGGCCAGCACGTCAGCAGCCAGCACGTCGGCGGCCAAGCCCAGCTCCGCCGCCGTTCCTGGCCGCGCCGACGCCGGCGGTTCCGTTCCCGCTGCCGGCCCCGGTTCCGCCTCCGATCCTGACCTTGGCCCTGCCACTGCGTCCAACCACGACCCCGGTACCGGCCTTGGCTCCGGCTCCGGCTCCGGCTCCAGCTCCAGCTCCAGCTCCAGCTCCAGCGAGTCTCGGCTGCGTCGAGCTGCTGAGCTTCGGCCGGCCGGTCAACGCCATCAGGCGGAGCATCCCGATCAGCTCACCCTGCTGTGAGGCTTCCGCGGGTGGTCGCTCGGTGGGGTTGCGGGAGCCCTCGTGCTGCGGCAGACCCGGACCAACGGGATCGAAAACAGGTGGCGGCGGCAAGTGGGTGACGGCCATGCTCGATGCCAGCAGGTGAGGCCACACCAGCTGAAACGTGAAACGGCCAGCCATACGCTCGCGCCATCCCTGGGCGGCGAGCGGGCAAGTGCCGTCATCGACGGACGGTCGTGCCGCCGCCAGCGGACACCGCACTTTCTTCGCCGTAACTAAACCTTGTCCGCTGTCACTGAATCATCGCCGTCACTGAAGCGTCGTCGCCGTAACTAGATCTTCTCTGTTGTCACCAAGTGGTCGTAGCGCCGTCGGCGCACATCGGCCGGTCCCGCCATGCCCGGCTGCGGCTGCGGCTGCGGCTGCGGCTGCGGCTGCGGCTGCGGCTGCGGCTGCGGCTGCGGCTGCGGCTGCGGCTGCGGCTGCGGCTGCGGTGGAGAACTACCCGCCCTCCTCGACGAAAGGCCAGACCGTTTGCGAAAGAGTCAGCTTTTTGTTCAGAACTGGAGTGCTTTGTTAGGAATCGGAACGCCTGATCGAAAACAGCTTGAGGAGTGAGGGAGCGGGCTGGAGAGCCCGCCACCGCTGCCAGTTCGACCAGGTCAAACAGGCCACCTTGTTATGAGGGCCGCTCACGGGGGAGCGATCACCATGAACATTTTCACGGTAGGCGACGGGCCGGGTAAGCCACCCAACCTGTCCTGCCCACTCGCTGATTCGTTCATCAATTTTCATCCGGCCGCGTCACCGCGGCTTTCGCACGGCTCTACCGTCTTCCGGCCGCTTGTGGCCAGCGGTGACTGCAGGGCCGACTCATGAGATCGACATCCACGGAATCGAGATCCACGGGTCGGGTCTTCATTGATCGACGGAGTAGCGCCAACTCCGGGTAGGCCGCGACGGCACGTTCCGGGCCGGGTCGGAGAGTCCGACTCCGGCTCGGACATCGGGTAGACCCCGGCGATACGTTCCGGGCCCGGGCCGCATCGGGTCCGGGCGGGTCCGACGGGTCAGGTCAGGCCGCGTCAGGTCAGGCCGAGCCGGGTCAGGCCGAGCCGGGCCGGATCGTGTCGGGCCGGATCGTGTCGGGCCGGATCGTGTCGGGCCGGATCGTGTCGGGCCGGATCGTGTCGGGCCGGATCGTGTCGGGCCGGGACTGCCGAAGACGCTCGGGTTCGGGGTCGAAATGATCAAGCAAGTTGCATCGGGGATTCGCGGATACAGTGTGGCCATGCGGAGCGCGCAGCAGATCCTGGCGGGGGCGAAGGTCATCGCGGTGGTGGGGGCTTCTCGAGATCCCTACAAGCCATCGCACACGGTGCCTTTGCAGATGCTGCAGCACGGGTGGCAGATCATTCCGGTCAACCCGTTCGTGGATGAGGTGTTCGGCGTGAAGACCGTGCCGACGCTTGCTGACATCGATGAGCCGGTGGATCTGGTCGACGTGTTCCGGCCCGCGCATGATGCGGTGGAGATCGTTCGCCAGGCTGCCGCGATCAAGGCTCCGGCGGTGTGGCTGCAGAGTGGCATCGTCTCGGCCGAGGCACGACGGATCGCTGAGGAGGCCGGCATGGACTATGTCGAGGACCGCTGCCTCGCGGTCGAACGCGCCGTGGGCCGGCTCAGCAAACTCAGCGGCGGCCCCGACCGGGTCGGCTGACCGGACCAGGGTCGGTTGGCCTGTACGTCGTGGTTGACCGGAACGGGCCGACAGACCGCACGCACCGGCACCGGCACCGGCACCGGCACCGAAGAGTGGAACACGGCCGAGGCGATCTCGGTGGGACACCGGACTCGGGCAGCTCGACCGACCAGCGTCGTTCGGACGAGTTGCCCTCGGGTCGCGGATGCCCGGTCGTGTCGGTCCGCGATCGAAGGCCATCCTGCACGGGCGGCTCAGGCGCACGTCGGCCCGCCTGAGGCCCGAAGTCACCACGCCACCACTTCCCCTTCGATGGCGTGGTGACTTCGGGTTCGCTCGGCATCCGAAGTCACCTGGACCGCCGCGACCAACGCAACGAACACGACGAACACACCGAAGCGACGGACGCAACGGACGCAACGGGACGCGACGCTGTGGGCCACTCGACCAGCGCGTATGCGAGCCACGACCAGCGCGTATGCGAGCGTCGACGGACGCGGTGTCGCGGCCGGCCGGCGGAGGATCAGCGGAACTGGGCCTCGCGGACGCTGTTGCCGCCGTCCACCACCAGCATCTGGCCGGTGATGTACGAGGCAGCCGGCGAGCACAGGAACGCCACCGCCGCCGCCACCTCGTCGGGGGTGCCGGGCCGACCGATCGGCGTGCCGAGGCCCTGCTTGATCTCGGTGACCGTGGACGCCGCGGTGTAGATCGTGCCGGGGGCCACGCAGTTCACGTTCACCCCGTCGGCCACCAGTTCCATCGCCAGCGCCCTGGTCAGGCCGACCACTCCGGCTTTCGCCGCCGCGTACGCCGCTTCGGTCGGCAGCGCATTGACCGGGCCCGCCGTGGCGGCCAGGTTGACGATGCGACCCCAGCCCCGTTCCGACATGCCGCTGACGAAGGCCCGGCTGCACAGGAACGCGGTGCTCAGATTGCGGTCGATCTCGGCCTTCCACTCGTCCAGGGTGAGCTGGGCGACCGGGCGGAGCACCTCAGGGCTGGCCCGGCTCGCCAGGCCGGCGTTGTTGACCAGGACTTCGACGTCGCCGAGCTGGTCGGCGATGGCGTCGGCGAGGGCGCCCACCTCGGATTCGTCGGTGAGGTCGGCGACGAATCCGGTCACGTTGAGTTCGGCGGCGCGCTCGTGGATGCGCCGGGTGGTCGAGACGATGGCGACGCGGGCGCCCAGGTCGCGCAGGCGCCGGGCGGTCGCGTAGCCGATGCCGTCGGGGCTGCCGGCGCCGGTGACCAGGGCGACCTTGCCGTCCAGCCGGAGGGTGACCGGGGCTTCGCCGACCTCTTCGACCTGGCCTTCGGCGTTGACCGGGACGTCGATGTCGGCGGGTCGGTCCTGCTCCGAGCCGGGCGCGCCGGATCGGGGTGGCCGGCCGTCGGCCGGGCGGGTGGCGTCACGGCGGGACGGACTGCCCCCGGCCGAACGGGCGTCGAAGACCATGCGGCGATCCTGCCTTCTCCCGGAAGCCGGGGCAAACATCACTTCACTGTGGCGTACCCGACGTTACCGGCGACGGAGGAGCCCTCCGTCAACCATGGGGAGGACGCCGGTTTTCTCTCACTCTCATTCTCGTCGTCAGCCACCGGTTCCGGGGATTGCCGCGCGGTCCCCGGCCGGGGTGGCATGTCCGTCGGGATTCTCGGCGACGAAGACCAGGGGCGCGGACCGGCCGTACCGGGCGGGGAGTTCGCGGCGGGCCCGGGCGAGGTCGTGGGTGCCGATCTCCACTCCGGCGCCGTCGTTGCGGCTGCCCACGGTGACTATCCGTACGCCGCGGTCGGACCAGTACGCCAGGTCGGCGACCACCCGGTCGTTCCAGTGGCCCAGTTCGCCGACGCCGTGGGCCGCGTCCCGGACCACGATGCACGAGTCTTCGGCGTTGGTCCGGACGAAGTCGTCGAAGCCTGCCGACGGAACCCGGTACAGGATCGCCCGTACTCGCATCTCGTCGACCTCGACGCCCGCGAAGCTGGCGCCGAACCGCTCGCGTCCGCCTTTGTCGATCCGGTCGACGGTGGCGCCGAGCCGTGCCGGGGTGGTCGGCAGCCGGATGCCGCCGACGACGGTGTACTGCGGCGCGCGCCGGAATTCGCAGCCGGCGGTTCGCCATCCGCCGAGCGGTCCGCCCTGGTCGGGCTGGCCTGCGCTGCCGATCCCGGTGCATCCGGTCGCGCTCAGCGTCAGTGTCACGGCGGCCAGCATCCGGGCCGCCTGATCGCGGTGCATCGCCATTCCCCTCCGAGCGAGAGCCGTCCAAAGCCGTGCAAAAGCCGCGCCAAAGCCGAGCCGGAACCGCGCCAAAGCCGAGCCGGGCCGACAGCCGCACCGACCGCCGGGCCGACCGACGAAACCGACAGCCGGTGCAACGAACGGCAGTCACACCAAGTGGCTCATATGGTGACTTTCAGCCACGGCGGCGTCCGGATCGGAGGAATGCTCGCGGACGAGCCATAAGGATGACCACGGCGACCCCGGCGAGCAGCAGCGCCAGGCCGGGCAACGCCTCCGGGCGTGGCTGCTGGCCGAGCCACAACCAGGCGAGCAGGGCCGCGCCGGGCACTTCGAGCAGGATCAGCACGCTGACCGTGGTGGCCGAGGTGCGCTGCAGCGCGTAGTTGAACATCGAGTGCCCGAGCAGTTGGGCGCCGACGACGACGGCCAGGATCGCGAGCCAGGTGCCGTTGTCGTAACCGCCCAGGTCGGCGCCGGCGATCAGGCAGACCGGCAGCAGGATCACCGCGCAGGTGCCATAACAGATCCAGGTGTACGTGGTGGTGCTCAACGTCGTCCGGGCCCGTTCGCCGAGGGCGGTGTAGACGGCGGCGAAGATCGCGCCGAACAGTGCCAGCACGTCGGCGAGCACGGCCTGTCCGGAGACGGCGATGTCGGCGCCGGTGGCCCATGCGGCGCCGGCCACCGCGAGGCCGATGCCGATCCAGCCGTGGACGCCGGGACGGCGGCCCTGCGCCGCCGCGATCAGTCCCTGCCAGACCGGTTGGGTGGCGACCAGGGCGGTGGCGGTGGCGACCGAGCCGAGTTGCACGCTCGGCATCCAGGTGGCGAAGTGCGCGGCCAGGGTCACGCCCGCGAGCAGGCAGAACAGGCCTGCTCGACGGTACGGCCCGAAGAGGATGCCCCGGATCTCGGCCCGCCGGGCGACCGCTGCGACGGGGGTCAGCACGGCGGTCGCGATGGCGTTGCGCCAGAACGCCACGGCCAGCGCCGGAGCGGCGGCGAACGCGATCAGTGGGCCGGAGGAGGAGACGGCGAGGACGGCCACGGTCAAGGCGAGGACGGTGGCCGGTTGACGAGGTGAGCGCGTATTCATCCCTGGCAGTCGCTTCTTGCGTGCGTGACCAGGCATACGCGACCAGCCCCATTGGCGGAGAGTGACGGAATGGATACAGTCACCGACGGTTCCTTGCCCGTTTCAGCACCTCGATGCCCGGGAGGCCGATTTACGTGCCCGCGTACCGTGCCGTGGTATTTGACTTTTTTGGCACGTTGACCCGATCCGTTCAGCGTGGGCCCCAGCACGCGGACATCGCCCGGGCCCTCGGCGCCGACCCCGAAGCCGTCCGCGGCGTCCTCGACCGCACGTTCCGGGCCCGCGCCTGCGGACGGTACGGCTCGGCCGAGGCCACCCTCGCCTGGGTGATCGAACAGGCCGGCGGCCGGCCGCGACCCGGTGCGATCCGCGCGGCGATGCCGGCCCGGGTGGACGCGCTGCGCGCCGACACCCGGTTGCGCTCCGACGCGGTCTCGGCGCTCACCGCCGTCCGGGGCCGAGGCGTCCGCACCGCGCTGATCAGCGACTGCACCCACGAACTGCCCGCCTTCCTGCCCGGGCTCCCTGTGGCGCCGCTGCTCGATGCTCAGATCTACTCCGTGGAGATCGGAGTCTGCAAACCGGACCCGGAGATCTATCTGGCTGCTTGTGATCAGTTGGGTGTCGCACCGCGGGACTGCCTGTACGTCGGGGACGGTGGCAGCCACGAGCTGACAGGGGCCGCGGCCGTCGGCATGACCCCGGTCCGGCTGGCCGCTCCGGATCTCGCGAACCACCTGGTCTTCGACGCCGACACGAACTTCGCCGGGCGGACCGTCCGGTCGCTCACCGACGTGCTCACGTTGATCGACCCGCTGCCGGTCCTGGTCTGAGCCCGGCGCCACGCCTGCGTGCGAGGATGGCCGGGTGAGTTCTGGCGTGCTGGAAGAGGCGATCAAGAAGGCGTCGATCGCCTGGATCTCGGTGGGCGACGCCCCGGCGTACGCGCTCTGGTGCCTGCCCGTGGAGAACACCCTGGCCGTGGTCAGCGGTGCCGGCGAGCAGTTCGCGCCGGGCCTGGACCGGGCCGAACGGGCCACGGTCCGGCTGCGCGGCGACCACGGCGGGCTGATCGTGCAGTCCGAGGCGACGGTGGCCCGGGTGCTGCCGGGCAGTCCGGAGTGGGACGAGATCGCGCCGCAGCTGGCCGCGAAACGGCTGAACGCCTCCGGCAGCGCCGAGGACCTGGTCACCCGCTGGGTGGAGACCGGCTGTGCGGTGGTCCGGCTGACCCCGGTGGCCGAGACCGTGCTCGGCGGTTCCGGCCTGTCGTCGGAGTCGGCTGCCGCACCGCCCCGGGAGACGCCGGCCCGGGTGGAGACCCGCAAGCCGTTCCGCCTTCACAAGGTCCGCAAGCGCTGATCGGAAGCGGTCAGCCCCGAAGGAGTGATCAGCCGATGAAAGGCGGGACCGCGATCCGGCCCTCAGCGACCGGGTAAACCGAACCGGCGACGGTGGCCGTGACGGCCGCACCGCCCACCGCGGTGACCGTGCAGTCCAGCAGCGACGGCCGTCTCATCTCGATGCCCTGGTGCACCCGGTACGACGAGGTGCCCTCGCCGGGCAGCCACCCCGCGTCGACCAGCCAGACGCCCAGACCCAGGGCCGCCGACCCGGTCGCCGGGTCCTCGTCCACGGCGGAACCGGCCACGAACACCCGGGCGTACGCCTCCCGGTTCCCGGCCGACCAGGCGAAGACGCTGAAGTCGCTGACGCCGGTCAGTTCGGCGGCGGCCGCGTTCGCCCGCGCCTTCGCGAGTGCCTCCCGGCGTACCGGAAGGAACACCCAGTCCAATCCGCACCCGGCCGCACGTGGGGCAGCAGGCCCGGCATGGTCCTCGGCCGTCAGGCCGACCGCCGCGAGGACCGCACCCGGCGCGAACGTCGCGCCCAGCCGGGGCTTCCCACCGGTCAGCGTGCCGTGACCGTTCTCGGTCACCTCGATAGGCAGCAGGCCGGCGCCGCACTCCTGCACCACCCGGCCCGGCCCGAACAGGCCACGGCGCATCGAGGTGACCGCGGATCCCACGCTCGGGTGACCCGCGAACGGCAGTTCGAGCTCCGGAGTGAAGATCCGCAGGCGGTATCCGGCCTCGGCGGTGGTGGCCGGCAGCACGAACGCGGTCTCGGAGAGGTTGAACTCCCGGGCCATGGCCTGCATCTGATCGGTGCCCAGGTGTTGTGCGCCGTAGACCACGGCGAGCGGATTGCCGGCGAAGGGCCGATCCGTGAACACGTCGACGATCTCGTACGCCACGGTGGACATGTCCGGACCCTAACCTAGTCTGGGTCCGTGACCATGGGGACGAGGGTTTATCTGGCTCGCCTCGCCGGCCTGGCGGTTTTCGACCCCAACGGGGACCGGGTCGGACGGGTTCGCGACGCGGTGGTCCGACTCCGCACGACCAACCGGCCGCCGCAGGTCGTCGGTCTCGTCGCCGAGATGGCGCTGCGCCGCCGCATCTTCCTGCCCATCGGGCGGGTGACCAGCATGGACGCCGAGTCGGTGGTGCTCAGCACGGGCACGCTCAACCTGCGCCGGTTCGAGAAACGGCCGAACGAGCTGCTGGTGCTGGAGGATCTGCTGGACCGCCGGGTGACCGTGACGCCCGAGCACGGCGACGGGCCGGAGCAGGGCGCCACCGTGGTGGACGTCGGGATGGAGCTGAGCCGCAACACCGAGTGGCAGATCACCCGGGTCGCGGTCCGCGGGCACACCGGCCGCCTGGCCCGCCGGGGTCACGTCTTCCAGGCCGAGTACGACCGGGTCCGCGGCCTGGTCGGCCCGACCGACACGCAGGGCACCTCGAGTCTGCTGGCCCTGCTGGACCAGATGCGCCCGGCCGACATGGCGAACGTGCTGCAGGACCTGCCGGACGCGCGGCGCAACGAGGTGGCCGCCGCGCTGAGCGACCGCAAGCTCGCCGACGTGCTGGAGGAACTGCCCGAGCACGACCAGGTGGAGATCCTGGCCCGGCTGGACCGGGAACGCGCCGCGGACGTGCTGGAACGGATGGACCCGGACGACGCGGCCGACCTGCTCGCCGAGCTGCCCAAGGCCGAGCAGGCGGTGCTGCTCGACCTGATGGAACCGGAGGAGGCGGCACCGGTCCGGCAGCTGATGGACTACCAGCCGGGCACCGCGGGCAGTGTGATGACCTCCGAGCCGGTGATCCTGACCCCGGACACCACGGTCGCCGAGGCGCTCGCCCGGATCCGCGAGCCGGAGTTGTCCGCCGTGGTGGCGGCCCAGGTGTTCGTGGCCCGGGCACCGGCCGCCACGCCGACGGGTAAGTACCTCGGCATGGTGCACTTCCAGCGACTGCTGCGCGAGCCGCCGTCGTCGATCGTGGGCGGACTGGTGGACGACGGCATCGAGCCGTTGCGCACCGGGGCCGGACTACTCGAGATCACCCGGCGGATGGCGACGTACGACCTGGTCGCGATGCCGGTGATCGACTCCAACCACCGGCTGCTCGGCGCGGTGACGGTGGACGATGTGCTGGACCACTCCCTGCCCAGGGACTGGCGTGACAGAGACGCGGCCTCATGAGCGAGACACGGCGGGACCGGCTGGACCAGCCTCGCGAGCCGGGCCGGGTGCAGCTGCCCAGGTTCGATCCGGAGGCCTTCGGCCGCTGGTCGGAGGGGATCGCCCGGTACATGGGGACGGCGAAGTTCATCGTCTACATGACGGTGCTGATCGCCGCCTGGTTCGCGTGGAACACCCTGGCGCCGGACCGGATGCGGTTCGACCCGTACACGTTCACGTTCCTCACCCTGATCCTGTCGTTGCAGGCGTCGTACGCCGCTCCGCTGATCCTGCTCGCCCAGAACCGGCAGACCGACCGGGACCGGCTGGCCATGGACGAGGATCGACGCCGTGCCGCCCTGCAGAAGGCCGACACCGAGTTCCTGACCCGGGAGATAGCGTCGCTGCGGATCGCCCTCGGCGACGTGGCGACCAGGGATTTCCTGCGTAACGAGCTGAACCGGCTGGCGGACGAGCTGGACGAGGCCGCGATGCGGCGGGAGAAGCGGGCGCGTACGGAGTGGGAGGAGGAGCACCCCTGACCTCGACGTAGCATGGCAGGCATGTCCGCTCCTGCTCCCACGCTCGAGGATGCCGTCCAGGCCGCTCTGGCGACCGTGGACGACCCTGAGATCCGCCGCCCGATCACCGACCTCGGCATGGTCTCGGGCTTCACCATCGGCGACGGCCTGGTGAAGGTCGACCTGCTGCTCACTGTCGCCGGCTGTCCGCTGCGGGACAAGCTGACCACCGACATCACCGACGCCGTCACGAAGATCCCCGGCATCGACCGGGTCGAGATCAACTTCGGTGTGATGAACGAGGAACAGCGCAAGGCGCTGCAGACCACGCTGCGCGGTGGCGGGGAGAGCGCGGAACCGGTCATCCCGTTCGCCCAGCCCGGGTCACGCACGCGGGTGTACGCGGTGGCCAGCGGCAAGGGCGGCGTCGGCAAATCCAGCGTCACCGTGAACCTGGCCGCGGCCCTGGCCCGGCGGGGCCTGTCGGTCGGCGTGGTCGACGCCGACATCTACGGCCACTCGGTGCCCCGCATGCTCGGGGTGGAGGGCCGTCCCACCCGCGTCGAAGAAATGATCATGCCGCCGCAGTCGCACGGCGTGAAGGTCATCTCGATCGGCATGTTCACGGCCGGCAACGCCGCGGTGGTCTGGCGTGGTCCGATGCTGCACCGCGCGCTGCAGCAGTTCCTCGCCGACGTCTACTGGGGCGACCTGGACGTGCTGCTGCTCGACCTGCCGCCGGGCACCGGCGACGTGGCGATCTCGCTGGCCCAGCTGCTGCCGAACGCGGAGATCCTGGTGGTCACCACGCCGCAGACGGCCGCCGCCGAGGTCGCCGAGCGGGCCGGAGCCATCGCGCTGCAGACCCACCAGCGCCTGGTCGGCGTGGTGGAGAACATGTCCTGGCTGGAGCTGCCGGACGGCTCGCGGATGGACGTCTTCGGCTCGGGCGGTGGCCAGGCGGTCGCCGACTCGCTGACCCAGACGGTCGGTGCGCGGGTGCCGCTGCTCGGTCAGATCCCGCTGGACACCCGGGTCCGGGAGGCCGGCGACGGGGGCACCCCGATCGTGCTGGCCGAGCCGGACGCCCCGGCAGCGAAGGCGCTGGACGCGGTGGCCGACAGCCTGGCCGTCCGCCGCGAGTCCCTGGTCGGCAAGCCGCTCGGCCTCATGGTGACCACCAAGAACTAGACACGGCTCACCACGCCCGCTGAAAGCTGGATCAACCAGCAATCGCTGCAGGCCAGGGGAGGCGTTTCACGTAGCGTCGAGGTCGTAACGCTGCGCCGGTCGGGGAGCCTCGACGGGCGCAGCGGCCTTCTCCGGGGCCTTCTTGATGTCGACGGCCGACGCGACCTCGTTCAGCTCGGTCTTGACGCCGTTCAGGTCGCCCTTCACATCGTCGTAGAGGGTCTGCAGCGGCTTGCGGATCGCCGCCTCGTCCTCCTCGCTGAGGATGTGCTTGCGGATGAAAGCCTTCGGATGCAGATCCTCGAGCTGGATGTCGGTGCCGAGCTCACGACTCAGGTCGGTGGTCGCGTTCTGCGCCATGGCGCGCAGGCCACGCAGCATGCGCAGGCCGTCGCCGATCACCTTGGGCAGCCGCTCCCCGAAGATCAGAAGCGCCAGCATCAGGAGCGCGCCGATCTCCCACCAGTTCAGATTCTCGAACACTTACTGCCTCCCGGGCGTCCGGGGCCAAGCGTACGCACGCCGACTGTGACCGCACAGCCCCGGGACTGTGCGCCACTTGTCAGTTCGTGTCGGCCGCCAGCGTCACCGAGGCCGAGGCGGTCTTGTTGCCGCGGCGGTACTCCACCGCGACCACCGATCCCGGCGCGTACTTGCGGACCAGGGCGATCAGGTCGGTGCCGTCGTCGAGCAGGTGCCCGTCCAGCCGGGTGACCACGTCGCCGCTCTTGAGCGCCGCGGCGGCGGCCGGTCCGGCCGGCTCCACGGCACGCAGCCGGGCCCCGCTGTAGGAACCGCCGGTCATCACCTCGGCACCGATCACCGTCCGGCGGGCCTTGCCGGTGTCGATGATGTCCTGGGCGACCCGCTTCGCCTGGTTGATCGGGATGGCGAAGGCCAGGCCGATGTTGCCGGCCTCGGTGTCGCTGGCACCGACCGAGCGGATCACCGAGTTGACCCCGACGACCTGACCGGACGCGTCGACCAGCGGGCCACCGGAGTTGCCCTGGTTGACCGCGGCGTCGGTCTGGATGGCCGCGTAGTACCGGGTGACGCCGCTGGAGTCGCCGCCGCTCTGCACGATGGGCCGGTCCAGCGCGCTGACGATGCCCTGGGTCACCGTGTTCACCAGGGCCAGCGGCGAACCGAAAGCGAGCACCGGGTCACCGACCGCGATCGTGTCCGAGTCACCCAGGCCCACCGGGGTCAACCCGGACTTTGCGACTTTGATCACTGCGACGTCGGACTCCGGGTCCCGTCCGACCAGCTTCGCCGAGGCCGTCGAGCCGTCGCTGAACGACACCGACATGGCCCCGTCGGCGCCCGCGACGACGTGATCGTTGGTGATCACGTAGCCGTCGGTGGAGACCACGAAACCGGACCCGATCGCACCCGAGACCCGGACCGTCACCACGCTCGGCAGCACCTGATCGACCACTCCGGCGGTCGACTCGGGCGCGTGCTGGACGGCGCCGGCGGTCTGCGGAGCGGCGCCCAACTGGGTGCCGCCACCGGTCGCGTAACCGCCGCGGACCGCGAAGACGAAGCCCAGCGTGCCGCCGACACCACCGGCCAGCAGGGCCGTGACCAGGCAGATCAGAAGGATCGGCGACCACGGGCGGCGCGGCGCGTCGGGATCGGGGACGACCTCCAGCGGCGGGCCCCCGGACGGCGCCGGCGGTGGCAGGTGGATCGCCGCCGCCGAATAGGGATCACGCCACGGATCCGACGAGGCATCGGACCACCACGCCGCTTCCGGAGCACCCGGAGCAGGCGGCATCGATGGCCGGCGCCAATGTCCGCCGTCGGTCACGTCGGTGCCTCCACTCATCGTTCGCCCGGCTCCGCGCATCCAGGATGACACGGAATCGCCGGATCACACCCACCCACCGGACACCTCGCTGCCCGCGGTGGCTGGTTTATCCATCGACGGTCAGGTGCATCACCCGAGAGCATCGCTCTACTCTCTTATCCGATGTGCGCGGTTTCCAGCCGCCGGCATCGACAGTCGCTCGGAGGTCGTCATCATCGGTCCAGCTCGTTCCTTCGGTCAGCAGGCGCATGCCACGCCGTTCGCCGAGACCTACGCCACCGAGGACCCGGTCCTGCAGACCGCGCGTGCCCTGGCGCACGAGCTCGGCCTGCCCTGCGTCTCGCCGGGCGCGGGCTCGGTGCTCAGCCTCCTCGCTGCCGCGGGCAGCGCCAAGGCCGTGGTCGAGATCGGCACGGGTACGGGTGTGAGCGGCATCTGGCTCCTCCGTGGCATGGTCCCCGGTGGCATCCTCACCACGATCGACGTGGAGCGGGAACATCAGAGGATCGCCCGCCGGATCTTCCAGGAGGCCGGGTACACCTCGTCCCGGACCCGGATCATCAGCGGTCGTGCCCTGGACGTGCTGCCCCGCCTGGCCGACGGGGCGTACGACATGCTGTTCGTCGACGCCGACACCACCGAGTTCGCGGCGTGCACCGAGGCCGCCCTGCGGATGCTGCGCCCCGGCGGCGTACTGGTCGTCAACGGGGCGCTGGCCGGCGGCCGGATCGGTGACCCGGCCGCCCGTGACGTCGACACCCTGACCGTCCGCGAGACGGTCAAGGCGATCAAGGAGTCGGAGGACTGGACGCCCGCCATCATCCCGTCCGGCGCCGGCCTGCTAACCGCCGTACGCCGCTGAGAGATAGCGCAGGAGCGTCCGCGCGCCCCAGCCGGTGGCACCCTTGCTGAGGTCGAGGTCGTCCGCCTCGGCCCAGCTCGGCGCCGACATGTCGATGTGCGCCCAGGTGGTCTCCCCGAAGAAGTCCCGCAGGAACAGGGCCGCCATCACCGACCCCGGGCCGGGCGCCGCGCTGACCCGGTCGGCGATGTCGCTGCGCAAGTTGTCGACGTAGTCGTCGGCGAGCGGCAGGCGCCACATCTTCTCGCCGGCCGCCGCGCCCGCCTCGGCGAGTGCCGTGGCCAGGGCGTCGTCCGGGCTGTAGAGGGCGGCGGTGCGCTTGCCCAGGGCGACCGCGTTGGCGCCGGTCAGCGTGGCCAGGTTGAGGATCAGGTCGGGGTTCAGCTCGGCGGTGGCGTAGCCCAGCGCGTCGGCGAGCACGATCCGGCCCTCGGCGTCCGAGTTGAGGTTCTCGCTGGTGCTGCCGTCGTAGTGGGTGATCACGTCACCGGGACGGAAGGCGGAACCGCTGATCGCGTTCTCGGCGAGCGGGAGCAGTGCGGTCACCCGGACATGGAGTCCGAGGTCGGCGACGCCGAGCGTGGCGGCGAGGACCGCGGCCGCACCGCCCATGTCCTTCTTCATCAGCTTCATGCCGTCGCGCGGCTTGATCGAGATGCCGCCGGTGTCGAAGGTGATGCCCTTGCCGACCAGCACCACGTGCGTGGTCGCGCCGGCGGGCGCCCAGGACACCTCGACGAACCGGGGCGGGGTCACCGAACCGCCGCCGACCGCCCGGATGCCGCCGAAGCGCTGCAGCTCGTCGCCGGCGCGGACGGTGACGGTCAGCCCGGGACGGCTCGCCGCCTCGGCGACGGCCTGGCCGGCGAACCACTCCGGGTTCTTCACCGAGGACGGGGTGTTGGTGAGGTCACGGGCCAGCCAGGTGGCGGCCGCGGTGATCCGGGCCTGTTCCAGGGTCGCCGCGAACTCGGCGGCCCGGGCGGTCACGATCCGCACCTCGGCGGACCGGGGAGCCTTGGGCGCGTCGCGGTAGCGGTAGCCGCCCAGCCAGAGGCCCTCGGCGAGGCCGCGCAGGGCCTCCGGACCGGCGTCGGACGGGAGCCGCACCTCGAGCTCCTCAGCGGCCTCTGCGGCCCGGACGGCGGCGGCGCCGGCGGATCGCCAGGCTGCCTCGTCACCGGAGCCGACACCGGCCAGCAGAGCACGGGCCGGCTCGCGCAGCGGACGCGGCAGAACCAGCACCTCACCGGCGGCGCGGACGCCACCGGCCAGCACGGCAGCCTCGGCGTCGAGGTCGCCGGCGGGGCCGTCACCGGGCAGTACGCCCTGCGGGCCGACCGGCAGAACCCGGGTGGCCGCCTCGTCTGGTGACGGGGTCAAACGGATAACGAACACGGGAGGATGACCTTTCCTTAAGACGTGGAAAGCCCGCCGGTACGGGCGGTACCGTACCGGCGGGCTCGCGTGAAACGTCAGCCGGCGATCGACTTCAACGCGTCACCCAGCGCGTTGGCCTCGTCCGGAGTCATCTCAACGACGAGACGGCCACCACCCTCCAGCGGGACGCGCATGACGATGCCACGACCCTCCTTGGTGACCTCCAGCGGACCATCGCCCGTCCGCGGCTTCATCGCCGCCATCTTGTCTCCCCTCAGACCTACGTCAGGGTCGGTGGGTTGCCCCACAGCCACTTGCTCCTGGAATGCCAGCAGCCACGTCACGTGCTCAGCCCCACGCGACGCGGTGCTCGTATCCGACCGGCGGCCGTACAGGCCGTTTCACGTGTTCACGCGTTGCGGCCCACCGTGCCGATCAAACATTTTCCCTGATGAACACCGGCGAACCCAAACCCAGCCCGGGCGGATGTGACAGCATCTAGCATATCGCCTTTCAGACTGTCACAATGTGCGGTCATGCAGGCGCGGTCCGCTCTCTTCGACCTGTACGGCGACTACCTGCGTGCCCGGGGCTCCCGGGCTCCGGTCTCAGCGCTGGTCCGGTTGCTGGCTCCCCTCGACATCGCCGCCCCCGCGGTCCGGACCGCCGTGTCACGAATGGTGCGGCAGGGCTGGCTTCATCCGCTTCGCCTGGCCGCAGGACCCGGATATCTGCTCACCCCGAAAGCCGCCCGCCGACTCGACGAGACGTCGGCCCGGGTCTACCGCACCGGGCGCAGCGGCTGGGACGGGCGGTTCGACATGCTGCTGCTGCACGAGCCACCCGGGCGCCCGGAGACCGACCGCCTCGCCCTCCTCGGCTACGGGCCACTCAGCGAACAGGTCTGGGTCTCGCCGCGAGCCTCCGACGAGATCGTGACGATCCTCGGTGCGGCGAGCATCGGGTACGAACGGTTCAGCGCCAGTCACAGCGGCTCGTCCGGGCCCGCCGAACTGGTGGACCGCGCCTGGGACCTGACCCGGCTCGGCGAGTCCTACGCGCGGTTCGCCGACACGGTCCACCCCGCGGTCAAGGCGATCACCCTGCGCAGCACCGACGAGGAGGCGTACGCGGCCCGCTTCCGCCTGGTCCACGCGTGGCGCTCGATCCTGCTCGACGACCCGCAGCTACCCCCGGCGCTGCTGCCGGCCCGCTGGCCCGGGGTACGCGCCGCGGCCTTCTTCGACAAGCACGCCACCCGGTTGCGGCCGGCCGCCGACCGCTACGTCGAACGCTGTCTGCACGCTGCCCATCGTGGCGGTCGTGTGGGATTCTCAGAGCCATGACCGCCATCCGACCGCCCCAGCCGCCGCCCAGAAACGGACTGACGGCTGACTCCCTCCTCGTCGACCGCACCGGCGCCGTCGTCACCCTGACCCTGAACCGTCCCGAGGCGATGAACGCGTTCACCGTGGACCTCAAGGAGGCCCTCCGGGACACCCTCGCCCAGCTGGAGAGCGACCGGTCGGTCCGGGCGATCGTGCTCACCGGGGCGGGCGGCGCGTTCAGCGGCGGCCAGGATCTGCGGGAGCACGCCTCGCTGCTGGAGGCGGGGTCGACCGACCTGAACACCGTCCAGTTGCACTACAACCCGATCGCGCAGCGGCTGGCCAGCATGCCGAAACCGGTGATCGCCGCGGTCCGCGGGATGGCCGCCGGGGCGGGTGCGTCGCTGGCGATGCTCGCCGACTTCCGGATCGGCGGGCCGAAGACGAGTTTCCTGATGGCGTTCGCCAACGTGGGCCTGGCCGGGGACAGCGGCATCTCGTGGTCGCTGCCGCGCATCGTCGGGCACGCCAAGGCGGTGGAACTGCTGCTGCTCGCCCAGCCGGTGCGCGCCGAGGAGGCGTACCGGATCGGCATGCTCTCGCAGTTGCTCGAGGACGACGAGCAGGTGCTGCCGGCGGCGCACGAGCTGGCCGAGCGGCTGGCGGCCGGGCCGACCGTGGCCTACGGGGCGATCAAGCGGGAGCTGTTCATCGGCGACGCGGGGACACTGTCCGACGCGCTGGCCGCCGAGGCCCAGGCGCAGGCCATCTGCGGTGCGACGGCCGACCACCGGGGCGCGGTGGAGTCGTTCCTCAACAAGCAGAAGCCGACGTACCAGGGGCACTGAGCCTCGACCACGCTGCTTCGGGCATGCTCCGGGCCGGCGGTCGCGCCGCGGCCCGGAGCGGGCACCGCATCGCGCGGTGCCGGCGGTGGGAGGCCGGTAGGCGTACCCCCGTCACTCGTCGTCTTCGTCTTCTTCTTCCGGGTCCTGGTTGCGCTCGGCGCCCAGCACGAAGGCCTGCATGGCGAGTTCGTCGCCGCTGGGCCAGACGTAGGCGGGCAGCTCGGAGGGGCCCAGCTCGAGCACGTGTGACCAGAACTGGCGGACCGCCTCGGCGGGGTTGCTCGCCTCGATCGGCATGGCCACGCTGACCAGCCAGTTCTTCTTGTCGGCCGGGCCGGCGACACGGGCCGCCAGACGCTGGAAGATCTCCACGTCGACCGCGGCGACCGGGGAGTCGGCGATCAGGCCCTCGGCGGGCACCGGGGAGTCGAAGGCCCGGCGCTGATAGCCCAGCACCAGGTCGCCGCCGTCGGTCTTCTCCACGCGGGCCAGTGCCACGACGTGGTCCTCGGCGAGGATCAGGACCTCGTCACCCGCGGAGGCCGCCACCGGCCCACCCGCCACCGTCACGACCTCGTGCTGGAACAACCGCTCGGTCGCCCACTGCTCGTCCGGAAGAATCACCGACCACTGCGCCATGCCTCCCATCTCATCACGCGGGGGCGGCGCGCTCGGACGGCGGGACCCAACAGTCCGCCAGATGATCGTCGACCATGCCGGTGGCCTGCATCAACGCGTACGCGGTGGTGGGACCGACGAACTTGAAGCCGCGTTTCTTGAGCGCCTTGGCGAGCGCGGTGGACTCCGCGGTGACCGCCGGGACGTCGGCCCGGGCACCCGGACGCGGCCGCCCGGCGGGCTGGAAGGACCACAGCAGTGCGGAGAGGCCCTCCGGGAGATCGGCGGCGACCTTCGCGTTGTGCAGCGCCGCGTCGATCTTCATCCGGTTGCGGACGATGCCGGCGTCGGCCATCAGCCGGGCGGCGTCGGCCTCGGTGTACCCGGCGACCTCGGCGATGACGAAGTCGTCGAAGGCGGCCCGGAACGCCGGACGTTTGCGCAGGATGGTGATCCAGGCCAGGCCGGACTGGAAGGCCTCCAGGGTGAGGCGCTCGAACAGCGCGTCGTCGCCGCGCAGCGGGCGGCCCCACTCGTCGTCGTGATAGGCCGCGTAATCCGGCGCGCTGCCAGCCCAGAAGCAGCGGGCCCGGCCGTCGGCGCCCACCACCAGGTCGGTCACGGCAGCCGGCCCTGCTCCACGAGGCGGCCGAACTTCTTCAGCGCGCCGGTGAAACCGATCTTGGAGCCGGGCCAGAGCACCGGCCAGGCGATCTTGCCGACCGCACCGGGCGGCAGGTGGAACCACTCGTGCAGGACGACCTGGGTCCGGTCGCCGGACATCGCCGTGCACCGCATCGAACCCGGCCCGCGCAGCACCTTGCCGCAGTGCACGACCCGCACCTCGAACGGCGCGTTGACCTTGACGACCCGCAGCTCGTCGCGGAGCACCGCCGGGCCGAGCGCGGTGACCGCCTCCACCAGGCTGCCCTCACCGCCGTCGCCCTCGACCACCCGGACCCGGGTGAACGGGATCCACGCGGACTGCGCCTCCCAGTCCAGGAAGGCGGCGAACACCTTCTCGGCGGGGGCGTTCACGATCACCGTGGCGGTGAACTCGCCGTGGCCGGGCCGGCCGGCGTCGCCGAGACCGTCACCGTTGCTTGGGTTGCCCTCCGGGCCGGTGCCACTCATCGTCCCGCCGGTTCCTCGTCGCTGCCGGGTGCCTTGCCGAGCACCGGGGCCGGGCCCGGTGCGGGGAGGCCCACGGTCTCCGCCACCGGGTCGTCCGCGACCGGCTCCACCGGCTTCTCCGGGTTCTCCGGCGCCCCGGCGGGTTCGACCTCGTCGGCGCCGGCCGGCTCGCCGGGCGTGACACCCGGGGCCACCGCGGCCTCGCGAGCCCGGCGCAGCACCTCGGCGTCCTCGGTGCGGCCCTCCCGCAGCGCGGCGACCTCGGCCTCGAGCACGCTGATCAGCTCGCCCTTGTAGCCGATGTCGTACGCCGCGCGATGCAGCGCCTGATCCACCTGATTCATCCGGTAACCACGCCACACGGTGTCGAACCGAGCCTTGGCGATGTCGCCCTCACCGAGCGGACGGTCGCCGGGCAGCGGCACCGACCGGCCGTCGGGCTCGACCGGGGTCAGCCCGGGGTCGCCCCCGCTCAGCAAGACGGTCACGCCGAAGACGATCGTCGCGACGACGAGAGCCACGACAATGAAGAGCAGAAGCTGACCCATGCGCACGATGTTGACATGTCGGCTCAGCCGTGGCGAGCCCGCCACCCGGTCAGTCGCAGGCTCGACCGTCAGGTCCAGGTCAGAATGCGTTTCCGCCAGGCGTACAGGATGCCCAGGGCGAGGACCGCGACGAAGACGCCCATCTCGGCGATCGCGGGACCGCCGAAGGACGGCCGATCGAAGATCACCGCCCAGGGGAAGAGAAATACGGCTTCCACTGCGAAAAGCACATAGAGGTATGCATAGACGTAATAGCGGATCTGCGCCTGTGCCCAGTCCCCGCCGACCGGGTCGATGCCACTCTCGTACGAGATCCGCTTGCCCGCCGGTTCCGCCGGGGACCCCGGCCGGAGCAGCCGGTTCGCCCCGAAGGCGGCCACGAACAGCAGCACACCGGCGGCGATCACCAGGCCGAGCATGGCGTACGAGCCGAGATAACCGTCCACGATCGGGGAGCCTAACCGAGACTTTGCCTGGATGGCGCTCGACCGTGTGACTACTGTGGGCAACGGTTCGCGGCCACCCCGTGAGGATCCGCGAAGTAGCATCGACAAGCGTCATCCGTCGGCACGCGCCGTTTTGGAGGTTGAGACGTGGCCGCCCCCTCGAAGCGAGTCGAACAACTGGACAGGGTCGTCATCCGATTCGCCGGCGACTCCGGCGACGGCATGCAGCTCACCGGCGACCGGTTCACCTCGGAGACCGCACAGCTCGGCAACGACATCTCGACCCTGCCGAACTTCCCCGCCGAGATCAGGGCACCGGCCGGCACCCTGCCCGGCGTCTCCAGCTTCCAGGTCCACTTCGCCGACTACGACATCCTGACCCCGGGCGACGCGCCGAACGTGCTGGTGGCGATGAACCCGGCCGCCCTCAAGGCGAACCTGTCCGAACTGCCGCCCGGCGCCGACATCATCGTGAACACCGACGAGTTCACCAAGCGCAACCTGGCCAAGGTCGGCTACCCGGTCAGCCCGCTGGAGGACGGCTCGCTCGACGAGTTCGCCGTCCACCCGGTCGCGTTGACGTCGATGACCGTCGGCGCGCTCGCCGACCTGGGTGTGGGCAAGAAGGACGCCGAACGCGCCAAGAACATGTTCGCGCTCGGCCTGCTCAGCTGGATGTACTCGCGGCCGTTCGAGTCCACGCTGCGCTTCCTGGAACGCAAGTTCGTGAAACGCCCCGACCTGGTCGCCGCGAACAAGGCCGCGTTCCAGGCCGGCTGGAACTACGGCGAGACCACCGAGGCGTTCGCCGTCCGCTACGAGGTCAAACCGGCCAAGATGCCGCCCGGCACCTATCGCAACATCACCGGCAACCAGGCCCTGTCGCTCGGACTGGTCGCCGCCGCGGTGCGCTCCGGGCTGCCGCTCTTCCTCGGCGCCTACCCGATCACCCCGGCGTCGGACATCCTGCACGAGCTCTCCAAGCACAAGCGCTTCGGCGTGACCACCATGCAGGCCGAGGACGAGATCGCCGCGGTGGGGGCGGCGCTCGGGGCGGCGTACGGCGGGGCGCTCGGCGTCACCACCACCTCCGGCCCCGGCGTGGCGCTCAAGAGCGAGACGATCTCGCTGGCCATCGCCCTGGAGCTGCCGCTGGTGATCGTGGACGTGCAGCGGGCCGGACCGTCCACCGGCATGCCCACCAAGACCGAGCAGGCCGACCTCAACCTGGCCCTGTTCGGCCGGCACGGCGAGGCGCCGCTCGCGGTGATCGCCCCGCGGTCGCCGTCCGACTGCTTCCACGCGGCGATCGAGGCGGCCCGGATCGCGCTCACCTACCGCACCCCGGTCATCCTGCTGTCCGACAACTACGTGGCCAACGGGTCCGAGCCGTGGCTGCTGCCGGCCGTCGACGAACTGCCCGACCTCACCGTCACGTTCGCCGCCGAGCCCAACGCGCCGGACGGCCGGTTCCTGCCCTACCTGCGTGACCCGGAGACGATGGCCCGGCCCTGGGCGGTCCCCGGCACACCCGGACTGGAACACCGCATCGGCGGCCTGGAGAAGGCCGACAAGACCGGCGACATCTCCTACGACCCGGCGAACCACGAGTTCATGGTCCGGACCCGGGCGGCCCGGATCGAGGCGATCCCGGTGCCGGACGTGGACGTCGAGGATCCCTCCGAGGCGGCCCGGGTGCTGGTCCTGGGCTGGGGTTCGACCTACGGGCCGATCGGGGCGGCCTGCCGGGCGCTGCGCCAGCGCGGGCTCACCATCGCCCAGGCCCACCTGCGGCACCTCGCGCCGCTGCCCGCCAACCTCGGCGAGGTGCTCGCGGGCTACGACAAGGTCGTCGTCCCGGAGATGAACCTCGGACAGCTCGCCGCGGTGATCCGGGCGAGACACCTGATCGACGTGGTGCCCTTCAACCAGGTCAGCGGCCTGCCGTTCACCGCCGCGACGCTGGAGAACATGCTCGAGGACGTGGTGAAGAATGGCTGACCCGGTCACCGTGAAACTCAGCTCCAAGGACTTCAAGTCCGACCAGGAGGTCCGCTGGTGCCCCGGCTGCGGCGACTACGCGATCCTCGCCGCCGTGCAGGGCTTCATGCCCGAGCTGGGCATCCCGCGGGAGAACATCGTCTTCGTCTCCGGCATCGGCTGCTCGTCACGCTTCCCGTACTACATGAACACCTACGGGATGCACTCGATCCACGGCCGCGCCCCGGCCATCGCCACCGGCCTGAGCGCCTCCCGGCCCGACCTGTCGGTCTGGGTCGTCACCGGCGACGGCGACGCCCTCTCCATCGGCGGCAACCACCTGATCCACGCCCTGCGCCGCAACGTGAACCTGAAGATCCTGCTCTTCAACAACCGGATCTACGGCCTCACCAAGGGCCAGTACTCCCCCACCTCCGAACTCGGCAAGATCACCAAGTCGACGCCGGCGGGCTCGGCCGACTCACCGTTCAACCCGCTCTCGCTGGCGCTCGGCGCCGAGGCGAGCTTCGTCGCCCGGACCATCGACTCCGACCGCAAGCATCTGCAGGCGGTGCTGCGCGCGGCGGCCGCCCATGAGGGCTCCGCGTTCGTCGAGATCTACCAGAACTGCAACATCTTCAACGACGGCGCCTTCGACCTGGTGAAGGACCCGTCCACCCGCGACGAGCACCTGATCCGCCTCGAACAGGATGCCCCGATCGTTTTCGGTCCCGACAACCGTTACTCGGTGGTCTACCCGGAGGGTGGTTTCGGTCTTCAGGTCCAGGAGGGCGGCACCCCGATCGTGCACGACGCCACGGTCGACGATCCGGCCTACGCGTTCGCCCTCACCCGCCTGTCCGGCTCCGACCTGGGCACGACACCGATCGGCGTGTTCCGTTCCGTGCAGCGGCCGTCCTACGACGAGATCGTCCGCAAGCAGGTGCTCGACGCGCGGGCGCAGGCGACCGGGACGCCCGGGGAGATGTTCACCGAACTCCTGCACGCCGGGGACACGTGGACGATCCTCTGAACCACACCCCGTTCCTCCGGGCCCAGGCGGTTCGTCTCACGCTTCTTCCGGGGGTACGACCTACCCCGTCTCCGGCGATCCGGACCGCCCCCACCTGACCGCCCGCGTCTGCATGGGTCACCCGCTTGCCGCAGTTCCGGTCCGATGCGCGGCGAGACCCCCACGGGTTCACTAATCAGTTTCGGTCAGCCGTGACGGTCGTATTCGACCGTCACGCATGCTGCCCACAGCTCCGCGACGGTCGACGCCACTCAGCTTAAGTTGATCTTGGGTGCGGCTCCACGCTGCGGCAAACGGCCGAGGTGCGCTGAGGTGGCCACCACTGCCGACCCGGCCGTCGACCACGGTCCGCCTGCGGTCCGCCTGCGATCCCGTCTGCGGTCCGCCTACGAGCCGCCCGCGGTCCGCCTGCGGGCCGCCTGTGGTCCGCCTGTGGTCCGCCTGTGGGCCGCCTACGAGCCGCCTACGAGCCGCCTACGAGCCGAAACGACCACAGCAGACGGCCCGGGCAGCTCCGAGCCGTCGGCCACGGCTGCCTAGGAGTCGGGAATCAGCCACGGTCGACGGCTCGGGTTGCTCGGCCGTCTGCTGTGGTCGTTTTCGACTCGCAGATGAGCCACAGCCGACGGCCGAGCCGGCCGAGCCGTCGACCACGGCTGCCCAAGAGGACGGAACCCAGCCGTCAGCAACGGCTCAGGGACACCCAGCCGCCGCCCACGGTCGCTTTCGACTCGCGGGCGGACCGTGGCCGACGGCCGGGGTGGCCGGAACGCCACTCGACCTCTTCCGATCTCGGCGACGGCCCCGAGGAGGCCACGAATGGCTGAACGGCGCCGACACATGGGGCGGCCGCAGAACGACGGCCGCAGACGGCTCTACCTCCGTGTGGCGGCCGTGAACGACGGCTGACGGCATGCGGGGCGACTCCCGACCGGGGCTCCCGACCGGGGCGGCGGCCATCCGGTCGCCGTCGCAGTGGCGGCTGTTGCCGGCTCGTCGCCCACGGCACCGTGTTGATCAATCGCCCGGCCCTCGGACCGGCCACGTCTCAGCTCCGACGCCCCCGTGCGCTCGTTCCTCAGTCTCGGGGTTCCAAGGACTGGACCAGCTGGGAGACGTCGACGATGTACTCGAACCAGTCCCGGTCGGACTGATAGCCCAGCTCCGCGTTGACCTTCAGCATCGACTCGTTGTGCTGGGCGTTCCAGGTCTGGACCTGATGCAGCCCCGGCTCGGCGGCCCGCAACTCGAACAGCATGCGGGCCTTGATCGCCCGGTCGATGCCGTAGCCGCGGTGTTCCCGGACCACGATCGTGTCGTACTGGTCGGCGCGCTCGGGATGCTGGGCGGGAACGACCACCTCGGTCAGCCCTGCGACGGCACCGGTCGCCTCGTGGATGGCCAGCACGATGTACGGCTTCAGCCCCCGCTTGTGCAGGGTGTCCAGTGACTCCCGCAGACGCTGCGGGTCCGACGAACGGGGCTGCAGGTCGAGGTCGTCGTCGTCGCGCTGGGCTTCGGTCTTGGCCTGCGCGTACGCCTCCAGCAGTGGATCCGGCGGACCACCGGGGTGGTATTCGACCCGGTAGCCGGGGCTGATCCCCCCGGCCATCGCCTGCAGCGCGTGCCAGTCGACCGCGTCCAGACTGAGCACACTGCGGGTCTCCACATACTCCCGCTCGAAGCCCAGCGACTCGTAGAACCCGATCGCCGGGGTGTTGCCGATCGCCTCCACCCCGATCGAGGAGAAACCCTCCAGGTAGGCGCGGCGGGCGGCCATCGCCACCAGCTGACGGCCCAGCCCGCGACGGCGCAACTCGGGGCGAACCACCACTTCGAGGACACCGATGTCACCGATGAGCAGAATGTTCACATGGGCGAAGATCTGCCCCTCGCCCTCGGGCAGACGGTCGTCCTCGGCGATCCAGGTGATCCGGCGTTCGCCCGGCATGGTTTCGGCCAGATAATCCCGGACCTGCACGTCACGCCAGGGTGGATCGTCGGGGAGGTCAGCCGCCAGGACCGCGTTCACCAACTCCACGAGCGAGTGGATCTCGGCCGCGGACGCGGAGCGGGGATCCCATTCACGCACCCTCACTCGTCCATCGTGCCGTTGATCCGACCTTCAGGGAAGTGCTGACCACGCAAAAGTACGCCTATGATCACCCTGGGTCGTGTTTGCCGGTCACCTCGTCACGCTGGGCTGTGCCGACCCGATCAACGGCGAGCTCGGCACCAACGTGGTGTCGCATTTGCCGTTCACCTCGTCACGCCAGACTGCGGGCCCCGTAATCCTCGGCGGCGGCGTAGACGTCCTGGGCGTACTGACGGACGGCGTTGTAGGACAGGATCGCGTCCCACCACGAGTCGGGCTTGGACATGTCCCGCCCGCCGGTGCAGAGGTAGGCCGCCGCGGTCAGCGCCGCGTCGTCGATGTCGTGCGGATCGGCCGTGCCGTCGTTGTCGGCGTCGATCGCGAACTGTTTCCACGTGGACGGGATGAACTGCATCGGCCCGATGGCCCGGTCGTACGTGGTGTCGCCGTCGAGCGTGCCCTGATCGGTGTCCCGGATCATCTGCCGCCCGCCCTGACCGTCCAGCGGCAGACCGTAGATCGGTGGCGTGGACTTGCCGTCCACCCCGAGCACCGCGTTGTTGTGGCTGCCGTGCGACGACTCGATCTTCCCGAGTGCCGCTAGTGTGGTCCAGCTCAACCGGCAGGCCGGGGTGGTCTTGGCGGTCACCAGCTCGGCGTACCCATAAGCCTGAACAGCCACCACCGGGATGCCCACCCGGGTGCCGATCTCGCGCGCCCAACTGTCCAGGGCGTCGGCCGGTCGTCCGCCGGTCGCGCCGGTACCGGTTCCCGTGCCGGTGCCCGGGGCCACGGTGCCCGGCAGGGTGGCACCGGGCACCGTGGCCCCGGGAAGAGTGGCGCCCGGAAGTGTGGCGGTCGCGCCCGGAACAACGCCGATCGAGGGAGCCAGTGTTCCGGCGCCGACGGGCAGGCCCGCGGAGGCTTCCGGTACGGCCGGGGCGGACCCGAACAGCGGGGTGGAGCTGGGCGAGGGGGTGACCTCGAGGGCCTTCGGCACCAGATAGGCGCCGGACGTCGCGGCGAACGCGACCAGCGCCGCCACCAGCACACCGGGCACGATCACGCGGCCGGCGGGCCGTCGCGTCCAGTCGTAGGTCGCCCGCCCGGCCCGCCCGACAGCACGCAACGGCCGGAGCCGCCGGGTCTCGACCTTCGTCGCCGCACCAGCCTTGTCGCCGGCCTCGCCCCCGTCGACCTTCGTGTCGCCATCGGCCTTCTTGACGTCGTCAGGCTTCTTCTCATCCCCGGAAGAGAGAGCCTTCGCACCCTCGGAAGAGGCACCCTTCGTGGGATCGGAAGGAACAGCCTTCGCGGGATCGGAGGCAGCAACCTTCTCGGAAGGGGCCGCCTTCTCGGGGGAGGCCGCCTTCTCGGCGGGTGCCGGCGAACCGGAAGCGCCGGCCTCGTTCACGGAAGGGGACGCCGGCGGGTCACTCTCTCCGGTGGTCTCCGGCTTCCCATCCGACTTCTCCACCGCCCCGGGCTTGCCGGATCCGCTACTGTCAGCAGCAACGACGGAACTGTCCGAATCGGCGGGTGACACCTTCCCCCCGGCGGGCGGAACCGAAGCGGGCGTAGCCGAAGCAGGCGGAACCGAAGCAGACGCAGCCGAAGCAGGCGCGGCGGCGTCAGGTTCGCCCCCGGCGGGCGCAGCGTCGTCGAGCGGCTCGCGCTGACGGGGCGCCGCGGACCGCAGCGCCGGCTGGTCGGCTGGTGGTTTCTTCCGCGACTCGGCCACGCGTCGACCCTACCGGTCCGGCACCACGACCGTGGCACTCGTCGACATGCCCTGGAACACTCCTCGACGTGCCCGGGGACAAGCCCTGGCCGACTCCCGGCGCAACGACCTCGACACGGGCCCTACGCTGGTCGGATGCCGCGTTACGAGTTCCGGTGCCGCGCGTGCGGCGCCACCTTCGAGGTCAGCCGTCCGATGAGCGAGGCCGGTCAGCCGGCCGCCTGCCCCGAGGGGCACGCCGACACGGTCAAGCTGCTGTCCACTGTCGCCGTGACCGGCCGTGGCGGGGGCGCCCCGTCCGCCCCGTCCGGCGGCGGAGGTGGAGGCTGTTGCGGCGGCTCCTGCGGCTGCTGATCGGGGAGCCGGAAGCGAACGCCCCGGGGCCGGGAACCAGGCGCCCCGGGAAGCAGCGGGCCCACGGACGCTGATCAGAAACGACCGGCACGCCGTCGATGGAACCGCACGACGCCTGAGCCGGTGAACGACCGCCAGGCCCCGGAACACCGGAGAACGGGATCATGTGCCGTACGCCGTGATCCCGTTCGGGTGACCGCCGACGATCGGCGTCGACTTCGGCCGGTGAGCGCGCCCTGGCACCCCGTGTCGATTCGTTGCCCCGTTCGGGTGCACCTGATCGGCTTGACGGTTTTGCCCGTCCGCGGCGTTTCCGCGTTCGATCTCTTTCGTTACGAGACGCGTAGTCCCGTACGTCACCGTCGATACCGACGATCAGTTGTCCTCCGTAAGGGGTCGGCCGTGGCGGGCAGATGATTACCGTCCGTTTCTACGATGGGCGGTGACTCAGAGATACGCCAGCATGAGTCACGACTTCCACGAAGGGGGCGGAGGGTCCACCGTGTCGGGACGGAACGAGCTACCCAGCGGTCTGGTGACCTTTATGTTCACCGACATAGAGGGCTCGACTCGCCTTGCCCGGATGCTCGGTGAGGGTTACCGCGATGTGCTCGGTGCGCATAGAACAGTGCTACGCGCTGTGTTGGCAGACTTTGATGGTGTTGAACTCTTAACGGAGGGTGACTCCTTCTTCGTGGCGTTCGCGGATGCCGGTGCCGCGCTCGCGGCGTGCGTCGAGGCGCAGCGCCGGCTTGCCGCGCACGACTGGCCGCAGCCCGATGCGATGCCCCGGGTCCGCATGGGTCTGCACACCGGGCATGCGACGCCGGTCGGCCGGGAATACGCCAGCGCCGAGGTTCACCGGGCCGCCCGGGTGTCCGCGGCCGCCCATGGCGGGCAGGTGCTCTGTTCGGAGGCGACCGCTCAGGCAGTGACCGCCGGATACGTGACCCGTGCCGCCGGCCTGGACGGTGTGGACCTGCAGGATCTCGGCGCGTTCCGGTTGCGGGGCTTCGACGACGACGAGCGGATCTTCCAGGTGGTCGCCTCCGGCCTGGATCGCGACTTCCCGCGGTTGCGGACCGCCGAGGCGCCCCGGCACAACCTGCCGGCCGAGCACACGCCGTTCATCGGGCGGCGGGCCGAGACGACCGAACTGGCCGAGCTGGTCGGTCACCACCGTCTGGTGACCGTGGTGGGTCCCGGCGGATCGGGTAAGACGCGGCTGGCCCACGCGGTGGCGGAGCAGCTGCTTCCCGCGTACCCCGGTGGTGTCTGGACGATCGATGCCGCCGCCGCGGCGAAAGGCCTGCCGCACGCCCTGGTCGCGGCTCTGGGTCTACGCCCGGAGCCGGGCCGTCCGGTGATCGACACCGTGATCGAGCAGTGTGCCGAGCGGCGGATGCTGGTGGTGTTGCAGACCTGCGACGCCGCGCCGGGGCTGACCGCGACGCTGGCGCACCGGCTGCTCAGCCGGTGCCGGCGGATGGATGTGCTGGCCACCGCCCGGGCGCCGATGGGCCTGCCCGGGGAGACCGTCTGGCGTCTGCCGTCGCTCGCTCCGGCGGACGCGTTCGCGCTGCTCCGGGACCGTGCCGCGGCCGCGCAGGGCGGGCGTCCGGGCGATGGGGAGTCGCAGCTGGCCCGGCTCGCCGCCCGGTTGGAGGGTTCGCCGCTGGCGATCGAGCTGGCCGCGGCCCGGCTGCGGCTGTTGCCGGCCGAGCAGTTGGCCCGGCGGCTCGACGATCCGCTCGCCGCCCTCGACCTGGATCCGGCCGACACCGTGGCGTTGCGGGAGGACCGGCATGCCAGTCTGACCAACAATCTCGCCTGGTCCTACCGCACGCTGGGTCGGCGGGCGGCGGCGCTGCTGCGGCGCCTGGCGGTGTACGCCGGCCCGGTGGATCTCGCCACGGTGGAGTGGTGCGGGTCGGACGAGCTCGGCGCGCTCTCCGAGTTGGCCGAGAAGTCGCTGGTCGAGGTGGTGCCCGGTCCGCGGTACCGGATGTCCGATCAGGTCCGCGCCTATGCGCTGCGCCTGCTCGCCGAGTCCGGTGACGAGCCGGCCGTCCGCGACCAGCACCTGGCCTGGTCGCTGGACACGCTCGACCGGGCCGGGGTGGACACCGACGACCAGGTCCGCACGGTGTCGCTGACCGAGTTGGGGCCGTATGTCGCCGAGTGGCAGGCCGCCCTGCGCTGGGCGGTGTCCAGTGGCGCGGTCCGGGCCGGTCTGCGCCTGGCCTGCGCGCTGGACCCGTGGTGGCGGGAGCACGACGGTGTCGCCGAGGGCCGGTCCCTGATCACCCGGCTGCACCAGCGGATCTCCGACGTGCACGTGACGCCCGCCGAGCAGGCCGGGGCGTTGCTGGTGCAGGCCGGGCTGACCGAGGAGCGGGCCGAACGGGAACGGCACCTGGACCGCGCGGAGCAGGCGGCCTGGCGGGCCGGTGATCCCGAGCTGCTGATCCGTTGTGCGGTGGCGCGGCGGGTCCGGCCGGACGGGGAGCCCGGCGACGAGCTCACCTGCCGGGAGCTGATCGCCCAGGCGGAGCGGGCCGGGGTCGCGGCGGCCGCGTTGCCGGCCGTGCTGGCGCTGGCCGAGTTGCTCTGGCGGCGGGACGCCCTGCGGGAGGCGGCCGATCTGCTCGGCGCGGCCCGGCAGCTGGAGGCCGGGCATCCGCAGGATCGGGGGCGGCGCGCGGTGGACTGGCTGCTCGGCATGGTCGCGTTGCGCCGTGGTGATCTGATCGCCGCCCACGATCATCTGGTGGTCGCGTTGCGGTCCCGGCTGCGGCACGGGTTCCGGGGTGCGGCGGCGGACGCGGTCGCGGCCATCGCGGTGCGGTGTGCGCTGGGCGGGGATCCGGTGACGGCTACGGTGCTGTTCGGTGGGGCGGAGGCGGCGCGCGGGGCGCGGCGGACCGACACGTTCGGCGGTTTCTGGTCGGCGCAGCAGACGTGCCTGCGGGCGGCCCTCGGGGACATGGCCTTCGATGCGGCGTACGCCGACGGCGCCGGCCTGGGGTTCGACCGGATCGTGGCGCTGGCGCTGGCGGTCGATCACCCGGACCTCGCCGACGGAGCGGTCCGATTCGCCCAGATAGCCCGCTGAGAGTCCGGACGACCGGCCGCGAACCCGGACAGCCCGCTGAAAAGGCTAGACGGACACCCCTGCCGGAGCGCTCTCCTCGTCGCGGATGTAGACCAGCAGGTCACCGGTCTCGATGGTGACCGCGTGCTCACCACCCAGCGGCAGCACCTTGCCCCGGCGGATCAGCGCCACCACCAGTGTGACCAGTTCCCGCGGGTTGCGTCCCACCTCGGCCCGCTCGGCCGACCGCATCGCGAGCGCCATGCCCTGGCCCGGGGTGAGCAGGTCCTCCACCACGTCGATCAGTGGCGGGGCGGTGGTGGTCAGGCCGAGCAGCCGGCCCGCCGTGGAGGACGACACGATCACGTGGTGGGCGCCGCTCTGCTTGAGCAGTGCGGCGTTCTCCTGTTCGCGGACCGCCGCGATGATCCGCACCTGGCCGGCGGTCAGCTGCCGCACGGTCAGCGTGATCAGCACCGACGCCTCGTCCCGGTCGGTCGCGATGATCACGGACTTGCAGTTCTTGACGTCCGCCTCGTTGAGCACCGCCGACCGGGTGGCGTCGCCCTCGATCACCACGAATCCGCCGGCGGTGGCCTGCCGGATGCCCGCCTCACGGTTCTCCACGATGACGATGCGCGACTTGTCGTAGCCCGTCTCCAGCAGTGCGGCGACCGCGGCCCGGCCCTTGGTGCCGTAGCCGCAGATGATGACGTGGTCCTTCAACTTTCGCCTCCACCGGCTGACCCGCAGGCCTTTGCGGTACTGGTCGGTCAGCACCTCCAGCGTGGTGCCGACCAGGATGATCAGGAAGAGCACCCGAGCCGGGGTGATCAGCAGGACGTTCACCAGGCGGGCGCTCGGTGTCACCGGGGTGATGTCGCCGTAGCCGGTGGTGGAGAGGGTGACGACCGCGTAGTAGAAGCAGTCGAGGAGTGTCAGGCCGTCCTCGTTGACGTCCCGGTAACCGGCCCGGTCGGCGTAGATGATGCTGACCGTCGCCAGGACGAGGGCGCAGGCCATCGCCAGCCGCGCCGCGAGCGCCTTGAGCGGTCCCTGCCGGACCAGGGGAAGGTGAATCATGGAACTGCCTGCACGCCCAACACCATAACGGTCACCGTGGAGATCACACGCAGAGGACGACACATCGCCCTTCGACGGCCTTCGGCAGGGCATCGGGTACGCGACGCGCCCGCGACCCGGTGATCCGGTCCGGCGACCGCGCTACGACCGGGAACAGGGCGGCGCGGTCGCGGGTGGACCGGATCAGCGTCGGGTCACGCGTACCCTAAGAAAGGATCTTGGCTACCTCGGTGGCCCAGTAGGTGAGCGTGATCTGGGCGCCGGCCCGCTTGATCGACGTCAGCGACTCGAGGATGGCGCGCTCGCGGTCGATCCAGCCGTTGGCCGCGGCCGCCTCGATCATCGCGTATTCGCCGGAGACCTGATAGGCGGCGACCGGCACGTTCACGCGCTCACGGACCGCGGCGATGATGTCCAGGTACGGCAGAGCCGGTTTGACCATCACGATGTCGGCACCCTCGGCCACGTCGAGGTCGACCTCACGCAGGGCCTCGTGGACGTTCGGCGGGTCCTGCTGGTACTGCCGGCGGTCGCCCTGCAGCGCCGAACCGACGGCCTCGCGGAACGGGCCGTAGAAGGCGCCCGCGTACTTCGCGGAGTACGCCAGGATCGAGACGTCCTGGTGGCCGGCCGCGTCGAGGGCTTTGCGGGCCACCCCGATCTGACCGTCCATCATCCCGGAGGCGCCGACCATGTGGGCGCCCGCCTCGGCCTGCACGACCGCCATCTCGGCATAGAGCTTCAGGGTCGCGTCGTTGTCGACGGAACCGTCCGCGGCCAGCACACCGCAGTGGCCGTGCGAGGTGAACTCGTCCAGGCAGAGGTCGCTCATGATGACCGTGCTGTCGCCCAGCTCGGCCTTGAGGTCACGGATGCCCGCGTTGAGGATGCCGTCCGGGTCGAGACCGGCCGAACCGGTCTCGTCCTTGGCAGCCGGGTCCGGCACGCCGTAGAGCATCAGGCCGCCGACGCCGGCCTCGACCGCCTCGTGCGCGGCCTTGAGCAGCGACTCACGGGTGTGCTGGACGACGCCGGGCATCGAGCTGATCGGTCGCGGCTCGCTGATGCCCTCGCGGACGAAGAACGGCAGGACCAGCTCGGCCGGGTCGAGGCGGGTCTCCGCGACGAGGCGGCGGATCGCGGGGGTGCGCCGGAGGCGGCGCGGGCGGATGTCGGGGAAGGACATCGACACTCCTTCAACGAGAAACGCGCCGGCATTCCTGCCGGCGCGTTTCAGAGGATCATCAGCGGAAGCGGAGAGCCGTCGGCCCCTGCACCTTCGAGCCGCGGCGCTGCTTGGCCGGCATCGCGGCCAGCTTCTCGCGCAGCTCCAGGGCGTATTCGGCGAGCGCCTCGACCAGGTCGGGCACCGAGGCGTTCTGCGGCTGGGAGTCGACCCGCAGGCCGAACTCGACCGCGGTCTCCGCCGTCTTCGGGCCGATCACCGCGACGACCGTACGGGCGTGCGGCTTGCCGGCGATGCCGACCAGGTTGCGGACCGTGGAGGACGAGGTGAAGAGCACCGCGTCGAACCCGCCCGACTTGATCGCGTCGCGGATCTCGGCGGGCGGCGGGGCGGCACGGACCGTCCGGTACGCCGTGACGTCGTCCACCTCCCAGCCACGCTCGATGAGGCCGGCCGCCAGGGTCTCGGTCGCGATGTCGGCGCGCGGCAGCAGCACCCGGCCGACCGGGTCGAGGATCTCGTCGTGCGGCGAGAACTCGGCCAGCAGACCGTCGCTGGACTGCTCACCGGCCGGGATCAGCTCGGGCTGGATGCCGAAGGCGCGGACCGCCTCGGCGGTGGCCTCACCGATACAGGCGATCTTGACGCCACCGAAGTGCCGGGCGTCCAGACCGTGCTCGCCGAACTTCTCCCAGACCGCGCGGACCGCGTTCACCGAGGTGAAGATCACCCAGGCGTAGCGGCCGTCGACGAGGCCCTTGACCGCGCGTTCCATCTGCGCCGGGGTCCGCGGCGGCTCGACCGCGATGGTCGGCACCTCACACGGGATGGCGCCGTAGGCACGCAGCCGGGCGCTCATCGCGCCGGCCTGCTCCTTGGTCCGCGGGACGAGGACCTTCCAGCCGTACAGCGGGCGGTTCTCCCACCAGCTCAGGTTGTCGCGCTCGGCGACGTCCGAACCGACGGTGAGCACGACACGGCCGGTGAAGCCGAGTGCCGCGGCGACGAAGCTGTCCACGGTCGAGGTGGTGGTGTACTGCGTCTCGCCGGTGCCGTCGCCGGTCACCGCGACCGGGACACCCGGCTCGACGCCCGCGGCCATCAGGCCGTCACGGACGGCGGCCAGGTCGCCGGCGTCCACGGCGACCGCGAACGACCCCTTCTGAGCGGCCGTGGCGAGCGCGTCGAAGTCCAGGTTCGTGACGTCGTCCACGTCGGCGGAGATGCGCACGCCGGGCAGCGGCACACCCGCGTAGGCGGCGACACCCTCGGCCTGGCCGATGCCCGGGATGACCTCGAAGTGCACCGCGGTCCGCGCGACCGCCTGCACCTCCTTGACCACCGACTCGTGGCCGAACGGGTCACCGGACACCAGGTGCACGGCGGAGAGGCCGGACTTGGCGGCGGAGAGCAGCACCTTGGCGACATCGCCGGGCGCGCCCTCGGCCGGGCTGAACTGGGCGTCCGCCTTGGCGTCGGAGCGGATCGCGCTGAGCAGGGATTCGGGCACGCCGCGGTCGTAGACCACCTGGTCGGCATCGGTCAGCGCCGCATATGCGCGGCGGGTCAGCAGCTCCGGGTCGCCGGGTCCGGCGCCGATGAACGCGATGCGTCCGGCTGGCTTACGGGCGGTGCGGGTGGTCATTCTGTGCTCCCCATCAGGGTATCGGCTCCGGCGTCGAGGAGATCGATGGCAAGGGCCTTGCCGATCTCCGCCGCGCCGGCGGGCGTTCCGGTACGCGACAGCCGGATGGCTCGAACCCCATCCGGGCTGATCACCGCACCGCGCAGGTAAATCTCGTCACCGTTGTCGCCCTCGGCAACCTCGGCGTATGCCGCGACCGGCGCGTTGCACCCGGCCTCCAGCGTGGCGAGCATCGACCGCTCCGCGTGGACCGCGGCGCGGGTCGGTGCATGGTCGAGTGCGGCCAGCAGCTCGACCAGGTCGGCGTCGTCGGCCCGGCACTCCACCGCCAGCGCGCCCTGAGCGGGTGCGGGAAGCATGAGCATCGGGTCGATCGTCTCGGTGATCTCGGTGGATCGGCCGAGGCGGGCCACTCCGGCTCGGGCGAGGACGACCGCATCGAGGTCGGCCTCGGGGCCGAGCACCCGTGCGATCCGCGTGTCGACGTTCCCCCGAATCGGCGTGACCTGCAACTCTAGGCCCAAGGCATGCAATTGCGCGATACGGCGCACCGCTCCGGTCCCGATCCGGGCGCCGGGCGGGAGCTCGGTGAGCGTCAAACCGTCCCGGGCGATCAGGGCGTCACGCGGGTCCTCACGGCGCGGGATCGCGGCGATGTACAGCCCCGGATGTCCCGCCGAGGGCAGGTCCTTGTAGGAGTGCACCGCGAAGTCGATCTCCTGGGACACCAGGGCGTCACGCAGGGCGGAGACGAACACGCCGACCCCGAGCTGGGCGACCGGCGCCGAGGAGCGGTCGCCCTTGGTGACGATGCGCACCAGTTCGACCGGACGGCCGGTGGCGGCGGTCAGCGCGTCGGCGACCATCTGGGACTGGGTGAGCGCGAGGGCACTGGCACGGGTGCCGAGACGCAGCGGGCGGGTCATGCTTTGCCTCCGATCTCGGGCACGGCGTCCGCCTGGGTGGCCAACGGCACGTCCAGGTCGAACAGTTCACGGAGCAGGGCCGCGTACTGGTCGCCGCCGGGTTCGGCGGCCAGCTGCCGGACCCGCACGGTCGGCGAGTGCAGCAGCTGCTGGACGACCCGGTGCAGGGTACGGGAAACGTCGCCCCGCTGCTCCTCGGTGAATTCCGGACGCCGGGAGATCAACTTGCGCATCTCGGCAGAGACGACCTCATCGGCACGGGTCCGGAGGGCCGCCACTGTGGGCGCGATCTCAGCACCGCGCAGCCAGCCGAGGAAGTTGTCCACCTCACCGGCGACGATCTGCTCGACGGCGGCGGTCTCCGCGGCCGCCGGCAGGGCACGCCGGCTGGTGGCCAGGCTGTCGATGTCGACGACGACGAGTCCGGGCAGGTCGGCGGCGCCCGGCGCGACGTCGCGCGGCACCGCCAGGTCGAGCACGACGAGCGGGTCGGTGGAGGTGCGGGCGGCCAGCGCGGCGGTCAGGCGCTCACGGGTCAGCACCGGCTCGGTGGAGGCGGTCGCGCTGACCACGATGTCCACCTCGCCGAGCGCCTGGACCAGTTCGTCGATCGGGAAGGCGGTCGCGCCGTACGCCTCGGCGAGCCGGTCGGCGCGCTCCAGGCTGCGGTTGGTGATGCGCAGCGGGCCGACGCCGGTCCGGGTCAGGGTCGCCACCGACAGCGAGCCCATCGCGCCCGCGCCGATGACCAGCGCGGGACGTCCGGTCAGGTCGCCGCCGAGGTGGTCGGCGGCCACGTCCAGGGCGGCGGTGACGACGCTCTGCCCGGCCTTGTCGATGCCGGTCTCGGCGTGCGCCCGCTTGCCGACACGCAGGGTCTGCTGCATCAGCTCGTGCAGCAGCCGGCCGGCCGAGTCGACCTCGGTGGCCACGTGGTACGCGTCGCGCAGCTGCCCGAGGATCTGCGCCTCACCGACGACCATCGAGTCGAGGCCGGACGACACCCGGAACGAGTGGCGCACGGCCGCCTCGCCGTAGTGCACGTAGAGGTGGGCGGCCAGGTCGGCGGCGGGGATGCCGGAGTGGTCGGAGAGCACGTTGCAGATGTCGCCGAGCCCGCCGTGGAACCCGCTGACCGCCGCGTAGATCTCCACCCGGTTGCAGGTGGAGACGACGACGGCCTCCCCCACGTAGGGCTGGGCGAGCAGTCGCTGCAGCAGTGCCGCCACGTCGGGTTCGGGAATGGTCAGCCGTTCCAGGACGGCCACGTCTGCGGTGCGGTACGAGGCACCGATGCTGAGCAGGTTCACGAACCGACCGCCTCCTGGTTGTCCGCCGCGGCGGACCGGCCACCGGGTAGCGATGTCAGAGACGCCTTGCGGTGCTCATGGAACGAGAGGATCTGCAGCTCGATGGCGAGATCCACCTTACGGACGTCGACGTTCGCGGGCACCGACAGCACGCCGGGCGCGAAGTTCAGGATGCTGGTCACACCGGCCGCGACCAGGGCGTCGGCGACCATCTGGGCGGTGCCCGGTGGAGTCGCTATCACGCCGATCGTGATCGACTCCTCGGCGGCGACCCGCCGCAGGTCGTCGATGTGCTGCACGTTCAGCCCGTTGATCTGCTCGCCGACCTTGTTCGGGTCGGCGTCGAAGAGTGCGACGACCCGGAACCCGCGGCTGGCGAACCCGGCGTAACCGGCCAGGGCGTGCCCGAGGTTGCCGACGCCGACCAGGCAGACGGCCCTGTTCTCGTCCAGGCCGAGGATGAACTCGATCTGGGCGACGAGCAGGGCGACGTCGTAGCCGACGCCGCGGGTGCCGTAGGAACCGAGGTGCGAGAGATCCTTGCGGAGCTTCGCCGAGTTGACCCCGGCGGCGGCCGCGAGGCCCTCGCTGGAGACGGTCTCGGCCCCGGTCTCGGCCAGGTGGTGAAGGGCGCGCAGATATTCGGGCAGCCGCGCGATGGTCGCCTCCGGCAGATCCGGGAAAGCCGGGACGCCACCGGCTTCGCCGGGCGTGCTTCCGTGACGCTGCTGACTCATCTGACTCCGTGCCGACGAGGCGGACCTGCGGTGAGCCCTGTCTGTGCGATACCGGTGGAAGCCTCGTGGGGCGGCTGTGGTAGCGGGGCTCGTCGGAGTCACAGAGTAGGCGCTTGTGAAGGCGTGCACAAATCGCGATCTTGTCGGGACAATTGGACAAGATCGACCCGACTGTGTTAGTCGAGCCGACCTCGTCGAGTATTACCGCTCCGAGGCCGCCAGGGCCACCTGACTCAGAGTGACATGGCCATCTTTACCGCGTCCACCAGCGTGTCGGCGACCGGACGGCCCGAATTACGCAGCCGGGTGGGGTCGGTGAACCCGCCCGTGTAGAGAACCGCCGTTCCGCCGACCGACTCGGCAGCCTCGGCGTCGTCGATGGAGTCACCGATCAGCACCACCCGGTCGCCGGGCACACCGAGCTCGCTCAGGTGCCGCGCCAGGTGCCCGGCCTTCAGACCGCCGCCCAGTTCGGCCCGCAGACCGTCGATCCGGGTGAAGACACCGGTCAGACCGTACGTCTCGACGGCCGGGACCAACTCCTCGTGGAACCACATGGACAGCAGCGACTGGCTGCCCGGCCAGCTGCGGATCGCCTCCATGGCGTCGGCGGCCAGCACGATGTCGGTCAGGCCCAACCGGTACGCCTCGTGGAAGATCGTGTCCAACCGGCCGAACTCGTCCTGCTCGACCGCGCGGCCGAGCATCTCGGCGTAGAAGTCGGCCACCGGGCGACGGAAGGCCCGCCGGTGCTCGTCGGCGTCGACGAGCCGCCCGCCGACCGAGGTGAAGGCCTGGTTGGTCGCGGAGACCACCAGGTGAAGATCGTCGAGGAGGGTCCCGTTCCAGTCCCAGACCAGGTGCTTAGACGTCACGGGGAGCCAACCTACAGCCGGGGTTCACCCGGTTGTCGAGCCAAATCCCGCAGCAGCCGCTCCTCCTCGATCCGCCAGTAGCCGTGCTCCTTGCCGTCGAGCAGCAGCACCGGGACCCGGTCGCCGTAGTCGCGCTCCAGCTCGACCGACGAGTCCACGTCGATCTTGGTGTACTGGCCCGGGGCGATCCGGTCCAGCGTCTGCTCGGCCACCTCGCACAGGTGACAGCCGACACGACTGATCAGGGTGAGACGGGACATTCAGAGCTCCCTCTTGCGAACTTTTCCGATCGGCGACCGCGGCAGCTCGGCCACCAGCTCCACGCCGGGCAGCTTGAACCGGGCCAGCCGGGCCGCACAGTGCGCCTGCAACTCGGCCACGCCGGGCGGCGGATCACCCGCGGGCACCACGTAGGCGTACGGCCGCTGACCGGTCCGCGGATCAGGGACGCCGACCACGGCCGACGCGGCCACCCCCGGATGCGCGTCGAGGACACGCTCGATCTCGGCCGGGTAGACGTTGAAACCGTGCACCAGGATCAGCTCGCCGATCCGGTCGACCAGCACCAGGTCGCCGTCGGCGTCGGCGTACGCGATGTCGCCGGTCGCCCACCAGCCGTCCGGGCCGGGACCGTCCCGGCCGTCCGGCCAGTACCCGGAGAACAGGTTCGGGCCGCGGACCACGATCTCGCCCGGGTCGGTGCCGGCCGAGCCCGCCACGTCCTCCTCGAGCGCGGCGGTGCCGTCCCGCCACAACACGGTGCCGCCGCCGGCCCGCAGGATCAGCTCGACACCGGGCAGCGGTCGGCCGATCGAGTCGCTCTTGTCCCGGTCGCCGACCGCGGTCGTGGTCAGCACCGGGGCGGTCTCGGTCAGGCCGTACCCGATCAGGATCGGCCGGCCGGTCCGCTGCCGGAACCGCGCCGCGACCCCGGCCGGCAGCGGAGCCGCGCCGCAGACCGCGGTGCGCACACCGCGCAGCGCCGCCGTGTCCGATTCCGGTGACTGGGTCCAGGCCTGGTACATCCCCGGGACGCCGACCGTGACGGTCGCCCCGTGCCGGGCGACCAGTTCCAGCGAGGCGGCCGCGTCGAAACGTTCGGCGAGCACGCCGGTCGCCGCGTGCCGGGCCACCGAGCCGAGGCCGGTGTTCAGCCCGTAGGCGTGGAAGAAGGGCACCGCCAGCAGCACCACGTCGTCCGGGCCGATCACCGGTGGGTCGATCCGGTCGAGCTGGTCGTGGTTGGCGGCGAGCGCGGCGTGGGTGAGCATCGCGCCCTTCGGGCGCCCGCTCGTGCCCGAGGTGTAGAACAGGACCGCGAGATCTCCGCCGCGAACCACCGGCATTTCTCCGGGTACGCCGTGAGCCGTCGGATTCTGATCAGGTCCGACAACGAGTGCCGCACCCGAGTCGGTGAGGATGTGCCCGCGCTCGTCGGCCGTGTAGCCGGGGTTGACCGGCACCGCGACACGGCCGGCGCGCAACACACCGAAATAGACCGCAGCGAACGTCACCGAGTTACCGAGCACGATGGCGACCCGGTCACCGGGATCGGTGCGCGCCGCTGTCCAGTGCGCCGCGGCGGTGACCATCGCGTCCAGCTCGGACCAGGTCACGACGGCATCATCGCTGATCAGCGCGGTCTGGCCGGGACGACGGGCGGCGGCCTCGGCGACGGGATCGCGGGCGGGTTCCTCCACTTCCTCCACGAGGCCCGAGTCTGGCACAGAGCACACCCGGCCGGGACGCCGGACAGGGCGTCCGATCGCGACCATGCGGTCTCGGTGAGGGTGACGGGAGGATCCGCGCGCCTCTTTTGGTCACTTACGCGGCTTTACTCGGAGCGCACACGGTGTGCGACTCAACGTGTCCAAAGTCGGTGATACTTCCGGTCTGCGTAACAGAATCCACACCAAAGGGTGAGGTCAACCGGCGATTCAGCGGGTTGCCCCACCCCTTTTGTTGTGAGTGACCACCCTCATCCCGAGGAGGCCGCTGTGCCACATGCCGCACCGAATTTCAGTGAATCCACGTCTGGCGGGACGGATTCGCGGTCGTTGGAGGCCCGCCGGGTTGAGGAGGCGAAGTGACTCATGCGTACGCGGGAGACCCGTACCAACGACGGCTCGCACTCCCGGAGAGCCTGAACGGCCTGCGTGAGTCCTTCGACGGAATGATCGTGAACACCATCCGCGGAGACAGCCCCAAACAGGCCGGCAGCCGCCGGCCACCCAACGCTCCACCCGCCGTCGCCTCGCCCAACAGCAGTGGCAACGGCAAGTTCGGCGGGGGCCGGGGCAGCGGCCCCCGCACCCCGGCTCAGCCCACCGCGGGCCAGCGCTCGAACGTGGGCGAGCCGGAGACCGCAGCCGCCGGCGACCACACCGTGGTCCTGCCGACGCAGAGCACCACCGGGCCACCCACCGAGTCGGCACCGCCCAAACACCCGGCACGCCCCGACCCGTCCGACGCGGCCGCCGAGGTGTGGGCGCTGGTCGAACGGGCCCAGGGCGGCGACTCCGAGGCGTTCGGCCTGATCTACGACCGGTACGTCGACACGGTCTTCCGGTTCGTCTACTTCCGGGTCGGCAACCGGCAGCTCGCCGAGGACCTCACCTCGGACACCTTCCTGCGGGCGCTCAAGCGCATCGGCAGCTTCACCTGGCAGGGCCGCGACCTGGGCGCCTGGCTGGTGACCATCGCCCGCAACCTGGTCGCCGACCACTTCAAGTCCGGCCGGTACCGCCTCGAGGTCACCACCGGCGACGTGCTCGACGCCGACCGTGAGGACCGCGGGCCGGAGGGCAGCCCGGAATCGGCGGTCGTCGACCACATCACCAACGTCGCCCTGCTCACCGCGGTCAAGCAGCTCAACCCGGAACAGCAGGAGTGCATCGTGCTGCGATTCCTGCAGGGATTCTCGGTCGCCGAGACCGCCCAGACCATGGGCAAGAACGAAGGTGCGATCAAAGCCCTGCAGTACCGGGCGGTCCGGGCGCTCAACCGGCTCCTACCGGAAGGGTTCCAGTCTTGATCCGGGGCTCTCGGATGTCGATCTCCGATACCCGATGGCACCCTCCGGCACCCGTAACCGGGGCCGCGTGTCGCGCGTTTGTCCGGATGCGACGGGCCGTCCCGTACCGCTCTGTCGCCGACACCGGCCCGCTGGCCGGCGAGACATTCACGAGCGAGGGGAGGTGCCCACGGTGAAGTTCGCCTTTCCGAGCTCGCGGCGCGCCGAGCGCTTCGCGGAACTGATCGACGACGCCCACGGCGCCCGCCGGCACCACACCCGTGGCCCAGCCGACGAGGAGCTCGACCGGCTGGTCGCCATCGGCAACCGCCTCACCGCGACCCGGCCCGGGGCCTCGGTCGATGCGGAGTTCCGCGTCGGCCTGCGGTCCATGCTGGTCGCGGCCGCCGAACGGGAGGGCATCGGCCAGACCGCCGTGCTCGATCCGGATCCGAGCGCCGACTTCACCACCGGCGCCCGCCGGCCGCTGTTCGGCCGGCGGATCCGGGCCCGGGGAGCGATCGTGATCGGCGTGGCCGCCGGCGCGATGGCCGTCTCCGGGATCTCCGCGGCAAGCGAGAGCGCGTCCCCGGGCGACGCCCTCTACGGCGTCAAGCGCTCCACCGAACGCGCCCAGCTGGCGATCGCCGGCTCCGACGTGACCCGGGGTCAGCTCTCACTCGACTTCGCCCGGACCCGGCTGACCGAGGCGCTGGCCATGGCCGGTGACGCCCCGCAGTTCACCGGGGTGCTCGACGACATGGACGCGGACACCCGCAAGGGCGTACGCCTGCTGACCACGTCGTCCGTGGCGCACCGGGACGTCAAACCGCTGATCACGCTCGACGGTTTCGTCGACAACCAGCGCAAGGCGTTCGGCCCGGCCCTGGAACGGCTCGCCCCGGTCAACCGGGAACGGGCGGTCACCTCCCTCGAACTGCTGGAGCAGGTCGGCGAGCGGACCGAGGCACTGCGGATCGGCCTGAGCTGCGACAAGCCCGAGTCGAACGGTTCCGATCAGCTCGGCCCGAAACTGCACGACTGCGCGGGCGGCCCGGCGACCGGTTCCGGCTCGGCGAAGGGTTCCTCGGGCACCGGCAAGACGCAGCAGCGTCCGGCCACCGAGGGCAAGAGCCCCACGCCGAAGCCGGTACGCACCGGGGCCGGCGCGGATCCGGACGCCTCCGGTGACGTGACGACACCGGACGACACCGACGGGACGGTCGGCACCGGGACGGACACGGACCGCCCGGACGTGCGCCCGACCACCGGCAAGGCGACCGTGACCACGGTGCCGCCGACGGCGACGACGGTTCCGACCACGCCTCCGGCGTACGAGGAACCGGCCGAGAAGAGCAACGGCGGGGTGCTGGGCGGGCTGCTCGACGACCTGTTCTAGGTCCGGGGCCCGGCTTCCAGGTTCTGGTTCTCAGCCTGGCTGCTGGTTCTCAGCCCGGCTCTTGGTCTCGGCCTGGTTCCGGTCCTCGGCCCGGTTCCGGTTCCGGTTCCCGGCATGGTTCCCGGTCCACAGAATGGTTCCCGGTCCACAGCATGGCGAGGGGCGGTGCCGTAGTCGTATTCGACTACGGGGCCGCCCCTCAATCGTCACTATAGGACGGTCGATCCGGGCGACCCGAGCAAGTTGCGTCGATCCGTTAGGGACCGAACGGATCCGGCCGCTTCTCCAACAGCTCGTGCAGGCTCGCCTGGATCGTCTCGCGGACCTGATCGGCGAGGTTGTAGACGACCAGCGGGTCGTCGGCGAACTCGGTCAGGTGAGCGGTCGGAATCGGCGGGCAGAACTGGATCAGCCACTTGCTCGGCAACGGCACCAGACCCAGCGGACCGAAGTGCGGGAAGGTCGGGGTCACCGGGAAGTAGGGGATGCCGAGCAGACGGGCCAGCGGCTTCAGGTCGGCGAGGATCGGATAGATCTCCTCGGCGCCGACGATGGCCACCGGCACGATCGGGGTGCCGGTGCGCAGCGCCGCCGAGACGAACCCGCCCCGGCCGAAGCGCTGCAGCTTGTAGCGCTCGGAGAACTTCTTGCCGATCCCCTTGAAGCCCTCGGGGAAGACGCCGACCAGCTGGTTCTCGGTCATCAGGCGTTCCGCGTCCGGGTTGCAGGCCACGGTCGCGCCGGCCGCCCGGGCCAGCTCGCTGAGCAGCGGCAGCCGGAAGACCAGGTCGGCGCCGAGCAGCCGCAGATGCCGGTTGCCCGGGTGCTTGTCGCGCAGGGCGACGGTGAGCATCAGGGCGTCCAGCGCGATCGTGCCGGAGTGGTTGCCGACGACCAGGCCGCCGCCCTCGAGCGGCAGGTGCTCCACACCGAACACCTCGGTGCGGAACCAGTCCCGATAGAGGATCTTGAGCATGGGGTGGAAGACCGTGTCGGTCAGCTCCGGGTCGAACCCGAAGTCGTCCACCCGGTAGTTGCCGGCCAGCCGGCGCCGGATGAAGGACAGGCCGCGGGCGACACGCCGGTCCCAGACGTCCGGGTCCTCGGCGGCGACCGGCGGCGCCTCGGGTTTCTCCGGGATCGGGCGGCGGCCGTTGACGCGCTGCGCCGGAGCCGGTCCCGGAAGCGTGAAATCGGCGTGGCCGGGCAGCATGTCGCGGCGGAACTCGTCCTGACTCACGATGCGTCCTGTCCCGCCGGGGAGGTCTCTGCGGCCGCGCGCACCTTCCGGATCCCGTCCAGGATGGCCCGTTCGGCGGCGACCAGCCGGTCCGCGCTGAGCGTGGAGCCGTCGGCGTGCGCCTGGATGAACTCCTCGAAGGCCGCGGTGGTGGTCCGCGGCGTGAAACCGAACTCCTCGACCAGCCGGCGGGTGTCCACCACCCGGCCGTGCACGAACAGGTCGATCTGGTCCAGGCCGATCTGCTCGACACCCAGGTGGCGCAGCAGGGCGGCACCGGTGGAGAGGGCGGACTCCGGAAGCGGCAGGGCGATCCGGCCGGACCGGCGCACCGCCTGGGAGAGCATCAGCACCCCGGAGCCGGCCACGTTGAAGGTGCCCGGGTGGTCCTCGGTCACCGACCGGTGCAGCACCTCGAGCGCGTCGTCGACGTGCACGAACTGCAGCCGGGCGTCACGGCCCACCACGGTGGGCACGACGGGCTGCACGAAGTAGCGGGTCAGCGACGTCGTCGCGGTCGAGCTGATCATCGGTGCGAACCGCAGCACGGTCGCCGCGACCTCGGGCCGACGACGACGGAACCCGCGGACGTAACCCTCGATGTCGAGGATGTCCCGGGCGAACGGGCCACGCGGCACAGCGCGCGGCTCGGTGTCCTCGGTGAAGACGGCGGGATCGCGGAACGAGGCGCCGTAGGCCGCGGTGGAGGAACGCACCACCAGCTTGCGCAGACGCGGCGCACCCTGGGCGGCCGCGAGCACCTGCATCGTGCCGATGACGTTCTGTTCCTTCATCGCCGCCCGGCCACCGTGCCGCACATCGGGCACGCTGGTGACAGCCATGTGCACGACCGCTTCGGCGCCGAGCTCGGCGATGGCCTCGGTCGCCGCACGCGCGTCGGCCCGGATCCGTTCCACCCCGTCCAGCAGGCCGAGAAGGCCCGGTGGGGGGTCATGCGGATCCAGACCGACGACACGGTCGATGCGAGGATCGGCAGCCAGCCGTGCAGCCACCCGAGCGCCGAGGAAACGGCTCACTCCGGTGACCACGACGACGCTGGGCGGTGAGGTCACCACGGGTGCACCTTTCGATGCCTTGCGACCGTCCGGTCGAACGTTGCGATCCTCAGGCCGGACGAGGCGTCCGGCCTGCCGTCACTTGCCGAGACGGCGACGCTGGACGCGGGTCTTGCGCAGCAGCTTGCGGTGCTTCTTCTTCGCCATACGCTTGCGGCGCTTCTTGACCACGGAGCCCATACGAAAGCCTCTCGAAACCATGTCGGAAGGAACCGGGCACCCGAAGGCGCGGCCGGAACCGAACTGGACGGCACCCGGAAGCGGCGCCACTCGTCCGAGGACGGGGACGGCACACATGAATCCAGGAGCCAACTGGACCAGCGTACCGGCCCGGTCGTGGCGTACCAACACGACCCCGCCGCGGGCGTCCTCAGGCGGTTTGCGAGAACGCTCCGCGCAGATACTCGTGTACCGCATGCTCGGGCACCCGGAACGAACGTCCGACCCGTACAGCGGTGAGGTCACCGCCGTGCACGAGCCGGTAGACGGTCATCTTGGAGACCCGCATGAGCGCGGCCACCTCGGCAACCGTCAGGAACCGGACCTCGGAGAGTCGTTCCTCGGTCGGGGCTGGACCCGTCATCGCGTCGCACCGTTCCTTTCCCAGCCACGAACCGCCGCGGGATGGAGGGTTTCCGGCGCCGCGGCGACGACGTGCGTGTCATCAGAACGGTATCGATACAGCTGTGACCAACGCGATACGTTCCGTGAAATGCCCACAAAAAGTCAAGGCCGACACGCCGGATCTGTGGCCTTTTCGCCCGATTGGGTTACTTTTTGGAGGTCATCGCCCGGGCCGCGAAGCCCACATTCGCCGGACGGTCGGCCAGCCGGCGAACCAGGTACGCATACCAGTGCTCGCCGTACGGCAGGTAGACCCGCACCGTGTTGCCGCCCGCGGCCAGCCGCGTCTGCTCCTCCGGGCGCACCCCGTACATCAGCTGGAACTCGAACTCCCCGGTCGACCGGTCGAACCAACGGGCCCGGTCCTCGGCGATCGCGATCAGCCGGGCGTCGTGGGTCGCCACCATCGGGTAGCCCTCCCCCGACATCAGGATGTTCAGGCAACGCACGAACGACTTGTCCACGTCCAGCGACGACTGGAACGCCACCGACTCCGGCTCGGCATAGGAGCCCTTGCACAACCGCACCCGGGAACCCGCCGCCGACAACTCCCGGCAGTCCCCCTCGGTACGGCGCAGATAGGCCTGCAGCACCGCGCCGGTCGCCGGGAAGTCCTTACGCAGTTCCAGCAACGTCTCCAGGGTCGCGTCCGTCGAACCGTGCTCCTCGGCGTCCAAAGTCACCGCGGTGCCGGCCTCCTCGGCCGCGGCACAGATCGCGCGCGCGTGCTCGTACGCCAGCTTCTCGTCGATCCTCTGCCCCAGAGCCGAGAGTTTGACGCTCACCTCGACCACCGACGACAGACCCGCGTCCCGCACCCGGCCCAGCGCGCCCAGATAGTCGTCGCGGGCCGTCACCGCCTGCTCGATCGTGCGGGTGTCCTCACCCAGCAGATCGAGGCTGACGACCAGGCCGTCGTCGACCAGGGCCCGGCTCGCCACGAGCGCCTCCTCGGCACTGCGGCCGGCGATGAAGCGCCGCACGACATCCTTGCTGACCGGCGCGGACTCGACCAGCCGCTCAAGCCGGGAGGACCCGGCAGCGGCGCGAAAGAGGGATCGGAGCATGGGCCGAGCGTATCGCCCGGACCTGTCACCGAACCCGGCTGCGGCACAGGATTCGCACGTCCCGGGCACCACATACGTGTCCCAGCGAGCCGGGTGCGGCTACCGTTGTCGGGTGAACTTCGATGCGTACGCCCGGACGGCGGTCGACCTCGTCAACGCCGGCCTGGACGATCTCGCCGGTTTGCGTGCCCTGTTCTCCGACGAACAGGCCTACATGCGCGACGAGGTCGTCGAGAAGGACCTCGCCGCCTTCCGCCGCGCCCAACGCCGGCTCCGCGAGGTGTTCGAGCTCGGCACCTCCGGCCGGGACGCCGAGGCGGTCCACGAACTCAACGGTCTGCTGGACGCCAACCCGGTCCAGCCGCGCATCTCCGGGCACGACGCCGGCGACTGGCACATGCACGTCACCAGCCGCGGCTCGACGGTCAGCGCCGAATTCCTGGCCGGGGCGGTCTGGGGACTGTCCGTGTGGCTCTGCGAGTACGGCAGCGCCCGTTTCGGCATCTGCGCCGACGAACGCTGCGGCAATGTCTACCTCGACACGTCGTCGAACAACTGCCGGCGGTTCTGCAGCGAACGCTGCGCCACCCGATCGCACGTCGCCGCGCACCGGGCCCGTAAGCGGGCGGCCACCGCGCTCGCTCCCGCCTGATCGCCGCCGCGCCGGCCCTCGCGTCGTCCATCGCCCCGTCGCGCCGCGACGGGCTCAGCCCTGGGTGATCGCCGTCTCCGCCGGGGTCAGGTGTTTACGGGCGAACTCCAGCGACTCACGCAGATCGGCCTCACGGACCTCACGGCTCGCGGCCTTACGCGTGGCGACCTCCAGCGCCACCGACCCGGTGAAGCCCCGGCCCGCCAGCGACTGCAGCAGCTCGGCACACGGCTGGTTGCCGCGCCCCGGCACCAGGTGCTCGTCCCGGCCCTCGCCGGTGCCGTCACCCAGGTGCACGTGCTTGAGGCCGGCACCCATCCGGTCGGCCATCTCCAGGGCGTCGATGCGCGACGCCGCGCAGTGCGACAGATCCAGCGTGTACGCGTCGAAGCCCGTCTCCGTGGGATCCCAGCCCGGCGTGTACGGCACGAACCAGCGTCCGGCCATCTTCACCGGGAACATGTTCTCCACCGCGAAGGTCAGGTGCGGGTGCCGCCCCTGCACTTTCGCCAGGCCCTCGGCGAAGTTGCGGGCGTAGTCGCGCTGCCAGCTGAACGGCGGGTGCACCACCACCGTCGGCGCGCCGAGCGTCTCGGCCAGCTGGGCGGCCTTGTAGAGCCGCTCCCACGGATCGGAGCTCCACACCCGCTGGGTCACCAGCAGGCAGGGGGCGTGCACCGACAACACCGGCACACCGTAATGATCGGACAGCCCTCGCAGGGCCCCGGCGTCCTGGCTGACGGCGTCGGTCCACACCATGACCTCGAGACCGTCATAGCCGACCGTGGCCGCCATCTCGAACGCCGCCGCCGTCGGCTCCGGGAAGACCGAAGAGCTGGAGAGAAGCACGGGTACGCGGGAACTCACACCGCCAAGCGTAGCCGCGCCGCTCCCGCTGGGATATATCAGCTCTAAACGGTCATGATCCACCAGACCGCGTAGGCTCAGGCCGATGAGCGGCAAGCAACCCACCCCGGAGGTCGCCCTCGACTTCCCTCGGGAATGGATCGAGTTCCTCGACCCCGACGACGAACAGCACCTGATCCGCGCCGACCTGACCTGGCTGCTCTCCCGCTGGACCTGCGTCTTCGGCTCCGCCTGCCACGGCATCGTCCCCGGTCGCGCCCAGGACGGCTGCTGCTCGCACGGCGCCTTCTTCACCGACTCCGACGACGAGAACCGGGTCCGGTCCGCCGCCGCCAAGCTCACCCCGCAGACCTGGCAGCACTACCGCCGCGGCTTCAAGAACTACACCGAGATGGACAGCGTCGACGGCACCAAACCGGCCCGCCGGACCGCCACCCGGTCCGAGGACGGGCCCTGCGTCTTCCTCAACGACGCCGGCTTCCCCGGCGGGGGCGGCTGCGCCCTGCACGCCCAGGCACTGCGCGACGGCGTCCACCCGCTCAAGTACAAACCCGACGTGTGCTGGCAGCTCCCGGTCCGCCGCGAACAGGACTGGGTCACCCGCCCCGACGGCACGAAGATCCTGCTCTCCACGCTCACCGAGTTCGACCGGCGCGGCTGGGGAGCGGGCGGCCACGACCTCGCCTGGTGGTGCACGTCGTCACCGGAGGCCCACGTGGGCGCCGACGCGATGTACATCACCTACGCGCCGGAGCTGACCGAACTGGTGGGCGTCGCGGCGTACACGAGACTCGCCGGGCTCTGCGCGGCCCGGCTGAAATCCGGCCTGATCGCGATCCACCCGGCCACCGCCGCCGCCGAACAGCCCCGGCGCGCCCCACGGCGCACCCTCAGAGGTTCGTGAAAGAGTCGGCGTCCAGGGCGCGCAGGATCTCCGACCGCACCTCCGGGCACTCCTGCCGGCTCTGCGCCTCCAGCATCTCGGCGTCCACGACCGCGTCCCGCTCGGTGTAGAACGCCGAGATCGCGATCACCACCTGCGCCGTCGCCCCCGGCTGCCGGCTCACCGGCAGCACCTCCGACTCCAGGAACGCGCACAGCTCCGCCGACGGCACCGCGGCGGTCGACAGATCGGCCGCCGGCTCCTCCACCCCGGCGGCGTCGCCACTCGGCACCGGCGCCGCCTTCTCCTCCATGGCCTCGGTGCACCCGGCCAGGGCGAACATCACCAGCAACAGACCCGCAGCGGACACCCTCATCGACAACACCCGGCAAACGTAGCGGGCGTCCACAAAAGACCCGCCGAGCGCCCGCTCCGAAGCCGACACACAGCAGGCCCGCACCGAGGTGCGAGCCTGCTCAATACCGTAAATGTCATAAAATGTCAGGGCTCGAACTTGTACCCAAGCCCACGAACGGTGACGATGTAGCGCGGCGCGGAGGGTTCGGGCTCGACCTTGGAGCGCAGGCGCTTCACGTGGACGTCCAGGGTCTTCGTGTCACCGACGTAGTCGGCTCCCCAGACGCGGTCGATCAGCTGGCCGCGGGTGAGGACCCGGCCGGCGTTGCGCAGCAGCAGTTCGAGCAGTTCGAACTCCTTCAGCGGCAGCTGGACGCCGGACCCGTCGACCGTCACGACGTGCCGTTCCACGTCCATCCGGACCGGGCCGGCGGCGAGCGTCGGTGTGGTGACCTCGGCCGCCTCGGTGCCCTGGCGGCGCAGGACGGCACGGATGCGGGCGACGAGTTCCCGGGGCGAGTACGGCTTGGTGACGTAGTCGTCGGCCCCGATCTCCAGGCCCACCACCTTGTCGATCTCGCTGTCGCGGGCGGTGACCATGATGATCGGAACGGCGGAGCGCTGCCGTAGCTGGCGGCACACCTCGGTGCCGGACATCTCCGGCAGCATGAGGTCGAGCAGCACGATGTCGGCACCGGTCCGGTCGAACTGCGTGAGTGCCGACGTGCCGGTCGCAGCGACCGATACCTCGAATCCTTCTTTACGCAGCATGTACGACAGGGCGTCGGAGAACGACTCCTCGTCCTCGACCACGAGCACGCGGGCCAATGAAGTTCCTTCCGTCGTCGGTGGCCGGGTCAGCGCCCGGCCACACCGGACTCGATCTCAATCGTCGTCGGTGACGACGAGGGGGCTTCCGGGGGACGCGCCGGTAGGCGCAGGGTGAACGTAGATCCGTCGCCGAGTTCGCTGGTGACGTCGACGCGGCCGCCGTGGTTGGTGGCGATGTGTTTGACGATGGCCAGGCCGAGGCCGGTGCCGCCGGTGGCACGGGAGCGGGCCTGGTCGGCCCGGTAGAAGCGTTCGAAGACGCGTTCGACGTCCTGGGGACCGATGCCGATGCCCTGGTCGGCGACGTCGATCTCGATCCAGTCCTCGCTCTGTCGCAGGGCCAGGGAGACCTTGGTGTCCTCGCCGGAGTACGCGATGGCGTTCTCGACGAGGTTGGTGACGGCGGTCGCGATCTGGCTGTCGCTGCCGTAGACGGTCGCGCCCTTGGGCCCGTCGTAGACGACCTCGATGCTCTTGGCCGAGGAGGTGGTCCGGGTGCGGTCGATGACTTCGGCGATCACCCAGTCGAGGGAGACCGGTTCGGGGTCGGGCAACGGTTCGGCGCCCTGCAGCCGGCTCAGTTCGAGCAGTTCGGTGACGAGGCGTCCCATCCGGGCCGACTCGTGGTGGATGCGCTCGGCGAAACGGCGGGCGGCGATCAGGTCCTCGGACTGGGCCTCGGGGGCCGAGTCGGGGAGTTGGGTGGCGTCGAGCAGTGCCTCGGCGAGGAGTTGGAGCGCCCCGATCGGGGTCTTGAGTTCGTGGCTGACGTTCGCGACGAAGTCGCGGCGGACGCGGGCGAGGCGGTGGGCCTCGGTGACGTCGGCGGCTTCGACGGCCACGTGGGTGGCGCTGATCGCGACGGCCCGCAGGTGCAGGCCGAGGGGTGCGTGCGCGTTCCCGGCCCGGCCGCGGGGCAGGTCGAGTTCGACCTCGCGGCGGACGCCGGTGCGGCGGACCTGGCCGGCGAGGGTGCGCAGGATGGGATGGGCGGCGATGGTGCCCGGCGCCCCGCCGGACCGGAGCAGGCCCATGGCTCGGGCTGCCGGATTCACCAGTACGGGGTAGTCGTCGGCGTCGAGGACGACGACTCCCACCCGCAGCGAGTCCAGGCTTTTTCGGCCGAGACCTTTGAGGCTGTTCTTGCCTCCCGGGCGATCGTCGTCCGGTTCGATGGCGGTTCTCCCCTCCAGCGACCCGGTCCGGGCGGTTCCGCCCGTACCGCGGAACCGCGCAAAGGTCAGGCCGGCACCCGCCCCGATGGCGAGCGCGGCAGTGACCATGCCTACGGCGTATTCCCACTCCACGCTGCGATCGTAGGGTCATTGTTTACCTGAGCTACAGGGCCAAAGGTACGAATCGGGCGCGCGTCGAATAATGTTCACCACTGCGCCCGGCGTCGTTCACCGCTGTTCATGTTCGCGCCGTGGGGCGCCCATAGCGTGAGCAGCACACACCGGCCGGCACCGGCTAATCGGGCCGGCCCCGAACACCGGGATCACAAACATGCGCGAGGAGTACCAGGCGGACCTGATCGAGGTGAGCCGCCTGCTGGTGACCATGTCCGAGGCGGTGCGTGCCGCGTTGCGCAAGGCGACGTCCGCGCTGCTGACCGCGGACCTCGAGGCCGCGCAGGCGGTGATGGAGCGCGACTCCGAGGTCGACAAGCTGTTCGACCAGGTGGAGCTGAAGGTGGCGGACACCATCGCGCGCCAGGCGCCGGTGGCCTCCGACCTGCGCCGGGTGATCACCGCTCTGCACATCGGGGCGGACCTGGAGCGGATGGGCGACCTGGCCGAGCACGTGGCGAAGACGGCGTCGCGGCGTCACCCGTCGCCCGCGGTGCCGGCCGAGTTGCGGCCGACGTTCAAGGGGATGGCCGAGGTCGCCGACCGGATGGCCGAGAAGATCACCGAGCTGCTGGGCGCTCCCGACGTGGCGGTCGCCGCCACCCTGGAGACCGACGACGACGCGATCGACGACCTCGAACGCGACCTCTTCAAGATCATGCTGGCGGACGACTGGCCGTACGGCGCGGAGACCGCGATCGACGGCGCGCTGCTCGGCCGCTTCTACGAGCGGTACGCCGACCACGCCGTCAACATCGGCGAGCACCTGATCTACCTGATCACCGGTGAGCAGGTGGGCGCGCAGGAGGACTGACTCCGAACCGACGAGGGCCGGGACACCACGGGGGTGTCCCGGCCTCGTCGTCCCGCCGAAGCGGAAAGGTCAGCGCCCCTGGTTCGCCACGGCCGCGGCGGCCTCCTCGGCGGCCTTCGGGTCGAGGTAGGTGCCGCCCTTGGTGACCGGGCGCAGGTCCAGGTCGAGGTCGTAGCGCAGCGGGATGCCGGTCGGGATGTTCAGCTTGGCGATCGCGTCGTCGGAGATCCCGTCCAGGTGCTTCACGATCGCGCGCAGCGAGTTGCCGTGCGCGGCGACCAGCACCGTCTTGCCGGCCCGCAGGTCCGGGACGATCGCGTCGTACCAGTAGGGCAGGGCCCGCTCGAGCACGTCCTTCAGGCACTCCGCCTTCGGCAGGATCTCCGGGGCGAGACCGGCGTACCGGGCGTCGCCGGCCTGGGAGAACTCGGAGCCGTCCTCGATGGGGGGCGGCGGGACGTCGTACGACCGGCGCCAGAGCATGAACTGCTCCTCGCCGTACGTCTCCAGGGTCTGCTTCTTGTCCTTGCCCTGCAGGGCGCCGTAGTGACGCTCGTTGAGGCGCCAGGAGCGCTTCACCGGGATCCAGTGGCGGTCGGTGATGTGCAGGGCGATCTCGCTCGTCCGGATCGCGCGGCGGAGCAGGCTGGTGTGCACCACGTCGGGGAGCACGTTCTGCTCCTTGAGGAGCTCACCGCCGCGGCGGGCCTCGTCCTCACCCTTGGCGTCGAGGTCCACGTCGACCCAGCCGGTGAAGAGGTTCTTGGCATTCCACTCGCTGTTGCCGTGCCGCAGCAGCACCAGGGTTCCAGTCATGACCACATCTTCCCTCGTGGCCGGTCACGCTGTACGGGCCACCCGGCACGTGGCCGCCGCCACATGGAAACCCGGTTGCGCCACCGCCTAGGTTGTAAGGGGAATCAGCACTGAGCATCACTTACCGGGGGTTTCGCGTGCGGGCGTGGTTACAGCAGACGGCCGGTGGGCTGCCGCGGCAGTTCTGGTTCCTCTGGGTGGGCACGCTGATCAACCGGCTCGGCTCGTTCGTGGTGCTGTTCCTGAATCTACCTCACCGTCGACCGGCACTTCACGCAAAGCCAGGCCGGCCTGGTGGTGGGCCTCTACGGTGCGGGCGGTGCGCTCGGCACGATGGCCGGCGGGGTGCTCGCCGACCGCTGGGGCCGCCGGCCGACCATGCTGACCGCCCAGTTCGGCGCGTCCGCGCTGATGCTGGCGCTCGGTTTCGCGCACACCTATGCGCAGATCGCCGTCGTCACGTTCCTGCTGGGCCTGGTGGCCGAGGCGGCCCGCCCGGCGATCTCGGCGATGCTCGTCGACGTGGTGCCCGACCACGACCGGGTCCGGGCGTTCTCGCTGAACTACTGGGCGATCAACCTGGGGTTCGCACTGGCCGCGGTGATCGCCGGGTTCGCCGCCACCCTCGACTACACGTTGCTGTTCGTCGTCGACGCGACCACCACGGCGGTCACCGCGATCATCACGGCGATGTTCCTGGCCGAGACGCAACCGGTCCGGTCCCGCACGGCCGGTCCCGCGGTGCCGCACGGTGGCCTCGGCGCCGCGCTCAAGGACCGGGTCTTCCTGGTCTACCTGGTGCTGACCTTCATGTCGGTGCTGGTCGTCATGCAACACCTGTCCATGCTGCCGCTGAGCATGCTCGCCGACGGCCTGACCGCCTCCACCTACGGCACGGTGATCGCGGTCAACGGCGTCCTGATCGTGGCGGGCCAGTTGTTCGTGCCGCGGCTGATCCAGGGCCGCGACAGCTCCCGGGTGCTGGCGGTGGCCACCCTGCTCATCGGCGCCGGCTTCGGGCTGGTCGCCCTCGCCGAGACCCCCATCGTGTACGGCCTGACCGTGGTCGTCTGGACCCTGGGCGAGATGCTGCAGTCCCCGAGCAACGCCACCACCGTCGCGATGCTGTCCCCGCCGGCGCTCCGGGGGCGTTACCAGGGGCTGAACTCGCTGGCCTGGCAGCTGGGCAGTGCCCTGGCCCCGGTGCTGGGCGGGGCGATCCTGCAACACGGCGGCGACGTGGTGCTGTGGGTGGGCTCGTTCGCGTTGTGCGCCCTGGCCGCCGTGGGTCATCTGCTGGCCGGCCCGGCCCGTGCCCGCCGGTCCGAACAGCGGAACGCGGCGATGCTCCGCGCGGCCGACGACCTCGCGGAGGCCGGTGTCGCGGCCGAGAGAAAGAGTTCTTGATCGACCCCGCGACCCCGGCAACGGAACAGATCGGACGTTATGCCAAAACGCGCCTCGGACCTCGCAAACCGTCCTTTCGTCTCGCGCGAACTGACGGCGGACACACACAAACGGGCAGAACCCACGAAGACCAACAACAGAAAACGCGTGAGCCATTCGATCGACTCACGCGTGAAGATGGTTCAGAAATGAAAGCGCCGGCGGCGGCGGGCGGCACCCATCCCCATAGGCGCCGCCCGCACTAACCGCCGGTCTCGGGTCGCGCCGTCCCCCAACGGCTCATGCCACCCGTCCCCAAACGCCGATCCGCGGCGACCATTGCTGATCCACCCGTTCCCCGAACTGACGGTTCGGCGTCCATCGACCACGCTAGTTGGGGCCGTCAAGCCTCACAACCCGATTTCGTGTCGACATCTGTCTCAACCGTCACATTCCCCAACATCCAACCGATCGGAGGATGCGCCAATCACTCGTCCGGGCTCCCCGGATGGAGCAAATAACCACACTTACCGATCGACGGGAATAGCGAGGGATGCCCGATCTCCGGGAAACCAAACCTCGGACCGTCCTCAGTAGACTAGACGGCTTGCGCAACAGGCCACTTCACCTCGTGTTCACACCCCGGCCCGCACCGGTTCACGATGATCCACATCGGAGCCTCAGAACGTCTGCTATAGGCTGCGGTCGCAGTGATATTGGGGGATGTCTTGGCTCTCGCACTCCGGACGACCGGATTCGTCACCGCGGCCACCCTGGCCGCCACTCTTCTCACCACCTCGCCCGCGCACGCCGCGGTGCCGAGGGTGCACGCGTTCACCGAGAACTTCTATGTCCACGGCATCACCCGGGTGACCTTCGAGGGTTCCTCCGGCGCCGACCTCTCCGACGTCGGCAGCATCCGGCTCCAGGCGAACGGGACCGACGTCGGGACCGACACCGAGGCGCCGTGGGCCGTCGACTGGGACACCACCGGCTACGACGGCGTCACCACGCTGACCACGATCGCCACCGGCGCCGGCGGTTCCACCACGACCTCACGCACCATCGTCGTGGACAACAAGGCACCGACCGGCCTGACCGTCCGTTTCCCGGTGCGGGACGGATACATCGGGCAGGGCGGCACCCTCACCGTCGACGCCACCGACAATCTCAACTCGTTCGGCGGCTCCGAGCTGATCGTCGGCGGCAAAGTCGTCGACAGCCGGGACTCGCCCACCGAGGGCACCCTCGACCTGCGCTGGAAAGCGAAGGTCGCCAACGGGCGCACACCGATGACGGTCCGGGTCCGGGACACCACCGGCAACGTGACGACCCTGAACCGCACGGTCACCGTCGACAACGACAAGCCGGTGATCACCGGAGGGACCAGCGCCGGTGCTGCGGTCCGTGGCACGTTCACGGTCACCCTCAGCGGATATCGGGACGCAAGCCCGCTGAGCAACTACACGGCCACCCTGGACAGCGCGAAACAGAGCTGGGGATACGGCCAGGGCACCGCACGGACGGTCACCGTCGACAGCCGGGACCTGCCGAACGGCAAGTACACGCTCGGTTGGCGGGCCACCGACGCGGCCGGCAACGTGACGGTGCTGAAGCGGTCGCTGACCGTGGACAACAAGGCGCCCACGGTGTCGATCAGCAAGGCGCCGAAGAACAAGGCGACGGTCAAGAAGGCATTCACGGTCACCGCCAAGGCGACCGACACCTACGGCATCGCCAAGGTTCAGCTGCTGGTCAACGGCAAGGTGGTCAAGACCGACAGCAAGGCCGGTTACGCGTTCACGGTGAACCCGAAGAAGTACGGCAAGAAGTTCACCGTGCGGCTCCGGGCATACGACAAGGCGGGCAACGTGAAGTACACGGCCACCCGGACGTACAAGCGTTAGGGCTTGTCCGGATCCGCCATCAGGTGCTTGAAGGCCTGCAGGTTGGCCGTCGATTCGCCGCGTTTGAGGCGCCAGTCCCATTCGCGGCGGATCGACGAACCGAAACCGATCTCCAGCATCGGGTCGAACGACTCGTCCGCGTACGTCAGGACCGACCCGAGCAGACGGTCCAGTTCGTCGGCGTCCAGGCCCTTCAGCGAGACCCGGCCGGTCAGGTAGACGTCACCGGCCGCATCGATGGAGAACGCGACGCCGTACATCCGGGCGTTGCGGCGCAGCAGCCAGGCCCACAGCTCCTCGTGCCGCTCGTCCGGCCGGCGCATCACGAACGCCTCGATCCGCAGCGCATGCCGGCCGACGATCAGGTTGCAGGCCGTCTTCAGTTTGTGGGTGCCGGGGAGCGACACCACGTACGCACCGTCCCCGGTGGACTCCCACTCGAGTTCCCGCTCGGTCAGGACGCTCTCGATCAGGTCGGTCACCATCCGCACGCCGCCCTCTCCACTCGCGCCGCGATCAGCGCCCGGTGCTCGGTCACCGCGTCACGGTAGACCCGCAGGAGGTCATCGGCGGTCCGGTCCCAGGAGAACCTGCTCGCGTGGGCGGCCGCTCCGGCCGACAGCCGGCGCCGGCGGCCTGGTGCGGCGAGCAACTCGGACAGCACCCGCGCCCACGCGGCCGGTTCGTGCCCGTCGACCAGGACACCGCTGATCCCGTCGCGGACCGCGGTGACCAGACCGCCGACGGCGGCCGCCACCACCGGCGTGCCGCAGGCCTGCGCCTCCAGCGCCACCAGCCCGAACGACTCGTTGTAGGACGGCACCGCGACCAGGTCGGCGGTCCGGTAGAGGGCGGCCAGCCCGGCGCCGGTCTGCGGGGGCAGGAACACCACCGAGTCGGCGACCCCGAGTGTGCCGGCCAGTTCGATCAGTGCGGACGGCCGGTCCAGGCCGCTGCCGCTGGGACCGCCGCAGATCACCAGGGTCACGTCCTCGTCGCCGGCCGCCTTCATCTCGGCGAGGGCGGCGATCAGCACGTCGGGCGCCTTGAGCGGCTGGATCCGGCCGACGAAGGCGATCACCGTGCCGTCGGCGGGCAGACCGAACCGGGCCCGGTCCGCGGGGCCGGGCCGGAACCGTTCCAGGTCGACGCCGGGCTGCACCACGCTGACCCGGTCCGGGTCGGCGCCGTAGTAGGTGATCAGGTCCTGTGCCTCGAACCGGGTGTTCGCCACCAGACGGTCCGACTCGGCGATCACCTGTTCCTCACCGATCACCCGGGCCTTGGGTTCCGGACGGTCACCGGCGGCGATGAACCGGTTCTTCACCTTGGCCAGGGTGTGCGCGGTGTGCACGTGCGGCACGCCCCAGCGTTCCCGGGCCAGCCAGCCGACCTGGCCGGAGAGCCAGTAGTGCGAGTGGATCAGGTCGTAGTGGCCCGGCGGGTGCGCCGCCTCGGCCCGCAGCACGCCGGCCGCGAACCCGCAGAGCTGGGCGGGCAACTCCTCCTTGGCCAGACCCTCGAACGGCCCGGAGGTGACATGCCGCACATACACACCGGGGGACATCTCGACCACCGGGGGCAGGCCGCTCGCGGTGGCCCGGGTGAAGATCTCCACCTCGACCCCGCGTTCGGCGAGACGCTTGGCGACCTCGACGATGTAGACGTTCATGCCGCCGGCGTCACCGGTGCCCGGCTGTTCCAGCGGCGACGTGTGCACCGACAGCGTGGCGATCCGCCGCGGAGTGGGCCATCGGCCACCGGCCCGTGGTTCGGCCACCAGGGACCACCTCCGCGTCGCATGAGAAGAGTCGCGTGTGAAAACTTGTTGCTCCAACGTTCATCTTCCCCATCGGCGGCCCCGGAACCACTACGCAGCCGACCGAGGGTGATCCAGGTCATGAGGGAAGATCGGGTCATGAAGAACATCGCAGTGGTGACCGGGGCATCGAGCGGTATCGGTGCCGCCACCGCACGCCGCCTGTCCGCCGAGGGTTTCCACGTCGTGGTCGCGGCCCGGCGCGCCGACCGGCTGGACGCGCTGGTCGAGGAGATCGGGCCGGACGCCACCGCCGTCGCGTGCGACGTCACCTCGGACGAGTCGGTGGCCGCGCTGGCCGCGACGGTGGCGGGACTCGACGGTCCGCTCACCGTGCTGGTCAACAACGCCGGCGGTGCCCGGGGCGTGGACCCGGTGGCCGAGGGCTCGGTCGACGACTGGCAGTGGATGTACGACGTCAACGTCCTGGGCACCCTGCGCGTCACCAAGGCGCTGGTCCCGGCACTCGAGGCGAGCGGCGCCGGCACGATCGTGACGGTCGGCTCGACCGCGGGTTTCATCACCTACGAGGGCGGCGGCGGGTACACCGCGGCCAAACACGCGCTGACCGCCATGGTCGGGACGCTGCGCCTGGAACTGTCCGGCAGGCCGATCCGGGTGATCGAGATCCAGCCGGGCATGGTGCGCACCGACGAGTTCGCCGTCAACCGCTTCAGCGGCGACCGGGACAAGGCCGACGCGGTCTACGCCGGGGTCAAGGAGCCGCTGGTCGCCGACGACGTCGCCGACTGCATCGTGTGGACCGCCACCCGGCCGCAACACGTCAACATCGACCGGATGGTGGTGCGCCCGATCGCCCAGGCCGCCCAGCACAAGGTGCACCGGGAACTCTGACGGTGAAACCGGTCGGCGCGATCACCCGGGGGACGACCAATCCCAACCGGCTGCGCCGTGTCGACAACTTCGTCGCGTACCGCTGCGGGGATCTGCTGAGGGCAGCAAGCGTGCCCCTGGTGGTGGATCTCGGTTACGGTGCCTCGCCGGTGACGGCGGTGGAACTCCGGGCCAGGCTTGCGGACACGGTCCGTGCGGACCTCACGGTGATCGGTCTGGAGATCGATCCGGTACGCGTGACCGCCGCACAACCGTGGGCCGCGGCGCCGCGGCTGCAGTTCCGGCGCGGCGGTTTCGAACTGGCCGGGCTGTCGCCGGTGGTGGTCCGCGCGTTCAACGTGCTCCGGCAGTACCCCGAGGAGGGTGTGCTCGAGGCGTGGCGCAGCATGACCGCCACCGGGGCGTTGCTGGTCGAGGGGACCTGCGACGAACTGGGCCGGATCGCCACCTGGGCGGTCGTCGAGCGGGGCACGCCGCTGACGTTGACGCTGTCCGCCCGGCTTCCGGTGCTGGAGCATCCCGCGGTGTTCGCCGAACGCCTGCCGAAGGCCCTGATCCACCACAACGTGCCAGGCCACCCGGTGTACGAGCTGCTGCGCTCGCTGGGCCGGGCGTGGGAGACCGAGGCGACCCCGTTCGGTCCGCGGCAGCGCTGGCAGGCGACGGTCCGGCGGATGCGCGCCGAGGGGTGGCCGGTGCTCGACGGCCCGGCCCGCTGGCGGCTCGGCGAACTGACCGTCCCCTGGCCGGCCGAGGGTCAGACGTCCTAGCCCTTCTTGCGGTCCAGCACCTCGCGCAGCGCCTGCAGCAGCAGGTCGGCGGTGAACGGCTTCTTGACCAGCAGCGCGTCCGGGCCGACCAGGCCCTTGTCCACGGCGATGTCCTTGGGCAGGCCGGAGATGAAGACCACGCCGAGGTCGGGGCGTACGGCGACCGCGTCGGCGGCGAGGTCGCCGCCGTTCGCGTCCGGCAACGTCAGGTCGACGACCATCACGTCGATCGTGCCGACGTGGTCGCGGCACAGGGCCAGGGTCTCCTGGGAGTCGCCGGCGGTGAGCGTCGCGAATCCGCGGCGCTCCAGTTGCCGGCGCATGATGTCGCGCAGGTCCTCTTCGTCGTCCACGACCAGGACGGTCGGTTTCTCGGCGACCGGCTCCTCGGACATGCGCTCCTCCTCGGGCTGGGGTCGTTCTCACGCTATCGTCGGCGGCCCTCCCGTACGGCACTTTCCGGTGCGAAGAGGCACGCCCGGTAACGCTCGGCCGGTTCAGCGGTCATGTCCCGGCGATCGACCGTCCGCAGAAGCAGCAGGTGGCGGCGGGGTTGCCGGTGACGTTCGCGGCGTACACCCGAAGGAGGTCCCGGGAAGCGGCCGCGACCGGCTCCGCCTGGTCGTTGAGGACAACGGTGGAGATGGACGAGAACCGTCCCGGGTTCGCGACGGTTGCTCGTCCGTTGCAGGTTTTCCGGACCACGGTTCTGATCAAACTGATCACAGGGTGAACCACTAAATCCACCCGGCGCGGGGCCGAACTACCCCCTGTCAGGACCGCTGCACCGCCACCGAGCAAGGAGAGCGATATGACCACACTGCTGTCGGCCGAGATCGACACTGTCGAGGAGCTGACCGAGCGTTGTGACCGTTGTGGTGCGGCCGCCAAGCTGGAGGTCGTCCTGAACACCGGCGGGGACCTGGCCTTCTGTGGGCACCACGCCAACCGGCACCGCGCCGACATCGCCCGGGTGGCCAGCCGGATCCGGATCGAGGACGGATTCAGCTGGCCGAGCAAGTAACCGCCCGCCCGGGTGGCGCGCGTTATGCTCTTTCCCTCACGTCTTGGGGGTATATGTGCATATCGCTGCGCATGGCGTGGGCAGGCTGTCCCGGCTGATCGCCGGGTGTGCCGGGATCACGGTCGCCGTTCTCGGCGCCGTGAACACGCGCACGCTTGACGACGGTGTACCGCCGGACGGGCTGTCTCCCGCCCCGGCGGTCGCCCTCCTCCCGGCCGGAATCGCCCTGCTGTTGCACGCGGCACCGATCGCCGCCGGGCCGGCCGGCCGGATCCGCTCCGGTGCGGCCGCCCTCCTCGCCCTGGGTGCCGCCGTCCTCGGCACCGCCGGCCTGGGCGACAGCCCGGCCGCCGCGGTCGCCGTGGCGCTCACCGGACTCGCGCTGGCCGCCCTGGACCTGCGGCTGCCACCGCGGGACGGCGCGGGCGCCTTCCGCGTCGCCGACCCGTTGCTCCTCGGCGCCGCGATCATCACGCTGGTGGCCCTGGTCCCCCGGCTGTTCGACGCGGCCGGCACGGACAGCGTGATGCCACGACATCAGGCCTTCGCCGTGCTCGCCCTGGTCGCCGGCGCGATCCTGGCCCGGCCGGAGAGCGGGCCGCTGCGGACCCTCGGCTCGTCCGGCCCGCGGCTCTCGCTGCGCCGCCTGGCGCCCGTCCTGGTCGCCACCTCCCTGGTCGCCGCGCTGACCAGCGTGCTCGCGCGGCGTACCGGCGTGAGCCCGGCCGCCGCGGCGGTCAGCACCGGGATCATCCTGGCCGTCCTCGCCCTGCTCGCCCTGCTCGCCTTCGGGGTCCGCACCCTGGACAAGGCCGGCCAGCGGCAGCGCAACCTGCTCGCCGAGCTGCGCGATCGCGAGGAGTTCGCCCAGACCCTGCTGCAGTCGATGAACGAGGCCGTGATGGTGCTCGACGTCAACTACCGGGTCATCGACGTCAACCGGCGCTGGCGTGAGCTGACCGGCAACCCGGACAACGAGCCCGAACCGCCGCCGCTCCCGCCGCCCGGCACCGGCCTGGACTGGACCCTGCCGCGGGCCGACGGCACCCGCGTGCCGGTCCTGGCCACCATGGCGGCCATCCCGGACGCCGCCGGCAGCACCCGCGGGTACGTCGCGACCTGCATCGACATCGCCGAACGCAAACGCGCCGAGGAGGCGCTCAGCGAGCACGCCGCCGACCTGGAACGCGGTAACGCCCAGCTGGCGGCGGCGCTCGCCTTCAAGAACGACCTGACCTCGATGCTGACCCACGACGTGGCCCAGCCGATCAGCTCGATCGCCAGTCTCGCCGAGCTGCTCTGCGACGACTGGGCGGACCTGCCGGACGACATCCGGCTGGAACTGGCCACCAAGATCGACAAGAACACCCGCCGGCTGATCAAGATGATGAACGATCTGCAGCTGCTGTTCCGGCTGGACACCGGCAAGGTCACCGCCCGGCGGGTGCCGGTGCCGCTGCGCGAGGTGGCCGAGGCGGCCGGGGGCGGCGCCGACGTGGACATCGCCGTCGACGCGGAGCTGACCGCCCTGGCCGACCGGGGACACGTCGCCGTCGTGGTGGAGAACCTGCTGAAGAACGCGCTGACCCACGGGTCGCCGCCGGTGCGGGTACGCGCCTGGCGCGAGGACGCCACGACGGTGCGCCTGGTGGTCGAGGACAGCGGAACGGGCATCCCGGACGAGGTGCTGCCGCGACTGTTCGGCCGGTTCATCAAGGGCGCCGGACTGGGCCTGTTCATCGTCCGGCACCTGGTGGAGGCGAACGGCGGATCGGTGCGGTACGAGGCGGTCACCCCGCAGGGTGCCCGCCTGATAGTCGATCTGGAGTCCGCTCCGGCTTGATTTGCGGCGTCCACCCACAAAGGTGTGGTGACTTCGGGCGCCGTAGACGCCCGAAGTCACCACACTCGAGAAGGTGTGGTGACTTCGGGCGCTGCGGGCGCCGGAGATCACCACGGTTGAGGAGAGCGGTCAGCTGCCGCGCTCCTCTTCGTTGATCATGCCGTCGCCCCAGGAGTCGGAACCCTGGTTGCGCCCGCCCATCCGGGCCGAACCGGAGACCCCGGCCGAGCGGGCCGGGGTGGAGATCCGGCGGGCGGCGGGACGGCGCTCGGCGGCCTGGGCGGCACCGATCGCGGACGGGGTACCGATGTCGGCGGCGGTCGGGATGTCGCGCAGCGGGTTGTCGGCGATCCCGGCACCCGACGGGTCCGCGTTGCTCAGGTTGCCCGCTCCGGTACCCCAGCCCGCGCCGGGGCTGGGGCTCGGTTCCGGGGGGAGCGTGGGCCGGGTGGTCCCGGCCGGCCCACCGAGAGAAGGCGCGGTGGCGGCGTTGCGGTTGCGGATCCGGGCGGCCACCGCGGCCGGACTGGGCGCCGAGCCGGAGAGGATCGAACGGCCGGACATCTGCTTGGAGCTGGCGCCGCCGGTGGGCATCGCGCGCCCGCCCAGCACGCCGCTCTCCACCAGCCCCTTGAAGGTGGTCAGATCGGCCTTCAGCCGGCGGTCCAGCGACTCCTGCCCATGCCGGTCGCTCGGCATCAGGAAGGCGATGTCGGCTTCCAGCTGCGCCACGATCTGGGTCTTGGTCTCGCCCATCGGCCGCAGCGTGATGGTCTCCGCGAGCAGCGGGCCCTCCATGGTCGACCAGGAGACCCGCTCGTCCGGCGACCGCTCGATGATCTGCGCGTCGAACTCGCGGCGCTTCCCGTCCACGTCCATGATCCAGTGGGTCTGGTCGGTGCCGGTGGCGGTCACCTGACGAACCCCGGTCATGAACCGCGGGTAGTTCTCGAAGGATGCGAGCTGCTCGTACACGGTGTGAACCGGTGCACTGACCTCGATAGCCTGCTGAACCATACTCATCGCAACTCTCCCATGCTGAAGTGCTGGCATCACAGAGAGTACGGAGACGAGTGCTTATCGTGTTCGGTTTCGCTCAGACGCGACGCAGGTACTGCCAGTGGCCCACCTCGGCGGCGTACCGGGCGTCACTCGCGGCCACCAGGGTCACACCCGCCTCCCGGAGCATCTCCACCACCCGCGGGGACGGGCTGCGCCACGCCTCGCTGACCTCCACGATCGTCCCGGTCGTCCGGCACGCGGCGGCCAGCTCGCCGACGAGGGCCGGGGTGACCGCGGTGTCGTCCACGCCGGCCTGGGCCAGCAGGGCCAGCGGGCGGGCGAGCTGACACGGGACGTAGCGCGAGGCCCGCTCCATGCCCTTCACCGTGGTCTGCACCAGCAACTCGACGGTCTGCGCCACGCTCAGCGAGCCGGCGTCCAGCCGGGCCCGCACCTCCCGCGGATCGAGCACCACGTCACCGAGGGGGAGACCGGAGACCGCCACCGAGATCGCGTCCAGCTGGGTGAGGTCGGTGGGCAGCGACAACCAGCCGTCCACCCGGACCACCTCGACCTCGACGGCCAGCTTCAGGATCATCTCGGTACGGTGCCGGGCCCGGCGTACCGAGTCGGCGTACGTGTTCATCCACGTCACGTCCGGCCCGGCCTGATCCGCGAAGGTCAGTGCGGTGAGACCGGCCCGGTCGGCGGCCGAGACCACCACGCCGACCGCGTCACGGCCGGCCGAGAAGCCGGTGTGCACGTGGCCGTCGACCGTCAGATCGAACCCGCCGGCGGTCCCGAGCGCACCAGCGTCGGCACCTGACTCGCGATCCGTCACCACACTGACTCCCCCAACCCTGTGGAACGGGTTTCTCCCGTCCGCCTATGAGACTGCGGAACCGGCGTTGTCCACGGGGTCGACGACCGGTGCAGGTGGGGTGCACCCCGCCGGCCGGACCCCGCCACCGATCCGCACTCACCGAGCACCGGCCCCCGTCGCCGGGACCGGATGACGTCTTCCCTGGTCACGAGCACATCCCCCACATACCGCGCGACGCCCGCCGCGATGGGCGGCGGGCGTCGTCGTTCACTCGCGCGTCTCGGCCTTGCCCTCGAGCATCTCGGTCAGCGCATGAACCGCCTCCTGCGGTGGCGAGGCGGCCGCACGGTTGGCCTCGCGCAGCTCGCGATAGACCTCCTCGCGGTGCACCTGCACGTCGCGGGGCGCCTCGATCCCCAGCCTGATGACGTCGCCGCGAGCTTCGAGGACCGTGATCACGACCTCGTCGCCGATCATCACGCTCTCCCCGGCCCGCCGGGTCAGCACCAGCATCGGCGCCTCCTCCATCCAGGGAACGGACGGCACAGGCCCAGGCGCGGCCGCGGCGGAACCGCGACCGCGCCTGGGCCTGTGCCGAACGGGTCAGAAATTCCGGTTCATGATCGCTCGGACCGGGAAGCCCGATCCACTGAGGACGACCTGCATGGCCCGCATGGAGTCGCGGTCCACCAGGATCGGGGCGAGCAGGTTGGCGGTCGTCTCGTCCTGGCCGGCCGTGATGATGGTGAGCAGCAGCAGCCGGTCCGGGTCGTGGGTGTTCAGCGCCGCCAGGACCTTCTCGTCGATCTCCGGCGCGTACTCCGGGAAGAACGGCTCCGGAGGGGCGACCAGGAAACGGAGCTCGGGGTTGTCCAGGGACGTGAAGGCGTAGAGAAGACCGTCCTCGTTGAGTCGCACCAGGACGAAGTCACGGTGCCCCGGGAATCCGGGCATGGGCACCGCCATCGTGATGGTCGGCAGTCCCAGCGCCGGATCGGTCATGGTGGCCTCAATCGGTCGGGATGCGGTGCGAATACTCATGGTCACCTCAGAAAATCGATGAGCGACGGCTGGATCACCTTGGCCGTGGCGGCCAGGGCGGCCTGATACGAGGTCTGCGCGAACTGCAATTCCATGATCGCCTTCGGCAGGTCGACGTCCTCGACATCGGACAGCTGCGACGACACGGATGACAAGCGATCCTCTGCGGACTGCTTCATCTGGGTAACCCGATTATATCGGGCACCTGCGTCTGAAAGAGTGGATTTCAGGGTTTCTGCAGCCTTATCCAGGCTTTGTAGTCCAGTCGTCACGCCGTCGATGTCTCCGCTGATCATGGCAGCCTGCAGGTCGTCCAGGACGTGGAAGAGTTGGGTCGGGTTCACGGTCGGATCGCCGTTCGCGTCCAGCACCGGGTCGCCGTTCGCGTCCAGCACGTAGTCGGTGCCGTAGACCTCGGGGCCACGGGTGTCCACCCGCACCTTGGCGTTCGGCCCGATCGACCGGGTCACCTCACCCGCCGCCTCACCGATGTACTCCCCCGTCGCCGAATAGGCGACGGCGTCCGGTGTGTGCCCACCGAAGACCGGGCGGTTCAGGTACTGGGTGTTGGCGTGCTGGATCAGGGTGCCCTTGATCTGTTTGATCTCGGCGGCCCGGGCCTTGTCCGCCTCCGGATTGCTGCCGCCGGCCGACGCCGCCGCCACCGTCAGGTCACGCACTTTGTTGATCAGCTCGACCGAGCTCTGCAGGGTGTCCTGCACCGTGCCGAGCCGGCCCATCGCGTCGTCGGCGTTGGCCGAGTACTTGCGATTGGCGCGCACCTCGCTGCGCAGCTGCAGCGCCGTCACCGTCCCGGTCGGCGAATCCGACGGGCGGTGCAGCAGCTTGCCGCTGGAGATCTGGTCCTGCGCGATCTGGGTACGGGTGAGGCTGCGCTGCAACCCCGCCATGGCGTGGCTTCGAATGCTGCTCTCGGTGACTCGCGGGCTAGTCATGAATGGTGTTCTCCTACCTACCGACCAGTCCGGTGCGGTTGATCAATTGGTCGAGCATCGAGTCGATGGTGGTGAGCACTCGAGCCGCGGCTTCGTATCCACGCTGGTACATCAGCATGTTGGTCATCTCTTCGTCGAGGTTCACCCCGGACTCGGCATCGCGGGCCGCGTCGACCTGTTCGGTCACCGCGTTCTGGATGTCGCGCCGCTGGGCCGAGGACTGCGCGGCCACGCCCAGGTCCCCGATCAGCGACTGGTACTCCGCGTCGGCGCCGACCCGGGACGTGGACAGCTCGGACAGGTCGTCCGCGACGATGCCGTTGAGGATCTTCACGGTTCCGGTCGGATCACCGGAGGAGACCGCCACCTTGTCCGGATCGGTGACCCCCACCTTGATGTTGGCCGCCGAGAGCGGATCGGCGTTGCCGGCCACGAAGAAGTCCAGGCCGGTGGTGCCGTCGATGCTGTACCCGGCGCGGTGCAGGGTGTTCACCGTGTCGGCGAGCTTGGTGGCGACCTTGTCCAGGCGGTCGGACATGCTCTGCACGATGCCGCCGGAGGCCAGCAGCTCCATCTCGGCACCCATCTGGCCCCCGGTGCCGACCGCCGTCTTGGTGTCGGTCCAGCGCGGGGCGACCTGGACCGTCTTCAGGTCCTCCAGCCGCGTCGCGCTGCCCGCCTCGATCTCGATCAGGCGCTGGTGGAAGCCGCTGACCATCGGTGAGCTGCCGACGTACACGTTGAGGGAGCCGTTCGGCATCTCGGTCGCGGTCGCGCCGATCAGCTCGGCCAGCCGGGTCATCTCGGTGCCGCGCTGATCCTTCAGCTCGTTCGGCGACAGGCCCGCGTTGGTGGCGTTGACGATCTGCTTGTTCAGGGCGGCGATCGACGCCGCCGACTTGTTGACCTCGTTGACGTACGTGTCCAGACCGGACCGCGTCGACGCGAACTGGCTGTTCAGCGAGGCGTAGGCGTCGTTGAGCGTGCTCGCCACGGTGGTGGCCTGCTCGATCATGGCGGACTTCGGCGCCGCCTTGTCCGGGTTGGCGGACACCGCGTTCCAGCCGTCCCACATGTCCTGGAGACGGGCCTGCAGCGCGGTGTCGCTCGGCTCCCCGAAGACGTCCTCGATCAGGTTGTACGCCGACGTCCGCTGGTTGTGGTACGCGGAGTTCGCGTGCTCGGTGTAGCTGCGCTGGTCCAGCGCGGCATTACGCATGCGTTCCACCGAGGAGACCTTCACGCCACCGGCCAGGTCGTCCTGGGTCACGTAGACGCCCGGGACCATGGAGTGGTTCTGCGCGTGCAGGATGACTCGTTGCCGGGTGTATCCCTCGGAGTTCGCGTTGGCGATGTTCTGGCCGGTGACGTCGAGTCCGCGGCGTTGCGCGTACAGCGACGTCAGCGCCGTGTTGAGTCCGCCAAAAGTGCTGCCCATCAGATCGCCTCATCCACCAGGCTGGGGCGGCGCACGCCGCCGGTGACGGTCTGGCCCTGTGGCCCGTACGTTTCCACGGAATCGGCGAAGGCGACCAGCGTCTCGCGCGCTGCCCGCTGCCCGGCCGTGAGGAGGTCACGGTTGGCGTCGGCCAGGGTCCGGATCTCCGAAGTCAGGAGAAGGAACGCCTTGCGGTGCTGGTGAAGGAGTTCCGACCAGGGTTCCGGCGCGGCGTCGGCCAGCTCTCCGAGCGGGGTGTCGGGACCCAGACCGAGCTCCGTGGCGACCTCCTGAGCGTAAGCGGCCCGGATGACCTCCGTCTGGCGGATCTGGTCGAGAACCACCTCGACTTCGCGAGTGGCGTGGCTGAGCCACCGTGACCGGTTCGCCGCAAGGAGCAGCTGCTCCTCCTCCAGCTTGAACAGCAGCATCTCCAGCAGTTCACGTGAACGCCACAGGACACTGGCCAGGTCGGTCAGGCTCACCTGGTCCTCCGTCGTCTCGGTGTTCGGGTCCCCGGTTCGGCGGACCCGCTCATCCGGACAGGTCGGCACGTCCGCTGCGGCACTGAGTGCTTTACCCCGGTGGAGAGCCGCAGCTGGGCAGACCAAGAAACGTCATGAAATTTCGGGAGAAGTCTCAAAGGTCGGGGGCGGCGAGCCGAAGAACAGGGCGTAGCAAATCGGCTCACGGACGGGCCGGCTCGACCCCCTCAAGGAGGAACCAACTCATGGGTCTTCGTATCAACCAGAACATCGCCGCCCAGAACGCCTACCGGAACCTGTCGGTCACCGACAACCAGATGTCGAAGTCGCTGGAGAAGCTGTCCAGCGGTTACCGCATCAACCGGGCGGCGGACGACGCGGCCGGCCTCTCGATCTCCGAGGGCCTGCGTTCCCAGGTCGGCGGTCTCAAGGTCGCGGTTCGCAACTCGCAGGACGGCGTCAGCGTCTCGCAGACCGCTGAGGGTGCGCTCAACGAGGTCACCTCGATCCTGCAGCGTATGCGTGACCTGTCCGTGCAGACCGCATCCAGCGGCTCGAACGACTCGGACGCGGCCGCCGCGGCGAACAAGGAGATGACGCAGCTCAACGCGGAACTGGACCGGATCGGCAAGACCACGTCGTTCGGCAAGTCGAAGCTGCTCGACGGCACCTTCGGCAGCTCCCAGAAGTACACCGGCACCCAGGTCGCGAACACCGGCGGCGCGCCCACCATCGACGCTGCCGTCTCGACCGCGGGCACCACGTGGACCTTCGACCTCAACGAGGTCGGCGGCAAGGCGCTCACCACACCGATCACGGTCACGGTCCAGCCGGTCGCCTCGGGTGCGACGCCCGCCGACGTGGCGGCTCAGGTCAACAACGCCCTCGGCACCGCCCTGCGCAACAACGGTTACGAGGGCAACGAGGTCAGCATGGCCGCGTCGGTGAACGCGTCCGGCGACGCCACGTACAGCATGTACGGCGCCGGCAAGTTCCAGACCGCCGCGTCCGCGGGTCTCACGGCTCTGGGCATCGACGCCACCGTCGACACGACCATGACCGCGACCGGCGGCAACACCGGCCGGTTCCAGGTCGGCGCCAACGCCGGCGAGAAGATCAACATTCAGATCGGTGCGGTCGACGCCGGCACGCTCGGCACCAAGATGATCGACCTCTCCGTCGACCCGACCGCGGCCATCGGCATCCTGGACAGCGCCCTGCGCAACGTCTCGGACTCCCGGGCAGGTCTCGGTGCTGTGCAGAACCGGTTCGAGCACACCATCAACAACCTGAACGTCGCGGTGGAGAACCTGTCGGCGTCGGAGTCGCGTATCCGTGACACCGACATGGCGCAGGAGATGGTCCAGTTCACCCGGAACCAGATCCTGACCCAGGCCGGCACCTCCATGCTGTCGCAGGCCAACCAGTCCGCGCAGAACGTTCTGTCCCTGCTGCGCTAACCGAACTGCCACCCGGCAGTACTGAAACGCACGACGGAACAACCGAACAGAGGGGGTGACCGGCAACGGTCACCCCCGTTGTTTAGCGGCAACGTTGGAAGGCAGGAACCCGTGACAAGCTCTGTCGACGGACTCGTCAGCGGCCTCAGCACCTCCTCCATGATCACTTCGCTGATGCAGGTGGAGGCGGCTCCGCAGAACCGGCTCAAGTCCAAGGTCAAGACGGCGGAGACGACCGTCGCGTCGTACCAGTCGGTGAACAGCAAACTCAACTCCCTCAAGACCGCCGCCGACGACCTCGGCCAGCTGAGCACCTGGCGCGCGGTCAAGGCGAACTCCAGTTCCAGCACCGTCAAGGCCACCGCGACCGGCGGCACCAACTCGCTGTCCGGGTCCACCACGTTCGACGTGATCGCGCTGGCCAAGGCCCAGATCTCCACGGCGCAGGTGCCGGCCGGTGCGAACATCACCGACACCGGCACCATCCAGATCACCATCGGGAACAACGCACCCATCGACATCACCACCACCGACCAGACCCCGGCCGGTGTCGCCGCCGCGATCAACGGCACCAAGAACCTCGGCATCCGGGCCGGCGTGGTCACCACCGCCGACGGCAACAGCGTTCTGCAGCTCACCTCGACCAAGACCGGCACCGACAACGCCTTCACCGTCGCCGGCCTCAACACGGATCTCACCGACGTCGCCACCGCCTCCGACGCACGCCTGCGGGTCGGCGCGGTGGACGGCAACGGCGACCTGACGCCCGGCAGCTACGAGATGAAGAGCTCCTCGAACACGTTCACCGGGGTGATGTCCGGGGTCAGCGTGACCGTCTCGAAGCTGGAGACCGGGGTCACCATCGACGCGCAGAGCGACGTCGAGTCGATCGCCGCGAAGTTCCAGGCCATGGTGGACGCCGCCAACGCGACACTGACCGACGTCCGGGCGCAGACCGCGTACGACCCGTCGACCCGGATCGGCTCGCCGCTCACCGGTGACTTCATGGTCCGCCAGATCAGCCAGAACCTGCTCAGCGCGGTCAGCGGCGGACTGTCCTACGACAACCCGAAGTACGTCGCGCCCGCGGACGGCGGTTCCAGCGACACCACCGTCAACCCGCCGACGATCGCGTACGGCAGTCTCGCCCAGTTCGGCATCGCGCTGGACCGCACCGGCAAGCTGACCTTCGACGCGAGCAAGTTCGCCACCACGTACGCCGCCGACCCGGTCGCCGTCCAGGAGGCCGGCACCGCGCTCGCCGGGAAGTTCGAGACGATGGCCGGCGAGCAGTCGTCGACCGTCACGGCGGTCATCCTGGGCCGCAACAACGAGATCGACAACTTCAACACCCAGATCAACGACTGGGACGTGCGGCTCGCCGCCAAGAAGGAGGCGCTCCAGAAGACCTACGCCGACCTGGAGACCGCACTCGGCAAGCTGAAGAACCAGTCCTCCTGGCTGTCCGGACAGCTGGCCGGCTTGGGCTGACCGCCTCGCCCGGGGCCGGCGGCCGGGCACCTATGACCGAGGATCACGATGACTGCTCCGAATCTCCGTGACCGATACCTGCAGGACTCCATCAACACGGCCTCGCCCGCGAAACTGCTGCTGCTGCTCTACGACCGGTTGATCCTGGACATGGCCAAGGGCGAGGAGCACCTGCTGGCCGGTGACCGGGAGGACGCCAACGGCCGCCTGACACACGCGCAGGAGATCATCATCGAGCTGCGCACCAGCCTGGACATGGAGGCCTGGGACGGCGCACCCGGTCTGGCCAGCCTCTACGGTTTCGTACTGACCGAATTGATCGGCGCCAACATCGCCCGCGACCCGGCCCGGGTGGCGAACTGCCGGACCCTGATGGAGCCGTTGCGGGACGCGTGGCGTGAGGCGGCGTCGGCGACATGAGCACCACGACCGCGCATCAGGACCGGCAGGCGGCCTGGATCGCCGCGCTGGACGCGCTCGAGGCCGACGTCGCCGAGGCGGAGACGATGCTCGCCGACGAACGGCGACTCACCGAACCACCGCCGCCGTCGGACCTGTGGCGGCCGCCGGCCGCGATGGGCGCGCTACCACTCGACCTCAAACCGCGGGCCGACGCGATCCTCGACCGGCAACTGGCGGTGGCCGAGGAGATCGCCCGGCGGCTGGCCAGCAACCGGCAGCAGGCCGCGATGACCGCCCGCATCGAGACCGGCGAAGCGGTCAAACGGCCCGTCTACCTCGACCGCGCCATGTGAGACCGAAGACCGAAACATGTGACACCGAACGTCCCGGAACCCCCGAAGAGGGGGTACCGGGACGTTTTGCATGTGCGGGGCGCGGATGCCCTCAGTGAATCGCCCGAAAGGCCGATTTGCAGGGTACGAGCACGGATTGCTCACCGAATTGCCACGGATCGGCGACCTGACGGATCGAAAAGGGAGTCGCCTTGTTCGACGACCGATCGTCGACCGCTTTGCGTGTCGCACTGGCCGGACTGTCCGCCCGGCAGAACGAGATCTCCAACAACATCGCCAACGTCGACACCCCGGGTTTCAAGGCCCGGAAGGTCATGTTCGAGGAGTCGCTGCAAACCGCCGTCGCCCAGGGCGTCTCGCCCGCGCTGGCCACCCCGACCGTGCACCGGTCGCTGGAACCCACCCGGCTCAACGGCAACAACGTCAACCTCGACGAGGAGACGCTGTCGCACATCGACACGATGCTGCGGTACCAGCTCGCCATCCGGGCCCTGGACGGCAAGTACAGCACCCTGCGTGAAGCCATCAAGGGAGCCTGATCATGCCCATCTTCAACGCGATCGGCACGGCCACCACCGGCGTCACCGTGTACCGCAAGTGGCTGGACGCCGTCTCCGACAACATCGCGAACATGAACAACGTCTCCCGGACCGGCGACCAGGTGTTCCGGGCCCGGTACGTGCAGGCCCGCGAGGCGGCCGACGGCAACGGCGCCGAGGTGGCCGGCATCCAGTACGGCAACCCGGACGGCCTGCTCACGTACGACCCGACGAACCCGCTGGCCGACCCGGAGGGGTACGTCCGCCGGCCCGACGTCGACCTGGGCGCCCAGATGGCCCAGTTGATGATGGCCCAGCGCGCCTACCAGGCGAATCTTTCGGTGGTCGATCGCGCTCGGGACTCGTACACCGCTGCCATCAACCTCGGGAAGTGATCAGCGTGACCATGCCGATCAACGCCATCGGGGGTTTCGCCGGGATCACCGGCCTCAGCGGTTCCGGCACCCTCCTGGGTTCGCGGTGGATGCCGCCGATCCCGGACGCGGGCGACGACGACGAGCTCGCCACCACCGGCCCGAACGCCGAGTTCGCCAAGATGCTGGCCCGTGGCATCGCCCGGGTCAGCGAGGCGCAGACCACCGCGAACGACCTGGCCGTGAAGGTCGCCGACGGAACCCTCTCCGATCCTTCCCAGTACACGATCGCCGCCACCGAGGCGTCCCTCGCCCTGCAACTGGTCATCTCGTTGCGCAACAAGGGACTCGAGGCCTTCCAAGAGATCATGAGGATGCAGGCCTGATATGACCGACCGCCTTCCCGCGCCGGTACGCCGCGTCACCGACACGTTCAGGGCATTCACACCGGGCCAGAAGGCCGTCACGATCTTCGCTGTCCTCGCGCTGCTCGTCGGCGGTTACTTCTTCGCCGTGTGGGCCTCGAAGCCCTCGTACCAGATCCTCTTCAACAATCTGTCCGAGAAGGACGCTTCGGCGATCGTCGAGTCCCTGCAGGGCGCCGGCACCAAGTACGAGCTGGCCAACAACGGTCAGACCATCCTGGTGCCGCAGGACCAGGTCAACGAGCTGCGCCTGCAGCTGTCCGGCGAGGGCCTGCCCAACGACGAGGGCACCGGGTACGCCCTGCTGGACCAGCAGGGCATCACCACCAGTGACTTCATGCAGCACACGAACTACCAGCGGGCCCTGGAGGGTGAGCTGGCCAAGACGATCCGGTCGATAGACGGCGTCGAGGCGGCCACCGTGCACCTGGTGATCCCGCAGAAGGACGTGTTCTCCGACGACCAGAGCCAGCCGACCGCATCGGTGCTGGTGGCGTCCTCCAAGCCGAACGAGCAACTGGACAACGGGCACGTGCAGGCGATCGTGCACCTGGTCGCGGCCAGCGTCGAGGGCCTGAACCCGACGCACGTCACGGTGGCCGGCGCGGATGGCCGGGTGCTGTCCACCGGCGGCGGCGAGGCGGTCGGCGGCGGGGGTGGCGAGAACAGCACCGAGCAGCAGACGGTCGCCTTCCAGAACCGGATGAACGACGCCCTGCAGCGGATGCTGGACAACCTGGTCGGTCCCGGCCACTCCGCGGTGACCACCACCGCCGAGCTGGACTTCGACCAGACCGAGACGACGAGTGAGAACTACTCGGCCGACCCGGCGGTGCCGCCGCAGTCGGAGAGCGTCAGCACCGAGACGTACGCGGGCAGCGGCCTCACCGACGGCGGGGTGCTCGGACCGGACAACATCCAGGTGCCCAACGGCGCGGGTTCGACCGGTCAGTACGCGAACAAGAACGAGGTGCGCAACCGGCAGCTCAACAAGAGCGTCGAGAAGCGGATGAAGGCGCCGGGCGGCATCAACCAGCTGCACGTCTCGGTGCTGCTGGACAGCACCGTGGCGGGTGGGGTGAACGCCAACCAGGTGCAGGATCTGCTGAGCACGGCGGCCGGCATCGACCCGGCTCGGGGCGACAGCATCGCGGTCGCCGCCATGCCGTTCGACACCACCGCCGCCGAGGCCGCGAAGAGCTCTCTGGATGCCGCGATCGCCGCCGATAAGGCTGCCAAGCAGCGCACACTGATCCAGACCGCAGTACTGATCTTCGTCATCCTGGCGCTGATCTTCCTGGCCTGGCGGGCCAGCCGCCGCGCCAAGAAGCGGCAGCAACTCACCGAGGAGGAACGCCTGCACCTCGAGGAGATGCAGGCCGCCCTGGAGGCACAGCGTCAGGCCGAGCTGGACATGAACGCCAACGCGAACATGCTCGAGGGCGCCGACTTCGAGGACCGCGACCGTGCGGCCCGCGAGGAACGCAACCGCGAGATCGATGCGATGGTCCGGGAGAAGCCGGAGGAGACCGCCGCCATGATCCGCAGTTGGCTCTCCGGCGACGCGGCGAACCGCTGATCGTCCGATGCAGACGCACAGGAGTCTTCCTTGAGCACACAGCAACTCTCCACGCTGTCGCTGACGGGTGCCCGCAAGGCCGCGATGATGCTGGTCCAGTTCGGCAAGGAGCAGTCGGCGCAGGTACTGGCCAACATGACGGAGAAGGAGGTCGAACTGCTCTCCGCGGAGGTCGCGCGGCTGGGCAAGCTCGACCCCCTGCAGGTCGACGACGTCATGGACGAGTTCTACGTGATGGCCACCACCCGCTATGCCGGGGCCGGTGGCATGGACTACGCCCGGGATCTGCTGGAGGCGTCGCTCGGCAAGGAACGGGCGGCGATGATCCTGGACCGGCTGGAGGCATCGTTGAACGACATCCCGTTCAACTTCCTCAGCCACGCCGACCCGCGGCAGCTGCTCTCCTACGTCCAGTACGAGCATCCGCAGACGATCGCGCTGGTGCTGGCGCACATCCCGTCGGCACTGGCGTCGTCGATCCTGGCGGGCCTGCCGTTGGAGGTGCAGACCGAGGTCGCGCACCGGATCGCGATCATGGACCGCACCTCGCCGGACGTGATCCGGCAGGTGGAGACGGCGTTGCAGCGCAAGCTCTCCACCGTGCTGCAGCCGGACGAGTTGTCCACCGTCGGCGGCCTCCAGCCGCTCGTCGAGATCATCAACCGCGCGGACCGCACCACCGAGCGCCTGATCCTGGAGGCTCTGGACGCCCGCAGTCCGGAGATAGCCGAGGAGATCCGGCGCCGGATGTTCATGTTCGAGGACGTGGTGAACCTGGAGGACCGGGCGGTGCAGCTGGTGCTGCGCCAGGTGGAGCCGGCCGACCTGGCCACCGCGCTCAAGGGTGTGCCCGAGGCGGTGCGCGAGAAGGTCACCAAGAACCTCTCCGAGCGCGGCCGGGAGAACCTGCTCGAGGAGATCGACCTGCTCGGCCCGGTCAAGGTCAAGATGGTCGAGGAGGCACAGGCCAAGATCGTCAGTGTCATCCGTACGCTCGAGGACTCCGGCCAGATCGAGATCCAGCGCAGCAGTGAAGCCGATGAGATCATCCAGTGACGGACCGGTGATCCGCGGTGCGGGGGCGGCCGAGGCCACCCCCGCACGGTTCGGCGCCAACCTGCGCCAGGGACCACCGGGCACCGCCGACGTCTCGGCGATGGAACAGGCCCGGCTGGAGGCCCGGGCCACCGGTTACGCCGAGGGGTGGGCGCAGGGCCGGCGGGACGTCGCGGCGGCGACCGCGGCGGACACCAACCGGGCGCAGGCCGCCGAGCAGGCGTACGAGGAACAGCGGCGGCACGCCATCTCGCAGGCGGTGAACGCTCTCGGCCGCGCCGTGACCGACCTGGAGAACCAGCTCACGCCGACCTTCACCGAACTGCAGGAAGTGATCCTGGCCAGCGCGTTCGACCTGGCCGAGGCGATCGTCGGCGGCACGATGCGCGACGACCCGGAACGCGGGCTGACCGCGATGCGCCGGGCGGTCAGCGCGGCCCCCGAGAACGGCGGCGTCACGGTGAGCCTGCACCCGGACGACTTCCACACCCTGGTGGGCGAGAAGGGCAGCGCCGAGTTCGAGTTCGAGGGGCGCCGGATCAGCCTGCGGCCCGACAGGAATCTGCGGCCCGGGGACGCGGTCGCCGAGACCGGCACCTCCTCCGTCGACGCCACCATGGCGTCGGCGGTGGCCCGGGTCCGCGAGGCGTTGCGTCTGTAGCGGACGCCGAGGGGATGGCACGGATGACCGACGTCTTTCAGCAACGGCTGCAGGCCGCGATGGCTGCGGCCCGGCCGTCGGTCAGCGGCCGGGTGACCGGCGCCGTCGGCCTGCGCGTGACGGTCAGCGGGATCGAGGCGAACGTCGGTGACCTGGTGCGCATCGGTGAGGGCCGGGACATGATGCTCGCCGAGGTGGCCGCGCTCGACGGCGAGAAGCTGTCCTGCCTGCCACTCGGCCCGATCGCCGGGATCGGCGCCGGGACGCCCGCGGTGAACACCGGCGGGCCGTTGCGGGTCGCGGTCGGCCCGGACCTGCGCGGCCGCATCCTGGACGGCCTGGGCCGCCCGATGGACGGCGGCCCTCCGCTGCGCGGCGACCTGGTCGGCATCGACGCCGCCGCGCCCTCGGCGATGGAGCGCCAGCTGGTCGACGCCCCGATCTCCTTGGGGGTACGCGTCCTGGACACGCTCGTCCCGTGCGGGCGGGGTCAGCGGATCGGCATCTTCGCGGGTTCCGGGGTGGGCAAGTCGACGCTGATGAGCATGATCACCCGGAACACCTCGGCGGAGCTGAACGTGGTGGCCCTGGTCGGCGAGCGGGGCCGCGAGGTCCGCGAGTTCATCGAGCACGACCTGGGACCGGAGGGGCTGGCCCGCTCGGTCGTGGTGATCGCCACCTCGGACGCCCCGCCGCTGGTCCGGCTGCGGGCGGGAGCGGTCGCCACCCGGATCGCCGAGTACTACCGCGACGAGGGCGCCGACGTTCTGTTGATGATGGACAGTGTGACCCGCGCGGCGATGGCCCAGCGCGAGGTCGGCCTCTCGGTCGGCGAACCACCGGCCACCCGCGGCTATCCGCCGTCGGTCTTCGCCATGCTCGCCTCCCTGCTGGAACGGGCCGGGCCGGGTGCCCGGGGCAGCATCACCGGGCTGTACACGGTGCTGGTCGAGGGCGACGACCACAACGAGCCGATCGCCGACGCGGCCCGGTCGATCCTGGACGGTCACATCGTGCTGGACCGGAAACTGGCCACCGCCGGGCATTTCCCGAGCATCCAGGCGTTGGACTCGATCTCCCGGGTGGCCACCAAGATCACCAGTAGGGATCAGCGGGCCGACGCCACCGAGCTGCGCCGGCTGCTGGCCGCGCACCGGGAGGTCCGCGAACTGGTGGAGATCGGCGCCTACGTGCACGGGACCAATCCGGACGCCGACCGGGCCAACGCCGCCTGGGACCGGATCAGCGCGTTCCTGCGTCAGGACCTCGACGACCGCACCACCGCACCACAGGCCTGGAACGACCTGCGGGAACTCCTGGCGAGCACATAGGACTCGCCGTGTCGATCAACCAGGGCCACGGCGCGGTCCAGGGTGATCGACATGACGAGCCCGGACGCAGCACCACGGGACCCGGGAATGCCTCACGACGAGCCACGGGCATGGGTGGGCGTACATCCGAAAAAGCGCGACCGGCGCACCCGGCCGGACCACCCACTTGTTCGGTTGCATTCGCTCAGAGGCCGCCCATGCGGGCCGAAGCGGGTGAAGGAGGGCCTGACGGCCCTGGTTGGAGGACTCCGTTGAATCGTCTCTTCAAACTCGGACCCGTTCTGCGCGCCCGCAAGGCGCAGGAGGACGCCGCCCGCGGCGCGGTGCTCCAGTCGCAAGCCGAGATCCGGGAAGCCCAGGCCCTGGTCAAACGCCGGCACATGGATCTCGTCGGCGCCGACGCGCCGACCGAGGGGACCGCCCGCGCGATGGTCGCCGCCCTGGTGGCGCGCCAGTCCCTCGCGGCCGGACTGTTCGGGGCCCAGCGCATGGTCGCCGACGCCGAAGAGGTGGAACGGGAACGGGTCGCGGCCCTCACCGACGCCGCCAAACGCCGCCGGGCCGTCGAGATGATGGCCGAACGGCACGCCGCCATGGTCCGGGCCCACGACCTGCACACCGACCAGGCGAACCTGGACGAACTGGCCGTGACCGCCAAGGCGCGGCGATCCGCCGGCGGTGGCGCACCCGTCGGCTCCTCCATCGGACAACGGGAAGGCGAACGATGATGCTGGGAGTCGGTGGGGTCCTGTCCCGGGTCTCCGAGTTGCGGGACCATCTGGGCTTCGACCAGGCGCCGGTGGCCGCCACGGCCCCGGCCGGATCGGACTTCGCCACGGTCCTCGCCCGGGCCTCCGCCGCGGACCCGGCCCGCGCGGCTGCCCCGGCCTCCCCCGCCGGACCGGTGGCCTTCTCCGGCGTGCCGATGGCCGCCCGGCAGGCGCTCAAGGAGGCGCCGCCGCCGGTGGCTGCGCCCCGCTCGGCCGCGCTGGTCTCGCCCTACGCCGAAATCTTCCAGACGGTCGGCATGCGGTACGACGTCCCGCCCCGCCTGCTGGCCGCGGTGGCGAAGGTCGAGTCCGATTTCAATCCTGGAGCCGTGAGCTCGTCCGGTGCGCAGGGGCTGATGCAGCTGATGCCGTCGACGGCCCGCGGCCTCGGCGTGCGCGACCCATTCGACCCGGCCCAGGCGGTGGACGGCGCGGCCCGGCTGCTGCGGCAGCACATGCGCGAGTTCGGATCGGTCGAGCTGGCCCTGGCCGCCTACAACGCGGGCGCCGGAGCGGTCCGTCGCCACGACGGCATCCCGCCGTACGCGCAGACCCAGGCCTACGTCCCGAAGGTGCAGAAGGCCCTGGCCGCGCTCGGCGGCTGAGGGGTGAACCGGTGAGTCAGCGAGTTCTCGGTGGGGGAAGCTTCATGAGCATGCCGCATTCCGTGACCGGTCCCGATCGCCGGACGGTGGCCGAGAGCCATCGCCGGACCGGCGGGCGGGGCGACGAGGGGGATTTCGTCGACGCGCTGTCGGCGGAGCTGAGCCGGCCGGGAGGTGACACGGCGGGCGGTGGCCGGAACGGATCCTGGTCGGCGCGGGCCGCGGCGTCGGGGGCGGCGGCACGGTCGGCCCTGAACCGCAGACTTGTGGACAGGGCTGTGGACGAACGGGCCGCGGAGCGGATGGCCGGGGATCAGGTGGTCGCCCGGCGGGCGATGCGGGATCGCGCGGCCTCCGCATCCGCCGCCTCCTCCGCAGCCCGGGCGGCGGCGTCCCGCGCGGCCGGGGAGCGCACGGCCGCGGACCGGACGGCGGCGAACCGGACCGCCGACCGCACCGCGGACCGGGTGTCCGAGCAGCGTTCGTCCGCCACCCGCGACACCGGCCGGAACGCCGCCACCGACGAGGTCCGCGAGGACCGTGAGGACCGCGCGAACGTTCGTGATGTTCGTCGTCAGAGCACGCGGACCGCCGCTCCCGAGGTCGTCGAGGACACCACCCCGGCGGACGACCGGGACCCCGTCGCCGCACCCGAGGAGCCCACCGCGGAGACTCCGGTGACCAGGACGGATGTCCTGACCACCGGCCTGCTGACCGCCCTGACCGTGGCGATGAACGCCACCCCGGCCGCCCGCTCGGCACCCACCGCCGACACCGCACCGGCCCCGGAGACCGCACCCGCCGAGGGGGTGGCCGCCGTCGTACCGGCCCCGGTTCTCACCGCCCCGGCCACGACCGAACCCGGCACCGGGACGCGATCGGAGACCCCCGCCGCTGCCGAGGCTCCGGAGCCCGCCCGGCCACCGGTCGACCCCGAAACCGTGACAGCCCCGGCCGCCGAGCCTGCGGACACCACCCCGCCGGACCCCGGGGTCCCCGCGGAACCCCGCGCGCCGCGACCGGAACAGATCACCGCACAGGCCCGCCCGGAGCAGCCCGCGCCGGTAGCCGCCCGATCGCTGGGTGACGCCACCGCCACCGCGGCGGTGAGCAACGCCGCCCTGACCGGCACCGGTACCGGCACCCCGGCGACCACGGCCGCGACCACCGCGACCGCCCCGGAGCAGAACACCACCACGGCCCCCGAGCCGGCCCTCGCCGCTCCCGCCGCACCGTCCGGCAGCGGCGACGGCGGACAGCACACCGGGGCGGGGACCGGCGACGGCAGCGGCGGCGACGGCAGCCGGTTCCAGGAACCCACCGAGCACGTGCCGGCGGGCATGCCGCCCGCCCCGGCCTTCACCCCGGCCAACGACTCCGCCACGCCGCTCGCCGGTCTGCCCCCGTCCGCGCTGGCCACCGTTCCCGGCGCGCCGGCGCCGATGTCCGGCGGGTCCACCGCGCCGGTCGCCGACGCCGCGCCGGCCCCGCCACCGGCGCCCACCCCACCGACACCCGCCGCCGTCCAGGTGGCCATGCGGATCGCCCCGCTACGGCTGGAGGCGGACGGCGTGCACCGGCTCACCGTGCAGTTGCACCCGGCCGATCTGGGACCGGTCCAGGTGGTCGCGGAGATCCGCAACGGGGACATCAGCGTGCTGCTCAGCGGTGCCACCGACGCCGGCGCGGACGCGCTCCGCTCGTCCCTGGACGACCTGCGTCGCGAGCTGCGCGACTCCGGCTTCGACAACTGCTCGCTCGACCTGCGGCAGGGCAACTCCCAGCAGGAACGGCAACAGCAGCAGCGGGAACAGCTCGCCGAGGCGTTCGCCCCGGCCCGCTACCGCGACTTCTCCCTCGCGGACGCGGAGGCCGAACCCCCTACCGTGACCGTTCCGGTGCCGCCCCGGCGGCCGGTGTCGACCGGGCGCCTGGACGTGGATGCGTGAAGGCGGGAGCCGCCGGGCCTTGCGGCCCGGCGGCTCCCGCCGACGTGGTACGGATCAGAACTCAGGGGGTGTTCTCCGGGCCCGCCCCGATCGGCCGGCCCTGGGCACGCTTCTCGGCCGCGTCCTTGTACCCGGAGAACACATAGCGCAGCCCGGCGAGCAGCACCGCGGCGATCGGCACCGCGATGACGAACCGGAGCAGCACCTGCACGATGTCGACCTCGTCCCGGATCAGCCGATACCAGGCCGGGGCACTCATCAGCAGCGCGAAGAGCAGAACCGACGGTCTGATCATCGGCTCAGCGGCGCCCGCCGCGGGTCAGCCGGCGCGGCACGGTCGCCGGCATCACCTCCGCGGCGATGCGGGCGCACAGCATCGCGGCCCAGGCGTGCGGGGTGGCCGGTTTGCCGTCCAGCGAGAAGATCGGCACGTCCAGGCCGAGCACCGACGCCGGGTCCCCGGTCAGCTCCACGGCGTGCACCACCAGCGCCTCCACGTCGCCGAGGCTGCGCAGGTAGCGGGCGGTGTCCGCGGTCTTGCGGGTGGCGTCGACGACGGCCCAGAGCGCGGTGACGCCGAGCGCGTCGCACATGTCGTTGACCCAGAACGGGTCGGTGCCGCCGACCGGCGCGTCGATCACGATCACCGACGGGTGGTCGGAGCTCTGCAGCTTCTCGGCCCGGGACTCGGCGGCGCCCGGACTGGAGATCAGCCGGGACGAGTGCAGTCCGGTACCGGCCGTGGACGGCGCGGCCAGCAGCAGATGGGTCTGGTCGATATGGATCTGTTCGAGCAGGTGCTTCGCGATCGGGACGGCGGTGTGCACCTCGCCGGCCAGCACCAGGATCTCGCCGGGTGCGTCCGGGATGCCGGGTGCGGCGGGCCGGGACGCGAGGACGCTCAGCACGCCCGCGTACGTGTCCCCGCCAGTGATCTTGCGAGCGAGTTCCTCGGGCATCCCGACCAGCATCAGGTTCCGCTGCACCGGGTCCAGCTCCGCCGGGCGGGGCCGTTCCACGATCACCGCGGGCGGAGCCGGCGCGGGCGGTGCGACGGGGGCCGGGGCGGGCGCGGGCGCCGCGGCAGGTGCGGGTGCCGCGGCGGCCGGCGCCGGTGACACCGGGACGGGGGCGGCCGGCGGCTTGGGCGGTGCGGCGGGAGCCGGGGCCGCGGGCCGCGGCGGGGTGGCCGGCATCCGGGAGGCCAGGATCGACTCCCGGGCCTCCTGCGCCTCCCGTTCCCGGACCGCCAGGCGCTCCTGGAAGCTGGGCATGGTGGGCAGCGCGGCGGGCAGGCCGGGACGCTGCACCGTGTTGATCGGCACGCCCCCCGCGGCAGCCGGCCGGAAGGGCCGCACCGTGGGGGTGTCCCCGTTCGGTTTGACGCCGTTCGGCAGCGACTTGGCCGGCACGCGCCCGCCGTTGAGGTGACTGGCCACGTCGAGCCCGGCCATCAGCTCGGCGAACGCCGCACCGGTGTTCTCGGCACCGGCCTCCCGTGATTCCCGGGCACCGCCCGGCGGTCCTTCCGTGGTCGTCACCCGGTCCTGGGCCTCGGCCTTCTCCAGCAGCCGGTCCAGGTGGTCGTGTGTGCCGTTGTCGGCGACGGTCTGTTGAGCCATGTCGATAACGTCCTCTTGATCCGGTACCTCGACGGAGAGTTCGTAGTGCTGCTTCGCGAAGAAGCCCCCGATACCACCGCTGCGTACCTTGTCTGCGGAGATGATCCGCACGCTCGAGCCGTACTCGTCGCGTGCCTGAGCCAGTAACGGCTCGATGGCCGGTCCCTCAAGAAGCACCCGCGTAGGCACCGTTCACCACCCCTATCGTCTCGATCTGTGCGGTGGAACCAGAGATTTCGCTGTACGACAGCACCTGGACCCGGCGGGACCCAGCCCGCAGCAGTCGCATCAGGGGCAGCCGCAGCTGTGGTGAGCAGGCCAGGACCGGGTTGAGGCCCTGCTGCTCCCCGGCCTCGGCGAACCGGCTCGCCTCGCTGACGATCGCCTCGGCCTTCAGGCCTTCGATCGCCATGAAGGCGCCGGTCTCGCTGGGCCGGAGTGATTCGAGCAGCGCCTGCTCGAGGATCGGGTCGAGGGTGATCACGGTGAGCCGGCCGCCGCTCGCGTACTGGGCGGCGATGGCCGGGCCCAGCGCGCTGCGGGCCGCCTCGACCAGCCCGTCGTGGTCGGTGCCGACCTTCGCGCGCAGCGACAGCGACTCGAAGATCCGGACCAGGTCGCGGACCGGCACACCCTCGTCGAGCAGTGCCTGCAGCACCTTCTGGACCTGGCCGAGGCTGAGCAGCGACGGGGTCAGCTCCTCGACCACCACGGGATGGGTGCGTTTGACCATCTCGGTGAGGTTGCGGACGTCCTCGCGGCCGAGCAGGCGGCTGGCGTTGCTCCGGACCACCTCGGCGAGGTGGGTGATGATGACCGAGGCCCGGTCGACCACCGTCGCACCGGAGAGCTCCGCCTGGTAGTGCAGCTCGGCCGGGATCCACTTGCCGGCCAGGCCGAAGACCGGTTCGGTGCCGGCCCGGCCGGGCAGCGCCTGCAGGCCGTCGCCGATGGCGAGCACGGTGCCCGGCGGGGCCTGCCCGGCACCGGCGTCGACACCGGAGATCCGGATCGCGTACGACGACAACGGCAGGTCCAGGTCGTCGCGGGTACGCACCGGCGGCATGATCACTCCGAGTTCCATCGCCATCTTGCGGCGCAGGGCGCGTACCCGGTCGAGCAGGTCGCCGCTGGCGGTGTCCACCAGGTCGACCAGGTCGGGGGCGAGTGCCAGTTCGAGCGGGTCGATCCGCATCTCGCCGAGGAGTTGTTCGGGCGAGTCCGGTGCCGGCATCTCGACGGCCTGGGCGGTGACCGCCGCGGGTTCGGCCGGTTCCGGCTCCTCGGGGTCCTTCAGTTGTTGTGCGATGGCCAGGATGCCGACGCCGACCAGCAGGAACGGCAGTTTCGGCAGGCCGGGGATGATGCACAAGGCCAGGGCCGCGGCGCCGCCGATACGCAGTGCCAGCCGGTTCTGGCCGAGCTGCTTGGTGACCGTCGAGCCCATGTCGCCGGAGGTGGCCGAGCGGGTCACGATGAGGCCGGTGGCGACCGAGAGCAGCAGCGCCGGGACCTGGGAGACCAGGCCGTCGCCGATGCTGAGCAGGCTGTACAGGTTCATCGCGTCGACCGGCGCCATGCCGTGTTGCAGGATGCCGACCGCGAAGCCGCCGATCAGGTTGACCAGGGTGATGATGACGGCGGCGATGGCGTCGCCCTTGACGAACTTGGAGCCACCGTCCATGGCGCCGTAGAAGTCGGCTTCGGCGGCCACGTCGGCGCGGCGTTTCTTGGCCTCGGCCTCGTCGATCAGTCCGGCGTTGAGGTCGGCGTCGATGGCCATCTGCTTGCCGGGCATGGCGTCGAGGGTGAACCGGGCGCCGACCTCGGCGACCCGCTCGGCGCCCTTGGTGACCACGACCAGCTGGACGATGACCAGGATCAGGAAGATCACCAGGCCGATGACCAGGTTGCCGCCGACCACGAAGCTGCCGAACGCGTGGATCACCTCGCCGGCGTCGGCGTCGCGCAGCACCAGACGGGTGGCGCTGATGTTGAGGGCGAGCCGGAACAGGGTCAGCACCAGCAGCAGGGCGGGGAAGACCGCGAAATCGAGTGGTCTCTGGACGAACATGCTCACCAACAGCACCAGGAGGGCCATCGTGATGTTGAAGGCGATCAGCAGGTCGAGCAGGAAGGTCGGCAGTGGGACGACCATCATGATGATGATGCCGATGACCCCCACGGGGACGGCAAATCTGCTGATGTTCCGGTTTTTCACGGCACCTTCCGAGCAGGAACAGTCCGATGACCTGGCTTCGCCACGCACCGATCTTGCCTGCTCTTGCTCCCCGATGTGAGGAAATCTCCCAAATTCCGGTTATGTCGCTACTGGGCTCGGTTCCGGGTTGCGGTGGAATCCGGCGGCGGATCCCTTTGACTTCAGCCTCATCACGAACGCCAGCACCTTCGCCACCGCGGCGTAGAACTCCACCGGGATCTCGTGCCCCACCTCGACGCTGTCGTTGAGAGCCCGGGCCAGCGCCACGTCCTGGACGACCGGAACCCGGGCGTCGGTGGCCAGTTGGCGGATCCGGGCGGCGACCGGGCCCCGGCCCTTGGCCACCACCCGCGGGGCACCCTTGGCCGGTTCGTACCGCAGGGCCACCGCGACGTGGGTCGGGTTGACCACCACGACGTCGGCCAACGGCACCGCGGCCATCTGCCGGCTGCGGGACATGGCCATCTGCTTGGCCCTGATCTGCGCCTTGATCAGCGGGTCGCCCTCGGTGTTCTTGTTCTCCTGCTTGACCTCTTCCTTGGTCATCCGCAGCTGCTTGTTGGTACGCCTGCGCACCACGAAGTAATCGGCCGCCGCCATCACGATGCCGGCCACCGCGGCCGCCTGCATCAGCTTGATCACCGCCCCGTCGACCATCGTGAGCAGCGATCCCAGCGGCAGCTCCCCCGGTGTCATCAGGATCGGGATGAAGCTCTTCATCGTGCTGTACAGCACGAGGGTCAGCACCGCCGTCTTGATCAGCGCCTTCACGCCCTCCCAGAGGGCCTGGGTGCCGAACACCCGCTTGAGGCCGGGCCACGGATTCAACCGGCTGAACTTGGGGATGAACAGCTTGGTGGCCACCCGGATGCCGCCCTGCACCCCGGACGCCGCCACACCGACCGCCATCATGGTGAGCGCCAGCGGCAGGACCGCCCAGCCCGCGCCCAGCACCGCCTCCTTGAGCAGGCTCAGGGACATCGCCGGGTCCGGGTCGCCGATCGTCTCCGGGACCTTCGCCATCATCTCCCGGGCGTGTCCCATCGCCTCGCCGAGCGCCCGCGGCAGCATCAGGCTGGCGGCCAGCATCCCGGTCCAGGCGCCGAGGTCGGGCGTCCGCCCGATCTGGCCCTCCTGCTTGGCCTTCTTGAGTTTCTGCGGTGTCGGTTGTTCGGTCTTCTCACCGGCCATCGGCCCCTACCCTCCGCCGCTGATCCGGACCACACCGGTGACCGCATGGTCGACCAGGGAGTCCAGGATCGTCGGCAACGACACGATGGCGACGGCGGCGAGCGACACCACCAGGAAGATCTTGACCGGGAAGCCCAGTTGGAAGGCGTTGAGAGCGGGCGCCACCCGGTTCAGCAGGCCGAGCGCCACGTCGGCGAGGAAGAGCACGGCGACCAGCGGGCCGGCGATCTGGACCGCGGCCAGGAACATCTCACCGGCGCCACGCAGCATCAGCCGGCTCAGCGTCTCGCCGTCCAGCGAGACGTTCAGCGGCAGCGTGCGATAGCTCTGCATGAAGCCGCGCAGGATCATCTGGTGACCGTCACCGGCGAAGAGCAGCGTGATGGCCACCAGGTTGTAGAACCGGCCGAAGATCGAGGACGGGTTGGCCGAGACCGGGTCGTACACCGTGGCCAGCGTGAAACCGCTGGCCATGTCGAGCAGATCGCCGGCCGCCTGCACCGCGGCGAACAGCAGCAGGGTGATGAATCCGAGGGCCGCGCCGACGAAGACCTGCAGCGCGGCGGTGGCGATCAGGCCGGAGGTGTCCAGCGCCGGCACGGTGCCGCGCAGGTGGGGCGCCATCGGCAGGGCCAGCCCGATGGAGAGAAGCACCTTGATCCGGCGGGGGATGAGACCGGAGTTGAACGGTGGACAGATCAGCATCCAGGCACCGGCCCGGACCGCGCCCAGCATGACCGCGAGGAACTCCGCGGTGACCATGTCGAAGTTCACGGCGGGCCCCTAATAGGAGCCGACCAGCGCCGAGATGATCAGACTCCAGCCGTTGACCAGCACGAACAGCAGCAGCTTGAAAGGCAGCGCGACGGTCACCGGCGGCAGCATCATCATGCCCAGCGACATCAGCGAGGCCGCCACCACCAGGTCGATGATCAGGAACGGGATGAAGATGACGAACCCGATGATGAACGCCGCCCGGACCTCGGACAGCACGAACGCCGGGATCAGGGTGGTCAGCGGGACGTCGTCGATGTTCCGCGGCTTCGCCTCGCCGGACACCTTGATCATCAGGGCCAGCTCGTCCTCACGGGTCACCTTCGCCATGAAGTCGCGCAGCGGCTGCACCCCGTCCCGGAACGCCACCGACTGCGACTTGTCGCCCTTGAGGTAGGGCTGCACCCCGGCGTCGTTCATCGCCGACAGGGTCGGTCCCATGATGAACATGCTCAGGAACAGCGCCAACCCGGCCAGCACCTGGTTGGGCGGCATGCTGGTCAGCCCGAGCGCGTTGCGGGTGATGCCGAGGACCATGAAGACCTTGGTGAACGCGGTGCAGAGCAGCAGCACCGACGGCGCGGCGGAGAGCACGGTCAGGCCCAGCACGATGACCAGCGGCGTCGAGGGCCGGCCCTTGCCCGGGTCGGTGCCGTTGATGTTCAGGTTGATGCCCGGCGGCGTGGGGGTGGCCGGGGCACGCGGCGCCTGTGCGACCTGCGGCACGAGGGCGACCCGCGCTGGCGGTGCCTGCGGCGCTTGCCGGGGTACGCCGACGAGCACCGCGGGCATCGCAGGAGGCGGGCCGGGGCGGTCCGGTGGGGAGAAGGCGAGGGCGGTCGCGACCGGCAGCATCACGAGTGCCAGCCCGGCGGCCGCCATCAGCAGCAGGATCGCGCGTCGCATCAGCGCCTCGTCGTCCGGTCGCGGAGGAACTCGAGCGTCGACACCCAGGTCCGTGGGGAGAGCAGCGAGCCGTCCAGGGTTCCACCGGCCGGGGAGCACTCGAGCGCCGCGGCGGGCTCGACGCCGTTCCGGACGCCCTCCCGGTCGAAGGCAGCCAGATCAGTCTCGGTCAGCAGGCTCACCTGCTGGTCGGTGATGCCGAGCACCAGCGCGCGGTCGTCCACCCGGACCACCGCGATCGCCGAACCACGGCTCAACGGCTGGCGCCGGAGCACGGTGAGGCGGCCCTCGCCCCGTCCACCGAGCGGGCGGCGCACCAACCGGGCCAGCACCCACATCAGCATCAGGACCACCAGCAGCGCGGCGCAGACCTGCAGGGCGAGTGGCAACAAGTCGGTTACCTACTCCCGCTCGGCGCCGGGAGAGACGATCTCGGTGATCCGGATGCCGAAGTTCTCGTCCACGACCACGACCTCGCCGCGGGCGATCAGACGGCCGTTGACCAGCAGGTCGGCGGGGCTTCCGGCGGCTCGATCCAGTTCTATTATCGCGCCCGGCGACAGGGAGAGCAGCTCCCGGACGCTCATCCGGGTCCGGCCCAGTTCGGCCGAGACCTCCATCTCGACGTCGTGCAGCATGTCCAGGCCGCCGCGGGCTCCGGCCGGGCGTTCGGACCGTGGCGCGACGTCCGCCTGCGGCGCCTCCTCGCTGGGCCACTGGCTGAGCGCCAGGGCGATCACGGCCCGGACCTCGTCCTCGTCCCGCAACGGGACCGAGATCGCGCCGTCCTTGGTGGCCAGGGCGCTGAGCGCCACGTCCGGTTCCATCACCTGACCCGGGTCGAGCACGACCGGGCCGAAGACCCGCGCGGCCGCCTCCAGGGCCGGCCGGACCGCCGCGGTCAGGTCCAGTTCGCCGAGCGGGCTCTCCCGGAGCGCGTCCGCCAGGTCCTGGCCGACCACCACGACGACCTCGCCGGAGGCCGCTCCGGTGAACCGCGCCGTCACCGCCTGGCCCGCGATCGCCGTCCCGCCGTCGGGGAGCACCGGCTCGCCGACGACCAGCGCGTGGCTGGTCGGCAGGACAGCGAGAGCTGCCTCCGCGGCGTTGCGGGCGAGCGCCAGTTGCGGCGCGGTCATCGTTGGCGCTGTCATGGGCGGCCAGACTCCTTGGTCGAGCTCTCGTTGGTCGACGGCACGACGAGACACGCAAGCCGGGCGCCTTGGTTACCGGGGACCGCGTGGGCGAAGACGCGGTCGTTCACGGTCACCTCGAGCGGCCGGCTGGTCGGATGTCCCAACGGAACGACGTCACCGGGGCGTAGATCCACGATGTCATCGGTACGCATCCGAATGGGGTGAAATCGCACTGCTACGTCAATCGGAGCGGCGGAAAGTCCGGCGGTCAGGTTGTGCAGCGCCCGGTCCCGCGCCTGCCGCTCGGCCGGACTGAGGATGATGGTCTCCTCCCGGGAGAGCACCGGCAGGATCGTGTTGAAGGGCACGCAGATGGTCTGGACGCACTCCTCGGCGCCGATCTTGGTCTCCAGGGAGGCGATCACCACCGCATCGCCGGGAGCGTGCGCCCGCAGGAACTGGGCGTTGTACTCGATGTCCTTGAGGATCGGCTTGATGTCGACCAGGGTCTCGAAGCCGTACCGCAGCTCGCCCAGCATCCGCTCGATCAGGCTGCGCAACAGCGGCATCTCCACCTCGGTGAGCGGCCGCTCCGGCTGGGTGCCGCCGGGACCGCCCAGCATGTGGTCGATGGCGGTCATCACCGCCGACTGGGAGAGCTCGATCAGCACCGTGCCGGGCAACGGGTCCAAGGTGACCTGGCCGATGATCGTCGGGTTGGCCAGGCCGGCGACGTACTCGTCGTAGTTCAGCTGTTCGATCGAGATCAGCGAGACGTTGCTGACCGCGCGGAGGCGGGTGGTCAGCAGGGTTCCGCAACTGCGCGCGTACGTCTCGAAGGCGATCTGCAGGGTGCGGACGTGCTCGCGGGACAGCTTGATGGGCCGCCGGAAGTCGTACGGCGTCGGGCCTGAGCCTGGGCTGCGACGCGAAATCTTGCCGGAGGGCCGGGCTGCGGAGACGGTCACGTCGTCCTCATCGGCTCACTTACCGAACCGCTGAGCCCTCGCGCCGTTTTCAGCGTCTTTTGCGACCTCTAAGCCGAATGGGCAGATCCCCGCAGGGATCTGCCCATCACGCCACACCCGTCACTGAGTCACGAACGCCGTGTAATAGATGTCCATGACCAGGATCTTCTTCTCCTCGGTGTACGCCTTCTTGAGCTTGGTGAGCAGCTCCTCCTTGAGCTTCAACCGGCCCTCCTCGGTGGAGAGCTCCGCGACCGTCCGCCCGGTGTAGGTCTCGATCGCCAGGTCGAGGGCCTCGTTGAGGTCCACCGTCTCGGTGCCGGCGTCTGCCGTCTGCTGCAGCGCGAAGCCGAGCTTGAGATAGTGCCCGTCGGCGAGGTTCACCGTGATGGTGTTCTCGATCGCCGCGACCACCGTGCCCTTCACCAGCGGCGCCGCCGCCTCCGCGGAGTCGCTCTTGAAGAAGAGGAAGTACGCCCCGACACCACCACCGGCGAGCACGACGACCGAGACCGCGGCGATGATGATGATCAGCATCTTCTTGGACTTCTTCGGCGCGCCCTCGGCTGCCGGGTCCTTCTCTTCCTTGGCCATCAGATCCTCCCCCGTCAGTCGTGGGTAGTCGTGGTTGTGGAATCGGCTTCGGCCTTCGCCTCGGCCTCCGCCTGTGCGGTGGTCTGGCCGCTGTGCAGCTTCGAGTCGGCCCCCGACGCGGAGGGCAGGAGCTGCGCCAGATCGGCCGTCAGCATCGTCAGGACGACGACGTCCACGCGACGGTTCATGGTGATCGACCGCGGGTCCTTCGGGTCGATCAGTGGTTTGGTGTCCGAGTAGCCGACCGCCTTGAGCCGCTTCTTGGGGATGTTGTGCTCCGCGAAGAAACGGACGACGGTCGAGGCCCGCGCGGAGGAGAGTTCCCAGCCGCTCGGGTAGTAGGTGGTCTTGGCCTTCAGCTGGTTGGTGTTGCCGTCGACCTCGAGGTTGTTCGGCAGCTTGGCCAGTGTCGGCGCGATCGCGTTCAGGATCTTGGCACCCCGGGGGCGCAGGTCGGCCCGGTTGCCGGCGAAGACCACCTCGTTGGTGACGATGGTGACGACCAGGCCCCGTTCGTCGATGGTGAACTTCACCGCGTCGAGCAGCTTCTGCGCGTTCAGCGCGTCGGCGATCTTCCGCTCGATCGCCTTCAGGTTCTCCGCCTCCTTGGCCGCGGCCTTGGCGCTCTGCGAGGACTTCTTCCGGTCCGCGGCCTGCAGGGCCCGCTCGACGGCGTCCTTGTCCTTCGTGCTCATCCCGGCGGTGCCGGAGTTACCGTCGCCCGGATTCGAGCCCGGGTCGATCTGCACGATCTGGGCGGAGTTGGCGGCGCCGTCCATCGGCGCCGACTGGCCGGTGAACGCCTCGTTCTGAGCACCGAAGCCCTCGGACAGGCCGGACGCCAACTCGGCGAACTTCTTCTGGTCCACGCTGCTCATGGAGAACAGCACGACGAACAGAACGAAGAGCAGGGTCAGCATGTCGGCGTACGACACGAGCCAGCGTTCGTGATTGACGTGCTCCTCGTGCTCCTCGTGCTTCTGTTTGCGCTTGGAGCCACCGCCAGAACTCATCGGTTCAGGCCGCCTTCTTCGTCGAGGCCGCGGCCTCGGACTTCTTCATCTCGTCGGGCGGCAGGAGACTACGCAGCTTCTGCGCGACCAGACGCGGGTTGGAGCCGGCCTGGATGGCCAGCACACCGTCGATGACCAGTTCCATCTCCTCGGCCTCGATCTGACTCAGCCGGGCCAGGCGTGCCCCGATCGGCAGCCAGATGATGTTGGCGCTGAGCACACCCCAGAGGGTGGCGACGAACGCCGCCGCGATCGAGTGGCCGAGGGTCTCGGGCTTGTCGAGGTTCTCCAGAACGTGGACCAGACCCATGACCGTGCCGATGATGCCGATGGTGGGGGCGTAACCACCCATGCTCTCGAAGAACTTCATCCCGGCCTTGTCCGCCTTCTTCTTGGCGGCGACCTCGGCGTGCAGGATGTCGTGCAGTTCGTCCGGGTCGGTGCCGTCGATGGCGAGCTGCAGACCGCGCTTGAGGAACGGGTGCTCCACCGTCTTGACCGCGTCCTCCAGCGCGAGCAGGCCCTCCCGGCGGGCCCGTTCGGCCAGCTTCACCACCGCGTCCAGCAGCTGGGTGGGCGGGATGACCTTCGTGGAGAACGCCTTCTTCAGGTTGTTCACGAAGTTGGCCGCGTCCTTCATGACGCCACCGGCCATGGCGGCGCAGAAGCCACCGCCGAACACCAGCAGCATCGACGGGAGCAGCAGGATGGAGGTGGGCGAACCACCCTCCAGGATCTGGACGGTGAAGACGATCGCCAGACCGACGACCACACCGATGACGGTGGCTAGATCCATCAGCGTTCCTTCCGGTGCAGCCTGAGCACCTTGGCGTCATCGTCGTCCGTGGCGGGGGCCGCAGGTTCCGTCTCCATCCGGCTCGCCTGGGCGATGAGGGAGGCGCGGTAGTGGCGTACCGAGGCGACGAACTCGGGCACGGATTCCGAAATGATGTACTTCGTCCCGTCGACCAGGGTGACGACCGTGTCGGGCGTGCACTCCACGCGTTCGACCAGGTCCGGGTTCAGCGCGAACACGACACCGTTGATACGGGTTACCAGGATCACGAATTCCGTCCTTGGGGTGTCTGGGGAGCGAGGGCCCTCCCTGGCCCGTCACCTAGTACTTCGGCTGCTTTTGGGGTGCGAATGAGTTCGCGGCGGCTACCAATACGGGTTCGTCACCGAAAAGGGCCGGGACGGGCATTACTGCCCGTCCCGGCCCTCCGGCGTCAACCGGGTCAGCGCTTCATGGCGACGAGTTCCTGCAGGATCTCGTCGGAGGTGGTGATGATCCGGGAGTTCGCCTGGAAACCGCGCTGCGCGACGATCAGGTTGGTGAACTCCTGGGCGAGGTCGACGTTCGACATCTCCAGCGCACCGTTGAGCACCGAACCCATGCCGGCGCTGCCGGGTTCGCCGACCTGGGCGTACCCCGAGTTGATGGTGCTCCGGAACAGCGAGTTGCCGACCTTCTCCAGACCGGCCGCGTTCTTGAAGGTCGACATCGCGACCTGACCGAGGATCTGCTTCAGGCCGTTGCTGAAGACGCCGACGATCTCACCGGAGTTCGAGACGGTGTACGCCAGCGACGTCAGCGTGCCGGCCGTCTGACCGTCGGTGTCGAACACCCGGGCGTCGGCCAGACCGGAGTACATCGTCAGGTCGGTGACCTTGATCTTGTAGCCGTTCGGGGCGGGTGGCGTCCCGATCGTCATGGTGCCGTCCGCGTCCAGCCCGTTCGCCGTCGCGTCCGCCTTGCCACCGGTCATGTCCAGCGTGCCGGTCGCCCCCGGGATGTCGGCGCCCGTCGGGTCCAGGAGGGTGATGTCCCAGGTCTCCGAGGCGGTGGGCCGCACATCGCGCTCCAGCTTGACGGTGATCGTGCTGGTCGCGCCCTTCTCGTCGTAGACCTTCACCGGGATCGTGTACGTGTCCCGCGTGAGCAGTTCGTTCTCCGGCAGGTCGCTGGTCAGGTTGCCGCGCAGGGTGATCGTGGTGGTCGCCTTCGGCGGGATGGTGGTGCCGATCGGCATGTTGATGTCGTCCGGCTTCGCGGCCGAGTTGACCACGCCGTCCACCGCGGTCCAGCCCTGCACCGGCTCGCCGGTGGTGGTGGCCAGCGTGCCCTTGGCGTCGAAGAAGAACGCGCCGGCCCGGGTGTACAGCATCTCCTTACCGCTGCGGACCACGAAGAAGCCGTCCCCTTGGATCATCATGTCGCCGGACTTGCCGGTGGTCTGCGCCGAGCCCTGACTGAAGTTCGGGGTGATCGCGCCGACCCGCACACCCAGACCGACCTGCGCGGGGTTGGTGCCGGCCTGGCCGTTCTGCGGTGCGCCCGCGGCGCCCATCATCTGGCTCAGCGTGTCCATGAACTGGACCTGGGAGGTCTTGTAGCCCACGGTGTTGACGTTCGCGATGTTGTTGCCGGTCACGTCGGTCATCTGCTGGTGGGCCTTCAGACCGCTGATGCCGGAGTACAGAGAACGCAGCATGGGGTTTCCTTAGCGGTTGAGAGGAAGCGGTTCAGCGATCTGCGGAGAGACGGTCGGTATCGCGGCTGCCGGAGCGATGGCTGCCGGGACGGCTGCCACTGGAACGGCCTCCGCCGGAGCGACCGCTGCCGGAGAGACAGCTGCCGGAGCGGCGGTCGCCGGGGTCGCGGTGGCGGGTGCCGCGGGCTCGGCGTCCGGGGCGGCCCCGTCCTGCCGGATCTCCAGAACCTTGGACAGCGCCACATCCCTGTTCCCGACCGTGAGCGTCGGATCGCTGTCCCCGTTGAGCTTCGCGGAGGTGATCACACCGGTCTGCCGGGCACCGGCCTCGTCCATGTAGGCGACCGTCCGGCCCACCATCGAACCGGCGGTGACCAGTCGCTGCGACCGCATCGAGTCGAGCAGTTCCTGCAGCTTCTCGACCTGTGTGAACTGGGCGGTCTGCGCGAGGAAGGCGGTCGAGTCGGCCGGCTTCATCGGGTCCTGATAGCGGAGCTGGGCGACCAGCAGCTTCAGGAAGGTGTCCTTGTCGGCGAGGTTGCGCACCCGCGACATGTCCTCCGACGACTGGGCGGTGACGCCCGGCATGCCCGGGATGGCGATGCCCGGGGCCGGGGCGCCCGGGGTGGTGACGCCCGGAGTCGCTGTCGTGCTTCCCGGGATCGCCGTCCCGGTGGGAATCGCTGTCCCGGCAGGAGCGGCGGTTGCCGGCGCGACTGCTCCGACGCCGGTCGGCCCGGGGATCGGCGAGGTCATACGGCGTTCTCCTGTCGGTTGCGAGCGGAGCTCAACCTAAGGTTCGGCCTGGTTGCGGGATTGCTTAGAGACAAAAATGGGCGGGCCCGCCGACATCGGCGGACCCGCACCCACGGTTTTCAGTTGTGTGCTGCCGGCGGCCGTCAGGGCGCCAGCGACAGGCTGAGCTTGCCCTTGCCGTACCGGCTGACCTCGGTCATCAGGTCGAGCCGGCGGCCGAGGGCGAGCAGGACCGCCCGCGCGTCGGCGGGCAGATCCATCTTCGGATAGATCACCTGGTAGAGCTTGACGTGCGGAGAGCCCTCCTTGTTGAGGAGGCTGGTGAAGATGTTGCACAGTTCGAAGACGTTCTCGGCGAGGTTGGGGAAGAGCTCCTTCTCGTCGATGCTGTCCTCGGCCGCACCGGGCGGCAGCAGACCGAGGGCGGCGCCGGCGTTGGCCGCGAGACTCATCTCCAGCCCCAGGCAGGCGTAGATCTTCTGATTGGCATCGGTGAAGATCGCGACCGTGGCCATGGCGATGTCCTCCGCGCTGAGCGGATCACCAGGGCTGACGATCACCTCTCGGCCGAGAAGGTCCTCGAACAGGTTGCGAACGGCTAGTGAGCCGGGAAGAACTGAGACGTCTGACATGTCTTAATCATCCCAAAATAGGAGCGAAAACCTCATCGAATCGCTCAGCTGTGAACGGTTTGACGATGAAGAACGCCGAGCCTGAGGCCTCCGCGGCCTCCTTCATCTCCGGAGTGCACTCCGAGGTCACGAAGCCGAACTTCACGTTGTTGCCGGTGGCGCGGATCTGCCGCAGGACTTCGATGCCGGTCAGGTGCGGCATGTTCCAGTCCGAGATGATCAGGTCGGGCTTCTCACTGAGGGCCATGTCGTAGGCCTGTTGCCCGTCCGCGGCCTCGATCAGATCGTGGTCGCCGAATCCCGCCTGACGCAGGGTACGAACGACGATCTGCCGCATCACCCGGCTGTCGTCGGCAATGAGGATCTTCATGCACCGTCCTCCTTTGTCTCGCTGCTGATCTGCCACATCGAAATCGACACGGGCTCGCCTTCCCACAACCCGTACACGCCGCTGATACGGGCGGCGTTCGGGTAACGCGCCGTGGACTCCGGCGCGAGCACAACTTGCGGCAGTGACAACTGCGCGCCCGGGGGCAGCATCGCCTTGACGTTGCCGCCGACGATGTTGGCCAGCTCTCCGAGAGTGTCGGAGATGTCCTCCTCGCTGACCTCCTCGAGCTCCATGGCGAGGAAGGCCGCGGCCGCGCGGCGGGCCGCCGCGGTCGAGGACGCGTACACGACGTGCCCGCTCCATGAACCGGTGATGGAGACCGAGGAATGCACCTCCGACGCCTGGTTCTCGTCGTAGGTCGGGATCAGCGGGCTGACGCCTTCGGGGTCCAGGTACGACTCCCAGACCTGTTCCACCATCTCGGCGAGGTCGCTCTCGTCAACCTCGACTTCGACGCTCATGAGTTCGCTCCGGTCGGGACGAGGCCCAGCAGGGCCAGCTTTTCGATCATGGCGCCCTCCGTGAAGGGCTTGATCACGTATTCGTGGGCGCCCGCGGCGAGTGCGCGGACGATCTGGCTCTGTTCGCTCTCGGTGGTGACCATGACCAGGGTCATCTCCCGCAGACGCGGATCGGCCCGGACCTTGGTGACGAACTCGAGCCCGTTCATGTTGGGCATGTTCCAGTCGATGAGGGCCAGGTCCGGCACCTCGGTCATGTCGGCGAGAAGGTCGAGCGCCTCCTTGCCGTCACCCGCCTCCACCGCCTCGAAGTTGAGCTTCGTGACAATGCGCTTGAGGATCATGCGCATCGCGCGCGAGTCGTCGATCACCATGGCGCGCATCGGCGTCATCCCCTTCTCGCGGCACCGGCGGGCACCGCGTTACGGATCCGGTATGCAGAGGTGCGGCCGGCGGCCACTCGCTCGTAGTTGTCGTCGATCCCGATCGTCGTCTCGGCCGCGCCCAGGAAGAGCCACCCGTCGGGGCGCAGGATCTTCGCGGCGTTCTGCAGCACCTGCCGCTTGGTGGCGACATCGAAATAGATCAGCACGTTACGCAGGAAGATCACGTCGAACGGCTGCATGGGCGGGAACGGAGCGGTCAGGCTCATGTGCTTGAACGAGACGTTCTTGCGCAGCGCGGGGATGATCCGCCAGTGCGCGCCGGCCCGCTCGAAGTACTGCACCAGTTGGGTAGCCGGAAGACCCCGGTTCACCTCGACCTGGCTGTATTCGGCCTTCTCCGCGCGGGCGATCATCTCGGTGGAGATGTCGGTCCCCATGATCTCGTAGGTCCATCCCGCGGGCAGGTTCTCCTGCAGGGTGATGGCCAGGCTGTACGCCTCCTGGCCACTGGAACTCGCCGCCGACCAGAAGCGCAGCTTACGGACGGCCTGCCGTGCCTTGATCAGGTCGGGCAGGACCACGTCGATGAGCGCCGAGAACGGTTCCCGGTCCCGAAACCACGAGGTCTCGTTGGTGGTGAGCGCATCAATGATCTTCCGCTGATGCTGCGGATTGGGACGTTTCTGCAGGTCAGCGATGAAGTCGTTGACGTTCGGCGCCCCGACGGCACGGGCGACAGGGATGAGACGGGCCTCGACCAGGTACTCCTTGCCCGGCGCGAGGACGATGGACGCCTCCTTGCGGACCAGGTTCGAGACGAAGGTGAACTCCGCTTGCGAGAGGGTCATCGGGCCACCGCCGGCGACCGCCCGACCCGAACCCGGCTGAGCAGCGCTCCCGCGATCTTGTCGAGTGGCAGGATCTCGTCCGCCAGCCCCGCCGTGACCACGGCGCCGGGCATGCCCCAGACCACCGAGGTCGCCTCGTCCTGTGCCAGTACCTCGGCGCCCGAGTCTCGTAGCACTTTCGCACCACCCCGTCCGTCTTGTCCCATTCCGGTGAGCACGGCCGCGAAAGCCGATGCGCCGTACAACGCCGCCACCGAGCGGAACATCACGTCCACTGCAGGCCGGCACGAGTTCTCCTGTGGCGCACTGCTGAGCTGGGTCAGCGTCGCGGTTCCCCGCCGCTGGAAGACCAGGTGACGGTCGCCCGGGGCGATGTAGACCGTGCCGGCCGCGAGCTCCATGCCGTCGCCGGCCTCCAGCACCCGCAACGGCGTGCTCCGGTCGAGACGCTCGGCGAACATCTTGGTGAACACCGGCGGCATGTGCTGCGTGATGACGACCGGGACCGGCAGATCCGCCGGGAGACCCAGCAGGACCTTGGTCAGCGCGTCCGGCCCGCCGGTCGAGGAGCCGATCGCCAGGATGTCGCACCGGCCCGCAACTCCGGGACGGCGAGTGGCGGCGGGACGTCCCGGCGGTGGGCCACCCGCAGCCGGGCGGGCCGTCGTGGGTGCCGCACCCGGGCGCACCGGTGCGGCGCCGGGGCGCAGTCCGGCGGCGGGCGCGGGTCCCCGGGACGGCGGACCGGCCGCACCGGGACGGCGACGACCGCCCAGCGCATGGATCTTGGGGACGAGCTGATCGCGGACCGCCTGGATCGACTCCTTCACCGAGCCGACGTTGCTCGGCTTGGTGACGTAGTCGGTCGCTCCGGCGGAGAGCGCCTCCAGCGTCGCGGTCGCCCCCGCCGCGGAGAGCGTGCTGAACATGATCACTGGAAGGCTGGTATGCCGCTTGCGCAGCTCTTTCACCGCCTGGATGCCGTCCATCTGCGGCATCTCGATGTCCATGGTGACCACATCGGGTTTGAGTTGGTCGATCTTCGCCTGGGCCAGCAGACCGTTCGCGGCCGTGCCGACGACCTGAATGCCCGGCGCCTCCCCGAGAGCGTCGACGATCAGCCGACGGACCACCACGGAATCGTCGACGACGAGTACCGAGATCATTCGACCACTCCCTTCAACCGAGCCAGGCCGGGCCGAGCGCCGCGACCACCGGCGCGAGCAGCCGGTGAGCCGTGGCGGTGTCCAGCAGATCCCGCACCACCAGCGCCTGAACGGCGCCGCTGAGCATGTTCCAGACCCCGCCGGCCCGATCGGCCAGCGGAATTCCCGCCGAGTCCACCGCTTGGACCAGGAGCATCTGGGCCGCTGCCGCGGTCCGGACCCGGTCCGACAGATAGGCGGCCCAGGAGGCCGAGTGGACGGCGGGAGACCATCCGGCGGTGTTGCGCCGGGCGTCGTCGGCGGCGGTGGTGACCCGCTGCCGATCCTCCGGGCGCAACGTACGCAGCCGGTCGAGCAGAGCCGACACCGTGTAGTGGTGCGGTCCCATGTCGATCGGCGCGCCCGTCGGCAGTTTGCGCACCGCGGCCACCCAACCGGCGCCGAGACCGCGGCGAGTCTCGTCGTCAAGCACTTCCCGCAGGTAGCTGGCCACCGCCGCGTCGCAGAGCAGCGCGGTGGCGGCGGCAGCCTCCTCACTCTGCTGCGCCGCCCGCCCGCTCCCCTGCCAGGTCCACGACATGACGTCGTACCGGATGCAGGTGAGCAGCGAGTCGACCGACCCAATCGGCGCACGCTCGACCAAGGCGAGGTTTCCGGCCGGGTCATCTTTGGACATCGCCTTGAGGGACGGCATCCGGCGTGCCGCGCTCTCCACCTCGACCCAGAGCGGGCCGCGGACGTCCTCGTCCGGAAGTCGCTCGGCGAGCACCGGCAGGTCCCCGGTCTGCAGGCGCAGGGCGCGCAGCAGCACCTCGGCCGCGGCCGGCCCGCCGTCCAGGCGGGTCAGGTCGAAGCCCAGGACCGGGGCGCTGACCAGGCTGTACATCAGGTGGTGGCGCGGTACGTGTCGACGGCCTGATTGACGTCGAGAGCCAGCATCAGACGCCCGTCCAGCTTGAACGTGCCCACCACCAGTTCACGGGTGGGACCGCTGAGCGTGTCCGGCGGCGGCTCGAACTTCTCGTCCTCCAGATCCACGACCTCACCGATCTTGTCCACGAGCAGGCTCACCGGCTCGCCGTCGCCCCGCAGGATCACGTTCATCACCGGGCCGTGCAGTGCCTGCCGGGCCAGACCGAGCTGGACCCGCAGGTCCACCGCCGCGATCACCTGGCCACGCAGGTTGAAGAGCCCGCCCACGGCCGGCGGCGCGAGCGGCACCGGCGTGTACTCGTTGTACGAGAGCACTTCCTGAACCGTGTGCACCTCGACTCCGAAGAGCTGTCCGTCCACCTCGAAGGTGGCGAACTGACGACTGCCCATGTCAGGCCTCCACCAGCATGTCGTCCTCGGCATCGCTGTAGAAGTTCGGGTCGGCCGCGAGGATCGCCCGGCGCACGTCGAGCAGTTCGGTGACCCGTTGCTGGATCACCGCCGTGCCGACCAGGCCGTCCTCCTCGGCGTCGCGACGCGCGGTGGTCTCGTTCTCCGCGATGTCCACGATCCGGTCCACCACCAGTGCCACGCTCCGTCCGCCCTCGCTGTAGACGACCACCGACACGGTGTCGCCCTCGATCTCCTCGCCGTACACCCCGAGCAGGTGCGAGAGGCGTACCAGCGGCAGGATCTGTCCGCGGTACTGCACCACCTCGCGCGAGCCGGCGTGCTCGATGCGGTCCCGTGGGAACTCCTCGAGCCGGGTGACGGTGTCCAGCGGGATGGCCACCCGCCGTTCGCCGACCGCGGTGACCAGCAGGCGCTGGACTCCCCCTCCGCCGGAGGACTTCGAGTTCGCGACGACGTTCTCGCGTTCCGAGTCGACGGCCAGGTGCGAGCGCCGGGCCAGCGACGACACGTCCAGGATCAGGCCGACCTTGCCGTCGCCGAGGATGGTGGCTCCGGCGTACAGACCGATGTCCTTGAACCGGGTGTTCAGGGCCTTGACGACGACTTCTTCGGTGTTCAGCACCCGGTCCACGACCATGCCGAACCGCCGGCCGTCGGCCTGCAGCACCATGATGTAGACACCCTGGTCGCCGCCGACCTCGAGACCGAGGGCGCGGTCGAGGCGGATCAGCGGGAGAAGCTTGCCGCGCAGACGGTAGACCGGGGCGCCCGAGGCGTACTCGATCTTGGTGGATTGCCCGTCGATGAAGACCAGTTCGAGGACCGCGACCTGGGGTACGACGTACCGCTGCTCGCCGCAGTCGACGGTGAGAGCCTGGATGATCGCCAGGGTCAGCGGGATGGTGAGCCGCCAGACCGTGCCCTCACCGGGGGTCGAGTCGACGCTGACCGCGCCGCCGATGTTCTCGATGTTGGTCTTGACCACGTCCATGCCGACGCCGCGGCCGGAGACGTTGGTGACCTTCGCGGCGGTGGAGAAACCGGGCTGGAAGACCATCGCCATGATGTCGCGGCGGTCCATGTTCGGGATCTGGTCCGGCCGGAGCAGCCCCTTCTCCACGGCCTTCTCCGCGATCCGGTCGACGTTCAGGCCGGCACCGTCGTCGGCGACCTCGACCGCGACGTGCCCACCCTCGTGGTACGCGCGGAGCGTCAGCGTGCCCTCGATGTTCTTCCCGGCCGCGGCCCGCCGGTCCGGGTCCTCGATGCCGTGGTCGACCGCGTTGCGCACCAGGTGGGTCAGCGGGTCCTTGACCGCTTCCAGCAGGCTCCGGTCGAGTTCGGTGTCCTTGCCCTGCATCACCAGCTGGACCTGTTTGCCGAGCGAGTTGCTCAGGTCCCGGACGACGCGGGGCAGCTTGGACCAGATGTGCTCGATGGGCTGCATCCGGGTCTTCATGATGCCGGCCTGCAGCTCACTGGTGATCATGCCGAGCCGCTGGGCGCTGCGCACCAGACCGGACTCCCCGATCTCCATCACGCCACGGACCAGCTGGTTACGGGCCAGCACCAGCTCGCCCACCATGTTCAGCAGGGTGTCCAGCAGGTCGACGTCGACCCGGATCGCACTGTCCGCGATGCTGCGCTTGGGCGCCTGCTGCTGCAGCGCCTCGTTCACCGCGGCGGGCTGGGCCTTGCCCTCCTCGAGCAGGATGGTGCCGAGTTTGCGCTCGTCGCCCTCGATCTGCTGCTGCAGGGCCGACGACACGTCCGACGGCGCGGCCGCACCCGCGTCGACCAGGATCTGGCCGATGGGCTGGCGCTGGTCGGCGACCGGGTCGGGTGCCGGGCGGGCCGGGGTCTCGTCCAGCTGCACCGGTGTCTCGGCCTCGGCGGCCGGCGCGGCCCCGGCCTCGGCAGCCGGCGCGCTCTCCGCCGCTGCCGGGGCGGCCTGGTCAGCGGCGGGTGCGCTGTCCGACGGCACGTTCATCTGCGCGTGGACCTTGACGAGGATGCTGTCGATGTCGACCTCGTCCTCGGTGCCCTTCTCCTCGATCGAGGAGAGCAGCGAACGGACGCCGTCGATGGTGGCGAGCAGCACGGTGATGGTCTCCGGCGTGACCGGCTGGACGCCGTCCCGGAGCCGGGAGAGTAGCGACTCGCCACCGTGGGCGAGCTTCTCCAGGCGGCTGAACGCCAGGAATCCGCTGGTGCCCTTGATGGTATGGATCGCCCGGAAGATACGGGAGATCAGGTCACGCGAGTCCGGTTCCTGCTCGAGGCTCACGAGGTCCCGGTCGATCTGGTCCAGGTTCTCGTGGCTCTCCATCAGGAATTCGCCGACGATCTCGCCAAGGTCTTCCACGTCTTACTACCTCCTGCTCGGCTTCACAGCCCTCATCGACGCTCTCGGGCGTCAACTGAGAAGACTCGACCGGTACGGCGATTGATCAGGCGTCTCCGCCCGGTCGGCGGTAGCGGTATCCGAATCCGCGGACGGACTCGATGGGTGATTCGTCCGGGTCTGACCAACCCATCTTGCGGCGCAGCCGCAGCACCGCGAACTTGACCCGTTCCTGGCCGATGCCGGTCGGGTCATCCCAGGCCTGGGTCAGCAGCTGGTTCGGGGAGAGCACCGCGCCGGCATGGCGTACCAGCGCGTTGAGCAGGCGGAACTCGGTGGGCGTGAGGCGTTTCTCCTCGCCCTTGACGTAGACCCGGCGCTTGGTCGGGTCCAGGTGCACGAGGCCGTCGTCGTAGATCTGGCTGGCCCAGCTGTTCTGCCCGCTCGACGAGCGTCGCAGCAGCGCCTCGACCCGGGCCAGCAACTCGTTGTTCGCGAACGGTTTGGTCAGGTAGTCGTCGGCGCCGCCACGCAGGCCGCGTACCTTCTCGGCCTCCTGACCGTGCGCCGTGAGCACCAGCACCGGCACGTCCGAGACGTCCCGCAAACGCTCCAGCACCTGCCAGCCGTCCAGCTCGGGCAGACCGACGTCGAGCACCACCAGGTCGGGGTGTTCGGCGTAGGCCTCCTTGAGCCCAGCCCGGCCGTCGGCGGCGTGCGCCACCTCGTAGCCGGCCCGGCTGAACAGCAACCGGAGAGCGAGTGCGATGTCCGGGTCGTCCTCCACCACGAGTAGGCGACTCATCTTTTGCTCACCCTGCCCCCAACCCGGTGCATGCGCCCGATCGGGCACGGCTGACTCCGGGCACGGGTGAGTGCCGGAGATCAGCGTCCTGCCTGGAACCGCTCGCATGACCGCGAACGGGAGAAAAGTCCAACGGCGGAAAACCCACCATAGCGTGATGTCATCACCTATTTACGGACAGTCACGAGTCTAGCGTCATCGGACTCGAACACGAGCCGGTCCCGCAGTATCCGCTCGACTCACCGCCCGAGCCGGTGTGCGGGGCACGCCGGGGGCATCCCTTCAGCCTGACATCTTTCGTACGGCATTTCGTCCGTTCCGCGAAAGATGTGACACGCCACGTACAACGGGGTGCGATAGCCGTGATGAACGATCCGCGTCCTGTCCCGTTCCGGAGGAACCCGTGTTCGACCTGGTGATACGGCGTGCCGCTCTTCTCGCGGCCGCGCCGGCACTGCTCGTCCTGACCGCGCCCGCCCTCGCGCACGGCCCGGTCACCCCGCCCCGCCCGGCCCGGGTGCCCGCACCGCCGTCCGAGGCCCGCCCGGCGCCGCCGCGGGGGCCGGACGCCGGTCCGGCGCCGATCCGCGGGGACAGTGCCGACCCAGCGCCGATCCGCGGCGACGCCGTCGACTCAGCGCCGATCCGCAAGGGCAAGAAGAAGAACCCGGCGCCCGCCCGGGAAGACCGTGCCGCCGAGGCCCCGGCACCCGTCCGCGGGGACAGTGCCGCCTCCGGCAGCGTCGAGAAGAAGGCCGCACCGATGGTCCGGACCCGGACCCGGGCGATCACCGCCTCGGTGCTCCGGCTGACCAACCGGGAACGGCGGGTGGCCGGCTGTCCCGCGGTGGGCGTCGAACCCGACCTGGTCACCGCGTCCGCGCAGCAGAGCGGGTACATGGCCCGGACCCGGCTGTTCAGCCACACCTGGCGCAACGGCTCCACGCTCGCCACCCGCGCCAAGGCGGCCGGTTACACCCAGCCCGCGGGCGAGAACATCGCCTGGGGATTCCGATCCGCGCGCGAGGTGGTCGACGCGTGGATGGACAGCCCGGGACACCGGGCCAACATCCTCAACTGCAGCGCCCGGAAGATGGGGGCCGCCGTCTCGTACGCCGCCGACGGCACTCCCTATTACACCCAGGTGTTCGGCTGGCGCTGACTCACAGCGCGCAGTCGACCAGCACCGGCTCGGGGTGCAGCTCGACACCGAAGCGGGCGTGCACCCCGTCCCGGATGGTCCGGGCGAGATCCAGCAGAGCGCCGGTCGTGCCGGCACCCCGGTTCGTCAACGCCAGGGTGTGCTTGGAGGAGATGGCGACACCGTCACCGGCGAAACCCTTGGGGAAACCCGCGTTCTCGATCAGCCAGGCCGCCGGGAGCTTCACCGTGTCGTCGGCGCCCGGCCAGTGCGGCATCTCCGCGCTGCCGCTCAGACCCGCGAAGAACGCGGCGGGCACCACCGGGTTGGTGAAGAACGAACCGACCGACCAGGTGTCCCGGTCCTCCGGGTCGAGCACCATGCCCTTGCCGGCCCGCAGCTTGAGCACGGTGTCCCGGGCCAGGCGCAGCGGCACCCGGTCACCGGCCGAGGCACCCAGCGAGCGGGCCAGTTCGGCGTACCGGATCGGGGCGGAGTCGGCCGACTTCGCCAGCCGGAAGTCCACCGACAGCACCAGGTAACGGTCGTTGTGCTTGAACACGCTGGAGCGATAGGCGAAGGCACACTCGTCCGGCGACATCACCCGCACGGCACCGGCCTCCCGGTCGTACGCGTGCACCGCCTCGATGGTGTGCGCGACCTCCTGCCCGTACGCCCCGACGTTCTGGATCGGGGTGGCGCCGGCCGAACCGGGGATGCCGGACAGGCACTCGACACCGGACCAGCCGTTGCTCACCGCGTACTCCGCAAAAGCGTCCCAGCTCTCGCCCGCAGCGGCCCGGACCAGCACCGACGCCGGGTCCTCACCGACCACCTCGACACCGCGGTTGCGCAGCAGCAGCACCTCGCCGTCGAATCCGGCGTCGCCGATCACGACGTTGCTGCCGCCGGCGAGCACCAGGAGCCGCCGGCCCGCGGCCGCGGTCTCCCGGACCACGGACACCGCGTCATCCGGGTGATCCACGGCGGTCACCGTGCCGGCCGGACCCCCGAGGCGTAACGTCGTGTACGCCGCCAGGAGGTGTTCCCGAGCCGAAGAAGTGTCAGTCGTTTGATCCGCGTATGCGTCGGGCACGTCGTTCACCCTAAGCTCACGGTGGGGATGGCCCACCAGCGGTCCGGCCGAGCGGGAGACGAGTGCGATGAACAGGGTGCACGCGACGAAGGACTTCTGGCTCGCGGCGTTGCGCGCCGACGGGCCCGCATTGTGGGAGGCGGTCTCCGAGACCGGCCCCGAGCCCGCCGTGGCCGGCTGTCCGGACTGGTCGGTGGCCGATCTGACCGAGCACGTGACAGCCGTCCTTCGATGGGTACGCTCCACCGTCGCGCGCGGGGTGACCGACCATCCGGACGTCTCGCCCGTCCCGGAGGCCCGTCCCGAGTGGCCCGAGGCCCTCGACGTGTTGCGCCGGGAGATCACCGGCACGATCGAGACCCTGGAGGCGGTCGACCCCGACCTCCCGGCGTGGAACTGGGCGCCGCAGCCCAAACGGGCCGCCTTCTGGCACCGGCGGATGGCGCACGAGATCTCGGTGCACCGCTGGGACGCCGAGACCGCGGCCGGCCGGGCCACCCCGATCGAGACCAAGCTCGCCGCCGACGGTGTCAGTGAGGTGCTGGACACCTGGCTGCCGGCCGGCAAACGCCAGGGCCCGACCGATCTGCACGGTGTCGTGCACCTGGTCGGCACGGATGCCGCCCAGGAGTGGTTCGTCCGGTTGCGGGGTTCGGGCGTCGCCCTGCTGGACACCGGCACGATCCTGGACAGCGACGACCACCACGCCCGGGCCAAGGCCACCGGCACCGCCGGCGACCTGGTGCTGGCCCTGATGGGGCGCAAACGGCTCGACCAGCTCGCGGTGACCGGCGACCCACGACTCCTGCAGGCCCTGCACACCGGCTGATCGCTTTTCCCAGTGGCCTGGTGCCGACGCCGTGAACCCTTAAGATGAACCGGTTAAGTTATCGGGATCATGAGCAGGAAGCGGTGAAGCCCATGACGGCAACCGTCACGTCCACGTCGGCCCAGCCCGCACCGGCAGGGATCACCTTCCCCGCGGGCTTCGTCTGGGGTGCCGCCACGGCGTCGTACCAGATCGAGGGTGCGGCGCGGGAGGACGGCCGCGGCCCGTCCATCTGGGACACGTTCAGCCGCACCCCCGGCAAGGTGCACGCCGGGCACACCGGTGACGTCGCCTGCGACCACTACCACCGGTACGTCGACGACGTCGCCCTGATGGCCGATCTGGGCCTGGCGTCGTACCGCTTCTCGATCGCCTGGCCCCGCATCCAGCCGGACGGCACCGGCCCGGTCAACACCCGTGGGCTGGACTTCTACGACCGGCTCACCGACGAACTGCTCGGCAAGGGCATCGACCCGGTCGTCACGCTGTACCACTGGGACCTCCCGCAGACGCTCGAGGACCGCGGCGGCTGGGCCAACCGGGAGACCGCCGAGGCGTTCGCCGAGTACGCCCGGATCGTCCACGCCCGGCTCGGCGACCGGGTGGGCACCTGGACCACGCTGAACGAGCCGTGGTGCGCCGCCTACCTCGGGTACGGCTCCGGCATCCACGCCCCCGGCGTGCAGGACCCGGTCAAGGCGCTCACCGCCGTGCACCACCTCAACCTGGCCCACGGCCTGGCCGCCCGGGCCCTGCGCTCGGCCGGCGCCACCAACATCAGCATCACGCTGAACCCCTGCGAGGTCTCGCCGCTCGACCCGGAGAGCGCTCCCGACCGGGACGCGGCCCGTCTGATCGACGGCCTGGCCAACCGGATCTTCCTCGACCCGCTGCTGCGTGGCGAATACCCCGCGGACGTGCTGGAGCACATCTCCCGCTTCCGCGACCTGTCCTTCATCCGCGACGGCGACACCGCGATCATCAACGCGCCGATCGACGTGCTGGGCATCAACTTCTACACCCCGTCGTACGTGTCGGCGAAGCCCGGACACCCCGGCGCCCTGGACTACCCCGGCAGCGAGGGCATCGCGTTCCGCCCGCCGGTCGGCCCGGTCACCGACATGAACTGGCAGATCGAACCGGCCTCGCTGACCCGGCTGCTCACCCGCATCCACCGGGACTACCCGGGCACCGCGCTGATGATCACCGAGAACGGTGCGGCGTACCCGGAGGTCCCGGCGGCCGACGGCGAGGTGCACGACCTGCGCCGCATCGAATACGTCGACGCCCACCTGCGCGCCTGCCACGACGCGCTGGCCGCCGGCGTGGACCTGCGGGGATACTTCGCCTGGTCGCTGCTGGACAACTTCGAATGGGCCGAGGGTTACGCGAAGCGCTTCGGTATGGTGCACGTCGACTACACGACGCAGCGCCGGGTGCTCAAGGACAGCGCCAAGTGGTACCGCGAGGTCATCGGGCGCAACGGCCTGGAGTAAAGACGACAGGAGCGGCTTGTGACGACGCGGGGACGGCCGACGCTGGAAGCGGTGGCCCGTCGTGCCGGGGTGTCCCGCGCGACAGTCTCCCGCGTCGTCAACGGCTCGACGACGGTGGCCGCGTCCATCCGGGACGTGGTCAACCAGGCCGTCGAAGAACTCGGGTACGTCCCCAACCAGGCGGCCCGGAGCCTGGTCACCCGGCAGACCGACTCGATCGCGCTGATCCTGCCGGAGACCGCGAACCGGGTGTTCTCCGACGACCTGTTCTTCCCGGCGATCATCCGGGGCGTCGGCGCCGAACTGGAGGCGGCCGACAAGCAGCTCGTACTGATGATGACCGGCTCACCCGCCGGTCACCATCGCGTCGAGCGGTACGCCGTCGCCGGCCACGTGGACGGCGTCATGTTCGCCTCGATCCACGGCGCCGACCCGCTGCCCGCAGCGCTGGCCCGCAAGGGCATCCCGGTGGTCTGCAGCGGACGGCCGATGCACGAGGACCCGCCGGTGCCCTACGTGGACGTGGACCACGCCGGCGGGGTGGCCGCCGCGGTCCGCCACCTGGTCGCCGGCGGCCGCCGCCGGATCGCGACCATCGCCGGCCCGCAGGACATGGTGGCCGGCATCGAACGCCTGATCGGATACCGGCAGACCCTGCGCGCGGCCGGACTGCCGGAACTGGTGGCGGCCGGCGACTTCACCCGGGAGTCCGGGGTGGCCGCGATGCGCGACCTGCTGGACCGCGATCCCGAATTGGACGCGGTGTTCGCCGCCTCCGACCTGATGGCCCACGGCGCGTTGCAGACCCTGCGCGCGGCCGGACGCCAGGTGCCGGGCGACGTGGCCATCATCGGCTTCGACGACTTCGAGATCAGCCGCTACACGGATCCGCAGCTCACCACGGTCCGCCAGCCGATCGGCGAGGCCGGCCGGACGATGGCCCGGCAGATGTTGCGCCTGATCGCCGAGGACCCGGACGTCCCGCCGTCGATCGTGCTGCCCACCGAACTGATCATCCGAGCCTCCGCCTGACCCGCCGCCGGCCCGGCCCCACCCACCGTCATGACGGTTCGATCGGAAGCCACAACTCGCAGGTCGCGGTGCTGAAGTCGTCCGCCCGTTCGAGCACGGCGACGATCTCCGGACCCGGCCGCAGACGCCACGGGTTGGACGGGAACCATTCGGTCGCCGTCGCTGCCCAGGCCTTCTGGAGTTCCTGCGGGTACGGCCCGGCGACCCGGAAGACCGCCCACCGGCCCGCCGGAACCTCGATGACGTCCAGGTCCTCCGGAGGCGTCGTGGTCGCGAGTACCGCGACCCCGTGCAGGTAGGTCAGTTCGCTGCCCTCGGCGCGGTCCGGGTCGAGGTCGGCGCTGACCGCGAGCAGGCCCGCCGGTTCGGTCTCGGCGAGACCCTTCAGACGGACGTGTTCCTGCGGCGGCAGGCTCGCCAGGTGCTGCTGGATGTGCGGGTTGACGCCCTGGTGGATCAGCGGAACCCGGGCGGCGTGCCCCGTCAGCCGGAACGCGGGGTGGTCGACGATGCGGGTGTCCATACGTTCGCTCCCTTCGACGCTCAGGCGGAACCTGAGCTGCGGTTGTGTGCGAAGGGGCCCGCCGTCACGGCGTACCTCGCCGGGTGACACGCCGTGGACCGCCCGGAACGCCCGGCCGAACGCCTCGGTCGAGCCGTACCCGTGCCGGACCGCGATGCTCAGCAGGTCCTGCTCGCCCCGCACCACGTCGGCGGCGGCGACCGACATCCGGCGGCGACGGACGTACTCGGACAGGGGCATTCCGGCCAGCGACGAGAACATCCGCCGGAGGTGGTACTCGGTGGTGCCGAGCGTCCGGGCCACGTCCGTGACGTCGAAGCCCGTGACGCCGGAGCCGCCCGTGAGGTTCTCCTCGACGATGTCGACGAGGTGGTTGAGTGCCGTGATCATGGGACCTCCCTTCGACCTCGACTCTCGTCGCTCGCGACCCCGTCCCGCCCGATCCCTGCTGCCCGATCCGATCAGGTCAGATCGACTTGCCGAGGGATTTGCGGGCCAGCAGCGTGGCTCCGGCGATCGCGGCCGGCATCAGGAGGACAGCGCCGAGCGGGATCAGGAACGCCGCGAAGACCGCACCGCCGAAGCCCAGGGTCAGCGGCTTGTCCTGGGCGAGCACCACGCGCCGGTGCCGCAGGCGCTGACCGCGGCGCTGGAACGGCACACCGGTCAGTTCCAGGGCGAGCAGCCAGCCGCCGATCGCGCCGCCGAGCACCGGGATCACGGTCTGCCCGGCCACCGGGAGGAAGCCGAGGAGGAAGAGCGGGATGCCGACCAGGATGGAGATGCCGATCAGCCGGAGCGCGTCGGCCACACTGCGCCGCGTCGACCGCCAGAACCCGGCCTCGACCGCGTCCGGTACGCCGCCGAACCGTTCCTCGACCAGTTCGGAGATCTTCTCGTAGAACGGGTCGCCGATCACCAGGGTGACCGCGGTGAAGGTGAGGATGCCGAACAGCACCGCGAGGCCAAGCAGCCCGGCGCCGGCGATCACTTCGACGGTGCCGCGCAGCCAGCCGGCCCAGTCGCCGGCGAACCAGGTGACCTGTCCCGACAGGTCGGGCAGGAAACGGAGGAACACGATCAGGGCGATCATGTAGACGAGCCCGGAGAGCAGGGCCGGGAGCAGGCCGAGCAGCAGCAGCCGCGGGTTGCTCAGGACGATGCCGAGTCCACGGCCCAGCAGTCCGACACCCACCACGAACTGGCGGAGGGCGGTGACCGGACGACTCTGATCTGCATTCACGTTCCGGGAGCTTATTGCCCGCCGGCTACTTTCCGCGGAGCCGGGTCGTCGGATCCGGGTCGCCGCCGGCACCCGACGACCCGGGGTCCGGTTCCGCGGTGGCGGGCTGGGTGGGAGTCGGCACCGGTGGCAGCACGATCAGTGGTGGCCTGGTGGTGGTCGTGGTGACGGCCGGCTCCGACGGCGAGGGTGTCACGGTCACCACCACCGTGCTCACGGTCGGCGTGGGTGTGGGGCCGGCGGAGGTCGCCGCCGGTGCGGTGGTGACGGTCGGCGGCTGCCGGTCCGGCCGGTTGCCGGAGACCGGTGTGGTCCGGGTGACCGGGGTCGGCGCCGTGCCGAGGACGCCGCCGCCGGGGGCCGGGGCGTCGCCACCGGAGAAGGTGCCGGACAGGGCGTCGGCATCGTCGGAGGAGGCGAGGGGCTGCGGGGACGGAGCGCCGAGAGCCCACCCGGTCACGACCGCGAACGGCAGCCCGAGAACTACCAATGCGAAAAAGACGGATTTAGGGGACACGCGCACGTCAGGAACACCGGATCGACGCCGGAAAAGTTACGGGTCACCCGTTCAGGAAGGTGGAGATCCGATCCCGCAGCTCACGACGGTTGTTCCAGAGAACGGACGGCCGGTCGAACACCTCGAGCCCGGCGTTCGGCAGCAGTCCGGCCAGCCGTTCGGCCCAGGCCAACGGGTGCACGTCGTCGCCCCGGCAGCCGATCACCAGAGCCCGGCCGCGGAAGGCGCGGAGCAGCCGCTCGTCGGGCACCGCCGGCTCCGGCCAGAGCGACTCCAGCTCCGGCGCCAGGCCGTCCCGCTGCAACTGCTCGACCCGCTGCCGCAGAAAACTCCACCCGGCCGGGGTGTTGCGCACCGACGGCGGCAGCTCCTGCTCCACCGCGTCGGCGATCATCGCGGCCTCCCCGGACTCGACCGAGGCGAGCAGCCTGGCCAGGCGTTCCACCGAGGACTCCGGACGATGGCCGTCCACCACGGCGGGCAGGTAGAACACCACCCGCTCGAAACGGTCCGGCGTCTCGGCCAGCACCCGGCAGAGCGCCGCCGCACCCATGCTGACGCCCACCGCGCGGGTCGCACCGGACCGGTCGGCGACACCGCGCAACTCGGCCGCCAGATCACCGAACGACCACGGGCCGGGCGGCACATCGGACCGGCCGTGCCCGCGGAAGTGGAAGAACACCCGGCGGCCGGCCACACCACTGCCGAGCGGGCGGGTGCCGGCGATGTCCCCGGCCAGCCCGTGCGCGAACACGGTCACCGGTTCACCCGTGCCGGTGACGAGCTGCTCCACGCGTACACCGGAAGGGAGAAGGACCACCTCGGTGGCCGGAACCGGCAAGGTGGGCCGGCCCGTCCGCGGCCCGGTCCGGTCCATGCGCTGCAGACGCGGACCGCCGTCCGGCGGAGGTGGACCGAAACGGCCCCTCACCGGCGCGCGGAGGCGCGGAACGCCGTCACCAGAGGCCCTTGCCGTCCGACAGGTCCTTGAGACCGGGACGGACGTCGAGCAGGTAGATCAGCGCCGCGGCGATGCCGATCATGCTGATCATCAGGATGCGACCGCTGGTCAGCACGGTGATCACCAGACAGACGGCGATGATCGCCGCCCACGCGCCCTTCGGCAGGGTGCCGAGCGCCTGGAATCCCGGCCCACGCTGGGTGAGGCAGTGGATCAGGGCGATCGCCTGGACGATGACCGCGACGAGGAAGACCGTCACGTCGATGTAGTACCGGACGTCGGCGAAGAAGATCGGCGTGGAAGTGGCCATGTCCCGAGTCTATGCGGCAGGCCCCGGCAAAGCCGGGGCCCGCAGATCATGTCGTGGTGCCGACTCGGTCGCGTTCTTACTCCGCGGACTTCTCGTCGGTCTTGGCGACAGCCGGCTTGACGCGCTTGCGCGGCTTCGGCGCGGCCTCGACGGCCTTCGGCTCGGTGGGCACCGGCGCCTCGACGGCCTTCGACGCCTCGGTGGCCTCGATGTCGGCGTTGACCACGTCGGCGGTCTCCACCACACCGGAACCGACGACGCGCTCGCCGCGGGCCACCAGAGCGGTGTAGGCGGCAACCGCCTTCTCCTGCGCGACCTGGGCGAACGAGGTGGCCGCGGTGGCCGCGTTGTCCCGGATGGCGGTGAAGTCGGTGCCGTTCGCCTTGTCGCGCAGCTCGGCGGCCCGGGTGTTGGCCTGCTCGTTGTAGGTGCGCAGCGACGCGGCGGCCTTGTCGCTCAGCTCGGTGACCACGGCGGGCAGCTTCTTGAGCTGCTCGAAGGCGAGGTCACCGGCGCCGGCGGCGGCGTAGAGGGGGGCGGGGATGCGGGTCTTGGTCTGCTCGGTCATGAGGTCTCCTCGGTCGGAGTGGTCCGGGGCGGTTCAGCGCGGGCGTTCTCGTTACGGAACGTCTCGTAGATCTGCGTCAGAGACTGCTTCTGCGCGATCGTGAGCTCCGGGTCGACCGCGATGGCAGCCAGCACGCCCTGCTGGCCCTCGCCATCGAGCAATCCCGCCCGCAAATACATCGCGGGCGTCGACACTCGCAAGGCGCCGGCGATCTGCGCCAACACCTCGGCGCTCGGTTTACGCAGGCCACGCTCGATCTGGCTGAGGTAGGGGTTGCTCACCCCGGCCTTGTCGGCGAGCTGCCGCAGCGAGATCTTCGCGGTCTGCCGCAGGTCACGGATGAACGATCCGATGTCCTCGGGCAGATCCTTGGGCGTGGCCATGGCTCGACGGTAGCCCCGAGTGCTAGCTCTTGCAAGCACAATGCTTGCAATTGCTAGCGTGAAACGAGTCACCCACCGTTACCGAATCGGACGAACCTCACCCACCGGACGCCCACCGCCGAGCACCACCTCGGCCAGCACCGGCGGCACCGCCACACCGAGCCGCCGCAACTCCGACAGCAGCACCGGCATCCGGGCCCGCGCCGAACCGTCGGAGATCTTCACCGCCACCGCACCCACCCCGGGCACCGCGGCCACCGCCACACCGTCCGCGCCCTTCTTCGACAACAGGCCCGGCACCGCGGACATCAACACGGTGTCCTCGGTGCCGGTACCGGCCACCAGCTCCGGATGCGCCCGCATGGCATCGGCGACCCGGCGCTCGGGCGTACCCGGCTCGGCCTCGACCAGCCGCAGGAAAGCCCGGGCCAGACCCAGCGGCGAGACGGCCAGCACCGGAGCACCACAACCGTCCACCCCCTCGGCGGCGATCGGCTCACCCGCGAGCCGGCTCACCGCGTCGGCGAGAGCCTTCTGCAACGGATGATCATTTGCGAGGTACGAGTCCAGCGGCCAACCGTTGGCCACGCAGGTCGCGAGCATGCCGGCGTGCTTGCCGGAACAGTTCATCAGGATCGGCTCGGGACCACCGCCCGCCCGCAGCCAGGCATTCCGGGACGCTTCCCCCATCGGCAACTCGGCCGGGCAGAGCAGCGCCTCCGGGCCGAGACCGACCGACGCCAGGACGGCACGCACCCGGTCCACGTGGAACGGCTCGGCGTCGTGGCTCGCGCTGAACAGGGCCAGGTCGGCCTCCTCACGCGGCACCAGACCGCACCCGAGCATCCCGACCGCCTGCAACGGCTTGTTCGACGACCGCGGGAAGACCGGGGCGGTCACGTCACCGAGGCTGTCACCACCGACCACCGCGACGACACCGTGGTGGACGCTCTCCACGAACCCGGAACGAACGACTTCAGCAACGATCATCGGTGTGGAACTCCGAGCAGGTCACGAGCTTGAGCGGGGGTCAGAGGGGGACGCTGGGCCAACTGGGCGAAACCGACGGCACGGGCCACCAGCTGCATGTTCGACTCGACCGGGCGGCCCTTCGCATACGTCAGGGTGTCCTCCATGCCGACCCGCAGATGCCCGCCGCACGCCAGCGACGCCAGCATCACCGGCAGCGTGCTCCGGCCGATGCCGGTCGCCGAGAACGTGGAACCGGCCGGCAGATCCCGGATCACCTGCTCGCAGGCGACCAGGGCGGCGGCGGTGCCCGGCATCCCGCCCGGCACGCCCATCACCAGGTCGGCGTGCACGTGACCGCCGGCGGGCAGGCCATGCTTGTCGAGAAGACGGCGCAGCGTGGTGAGCTGGCCCAGGTCGAAGATCTCGTACTCGGGGACGATGCCGCACTCCTGCATCCGGGTGTGCAGGTCGACGATGAACTCCCACCGGTTCAGGAACACGTCGTCCCCGAAATTGACGGTGCCCATCGTGCAGGAGGCCATCTCCGGGGCGGCGTCCAGCACGGCCAGCCGATCGGCCTCCGGGTCGGTCACCGCGCCACCCGACGACAGCTGCACGATCAGGCCGGTGGACTCCCGCAGCGCCACCACGGTCTCGCGCAGCCGGCCCCGATCCAGGGTCGGCCGGGCCGCGGCATCCCGGATGTGCACGTGGACGACCGACGCGCCGAGCGCCTCGCACTCCTTGGCGGTCGACACCAGCTCGTCGAGCGTCACCGGCAACGCCGGCACGTCGGCCTTACGGCTCTCCGCGCCGGTAGGAGCGACGGTGATCAAGGTCCCGGTCATGCCCTGCATCCTGCCATGCGGGACCGTGATCACTCCGGGTCGATGGCCGCGGCCGACTCCCCCACGGTCAGGCGGGCGTCGTCGGCGACGTTGCGCTTCACGACGGCCAGGGCGATCATGCCGAGTTCGTGGTGCCGGACCGCGGTGCCGACGAAACCGACCGCCCGGCCGTCCAGCTCGACCGCGGTGCCCCGCGCCGGCGGGTGATCGGTGGCCACCCCGTCCAGGTGCAGCAGGACCAGGCGACGCGGCGGACGGCCCAGGTGGTGCACCCGGGCAACGGTCTCCTGCCCCCGGTAGCAACCCTTGTCGAGGTGCACACCGGTGGCGATGAAACCGGCCTCGGCGGGCAGCGTCCGGTGGTCGGTCTCCCAACCCAGCCGCGGCGTGCGGCGGGCGGCCCGGACCGCCTCGAACGCCCAGAGCCCGGCCCGCGCCACGCCCAGCCGTTCGATGACGGCCGTCCGGGCGGCACGGGGGATCAGCAGGTCGACGCCGTACGGAACGCGGCGGGCCAGGCCACCTTCGAAGTCACGTACCCCGTAGAGGCTCGTCGCCCCGGCAGGCACCGCGCCGGCGGCGAATTTCGCACCCGGCACCGCACCCACCCGGGGTTCGCCCAGATCCGGGAAGAGATCCGCGGCCCCGGGACCGACCAGCGACAGCACCGCCATCTCGGCGGTAGCGTCCCGCGGCTCCACCTTCGTGAAGAACCGCATCATCTCCAGGTATTTCAGCAGGCCCGCGCCCGCACCCGGCTCGGTGTCGAGCCACGCGGTCGTGCCGTCCTCGGTGACGAACGCGTGCTGCTCGACATGCCCGTTCGGGGAGAGGACCAGCAGCTCACTGCCCTGCCCCACGGACAGGCCGGTCAGATGCTGCGTGGTCAGCGTGTGCAGCCAGCTCGCACGCTCCTCGCCCGGCACCGCCAGCACATCCCGGTTGGACCGGTCGACCAGGCCGACCGCGGTCTCCAGCAGACGCTGCTCACGCATCGGGTCACCGAAGTGCGCCGGCACGCCCGCGTCGGCAGCGGACGGGTCGAGGTCCTCGACCATCACGACGCTCACTCGGCCTCCTTGCAATCGCCGCACACCCCGAACAACGAGACGTGCCCCACGTCCACCCGGAAATCCCGCTCACGCAGCAACTGGTCGGTGACCGGCCGCATCACCGCGGGATCCATCTCGGAGATCGAACCGCAGGAGCGGCAGACGAGATGGACATGCTGATCCTCACCGGCCGCGTGATAGGTCGGCGAGCCGTGCGACAGATGCGTGTGGTTCACCAGGCCGAGCTCCTCGAGAAGCTCCAGCGTGCGGTAGACAGTGGTGATGTTGACGCCGGCGGCTCGCTCGCGGACGGCGTTGTGCACGGACTCCGGCGTGGCATGGCCGAGTTCGTGCACAGCCTCGAGGATCAGCTGGCGCTGCGGCGTGAGCCTCAGCCCACGCTCACGGAGCATGGCGGCAAGCGAGGTGGCGGACACCCGTCGAGCATAGTTCGCTAGTGCGTTGACCACGAATGTTCACCGGGTCGGTCGGGCACCGGATTGTTGGATGTCACCACGGGCTCACTATTGCTTCGCGCCTAGGGTCTCGTGGATACTGGTCTCATGCCTAGGCTTCGGGTGGGTGTCGGGCCGGTGGTGCATCGCACTGCCCGGATCGGTCTGCGGGTGACGCGGGCTCAGCGGCAGCGGTGCTTCGGGTTGTTGCGGTCGGCCGGTGACGTGTGGGCGTGCATCCTGGAGGTCAATGCCTGGCATCTTCGTCGCGGCGATGCGCCGGTGGCGGGCTACCAGCAGTTGTGCCGGTTGTTGGCCGCCTCGGGTCCGGGGACGTTCGGCGAGCTGGACTCGACCGGTGCC